>NZ_JTDM01000011.1:0-154439 GCF_000831325.1 Thauera sp. SWB20 | reverse complement strand
CGCGCCGCGCCGTCGCAAAGCAACTTGACCACGGCCTCAGTCTCGTGCCGCACCTCGCGGTTCGCCAATCATTCTGCTAGAAAACACGCTCTGGAGTTCTGCCGCGCAGACTCCTAGCCCAGCGTCGCGGTCGCGAGCTTGGCGCCGAAGCCGATGAAGACCCCGCCCACCCCCGCGGTCGCCCCCGCAGCCATGCGGCGGTGGCGGCGGAACTGCGCAGCCAGGCGCGCGCCGGCGAAGATCAGCGTGGACAGGTAGAGCACGCTGCACACCTGCACGATCACACCCAGGATCACGAAGGACAGCGCCGGGTGTTCGTAGGCCGGATCGACGAACTGGATGAAGAAGGACACGAAGAACAGGATCGCCTTGGGGTTCATCAGGCTGATCAGCAGCGCGGTGCGGAAGGGGTGCGGCGTGCTGCGCAGCGGCGGATAGTCGGGCTTGCCGTCGCCGACCGCGTCCGCCGTCTCGTCCCCGCGCCGCCAAGTCGCCAGCGCGCCGCGCAGCAGGGCCAGCCCCACCCAGGCCAGGTAGGCCGCACCCGCGTACTTGATCACCATGAACAGCTCGGGCGTGGCCCGCAGCACCGAGGCCATGCCGGTCACCGCGAGCAGCATCAGGACGGTGTCGCCGACGAAGATCCCCGCCGCGCCCTGGTAGCCGGCGCGCACCCCCCAGCGCGAGGCCGCCGCCATCACGTAGAGCGAGTTGGGGCCGGGCAGCAGGACGATGAAGATGGTGCCGAGGACGAAGGTGAAGAGGTCGGTGATGCCGTACATGTTGGCGCGCGCGGGGTCGGGTTGGGAGTCGGAGCCGGCCCTTACTTTGCCACGCCCGGCCGGTCACGGCCAGCAAGCAGCGCATTCGCACCGACCGACATCCAGCCGCGCCGCTCGATCGCGACTCGCGTCGCTCCTACAGCACGCCTCCGGACGCGCGGCGCCTGGCGTGAGAGCGACGCAAGTCGCGATCGGCTGCGGCCCCGCAGGCGCGGTGCTTGCCGTGGGAGCGACGCAAGTCGCGATCGGATGCGGCCCCGAACGCGCGGTGCTTGGCGTGGGAGCGATGCAAGTCGCGATCGGCTGCAGCCCCGAACGCGCGGTGCTTGGCGTGGGAGCGACGCGAGTCGCGATCGCGTGCGGCTCCGGACGCGCGGTGCTTGCCGTGGGAGCGACGCGAGTCGCGATCGGATGCGGCTCCGGAAGCGCGGTGCTTGCCGTGGGAGCGACGCGAGTCGCGATCGGGCCGTGCAGCCCAGTGCTGAGCCGGCCTCATTGGCGCTGCGCGGTGAACTCCAGTGCTGCATCGACCGAATGGCTGCGGCGGATCTGCAGGCGCACGCGCAGCGTCTCGCCCTCGCGCCAGACCTCGTAGAGCTGGCCCATCTCGCGCGGCGGCTCGTTGCCGGACACGGTCTCGCTGCGGGTGAGGAAGCGCAGCCGCCCGTCCCCCCACGCCACCGCCTCCAGCGCGCGCGGCACGCCGAGGAAGCTCGCGCTGCCGCCGATGCGGCCGTCCTCCAGCGTGAACACGTAATGCTCGCGCAGCGTCAGGTTCCACGGATAGGCGACCTCGGCGCTCCATGCGCCGACGATCGCCTGCAGCCCGCCGTCGCCATCCCGCAGCCACCACCAGCCGCCGCCGAGTGCGAGGACCAGCGCCGCGATCGCGGCCGCGAGCGCCCGCCGTCCACGCACCGGTGCGGGCGACACGGGCGGCGCCACCCACTGCACAAGCGCCGCCTCCAGGCGGGCGAGATCCGCAACCCAGCCGGCATCGCCGAGCGCGAGCGCGTTGCGGTTGGCCAGCCCGCGCAGGGTCGCCGGCAGCGCCTCGGCCGCGGGCATCGTCGCCCCGCCGACCAGCACCGGAATCAAGGGTTTCCCCGAGGCGAGCGCGAGCTCGACCTCGCGGCGCACGTAGTCGCCGGGATCGTCGAGCCGACGCCCGCGCCCGTCGCGCGCGTCGAGCCAGCGCGTACCGATCACCACCAGCACCGCCTGCACCTGCCGCAGGGCCTGCTCGATGACCACACCGAAATCGGCCCCTGCGGCGATGTCGTCGACATCGCGGAACACGCTGTCGGCGCCGAAGCGGCGTTCGAGCGCGTCGGCGAGCCGCCCGGCGAAGCCGGCGCTGTCGTCGCGGCGGTAGGAGATGAAGACCTTGGACATGGGGCGGCAAAGCGCGGAGAGATCCTGCATTCAAGCACCCCCCCCGCCCCCCCGCCAGCACCGCCACCGAACCACACGACCGCGACTCGCGTCGCTCCCACAGAAACCAGCGTACCCGCAGCCGCACCGTAGGAGCGACGCAAGTCGCGATCGCGGCCTTCGAGCCACCACCGCCCACCGCCGCCGAACCGCCCGATCGCGACTCGCGTCGCTCCCACAGAAACCAGCGCGCACCCGCAGCCGCACCGTAGGAGCGACGCAAGTCGCGATCGCTGCGTGCGGGACGGCGAGGACGCGCGGCGGGGGGTCGCCGTCCCGCGTCGCTCCTGCGGAAACGTCGCACCGCGGGGCGGGGGCTCAGCTGGCGCGGGTGTATTGCTCGATGGCGGGGCCGATGGCCTGGAGCGCGAGGATGCGGGTGGCCGCACCGAGGCGGATGGCTTCCTTGGGCATGCCGAAGACCACGGAGCTGGCCTCGTCCTGGGCGATGGTCTGGGCGCCGGCGTCGAACATCTCGCGCAGGCCGCGGGCGCCGTCGTCGCCCATGCCGGTCATGATCACGCCAAGCGCGTTGCGCCCGGCGCAGCGGGCGACCGAGCGGAAGAGCACGTCGACCGAGGGGCGGTGGCGGTTCACCGGCGGGCCGTCGCGCACCTCGACGAGGTATTGCGCGCCGCTGCGCCGCACCGTCATGTGGCGCCCGCCGGGTGCGATGAGCACCCGTCCGGGGAGGACGCGCTGTCCGTCCCGGGCCTCGAGCACCTCGAGGGCGCACACCTGGTCGAGGCGCTGGGCGAACATCGCGGTGAACTTCTCCGGCATGTGCTGCACCACGACGATGCCGGGCACGGTGCGCGGCAGGCCGCGCAGCACCGCCTCGAGGGCCTGGGTGCCGCCGGTGGAGGTGCCGAGCGCGATGATGCGGTCGGTGGTCTCGGCCATGGCCTCGGCGCGCGCGGGCGCCACGGCGGCGGGCACGATCGCGGTCGCCGCGGCCGGGCGCGCGAGCGCGCCGCCGGGCGCGCCGTTCGATCCGCCGCGCGCGCCCGACCCGGCCGGTCCGGCGCCCGCTGCACCGCGCGCGGCCGCCACGCCGACGCCCGGAGCGGCAGCCACGCCCGCTCCGCCAGGCCCCGTTGCGGAGCCGATTTCCGCTCCGGACCCTGCTCGACCACCAACGCCGGGACCACCCCCGCCGACGCCCGCCCCCGCCCGTAGCGCGCGCAGGTTCGCACGCGCCGCGGCGCGCACGGCGGCGACGAGTTCCTGGGCGGAGTCGGTGAGGAAGCCCTTCAGGCCGAGCGTGGGCTTGGCGATGATGGAGACGGCGCCGGCGGCGAGCGCCTGCATGGTGGTCTCGGCGCCGCGCGAGGTGAGCGTGGAGCACACGATGACCGGGGTCGGGCGCTCGGCCATGAGCTGGCGCAGGAAGCTGATGCCGTCCATGCGCGGCATCTCCACGTCCAGGGTGATCACGTCGGGCCAGTCGCGGCGCATCTTGGCCATGGCGAAGAGCGGATCGGAGGCGGTGCCGACGACCTCGATGCCGGGTGCGGCGGAGAGGATCTCGCTCACCACCTGGCGCACCACGGCGGAGTCGTCGACGACGAGGACACGGATGGGGGCGTTCATGCGGCCTCGCTCGCGGATTCCGGGTGAACTCCGGGGTGGGCTTGGGAGGGGACTTCGGTGTGGATCACCGCGGCGCTCGCCGCCGCCGGAGCGACGTGGCGCAGCCAGACCTCGCCGCTGCCGATGTCGAAGATCAGATTGCGGTGGCCCTCGCCCTCGACGTGGGCGGCGCGCACGCGAAAGCCGTGCGTGCGCAGCAGCATGCGCGCGGCCTCGACGTTGCGCGTGCCGACGTCGAGCGCGGCGGGAGCGCCCGCGGCGTGGCGGCTGCGGAACATGCGTCCGCCGCCGAAGAGCTTGACCTGGTAATCCTGCGGCCGAGTGTGGGCGGCGCGCAGCTCGCGCAGGAAGAGCGCGATCGCGTCCCCGGCATAGCGCCCGTCCAGGCCATCGGCGCACGCACGCACGCCGCGCTCGGGGAGCATGAAGTGGCACATGCCGCCGATGCGCAGGCGCGGATGCCACATCGTGATCGACACGCAGGAGCCGAGCAGGGTGCGGATGCGCGTGTCGCGGTCGCCGAACCAGAACTCGCCGGGCTGCAGGAAGATCTCGATCGTGTTGCGCGAAGCCGGCCGCATGCTCACATTCGCCGGTAGATGGTGGGCCGCTCCTGGCGCAGGCCGAGGTCGAGGCCGTTGAGGCTCTCCGAGTGGCCGATGAACAGCCAGCCACCCGGCCGCATCTGGCGCACGATGCGTTCGACGATGCGGCGCTTGGTCGGCAGGTCGAAGTAGATCAGCACATTGCGCAGGAAGACGACGTCGAAGTCGCCGACACCGGCGAGGTTGCCGTTGAGATTGACCTGGGCGAAGCGCACCCGTCGGCGCAGCGCCGCGTCGACCTGCAGCGTACCGTCGCGGCTGCCTACGCCGCGCAGGCAGTAGCGCCGCAGGTAGTCGGGCGGGATGCCGTCGATGCGGTTCATCGCATAGACGCCGCCGCGCGCCTTCTCCACCACCTCGCGGCTGATGTCCGAGCCGAACACCTCCCAGGGCGCGTCGCCGCCGAGACGGTCGGCGAGCACCATCGCCAGGCTGTAGGCCTCCTCGCCGGACGAGCTCGCCGCGCTCCAGAAGCGCGGCGTGCGCGTGCGCCCGAGCGCGGGCAGCACGCTTTCGGCGAGGAAGTCGAAGTGCTTGGGTTCGCGGAAGAAATAGGTCTCGTGGGTGGTGAGCAGGTCGACCATGCGCTCGAACTCGTCGTGCGCGCCGGCGCTCGACACCAGGCGATGGTAGTCGCCGAAGCTGGCGAGCCCGAGCGCGCGCAGCCGCCGCGCCAGGCGGCCGCTGACCAGGCTGATCTTCTGCGGCGGCAGGTCGACGCCGGCGGCCCGATGCATGAGCGCGCGGAACTGCTCGAACTCGGCCTGGGTGATGCTGATCTCGGACATGCGTGGCCTCCCGGAGGACCGGCTCAGTGCTCGGCGGCGCCGGCGAGCGCGCCGATGCCGGCGAGTTCGTCGATCGAGAACACCCGCCCGACCTCGAGCAGGATCACGAAGCGCCCTTCGCGGCGCGCCATGCCGGCGATGAAGTCGGTGCGGATGCGGGCCCCGAAGGACGGCGCCGGCTCGATGTCGGCGGCGGCGATGTCGATGACCTCGCTGACGCCGTCGACCATCACGCCCAGCGTCTGCGTGCCGGCCTCGCCATCCACCTCGACGATGACGATGCAGCTGCGCCGCCCGCTGCGAATGCGCTCGCGGCCGAAGCGCGCAGCAAGATCGATCACCGGCACCACCGCGCCACGCAGGTTGATCACTCCGCGCACGGTGGGCGGCGTCATCGGCACCTCGGTGAGCTCGCCGAATTCGATGATCTCACGGATCTGCAGGATGTCGATGGCGAAGACCTCGCCGCCGAGCGTGAACACCAGGTACTGGCCGCCCGCGGCCGCGGCGGCACGCAGGCTGGCAGTGGCGGGGACGACCGGCTGAAGACTGGATTGCGACATGGCGCTCCCCGCTCAGAAGCGCACGTATTCCGGGTCCGCGGCGGCGGACGCGAAAGCCGGCTGCGCGTTGCCGAGGCCGATGCGGCGCGGCTCGCGCGTGCTGCGCGCAGGCGCCGGCTGGCCGCGGGTGGTGCGCGCGGCGCCGCCATCGCCGCCGGCGAGCTGCGCCTGCGGGTCGAGGCGGAACTGCGCCACCAGGCGCTGCAGCTGCTCGGCCTGGCTGTTCATCTCCTCGGCGGTCGCCGACAGCTCCTCCGAAGCCGAGGCGTTCTGCTGCGTGGTCTGGCTGATCTGGCTCATGGCGATGTTGATCTGCCCCGCGCCGGCCGACTGCTCCTCGGACGAGGCGGTGATCTCCTGCACCAGCTCGGCGGTCTTGCGGATCGAGGGCACGATCTGCTCGAGCAGCGCACCCGCGCGCTCGGCGGTCTTCACGCTGGAGCCGGCCAGTTCGCCGATCTCCTGCGCCGCGACCTGGCTGCGCTCGGCGAGCTTGCGCACCTCGGCCGCCACCACCGCGAAACCCTTGCCGTGCTCGCCGGCACGCGCCGCCTCGATCGCGGCGTTGAGCGCGAGCAGGTTGGTCTGGTAGGCGATGTCGTCGACGATGCCGATCTTGTCGGCGATCGAACGCATCGCTTCCACCGTCGCGCGCACCGCATCGCCGCCCTCGTCGGCGTCGGCGGCGGACTTGCTCGCCATGCCGTCGGTGACGCGGGCGTTCTCGGTGTTCTGGCCGATCGAGGCCGACATCTGCTCGATCGAGGCCGAGGTCTCCTCCAGACTGGCGGCCTGCTCGGACGAGCCCTGCGCCAGCGACTGCGAGGTCGCGCTCACCTGCTCGGAGGCCGCCGACAGGGCGTCGGCCGCGCCGCGCACCTCGCCCAGGGTGTGCGACAGGCTGCCCACCATGCGTTGCATGGCCGCCAGCACGCTGGCGCTGTCGCCGGCGCGCAACTGCACGTCCACCGTGAGGTCGCCGGCGGCGACCTTGCGCGCGATCTCCGCGGCGTAGTCGGGCTCGCCGCCGAGCTGGCGCAGCAGGCCGCGGGTGATCAGGATCGCCACCGCCACGCCCACCAGCAGGGCGATGCCGCCCAGCACCGACATGGTCAGCGTGGCCGCGGCGACGGTCGCGGCGGTCGCGCTGCCGGTACCGGAGAGCAGTTCGCCCTGGTAGGCGGTGAGCGCGTTCACGCGCTGGCGGTACTGCACCGCGATGGCGTCGTAGTCGCCGCGCAGGAAGGCGCGCGCCTCGTCGGCACGGCCCTGCTCGACGAGCTCGATGAGGCGGTTCTGCGCCGGGATGAAGCGCTGGCGGCTGTCGAGCACCTCGGCGAAGAGCTCCTTGCCGCGCGGCTGCACCAGCATCGGCGCGAGCGCGTCCCAGGCCTTGCCGATGCGCTCGCGCCCGCCGAGCATGCGGTCCTTGGCACGGCCGATCTGCTCGCCGTTCTCGGCGATGACCAGCTCGCGCCCGCCGAGGGCGATCTCGTTGACCCCGACCAGTCCGTCCTGCAGCAGCTGCGTCTTGGGCCACAGCTCGTCCACCACCACGTCGACATCGTGCTTGATGTCGGTCAGGCGCAGGATGCCCACCGCGAGCAGCGTCCCCAGCAGCACCAGCACGAGGCCGAAGCCCAGCCCCAGCTTCATACCCACCTTCATGTTCCTGAACATTCGCTTTCCCCTGTTTCCGGTTTCTTCTGCAGCATTCATGCAGCAAGGAAGCGCGCCCGCGGCGCACCCCCGGTGTCGCGGCCCTCGTGCGCGATCGCACGCTGGACCAGTTGTGGCACGTCCAGGATCAGCGCCACCTCGCCGCTGCCCAGGATGGTGGAGCCGGCGATGCCGGCGACGCGCTCGAAGAGCGGCCCGAGCGGCTTGATCACCGCCTGGCATTCGCCGAGCAGATGGTCCACCGCGATCCCCGCCTGGCGCCCGCCGAAGCGCACCACGACCACGTTCTGCCGCGGCGGCGGTGCGCCCTCGAGCGCGAACAGGGCGCGCAGGCGCAGGAAGGGCAGGACCTGGCCGCGCAGGTCGAGGTAGCCGGCGGCGCCGGCGTCGGCCGGCAGCTCGATGCACTCGACCACCGCGTCGAGCGGCAGGATGAAGGTGGCGCCGGCGACACCGACCTGGAAGCCGTCGATGATCGCCAGCGTGAGCGGCAGGCACAGCCGCATCGTGGTGCCGCAGCCCGGCGCGCTGTGGATGTCGAGGGTGCCGCGCAGCGCATCGACGCTGCTCTTGACCACGTCCATGCCGACGCCGCGGCCGGACAGGCTGGTGAGTTCGGCCGCGGTGGAGAAGCCCGGCGCCAGGACGAGGCGGTGGATCTCGGCCTCGGAGAGCACGGCGTCCGCCGCGACCAGGCCGCGCTCGACGGCCTTGGCGAGGATGCGCCGCGCGTCCAGCCCGCCGCCGTCGTCGGCGACCTCGATGACGATGCTGCCCGACTCGTGGAAGGCGCGCAGCTCGACCCGGCCGCGCGCCGGCTTGCCCGCCGCGGCGCGGCGTTCGGGCGATTCGATGCCGTGGTCGAGGGCGTTGCGCACGAGGTGCATGAGCGGGTCGCCGATCTTCTCGACCATGGACTTGTCGAGCTCGGCCTCGGCGCCGCGGATCACCAGCTCGATGTCCTTGCCGAGCTCGCGCGCGAGGTCGCGCACCACGCGCGGGAAGCGGTTGAAGACCTCGCCGATCGGGGTCATGCGCAGGCGCAGCGCGGCGTCGCGCACGTCCTCGACCAGGCGCAGCAGGTTGGCGGCGGTCTCCTGCAGCGCGCGGCTGCCGGCCTGCTGCGCCTGCAGCTGGGTGGCGGCGCCGGCGATGACGAGCTCGCCGACCTGGTCGATGAGCGCGTCGAGCCGGTCGGCGGGCACCTTGACGCTGCGCGTCTCGCTGGCGCGGCGCTCCTCGGCGGCCTTCTGCTTGCCGAGCGCGGCCTGCACCACCTGGGCGGGCACACCGGCGTGCTCGACCAGTAGCTCGCCCACGCGCGGCGCCTCGGCCTGCACGTGCTGGGCGGCGAGCGCGGCCTCGAGCTCGCGCGCGGTGACCGAGCCGCAGGTCACGAGGATCTCGCCGAGTCGGCGCGGGTCCTCGTCGAGCGCCTCGATGAGGGCGAGGTACTCCTCGACGCGCGCCGCCGGCGGCACCAGCACGATGCGCGCGCTGTCCTGCACGAACTCGAACACCGCCTCGATCTCGGCGCGGGGGGCCGTGCTGCGCAGCGCGATCTCGAAGCCGAGGTAGCAGTTTTCCGGGTCGCCGGCGGCGAGCTCGGGCAGGGTGTCGGCGATGGTCTCGACGTGCACGAGCTCGCCGAGGGTGCGCAGGTAGTGGATGAAGGCGAGCGGGTCCATGCCGTTGCGGAGCACCTCGGGCGCGAAGCGCAGCGACAGGTGCCAGTGCTCGGCGCCCAGCGCCACGCTGCCGCCGACTTCGAGCGCGGGCGCGGCCTCGGTCGCGGAGCAGACGACCGGGTCCCCCTCCGCCACGGTCGCCGGCAGTGCGGCGGGGGTGGCGGGCGTCGTGGCGCAGAAGGCTTCGAGGCGGGCGCGCAGCGGCGCGCCCTCGAACTCGGGCGGAGGAAGTTCGGCGGCGACCGCGGCGACGAGGCTGGCGATGTGGTCCTGCGACTCGAGCAGCAGGTTGATCAGGGCGTCGGAGAGTTCGAGCTCGCCGTTGCGCATGCGGTCGAGCACGCTCTCGACGGCGTGGGTGAAGTGCACCACCGCGTCCAGCCCGAACAGGCCGGCCGAGCCCTTGATGGTGTGGGCACAACGGAACAGCGCGTGCAGCTCGTCGGTCGGCAGCGCGGCGGTCTCGGCGCGCAGGAGGATCTCCTCCATCTGCGCGAGCAGCTCGCGGCTCTCGTCGAGGAAGGTGGCCTGGGCCTGGGAGAGGTCCATCAGCGTGCCTCCTGCGTGGCCGGCGCGGCGTCCTCGAGCAGCGGGTCGCCGAGCGCGCCGCCGAGGCGGGCGAGGTCGAGCAGGCGCAGCACCGCGGCGGAGTGGTTGACGAAGCGCACGCTGCGCCCGACGCTGCGCTTGGCCATCAGCATGAGCTGCAGGCCGGCGGTGTCGATCTCGTCGATGCGGCCGAGGTCGATCTCTAGCGCTTCGTGGGTGGCGAGCGCCTGCAGCCAGGCCTCGCGCAGCGCGGCCACGGTGTAGATGCCGAGTTCGCCCTCGGGGGCGAGGCGGGCGACGCCGGCCGCGGGGGTGTCGAGTGCAGGGGTGTCCATGGTCGGCGCGCTCACATCACCAGCTTGGACACCGCCGCCAGCATCTGCTGCGGCTGGAAGGGCTTGACCACCCAGGCGCGCGCGCCGGCTTCCTGGCCGAGGCGCTTCTTCTCCTCGGCGGCCTCGGTGGTGAGCATGATCACCGGGGTGAACTTGTAGCTCGGGTTCTTCTTGACCTCGCGCACGAAGGCGATGCCGTCCATGTTGGGCATGTTCACGTCGGAGATGATGAGATGAACCTTCTGGCCGCCGAGCTTGCCGAGGGCGTCGCGGCCGTCGCAGGCCTCGATCACCTGGTAGCCGGCGCCCTTGAGCGACAGGCTCACCACCTGGCGCAGCGAGGCGGAGTCGTCGACGATCAGCACGGTCTTGGACATGGGGGAGTACTCCTGCTCAAAAGAAGGTGATGTCGCCGCCAGCCGGGGCGGGGTTCGCGTCGGCGCGGCGGGCGTGTTGTTCGAGGGTGGTGTAGGTGCGCTCGAGCGCGGCGATCCAGGCGGCGACGTCGATCGGCGCCGGCACCCGCCCGCCGGCGAGGCGGGCCTCGTCTTCGGCGACCTGGGCGGCGAGGCGCGCCATGTCGGCGCGCACCGCCTCGAGGATCTGGCTGACGCGGTCCTGGAACTGGAGCTGCACCAGCACGCCCTCGATGCGGGACTGCACCGCGGTGCTGTCTTCCTCGAGCGCGCGCGCGGCCTGCGCCATGGCGTTGCCGACCTGGTCGAAGCGGCCGACCACGCTGCCGATCGCCGCCTCGGAGTCGCGCACCAGGACGGCGTCGCCGCGGGCCATGTGCTCGGCCGCTGCGAGCGCCTCGGCCATCGCGGCGTGGGCGCTCTCGACCTTGGCGCGGATACGCTCGCCGGTGGCGCCGGAGAGGTCGGAGAGCTTGCGCACCTCGTCGGCGACCACCGCGAAGCCGCGCCCCAACTCGCCGGCGCGGGCGGCCTCGATCGCCGCGTTGAGCGCGAGCAGGTTGGTCTGCTTGGCGATCTCGCCGACCTCGCTCGCCATGCGCATCAGCTCCTCGGTGACCTGGGCGAGGCGGGCGACCGCCTGCGACAGGCTCTGCTTCTCGGCGAGCGCGGCGTTGAGCCCGGCGAGCACGCGGTCGAGCTCGCCGCGGGCATGGCCGATCACCCCGACCACGCTGTCCTCGCCGCGGTCGGCGGTGGACTGGCGCGAGCGCAGCAGCGCGTCCTGCAGGCGCTCGAGGATGTGCGCGAACTCGCCGGCGAGCGCGCCCACGGCGGTCTCGGTCTGGCTGCGCGAGATGCCCACGTGGTCGTGCCAGCGCGCCAGCGCGGCCTGCGCCAACTGCTGCAGGCTGGCGAGGTAGGCCTCGCGCTCGGCCAGGCGCGCACGCTCCGCCGTGGCCACGCGCGCCGCGACGTCAGCCTGGCGGGCGCGCTCGCGACGCAGTATCCACCATGGCAGGGCGAGGCCGGCGACGCCGACGACGCCCGCCGCGACGACGCCCGCCGCGCCCGGCACGAGCGCGCCGAGCAGCAGCGCCCCCGCCAACCCGGGCGCGGCGAGCGCAGCCAGGGGCAGGAGCTGCGAATCCTTCGAGGCGGGAGCCTGGGGGGCTTGGGACACTTGAGGCTTCTCCACTTGTGCCGCACCCGCCTTGTGGCGCTGCGACGATTCCTGTTCCGTGCGGACTTCGCTCACGGAGCGCTCCGCGCGAAGATGGAACCCATCCGGGGAGTGCCGTTAAACTCCGCATCCGCCCGGGGTTTGCCGGCGGCATGCATTTCCGTCGCCTGCATGTTCCCGCTCCGGGGCGTCTAGGGACAATCGGTAAAATTCCGTGCATGCCCCTAGGGGATTGGACTAGTCGGAAAGCAGGAGCAGGCTCATCGAGACGGAGGGATTCGCGTGCTGATCCGCAGGCAGCAATGGGCGATCGCGATCGCGTCGCTGATCACCGTCGTGGTCGCCACGGGGCTGTGGATCGCGAACAACCTGGCCTTGCGCGCCGAACTGGAGCGCGGCCGCATGTCGGCGCAGATCGGGCCGGTGGGCGCCGCGCAGATGCGCTCGCGCATCTTCGAGTTCCTCGCCGAGCCCTCGCCGGCCGCGCGCGCGCGCTGGTACGAGAGCCACCAGGCGCTCGGCGCGCTGCTCGCGCCCGCGCTGATGGACGGCACCCCCGGCGAGCCGATCATCGCGGGCCTGCGCGCACGCCACGCGGAACTGCCGGCGCTGTTCGAGGCGCTCGCCGCCGATCGCCTGCGCGAGGCCGCGGGCAGCACGCCGACGCCCGAGTTGCTCGACGCGCAGCGCATGGCCTCGGTGCACTTCATGGAGGCGACGCAGCAGGTGGCCAGCGACACCTTGCGCCTGCTCGATCTCGGCCAGGCCCGGCTGGAACGGCTGCATGCCGATCAGGAGCGCCTGATCGCGGGCCTCATCCTCGCACTGGGCCTCGTGATCGGCCTGGAGCTCTTCCTGGTGCATCGCCGCATCCTCGATCCGCTGCAGGAACTGCACAAGGGCGCGCGGGCGATCGAGAAGGGTCACTACGAGCACCGCCTCGGCATGTCCGGCAAGGACGAGATCGCCCAGGTCGGTGCGCAGTTCGACCACATGGCCGACGCGCTCGGCGAGACCCTGCAGGCCCTGCACCAGCAGCGCAGCCAGCTCGAACTCGCCAACCGCGAGCTGGAGAGCTTCAGCTACTCGGTGTCGCACGACCTGCGCGCACCGCTGCGCGGCATCGGCGGCTGGGCGCAGGCGCTCGAGGAGGATCACGGCGCCGCCCTGCCCGTGGAAGCGCAGGAATACCTCGCACGCATCCGCGGCGAATGCGCGCGCATGAACCTGCTCATCGAGGACCTGCTGCAGCTGGCCCGCGTCACCCGCAGCGAGCCGTCCTTCGAGTGGCTGGAGCTCGACCTGCTCGCCCGCGAGGTGGCCGAGCGCGTGCGCGAGAGCTGGCCGGGGCGCGACATCGAGTTCGTGATCGCCCCCGGGCTGACGGTCTGGGGCGACCGCCGCCTGCTCGGGATCGCGCTCGCCAACCTGTGCGACAACGCCTGCAAGTTCACCGCGCGCGTGCCGCGGGCGCGCGTCGAACTCGGCTGCCGGGAAATCGTCGATCCCCTCGGCACGCGCGTGCTGCGGCAGTATTTCGTGCGCGACAACGGCGCGGGCTTCGACATGAAGCACGCCGCCCGGCTGTTCGTGCCCTTCCAGCGCATGCACTCGCAGCGCGAGTTTCCCGGCACGGGCATCGGGCTGGCGATCGTGCAGCGTATCATCCAGCGTCACGGTGGCACCCTGGAGGCCGAGGCGAGCCCTGGCGAGGGCGCCTGCTTCCGCTTCACCCTGCCGCTGCTGCCCGGGCCGCCGGCCCCTGCACGCAACGGAACGCCTGCCTGAGGCGAGCGCCTTGACCCCTCTCCCGAACTCCGCCTCCGCCCCCTCCCCGAGCTCGCCTGCGGAGTCTCGCACCGCTCCCGCGCCGCGCGCGCTCGCCGTGCTGATGGTGGAAGACTCCGAGAGCGATGCGCTGCTGGTGTTGCGCGCGCTGCGCCGAGCGGGCTTCGCGCCGCGCCATCGCCGCATCGAGGACGGCGCCGGAATGCGTGCGGCGCTCGTCGAGGAGACCTGGGACGTGGTGCTCTCCGACTTCAACCTGCCGGGGTTCGACGCGCGCAGCGCGCTCGCCGAGCTGCACGCGAGCGGGCTCGACCTGCCCTTCATCGTGGTCTCGGGCACCATCGGCGACGAGACCGCGATCGAACTGATGCGCCGCGGCGCCCACGACTACCTGATGAAGGACAACCTCGCCCGCCTCGCCCCCGCGATCGAGCGCGAGCTCGGCGAGGCGCGCGTCCGCGCCGAGCGCCGACGCGCGCTCGCCGCCCTGCACGACAGCGAGGCGGTGCTGCGCGAGGCGCAGCGCATCGGCGGGGTCGGGCAGTGGCGCAGGGACCTGCCGGGCGGCGCGCCATGGTGCTCGGACACCTTGTTCGCGCTCTTCGGCATGGCCCCGGTGGCGGGCGAGGATGCGCTCGACGCCCTGCTCACCCGCGTGCACCCGGACGACCTCGGCCGCCTGCTGCAGGCGCATCGCGAGCTCGCGGCCGGCAGCGAGCGCGTGGAACTGGAGTACCGCATCGTCCATGCCGACGGCAGCCTGCGCTACGTGCTCGAGTGCGCCGCCCGCAGCCGCGGCGTCGAGGCTGCGACGCCGCGCCTGATCGGCACGGTGCACGATGTCACCGCGCAGCGCGCCGCGGCCGAGGCCTTGCGCACCGCCAACGCGCGCCTGCGCCAGATGTCGCTGCGCGTGCTCGACGCCCAGGAGGCCGAGCGCCGTGCGGTGGCCTACGAGCTGCACGACCAGATCGGCCAGGCGCTGACCGCGGTCAAGCTCGACCTGCAGGCGATGACCCCGCATCTGGACGCCGGCCCGGCGGTGGCGCGCCTGGCCGCGGCCATCCACACCACCGAGGAGGCGCTCGCGCAGGTGCGCGGCCTGTCCCTGAACCTGCGCCCGCCGCAGCTCGACTACATGGGCCTGGAAGCCTCGCTGCGCTGGCACGCCGAGCGCGAATGCGCGCGCGCCGGGCTGGCGCTCGACTTCGCCGGCAGCGTGGGCGAGTTCAAGGCGGAAGAGCGCTGCGCGATCGTGTGCTTCCGCCTGCTGCAGGAGGCGCTCACCAACGTCGTCCGCCATGCGGCGGCGAAGCGGGTGCGCATCGCCCTGTCGGCCGCGGACGGCCGCCTGGACCTGGAGATCGCCGACGACGGCCGCGGCTTCGACCTCGCGCGCGCGCGCCGGCGCATGCTGGAGGGCGCCAGCGTGGGCCTGCTCGGCATGGAGGAGCGCGCCGCGCTCATCGGCGGCGAGGTCCACATCGACGCGGCGCCCGGCGCGGGCACCCGCATCCGGGTCAGCCTGCCCTGTACCGCACACGCCGCCGCGGCGTAGGATTCGGCCATGGAAGGAATGCGAGTTCTGCTGGTGGACGATCACAGCCTGGTGCGCGCGGGCATCCGCGCGCTGCTCGGCTCCATCGCGGGCGTGGCCGGCATCGAGGAGGCGAGCAGCGGCCGTCAGGCGGTCGAGCTGGCGGCGACGATGCAGCCCGACCTGGTGCTGATGGACATCGCGATGGACGACATGGACGGCCTCGCCGCCACACGCACGATCGCCGCGGCGCATCCGCACATCAAGGTGGTGATCCTGTCGATGCACGACACCGGCGACTTCTTCGAGCAGGCGCTGCGCTGCGGCGCGCGCGGCTACCTGCTCAAGGACGCCGCGGTGGCCGAGCTCGAGATGGCGATCGCGGCGGTGATGCGCGGCGACGTCTATCTGAGCCCGGCGGTGTCGCGCCACCTGGTGGGCAACATGCTCGCCCGTCCGCCCGAGGACGAACGCGCGGCGAGCGTGCTGACCCCGCGCCAGACCGAGATCCTCGAGCTCATCGGCAGCGGCCTCGGCACCAAGGAGATCGCCCGCCGGCTCGACCTCAGCGTCAAGACCGTGGAGGCGCACCGCGCGCAGATCATGGAGCGCCTGGGCGTGCGCGACATCGCCAACCTGCTGCTCGAGGCCGCGCGCCGCGGCCTCATCACGCTCGGCAAGCGCTCCACAACCCTAGACGCGCCTCGGTAATCCAAGGGATTGCCGCCACGGCCCGCCGGCTTATCATCGCCGCATGGACCGGAGTGCCGGAGTGCGCTTGCGGCCGCACCCCGCAATGGAAGGGCAAGCATGGGCGAGACCGTCAACCTGCTGATCGTCGAGGACAACGAATCCGATGCCGCGCTGGTCGTGCGCCAGCTCGAGCGCGCCGGCTACACGGTGGCGACGGCGCGCCGCGTCGATCGCGCCGCGGAACTCGGCGCCGCGCTCGAGGCCTGCGCGTGGTCCGCGGTGCTGTGCGACTACGCCCTGCCCGGGTTCAGCCCCGAGGAGGCCCTCGCCCAGGTGCAGGCGAGCGGCCTCGACCTGCCCTTCGTGGTCGTCTCGGCCTCGCTCGCCGACGAGGAGGCCGGCCGCCTGATGGCGCTCGGCGCACACGACTACGTGCACAAGCACGATCTCGCGCGCCTCGCCCCGGCGCTGGCGCGCGGCCTGGCCGAGGCGCGCGGGCGCCGGGCCCGCCGCCACGCCGAGGACGGCCTGCGTGCCCGCGAGGCCCACCTGCGCATCTGGGGCGAGGTCGTCGAGGGCCTGCACGAAGGCATCGTGGTGACCAACCTCGCCGGCGACATCCTCGACTGCAACCCGGCCTTCGAGCGCATCACCGGCCATGCGCGCGCCGAGGTGCTCGGGCTCAATCCGCGCGTGCTCAAATCCGGCCGCCACGACGCCGCCTTCTACGCCGGCATGTGGGACGCGCTGGTCACGCGCGGCTCGTGGGTCGGCGAGGTGTGGAACCGGCGCAAGAGCGGCGAGATCTACCCCGAGCGCCTGGCATTGCGTGCGGTGCGCGGCGCCGACGGCCTGCCCACGCACTACGTGGGCATGTTCAGCGACATCAGCCGCGAGAAGCGGGACCAGGCCCGGCTCGACTACCTGACCCACCACGATCCCCTCACCGGCTTCGCCAACCGCCAGCTCTTCATGGAGCGGCTGCAGCAGGCGGTGGAGCGCGCCTCCGCCGGCGAGGGCAAGGCCGCGGTGCTGCTGCTCGACCTCGACCGCTTCCGGCGGGTGAACGAGAGCCTCGGTCAGGACGCCGGCGACCGCCTGCTGCAAGTGATGGCCGAGCGCATCGCGGGCTGCCTGAAGCGGCGCAGCAGCCTCGCCCGCCTGGGCAGTGACGAGTTCCTCGTGCTGATCACCGAGTTCACCGATGCCGACGCGCTGGCCGCGCTCGCGCGACGCATCCTCGACGAGATCGCCCGCCCGGTGACGGTCAACGGCCAGCTCCTGCACATGAGCGCGAGCCTGGGCATCAGCGTCCATCCTCAGGACGGCGCCGACGCCGAGCACCTGCTGCAGGCGGCCGAGGCCGCGCGTGCGCAGATCCGCCACGGCCTGGGCAACCGCCTGCACTTCTTCACCGCCGGCATGGACACCCGGGCACGGCGCTGGATCGAGGTCGAGAGCGAGCTGCGCCATGCGCTCGCGCGCGGCGAGCTGCAGCTCTACTACCAGCCGATCGTGTGCGTGCGCGATGGCCGCGTACGCACCGTGGAGGCGCTGCTGCGCTGGAACAGCCCCGCGCTGGGCTGGGTGTCGCCGGCGGAGTTCATCCCGGTGGCCGAGGAGAGCGAGCTGATCGTCGCGATCGGCGACTGGGCGCTCGAGACCGCCTGCCGCCAGGTCCGCCATTGGCAGGACACCGGCCTGCCGGCGGTGCGCGTGGCGGTGAACGTCTCCGCGCACCAGCTCGCGGGCGGGCGCCTGCCCGAGCGCGTGCGCGAGGTGCTCGAGCGCACCGGCATCGACCCCGGCCAGCTCGAGCTCGAGCTCACCGAGAGCGCGATGATGAGCGACAGCGAGCACGGCGCGCGCCAGGTCGAGGCGATCAGCCGCATGGGGGTGAGCGTCGCGCTCGACGACTTCGGCACCGGCTACTCCTCGCTCGCCTACCTGAGCCGCTTCGCCCTCACCAAGCTGAAGATCGACCGCAGCTTCGTCGATGGCCTGAGCCGCGACCCGAAGAGCTCGATCATCGTGGATGCAACCCTGGGCCTGGCGCGCGGCCTGGGCCTGCGCGTGGTCGCCGAAGGCGTGGAAACGGAGGAGCAGCGCGCGCTGCTCGCCGCCGCCGGCTGCGACGCGCTGCAAGGCTATCTGTTCAGCCCGCCGGTGGCGCCCGCGGCCCTCGGCGCGCTGATCGACCGCTTCGCGCCCGCCGAGCGCTACGCAAAGCCGCGCGTGGTCGCGATCGGCGCCTGAGCGCGGCGCGCCCGCCGCTCAGCGCGGCGACGCGCGCCTGGCCTGGCGCAGCGACCACAGGCTCGTCAGCGCCAGCGCGCCGACGATCAGCGCCATGCCGGCGAATTCCACCGCGGTGGGGCGCTCGCCGAGCTCGATCCAGCCCGCGAGCGCACCCACCATCGGGATGCCGAGCGCGGACAGCCCCGCCACGCCGGCGGACAGCCTCTGCAGCACGAACAGCCACAGCAGCCAGGCCAGCCCGGTGGCGAACACCGCGTTGAACACCAGCGCGCCCCAGAAGTAAGGCGTCGGGTCGATCGGCCGCGAGGGGTGGAGCAGCGCCAGCACGCACAGCGCGACCGCGCCGAACAGCATCTGCCAGGCGGTGAGCGAGAGCAGGTCGAAGTCGTGCGCGCGGCGCATGCGCTTGGCCTGCACCGAGGCCGCCGCCCAGGTCACCCCGCCGGCGACCGCGAGCAGGTTGCTGAAGGCGCTGCCGCCCATCGCCCAGGGCTCGAGCACCAGCACGAGGCCGCAGCCGGCGATCGCATTGGCCACCCACTGCATGCCGCGCACGCGCTCGCCGAGGACGAACCAGGCCATCGGCACCACCCAGAACGGCATCGTATACACCAGCACCGCGGTCTTGCCCGCGCCGCCGGCCACCAGCGCCCACTGGATCAGCGCCGTGAAGGCGCCGGTCTGCAGCACGCCGAGCAGCGCCACCTCGCGCACCTGCTGCAGCCCCAGCGGGCGACGCAGTGCGATCAGCACCACGAAGAGCGTGGCGGCGCCGAGCGCGGTGCGGATCGCCGAGAAGTCGAAGGGATCGACGTACTGGATGACCTGCTTCATGACCACCCAGTTGTAGCCCCAGATCAGCGACAGGAGCGCGAGCGCGGACAGCGCCAGGCGCGGCGAGCCGGATGCGGACATCGGACCTCCAAAAGGAAAATGCCGCGGCGCCCCGGAAGGGAGCCGCGGCCGAAGGGATCCGCCGGGGAGACGGCGGCGAGCAACAGTGCGGGACGGATTATGCGCCAGCGCCGCCGGGGGTGTCATATCGCATCGGTGATGTAGCCCATCCGCGGGGAGCGGGCGATCGGCACGCGGCGTCGCGCGACGGGGAAGCGCGACGTGTGCGCGCCCTGATGCGCGGCATCAGCCTGCCGCACTGCGCGCGCGCGTCTCGGCCACCTACACTGCGCGGCCCCATCGTACGTCCCTGGAAAACCTCATGCTGCTCGGCCTGTCCCTGTTCTACGTCGGCGCGGTCCTGATCCTCAACGGCCTGTGGATGCTCGGCCGCATCGGCGACCGCGAGATCACCATCATCAACCTCTGCACCGGCGGACTCACCCTGCTGGTCTGCCTGCGCCTGGCCCTCGGCGCCGACGCCGACGCGGCGTCGATCCGCGCCGCGGCCTTCTCGCTGCTGTTCTCCTTCACCTACCTGTGGGTGGCCTGGAACCGCCTCACCGGCGCCGACGGGCGCGGGCTGGGCTGGTTCAGCCTGTTCGTGGCGATCACCGCGCTGCCGATCGCGGCCGACACCCTGCGCGCCGCCGACAGCACCTGGGACTGGTGGCTCGGCCTGTCGTGGGCGGCGTGGGCGGTGCTGTGGCTGATGTTCTTCCTGCTGCTCGCCGTGCACAGGCCAATCGCGCGCGCGACCGCGTGGATGGCGATCGTCCAGGGCATGGGCACCGCCTGGCTGCCCGGCTACCTGCTGCTGACCGGCGCACTGTACTGAATGCGCGCCGCCCGCGGATGCCGCTGCGAGCCCTTCACGCCACGTGATGCTGCACCGCAAAAATATAAAATTTTATATTCGAGGTATTCGCCAGACTCGCTCCCGCCGCGAAGGCGAATCCCTAGACTCCGGTTCAAGTCGGCAGCAGACCCTGGCCGCGCCCTCCGCCCCTCCCCGACGGCAGAGGGCGCACCACCACCCCGACCCCTGCACGGCGCCGCGATGACCCGGGACCACCCGGGCGGGACGGCGCGGAAGAGACACACAAAACATGAAGGAGACGAACATGTCCGACCTCGCACTGCAAGGCGGAAGCGACCCGGTCCATCCGGTCGACGAGAAACTGCCCGGCGGGCGGCTCGCCGCGTTGGGCATGCAGCACGTGCTGGTGATGTATGCCGGCGCGGTCGCGGTGCCCCTGATCGTGGGGCGCGCGCTCGGCTTCGGCCCCGAGCAGGTCGCCCTGCTCATCTCCGCCGACCTGTTCTGCTGCGGCCTGGTGACGCTGATCCAGTCGCTCGGCTTCGGCAAGTACTTCGGCATCAAGCTGCCGGTGATGATGGGCGTGACCTTCGCCGCGGTGGGGCCGATGGTGGCGATGGCCAACGTGCAGGGCGGCCCCGAGGGCGCGCGGGCGATCTTCGGCGCGATCATCGGCGCGGGCATCCTGTCGATCTTCATCGCCCCCTTCATGAGCCGGCTGCTGCGCTTCTTCCCGCCGGTGGTGACCGGCACCATCATCGCGATCATCGGCATCAGCCTGATGCGGGTGGGTGTGGGCTGGGCGCTGGGCGGGCCGGCCCACCTCGCGCAGGGCGTGGATGTGCCCAAGCTGGTGCAGATGGTCGACGGCGCCAAGGCCAGGGCCGCCGAGGCGGGCGTGGAGCTCGCCAAGCTGCCCGGCCCCATCCCGATGGTGGACAACGCGAGCTACGGCGCGCTCGACACCATGGCGGTGGCTGCCTTCGTCTTGGTGGTGATCCTGCTGCTGGTGCGCTACGGACGCGGCTTCGTGGCCAACATCGCGGTGCTGCTGGGCATCGTGGTGGGCTGCGTGGTGGCCGTGGTGATGGGCAAGATGCATTTCGACAAGGTCGCCAAGGCCGACTGGTTCGACGTGGTGACCCCCTTCGCCTTCGGCATGCCGACCTTCGACCCGGTGATGGTGCTGACCATGACCCTGGTGATGATCGTGGTGATGATCGAGTCGGTAGGCATGTTCCTCGCGCTCGGCGAGATCACCGACAAGCGCATCAGCCGCAGCGAGCTCGCCGCCGGCCTGCGCACCGACGGTCTCGGCACGCTGATCGGCGGCCTCTTCAACACCTTCCCCTACACCAGCTTCTCGCAGAACGTGGGCCTGGTGGGCGTGACCGGCGTGAAGAGCCGTTGGGTGTGCGTGGCTGCCGGCGTGATCATGATCGTGCTCGGCATGCTGCCCAAGATGGCGGCGCTGGTGGAGTCGGTGCCGACCTTCGTGCTCGGCGGCGCGGGCCTGGTGATGTTCGGCATGGTGGCGGCGACCGGCATCCGCATCCTCGCCAACGTCGATTTCCGCGCCAACCGCAACAACCTCTACATCGTCGCGCTGTCGATCGGCTTCGGCCTGGTGCCGCTGGTGGCGCCGCGCTGGATGCAGCACATGGCGCACAGCCTGCACCCGCTGCTCGAGTCGGGCATCCTGCTGACGGCGATCTCGGCGGTGGTGCTGAACCTGTACTTCAACGGCGGCCGTGAGGACCGCGCCGGGGCGATCGAGGCGGCGAAGGCGGCCGAGGCGCACTGAGCGAGAGGCCGCTGCCCAACACGGCGCACGCAGCATGAAGAACGGGGGCCGCTGGCCCCCGTTTGCGTTGCAGCGGACGACGCGAAGGCCGCTCAGGGCTTTGCCAGGAACTCGAGCGTCATCGCCGCCATCGCCTTCGCACCGGCCGGCATCGCCGCCTCGTCGAAGTCGAAGGCCGGGTTGTGGTTGGGCGCCGCGGTGGCCGGGGTCTTACCTTCGGGTGCGGCGCCCAGGATGATGTACAGGCCGGGCACCACCTTCTGGAACTCGGAGAAGTCCTCCGAGGCCATCAGGCGCGAGGTCTGCATCGCCTTGCCGCCGCTCACCTTCTTCAGCACCGGGGCCAGCATCTCGGTCAGCGCCTCGGGGTTGGTCGTCACCGGATAGGCGGACGGCCCGAAGCTGACCTCGGCGGTGGCGCCGCTGGCGGCCGCGATCGACTCCGCGGTGCGCGTGATGCGCTCCTTGGCGTCGGCGCGCATGGCCTCGTCGAAGGCGCGCAGCGTGCCCACCATCTCCACCGCCTCGGGGACGATGTTCTCGCGGTTGCCGCCGTTGATCTGGCCGATCGACAGCACCGCCGGCTCCTTGCTGATGTTGAGCTGGCGGCTGACGATGGTCTGCAGCGCGGTTACCACCTGCGCCGACACCACGATCGGATCGACACCGTTCCACGGGAAGCCGCCGTGGGTCTGCTTGCCCTTGATCTTGATGCGCACGGTGTCGCCGCTGGCGAACTGCGGGCCGCTGCGGTAGCCGATCATGCCCGAGGGCATGTTGGGGATGATGTGCAGCGCGAAGGCGACGTCGGGGCGCGGGTTGTCGAGCGCGCCCTCCTCCACCATGGCCTTGGCGCCCCAGCTCTTGCCGGCTACCGGCGCCGACGAGAGGCCTTCTTCAGAGGGCTGGAAGACGAACTTGACCGTGCCCGGGATCTGCTCGCGCATGCCGGCCAGCACCTCGGCCACCGCCATCAGCATCGCGGTGTGGCCGTCGTGGCCGCAGGCGTGCATGACCGGCGACTCGACGCCCATGTTCATCTGCTTGACCTGCGACGCGAAGGGCAGCCCGGTGACCTCGGCCACCGGCAGCGCGTCCATGTCGGCGCGCAGCGCGACGACCTTGCCCGGCTTCCCGCCCTGGAGCAGGCCGACCACGCCGTGGCCGCCCACGCCGGTGCGCACCTCCATGCCGAGCTTGCGCAGGTGCTCGGCGACCAGCGCCGCAGTGCGCACCTCCTGGCCGGACAGTTCGGGGTGCTGGTGGATGTCGCGCCGCCACTCGACCATGCGCGGCTGGATGGCGTCGAAGCGGGTGGCGAGCGCCTGCAGGGTGGCGTCGTCGAGCGCCTGGGCGGAGGCGGCAGCGCCCTGGCCGAGCAGGGCAAGGGCCGCGGCGAGGCGCAGCATCGTGAATGTTCGCCTGGATGTTTTCATTTTGGATTCTCTCTGAGCAAGGGGTGGGGAAGGCCGGCCACGATCACGCGCAGCGGGCGCGGCCGACCTGGAAAGCGTCGGTCGCGCCCGCTTTCAAACTATTTCATGAACGCCACCAGCGCCAGCGAGATCGACGGGAAGATCACCAGCAGCGCCAGCCGCACCAGGTCGATCGCGATGAAGGGCGTGAGGCCGCGGAAGATCGCGCCGAGCCGCACGTGGGGCAGCGTGGCCTTGAGCACGAACACGTTCATGCCGATCGGCGGCGTGATCAGCGCGATCTCGGTCACGACGACGACGATGATGCCGAACCACACCAGGTCGAAGCCGTGGGCGAGCAGGATGGGCACGAACAGGGGCACGCAGATCAGGATGATGGCCAGCGAATCCATCACGCAGCCCAGCAGCAGGAACACGACCAGGATCGCGACGATGGTGCCCCAGGGACCGAGGCCCGCCTGGTTGAAGAGCTCGAGGATGCCCTCGCCCAGGCCCGAGAACGAGATCAGCTTGGCGAACAGCAGCGCACCGAACAGCACCGAATACAGCATCACCGAGGTGGTCGCGGTCTCGATGAAGATATGGCGGAAGTCCTGCCAGCTCATGCGCCCCTGCACCATCGAGAGGATCAGCGCCAGGCCCGCACCCATGCCCGCCGCCTCGGTTGCAGTGAAGAGCTTGCCGTAGAGGCCGCCGATGATGAGCACGAAGAGCAGCGTGAAGGGCCACACCCCGCGCAGCGCGTGCAGCTTCTCGGCCATCGTGGTGCGCTCGCCGCGCGGCGCATCCTGCGGGCTGATGCGGGCGACCGCATAGATCACCAGGAGGTACATCAGCAGCCCGAGCAGCCCGGGGACCACGCCAGCGACGAACAGGTGGCCGATGTTGGTCTGGGTCAGGATGCCGTAGATCATCAGGATGATCGAGGGCGGGATGAGAATGCCGAGCGTGCCGCCGGCGGCGATGGTGGCCGAGGCGAGCGCGTCGGAATAGCCGTAGCGCTTCATGCTCGGGTAGGCGACCTTCGACATCGTGGCCGCGGTCGCCAGGCTGGAGCCGCACACCGCGCTGAAGCCGGCACAGGTGACCATGGTCGACAGCGCGAGCCCGCCTCGCACCGGCCCGAGGAAGGCGTTGGCAGCGCGGAAGAGGTCATCCGAAATCCCGGTACGGGCGAGGATGTTGCCCATCAGGATGAACATCGGCACCACGGCCAGCTCGTAGGAGAACACCGCCTCCGAGATCGTCATCGGCACCAGCGAACGCGCGACGTCCCAGCCCATGACCACACCGATGCCGCCGAGCGACACCGACAGCAGCGCGAAGGCGAGCGGCACGCGCAGGAATGCCAGCACCAGCACGGCCAGCAGGGAAAGAAGTCCGACGGTCATTTGGCACGCTCCTGGGTGGCGTGGGACTGGACGGTGACGGGATGCGAGGGCGGCGCGGCGAAACAGCCCAGCAACGCGGCCAGGGCCGACAGCAGCGAGGTGAAGGCGATGAAGCCATACATGCCGCCGCGCGGGATCGACAGCGACTGGCTGATCTCCTGGATCTTGCCGGCCTCGATGGCCGAGTTCAGGAACTCGTAGGCGATCAGCAGCAGCACCAGCGCCACCAGCGCCGACACCAGCCGGTGCCACCACACCCAGCCCGGGCGTAGCAGCCACTTGTCGAACAGATCGACGGTGAGGTGGCCGCGCGCCGCGGTAAGCAGCGGCAGGCCGCAGAACACCATGATCGCCATCAGATGCTCGGTGGCGTCGTGCGCGCCGTAGAGCGGCGCGCCGAACAGGCGGCGGCCGATGACGTCGATGAAGGTCAGCAGCACCATGCCCGCCAGGGTCAGGATGAGCAGCGCCTCGACGCCCTTGCGGATGCGGGACAGATACGCGTCCATGTGTCTCTCCATGTGGGAGTGGCCGGTCCGGGCCGGCCACCTCCGGGATCAAGCAGCGGTCACTTGCCGGCGTGGGCCTTGTAGCGCTGCTCGAAGAACTCGAGCATCTCCATCGGCTTGTCGACACCGAAGCTCGGGCCTTCGGCCGCCCAGTCGGCGAGCATGCGCTCGCGCACCGCGCCGATGCGCTCGAACAGCGCCTTCGAGGGCGCGTTGAAGACATGGCCCTCGGCGCGCAGCTTGGCCTCGCCGGCCTTGTTCTGCGCATCGAAGCGCTGGCCCCACAGGCGCGACAGCTTCTCGCCGGAGACGCTCATGATCGCCTTGCGGTCGGCCTCGGAGAGCTTGTTCCACTTGCCCTCGTTGATGACGACGAAGAAGCTCGCGTCGTAGAAGCCGCCCGGGACGATGGTGTGATGCTTGAGCTTGTCCTCGACGCGGAAGTTGATGACCGACTCGATGGTGTGAAGCGACGCATCGACCACCCCGCTCTCGAGCAGCTCGTAGGCCTTCGGGCCGGGGCCGGCGACCGCCACCGCGCCCAGATCCTCGAGCAGGCGCTTCTGGATCGGGCCGCCCATGCGCACCTTCTGGTTCTTGAGGTCGTCGGGCTCGACGATGTTCTTGCTGCCGTGGTGAATCTGGCCGCCGCCGAAGAGGCCGACGCCGAGCATGACCACGCCCTCGAAGGCCGGCTTGCCGGCGAGGTATTTCTCGTAGGTTTCCCACAGCGCCACCGAGGACGCCTCGGCTTTGGTGCCGATGAAGGGCATCTCCGAGAACCACACCGCCTTGAAGCGATCCGGCTCGTAGGTGAAGTTGCCCCAGGTGATGTCGGCCACGCCCTTGCGCGCCAGCTCCCAGTGCTGGGCAGGAGCGCCCACCGGCTTGGGCAGGATGCGGACGTCGACGCGGCCTTCGGTGACGCGCTTGACGTCCTCGATCCAGGGCTGGAAGACCTCGGGGGTGAGGAAGTGGGTGGGCGACACCCAGCTCGACATGGTCAGGGTGGTGGCGGCCTGGGCGGCGGGAAGACCGGCAGCGGTGGCGAGGACGAGTCCGGCGGACAGGGTGGCGAACAGCTTGCTGAGTTTCATGGTGTCTCCTTGCAGGATCTAGTTATGGAAGTACTGCTCGACCAGGCCGATCCACAGCCGGGCACCCACCGCGAGGCAGGCATCGTTGAAATCGTAGTGCGGGTTGTGGACCATGCATTCGCCCGACCACCGGCCCTCGGCGTGGCCGTTGTCGCCGTTGCCGACCAGCAGGTAGCAACCCGGCACCTGCTCGAGCAGGAAGGCGAAGTCCTCGCTGCCGGTGAGCGGCTGGGCATCGGCCACCACGTGCTCGGCGCCAAAGGTCTGGCGCGCGACCTCGACCGCAAAGGCGGTGGGCCGGGCGGCGTTGACCAGCACCGGGTAGCCGCGCTCGTAGCGGATCTCCGTCTTGCAGCCATAGGCACGCGCCTGGTTTTCGGCGAGCTCGCGGATGCGGCGCTCGACCAGGTCGCGGACCTCGGGATCGAGGGTGCGCACGCTCAACTCGAGCTCGGCGGATTCGGCGATGACGTTGTAGGCCGCGCCCGCCTGGAGGCGGCCGACGCTGATCACCGCGGCGAGGTTGGGATTGACGTTGCGCCCGACGATGGACTGCAGCCCGAGCACCGTCGCCGCCGCCGGCAGGGTCGGATCGACCGCCATGTGCGGCATGCCGCCGTGCCCGCCGCGGCCGATGAAGCGGATCAGCACCTTGTCGGACGAGGCCATGAAGGCGCCCGGGCGAACATGGACCTGGCCGACCGGGATGCCGGGAAAGTTGTGCATGCCGAAGATCGCATCGCAGGGGAAGCGTTCGAAGAGGCCGTCTTCGATCATGCGCCGCGCGCCGCCGCCGCCGCCGAGCTCCTCGGCCGGCTGGAAGATCAGCACCAGCGTGCCGTCACCCTGCAGTGCCCCGCCCTTCACCCGTGCGGCGAGCGCCCGCGCCGCGCCGAGCAGCATGGCGGTATGGCCGTCGTGGCCGCAGCCGTGCATCTTGCCCGGAACGATGCTGGCCCACGGCAGGCCGGTCATCTCCTGCACCGGGATGGCGTCCATGTCGGCACGCAGCCCGATCGTGCGCCCGCTTCCATCGCCCACCCGCAGCACCCCCACCACGCCGGTGACGGCGATGCCGGTGTGCACCTCGTAGCCCCAGGCGCGCAGCTGCTCGGCGACGAGCGCGCTGGTGGCGTGCTCCTCGAAGCCCAGCTCGGGGTTGCGATGGATGGCATGGCGCCACCGCTTCATCTGCTCCGCATCGATCTCGTGTGCGACTGCTTCCTGGGTGGTCATCCGGCTCACCATAGATTTAGCTCATGTCCAGATAATAGGAACTTGCACCGAACACCGTAAGGCGATATTTTTTCCTGGATGACAACTTTCAGAGGTCACATGAACCGTGAAGGACCACCAGCTCAAGGCACTCGTGCAGGTCGCCGAAAGCGGTTCGATCCGCGCCGCGGCCCGCGCCATGAACCTGAGCCAGAGCGCGCTGACCAAGGCGCTGCGCGAGCTCGAAGAGGACGTCGGTGCGGAGCTGCTGCAGCGCAGCTACAAGGGCATCGGCTTCACGCCGGAGGGCAGCGCGCTGCTCGTGCGCGCCCGCCTGGTGCTGGCGACGATCGACAAGGCGCGCGCGGAGATCCGCCAGATGCGGGGGGGTGCGGGCGCGCATGTAAAGGCGGCGATCACGCCGCTGCTGACGGCGACGGTGCTGCCGGCCGTGCTTTCCGCGTTCCGCAAGGCACAGCCGGACGCCGAGCTGACCTTCCACGAGGGCTTGCTGGTGCAGGCCTTGCCCGGGCTGATCGAGGGCAAGATCGACTTCGCGATCGCGCTCGCCTCTCCGCAGGACCTGCCCTACGAGATCGAGTTCGAACCCCTGGCCGACATCGACGCGGTGCCGATGGTGCGCGCCACGCACCCGCTGGCCGAAGCGCGCGACTGGAACGCGGTGGCCGACGCCGAATGGGTGCTCAACCTCTCCGCCGGCAGCCAGAGCATGAACCTGGTCGGGTGGCTGCGCGCCCGGGGTTTCCGGGCGCCGACCCGCATCCTGCACTGCTCCTCGCCCTACCTCATCCTCGACATGGTCCGCCGCAACGACCTCATCGGCTACGGCCCGAAGGTACTGGTGACCGATGCTCAGGTCGGCGTCGGCCTGCGCCCGCTCGCACTGCAGCCGCTGCCGCCCACCATGCCGCTCGGCCTGATGACCCTGCGTGGCGTGCCGCTCGGCAGCGCGGCGAAGATGCTCGCGAACCTGTGCCGCCGCGAGCTGCAGTCCTGCCTGCCGCGCCCCTGATTCCCTGCCTCACCCTTCCCCTCGTTCTTCCCCTCGTTCTTCCCCTCATTCTTCCCAATACCCCGGCCGGTTGTAGCTCGCCCTGAGGTGCTCGATGAAGCGCCGCACCTTCGCCGGCAGATGACGCTGCTGCGGATACACCGCCTGGATGTCGTAGCTCGGCACCGCGAACTCGTCGAGTACGGTGACCAGTTCGCCGCGCTTCAACTCGGCCTGGATCTCCCAGGTCGAGCGCCAGCCCACGCCCAGACCTTGCTTGACCCAGCCGTAGAGCAGCTCGCCATCGTTGCAGGCCAGGTCGCCCTCGACACGAACGGCGAACAACCTGCCGTCACGCAGGAAGGACCAGCCGCGCTGCTGCCCGCCGGCGAGGTTGAAGGCGAGGCAGTTGTGGCGGGCGAGGTCCTCGGGCTGGCGCGGGATGCCGTGGCGCTCGAAGTAGTCGGGCGTGCCGCACACCACGCGACGGTTGGGGAACAGGCGCACGGCGACGTAGTTGGGGTCGGTCACCTCGCCGATGCGGATCGCCATGTCGTAGCCCTCGCGCACGAGGTCGACCACGCTGTCGGTGAAGTTGAAGGACATGCGCAGCTCGGGGTGCAGGGCCTTGAAGGCGGTCGCGTGCGGGGCCACGTGGCGGCGGCCGAAGGCGGCGGGCGCGGACACCACCAGATGGCCGCGCACCAGGTCGCGCCCGGCGCCGACCGCGCGCTCGAGTTCGTCAAACTCGCGCAGCAGCGCGCGGCTCTGGTCGAGCAGTTGCTCGCCAAGCTCGGTCAGCGCCAGGCCCCGCGTCGAGCGGTGCATCAGCTTGACCCCGAGGCGTTTCTCCAGCGCGTCGAGCCGCCGCCCCATGACCACCGGGGTCACGCCCTCCACCAGCGCCGCGGCCGCGAAGCTGCCCTTCTCGGCCACCAGCACGAAGCTGCGCAGTTCGGTGTAGCGATCCATTTTCTTCTCCAGGGTCGAAGGGCGCCGGCTCGACCGCCGGATTGCGACTTGCGTCGCTCCCACAGCGCTGCGCCCGGGGGCCTTGCGCGCGGGCGGTAGGAGCGACGCAAGTCGCGATTCTCGGCGGCGACCCGTATCGGCCATATTTCCAGTACCGATACTGCACATAAGCGGGCGTGGATATCGGCCCGAGGAAGCCATCAAACCTGCAACTCGATACTTTAAGTATCTACAGAACCGACTGCCAGCCCAATTCAAGCCGCCCTTCCCGCTCCGTATGCTGCGTCCATCGGTTTCAAGGACATCCACCCCAAGGAGACAGAAGATGGCCCGCATGAGAGCAGTCGACGCCGCCGCCGCGGTGATGCGCAAGGAAGGCGTGAGCACCGTGTTCGGCGTGCCCGGCGCCGCGATCAACCCGCTGTACTCGGCGATGAAGAAGGACGGCGGCTTCAGGCACATCCTCGGTCGCCACGTCGAGGGCGCCTCGCACATGGCCGAAGGCTACACCCGCGCCAACCCGGGCAACATCGGCGTGTGCATCGGTACCTCGGGCCCGGCCGGCACGGACATGATCACCGGCCTGTATTCGGCCTCCGCCGACTCCGTCCCCATCCTGTGCATCACCGGGCAGGCGCCGCGCGCGCGCCTCCACAAGGAGGACTTCCAGGCCGTCGACATCGAGTCCATCGCCAAGCCGGTGACCAAGTGGGCGGTGACCGTGCGCGAGCCGGCGCTGGTGCCGCGCGTGTTCCAGCAGGCCTTCCACCTCATGCGCTCCGGCCGTCCCGGCCCGGTGCTGATCGACCTGCCCTTCGACGTGCAGATGGCCGAGATCGAGTTCGACATCGACACCTACGAATCGCTCGGCGCCTACAAGCCCGCCGCCACCCGCGCCCAGGCCGAGAAGGCGATGGCCATGCTGAATGCCGCCGAGCGCCCGCTGATCGTCGCCGGCGGCGGCGTGATCAACGCCGACGCCGCAGACAGATTGCAGGAATTCGCCGAGCTCGTCGGCGTGCCGGTGATCCCGACCCTGATGGGCTGGGGCGCGATCCCCGACGACCACCCGCTGATGGCCGGCATGGCGGGTCTGCAGACCTCGCACCGCTACGGCAACGCCACCATGCTGGCATCGGACTTCGTGTTCGGCATCGGCAACCGCTGGGCCAACCGCCACACCGGCTCGGTGGAGGTGTACACCAGGGGACGCAAGTTCGTGCATGTGGACATCGAGCCCACCCAGATCGGCCGCGTGTTCGGCCCGGACTACGGCATCGTCTCCGATGCGGGCGCGGCGCTCGACCGCCTGCTCGAGGTGGCGCACGGGATGAAGGCCGCAGGCACCCTGCCCGATCGCGGTGCCTGGGTCGCCGAGTGCCAGCAGCGCAAGCGCACGCTGCAGCGCAAGACGCACTTCGACCAAGTGCCGATGAAGCCCCAGCGGGTGTATGAGGAGATGAACCTCGCCTTCGGCAAGGACGCCTGCTACGTCAGCACGATCGGCCTGTCGCAGATCGCCGCCGCGCAGTTCCTGCATGTGTACAAGCCGCGCCACTGGATCAACTGCGGCCAGGCCGGCCCGCTCGGCTGGACCATCCCCGCGGCGCTGGGGGTGTGCGCGGCCGACCCGGGTCGCAAGGTGGTGGCGATCTCCGGCGACTACGACTTCCAGTTCATGATCGAGGAGCTGGCGGTGGGCGCGCAGTTCAAGCTGCCCTACCTCCACGTGCTGGTGAACAATGCCTACCTCGGCCTGATCCGCCAGTCGCAGCGCGGCTTCGACATGGATTTCTGCGTGCAGCTCGCGTTCGAGAACATCAACGCCCCGGAGACCGAAGGCTACGGCGTCGATCACGTCGGCGTGGTCGAGGGCCTGGGCTGCAAGGCGATCCGCGTGCGCACGCCGGAAGAGATCCAGCCCGCCTTCGCACAGGCGAAGCAGTGGATGGAAGAATTCCGCGTGCCGGTGGTGGTCGAGATCATCCTCGAACGCGTGACCAACATCGCCATGGGGACCGAGATCGACGCCATCAACGAGTTCGAGGAACTCGCCGAACGTGGCGAGGACGCCCCGACCGCGATCTCGATGCTCGACTGAACGCACCGCCCCGAGGACGGGGCCGTCACGGCACAGGCAGGCCGCCCCGTCCGCAACCGACAACCGGAGACGAAGCAATGCCCAAGTTCAACGCCAACCTGACCATGCTCTTCAACGAAGTGCCCTTCCTCGACCGCTTCCAGGCGGCGGCCGAAGCCGGCTTCAAGGGCGTGGAGTTCCTCTTCCCCTACGCCTTCGACAAGGACGCGCTCGCCGAACGCCTGGCCAGGCACGGCCTCGTGCAGGTGCTGCACAACCTGCCGGCGGGCGACTGGGAGAGTGGGGAGCGCGGCATCGCCTGCCATCCTGACCGTGTCGGCGAGTTCCAGGACGGCGTCGGACGCGCGATCGAATACGCCACCGCGCTCGGCTGCAAGCAGCTCAACTGCCTCGCCGGCATCGCGCCGGCCGGCGTGGAGGCCGACAAGGTGCACGCGACCTTGGTCGCCAACCTGCGCTTCGCCGCCGCCAGGCTGGAGGAAGCCGGCATCCGCCTGCTGGTCGAGCCGATCAACACCTTCGACATCCCGGGCTTCTACCTCAACCGCACGGCACAGGCGATCGCGCTGATCGAGGAGATCGGCTCGCCCAACCTGTGGCTGCAGCACGACCTTTACCACATGCAGCGCATGGAGGGTGAGCTCGCCAACACCATCGCGAAGCACCTGCCGAAGATCGCCCACATGCAGATCGCCGACACCCCGGGCCGCCACGAGCCGGGCAGCGGCGAGATCAACTACGCCTGGCTGTTCCGCTTCATCGACCAGCTCGGCTACGAGGGCTGGATCGGCTGCGAATACAAGCCCGCCGCCGGCACCCGCGAAGGACTGGGCTGGATCCGGGCGCTCGCCGGCTGAGCGACCTTCGCGCCTTGCGGCGCTCCTACACGGACCGACACGGTCTTGCGAAAGCGCCGTAGGAGCGGCGCAAGCCGCGAACGGGCCGTCGGTCTGCGACGAGCGGCATCGCGGCTCGACCCGCCGCATTCGCGCCTTGCGGCGCTCCTACATGAAACGACACTGCTTCAAGCACATCCAGGAGACAACAACATGGCAAACATCGGATTCATCGGCCTCGGCATCATGGGCACCCCCATGGCAGGCAACCTGATCAAGGGCGGCCACACCGTCTTCACCCACACCCGCGGCGACACCCCGGCCGTGCTCGTCGAGGCCGGTGCCCGCCCCTGCGCGAGCGGCGCCGAGGTCGCGCGCCAGGCCGACATCGTCATCACCATGGTGCCCGACACCCCGCACGTCGAGGACGTGCTCTTCAGCCCCGGAGGCGTCGCCGCCGGCCTGTCGAAGGGCAAGATCGTGATCGACATGAGCTCGATCTCTCCGGTCGCCACCAAGGACTTCGCCGCCCGCATCAACGCGCTCGGCTGCGAATACCTCGACGCCCCGGTCTCGGGCGGCGAGGTCGGCGCCAAGGCGGCGACGCTCACCATCATGGTCGGCGGCAGCCAGGCCGCCTTCGACAAGGTGAAGCCGATCTTCGATCTGATGGGCAAGAACATCACCCTGGTCGGCGGCAACGGCGACGGCCAGATCACCAAGGTCGCCAACCAGATCATCGTCGCGCTCAACATCGAGGCGGTGGGCGAGGCCCTGCTGCTCGCCGCCAAGGCCGGCGCCGATCCGGCCAAGGTGCGCCAGGCGCTGATGGGCGGCTTCGCCAACTCGCGCATCCTCGAGGTGCACGGCGAGCGCATGGTCAAGCGCACCTTCGACCCCGGCTTCCGCATCGAGCTGCACCAGAAGGACCTCAACCTCGCGCTGACCACCGCGCGCCAGCTCGGCGTGTCGCTGCCCAACACCGCCACCGCGCAGGAGCTCTTCAACGCCTGCAGCGCGCACGGCGGCGCGAAGTGGGACCACTCGGCGATGGTGCGCGCGCTGGAGAAGATGGCCAACTTCGAGATCGGCCAGTAAGGAGGACGCCATGCGCCATCTCGCCATCGACGTCGGCCCCTTCCGCTTCGTCGCCCGCATGGAGGAGGCTGCCGCACCCAAGACCTGCGCCGCCTTCCTCGAGCTGCTGCCCTTCTCCAACCAGGTGATCCACTCGCGCTGGAGCGGCGAGGCGGTGTGGGTGCCGCTCGGCGAGTTCGACACCGGCCTGGGGTTCGAGAACCACACCAGCCACCCCTCGCGCGGCGACATCCTGCTCTACCCGGGCGGCCTCTCGGAGACCGAGATCCTCTTCGCCTACGGCAGCAGCTGCTTCGCCAGCAAGATGGGCCAGCTCGCCGGCAACCACTTCCTGTCCGTGGTCGAGGGCGCCGAACAGCTCCACGAGATGGGCCGCACGGTGCTGTGGAAGGGCGCGCAGTGGATCCGCTTCACCGACCTTGGCGAGCGCTGAGCGCGCCCTTCGCCCACCCCACAAGAACGATGGAAAGACGGAGACCGCAGATGATCCCCACCCACGCACTCACCCTGGCCGACGCCCGCGTCGCCGCCGCGGCCGCCGAGGCCGAGGCGCGCACCAACGGCTGGGCGGTCAGCATCGCGATCTGCGATGCGGGCGGCCACGCCCTGTGGCTGCAGCGCATGGACGGCGCACCCCTGATGAGCGCCATCGTCGCCCCCGAGAAGGCGCGCACCTGCGTGCTCAGCGGCAAGCCGAGCAAGGCCTTCGAGGACATGGTCAACAGCGGCCGCTTCGCCGCGCTGGCGATGCCGGTGGTGCCGCTCGAAGGCGGCGAGCCGGTGGTGGTCGATGGCCGCGTGCTCGGTGCGGTGGGCGTCTCCGGCGTGAAGGCCGGCGAGGACGCCCGCGTCGCCCGCGCCGGGGTCGACGCCCTGCTCGCACACGCCCTCCCCCACCCCCGATCCGCCGCCTGAACCGCCGAGGACCCGACATGAAACGCGAACGCAGCGCCCGCATCCTCGCCACCCTCGGGCCGGCGAGTTCCACCCGCGAACGCATCCGCGCCCTGGCCGAGGCCGGGGCGGACGTGTTCCGGCTCAACTTCAGCCACGGCAGCCACGAGGACCACGCCGAACGCTACCGCCTGATCCGCGCGGTCGAGGCCGAGATCGGCCGCCCGATCGGCGTGCTGATGGACCTGCAGGGGCCCAAGCTGCGCGTCGGCCGCTTCGCCGAGGGCAAGGTCGCCCTGGTGCCCGGCGCACGCTTCCGCCTCGACCTCGACCCCACGGCCGGCGACGCCAAGCGCGCCAACCTGCCCCACCCCGAGATCTTCGCCGCGCTGGAGGCCGGCACCGAGCTGCTGCTCGACGACGGCAAGCTGCGCCTGCGGGTGGACGCCTGCGGCGCCGACTTCGCCGACACCACCGTGCTGGTGGGCGGGACGCTGTCCGACCGCAAGGGCGTGAACGTGCCCGGCGTGGTGCTGCCGATCTCGCCGCTCACCGCCAAGGACCGCGCCGACCTCGACTTCGGCCTGGCGCTGGGCGTGGACTGGGTGGCGCTGTCCTTCGTGCAGCGCCCCGAGGATCTGCGCGAGGCGCGCGAACTCATCGGCGACCGCGCCTGGATCATGGCCAAGCTCGAGAAGCCAGCGGCGATCGACGCGCTCGACGCGATCATCGCGCTCGCCGACGGCGTCATGGTCGCGCGCGGCGACCTCGGCGTGGAGCTGCCACCGCAGCAGGTGCCGGTGCTGCAGCGCCGCATCGTGCGGGCCGCACGCGCAGCCGGCCGTCCGGTGGTGGTGGCGACGCAGATGCTGGAGTCGATGATCTCCTCGCCTGTGCCCACCCGCGCCGAGGCCTCGGACGTGGCCACCGCGATCTACGACGGCGCCGACGCGGTGATGCTGTCGGCCGAGTCGGCCTCGGGCCAGTACCCGGTGGAGGCGGTGGCCATCATGCACGGCATCGTCTGCGAGGTGGAGCGCGACCCCGCCTGGCGCGCCGGACTGGAAGCCAGCCACACGGCGGCCGCGGCGAACACCCCGGACGCGATCTGCTGCGCGCTGCGCCGCGTCGCCGGCCTGCTCGAACCGGCGGCCACGGTGGCCTACACCAGCTCGGGCTTCAGCGCCCTGCGCGCGAGCCGCGAGCGTCCGGTGGCGCCCATCCTGGCGCTGACGCCGCAGCCAGCCACCGCACGCCGGCTGGCGCTGGTGTGGGGCGTGCATGCGGTGCCCTTCGAGGAGGTGCATGACGTCGCCGAGATGGTCGAGCACGCCGCACGCGCGGCGTCGACCCTGGGCTTCGGCTGCGCCGGCGACGCGGTGGTGGTGATCGCCGGCCTGCCCTTCGGCCAACGCGGCAGCACCAACCTGCTGCACGTGGCGAGAATTCCGGGCTGAGTCGCGGGCTGAGGCGGTCGTTTGGCGCAAACCGTGTTCGCGCGTCGGAGATGCCGGCGACCCACCCGTCGCGGCGTGGAGCATGGAAACGCGGTCGGAGACGCGATCGCTCCGTCCGCGCCGCCGCTCAGCCCCCCGCCTTCGCGGGTGCGGCGGGGCCGAAGAAGCGATCGGTGAGCTTCACATACCAGGCCGCGGACTGCACCTGCAGGATGTAGGCGAGCGCGATCACCAGCGCCGCACCCGAGCTCGAGGCGCCGAACACGTTCATCGCCAGCGCGAGCGCGATCGACAGGTTGCGCATGACCGTGCCGAACACCAGCGCGATCGCGTCGCCGCGGGGCAGCAGGCTACGCGCCACCACGGTACTCACCACGTAGTTGATCGCATACAGGCACAGCAGCGGTATCAGCACCACGATCAGTTCGCCCGGCTGGGCCACGAGGTCCTTCGCCTTGAGGGCGAGCGCGACGAAGACGATGCCGAGCACGCCCAGCGTGGAGAAGGGCGGGAAGCGCGGCCCCCACTCTTTATGGTATGCGGCCTGGCCGTGGCGCGCCACCAGCCATTTCTGCGTGTAGTGCCCCGCCAGCATGGGCAGGAAGACGATGACGACGATCTGCATGAACACCGCGCCCATATCGACCGGCACCTCGGCGCCCATCAGCCAGCGCACGTAAAGCGGCGTGGCGAGCGCGCCGAGGACGAGCCCGAGCACCGTCATCTTGACCGCGGCGCCGAGGTTGCCCTTGGCAAAGCCGGTCCACGAGATCGTCATGCCGCTGGTGGGCAGCAGCGCGGCGAGCAGCAGGCCGAGCGCGTAGGCCGGCTGCTCGGGGAAGAAGGCCTTGCCGAGCGCGTAAGCGACGAAGGGGATGAGGGCGAAATTGATCGCCTGCGCGAGCGCCTGCGCCTTGAGGTCGCCGCCTTCGAGGACCTTGGAGAGCTTCAGGTTGACCATCATCGGATAGACCATCAGGAAGGTCAGCGGCACGATCAGCGACTTCAGCCAGCCGACCGGCGCGAACAGCCCGAAGCCGAAGCCGAGCACCATCGCCACCGGGATGGCGAGGATCAGGTTCTTGTTGATCTTCATCAGCAGCGCAAGCATGGATCCCCCGATTTCTTCATTCGCACGCGCCCTGCCAGGACGCGGCCCTCCGATGACGATAGCAAGCACGATGCCAGGTCACGGCGCGTGTGGGCGTCTCCGCTCGGCCTCCTGGGGGCACGTCTGACGGCGCGCCTCTATCCCGCGCCCGGGGCACGCCGGTTTCCGTAGGAGCGGCGCAAGCCGCGAACAGGGCCACGCAGGGACCGACGCGGGCGCCCCCCCGGATCACCGCCGCATTCGCGGCTTGCGCCACTCCTGCACGAGACCTCGCAGGTGGCAGCCGCTGTAGGAGAAGCGCAGGCCGCGAACCCGGCCCCTGCCCCGCGACTCGGCTGCCACATCAGCCCCCATGGCCGACAAGGCACTGCCAATCCCGTCAGTGTCACGTCAGCCGCGCCGTAAACGGCCGGGGCCCACGCATGCGTGGGCCCCGGGTCATCCGGAAACGTGCGTTCCCGGGATTACTTCTTGGCAGCCGCCAAGCCGTTCACGATCTCGGCCTTGGCATCCTCGACCGTGCCCCAGCCCAGGACCTTGACCCATTTGCCGGGCTCGAGGTCCTTGTAATGCTCGAAGAAATGCACCGTCTGCTTCATCAGCAGCTCGGGCAGGTCGTCGGTGGTCTGCACCTTGTCGTACAGCGGGGTCAGTTTCGACACCGGCACGGCAACGACCTTGGCGTCGACACCGCCGTCGTCTTCCATCTTCAGCACGCCGACCGGACGGCAGCGGATGACCACGCCCGGCTGCAGCGGGAACGGGGTCACGACCAGCACGTCGACCGGATCGCCATCGCCGGCGATGGTGTGCGGGACGTAGCCGTAGTTCAGCGGGTAGCGCATCGAGGTGCCCATGAAGCGGTCGACGAAGACGGCGCCGCTGTCCTTGTCCACCTCGAACTTGATCGGATCGCCCTGGGCGGAGATCTCGATGATGACGTTGATGTCGTTCGGCACGTCCTTGCCGGCGCTGACCTGTTCGAAGCCCATACATCCCTCCCGTGGAAAAATTGTGCGCGGATTATAGGGGGAAACCACAATGTCTTGCACTGCGACGATGCCCCCGGCGAAGGCTGCCGATCAGGCCGGGGAATCGAAGCCCGCGCCCTCGACCGCGGCGCGCAACGCGTCGATCGACACCTTGGCCGGATCGTGGCGCACGGTGGCGGATGCGCCTTCCAGCGACACCCGCACGTCCTCCACGCCGGGCAGCGCCTTCAGCACGCCGGTGACGTTCTTCACGCAGCCGCCGCAGCTCATGCCTTCGACCTTGATCGTCGTTTCGTTCATTTATCCAGGACTCCCGATGGGTTGAAAGGGGCGTGCCGTCGCACCGTCAGGTCACGCACACCACGCCGCGCCACAGGTCGCCACCGAGCGAGGGGGCGTGGTACAGCCCGAACAGGCCGAAGCCGAGCACGAGGAGCCCGGAGGCCAGGCGCACCCTGGGGTGGCGGGTGATGTCGCGGAAGCGTTTGAAGAGCATGCCTGCCAGCAGCAGGTTGGGCAGCGTGCCCAGCCCGAAGGCCAGCATCAGGCCGGCACCGCGCGCACCCGATCCGGTGACGAGCGCAGTGGCGAGGATGGAATAGGTGAGCCCGCAGGGGATGAAGCCCCACAGCATGCCGAGCGGCAGCGCCTGCCCGACCGAGCGCGCCGGCAGGAAGCGCCGGGTGGCGGGCTGGATGCGCCGCCACAGCAGGTGACCGACGCGCTCGATGGGCGCGAGCAGTCGGGTGAAGCCGGTGAGGTAGAGCCCGAGCGCCACCAGCATCAGGTTGGCGAGCACGTACAGCGTCATCTGCACCGGCAGCATGCCCTCGTAGAGCAGGCCGACCGAGCCGAGCAGGCCGACACCGGCACCGAGCAAGGTGTAGGTGCCGATGCGCCCGAGGTTGTAGGCCAGGTGCAGCGGCCACTGCGGCCGGCTGCCGGGCACCTGCACCTGCATGCTGAGCGCGCCGACGATGCCGCCGCACATCGACACGCAGTGGGTGCCGCCGAGCAGGCCGATCAGGAAGACGGCGAGATAACCGGTTTCGGGCATGAAGAAGAAAAGGGCCCCGCGGGAAATGCGAGGCCCTCATTCTACGCTGCGGTGCGCAATCCGTGCGGCGTTCAGATCACCCGCGAGTAGCGCTGGCGCTCGCGGTCGGCGCGCAGATAGCGGTCGAACACCATCGCGATGCCGCGCACCAGCAGGCGGCCGCCGGGCTGCACGCTGATCCAGTCGCCGTCGATCTTGACCAGCCCGGCCTTCTCCATTTCCTGCAGATCGGCGAGTTCCTCGGCGAAGTACTCGCGGAAGTTGACCAGGTAGGCGATCTCGATCGACTGCATCGAGAGCTCGAAGTGGCACATCAGCGCCTGGATGATCGCGCGCCGCAGCAGGTCGTCGGCGGTGAGCTCGATGCCGCGCAGCACCGGCAGCTCGTCGCGGTCGAGCGCGTCGTAGTACTCGTCGAGCGTCTTCACGTTCTGCGCGTACACCGGACCGATCTTGCCGATCGCCGACACCCCGAAGGCGAGCAGGTCGCATTCGGCGTGGGTGGAATAGCCCTGGAAGTTGCGGTGCAGGCGGCCCTGGCGCTGGGCGATGGTGAGCTCGTCGTCGGGCTTGGCGAAGTGGTCCATGCCGATATACACGTAGCCCGCCTCGGTGAGCCGGCGGATGCCGAGCTGCAGTAGCGCGAGCTTGGTGTCGGCCGTGGGCATGTCGCCGCTGTTGATGCGGCGCTGCGGCTTGAACAGGCCCGGCAGGTGAGCGTAGCTGTACAGCGAGATGCGGTCGGGCGAGATCTCCAGCACCTGGTCGAGCGTGCGGTCGAAGCTGGTCGGGTTCTGCCGGGGCAGGCCGTAGATCAGGTCCATGCTCACCGATTTGAAGCCGTTGGCGCGCGCGGCGTCGATGACCAGCTTGGTCTCGTCGAAGCTCTGGATACGATTGACCGCCTGCTGCACGTCCTCGGCGAAATCCTGCACGCCCACGCTCATGCGGTTGAAGCCGAGCTCGGCGAGCAGCTTCACGGTGTCGAAATCGACCTTGCGCGGGTCGACCTCGATCGAGTATTCGCCGTTGGGCACCAGCGTGAAGTGCTCGCGCACCGCCGCCATGAGCTCGCGCATCTCGTCGTGCGACAAAAAGGTCGGCGTGCCCCCGCCGAGGTGGAGCTGGGTGACCTGGCGGCTCCCCTCCAGGCAAGCGGCCTGCATCTCGATTTCTTTCGCGAGATATTTCAGGTACTTGGCCGAGCGCCCATGATCCTTGGTAATGATCTTGTTGCAGGCGCAGTAGTAGCAGATCGTGTTGCAGAAGGGGATGTGGAAGTATAATGAGAGCGGTTTGCTTACGCCGCCCACCGCCCGCTTGGCCAGCCAGGCCCGCAGCGCCTCTGCATTGAAGGCTTCGACGAAGCGGTCCGCCGTGGGATAGGACGTGTAGCGCGGCCCGTTGATGTCGAATTTGCGGATCAGTTGCGGGTCGAAGATGAGGTCGGTCTGGCTTTTCATGATCTTGCTGGCGGGCTGTCTGCCGAACAATGGCAGAAGCCTCCGTAATGTTGGTTGACTTGGGTCAACGGGTGTGATTAGCAATCCCGCCACTCCAGCGCAGGCGTCTCTAATGTCAGGAAAGCAGGATTATCGTGCAGATGAGGGCTAGCGTGCCAATTACCGTGGATGGGCTCAAATCGGCCTGTTCGCAGTGCAACCTCGTCGAGTTGTGCCTCCCCTTCGGAATGTCCGATCGTGAGCTGAGCCGGCTCGACGAACTGGTGGGCGCGCGCCGCAAGGTCAAGCGCCAGCACAATCTGTACCGCGCCGGTGACTCCTTCGAGGCGATCTACGCGATCCGCGCGGGCTCGTTCAAGACCGACGTGCTGCTCGAGGACGGTCGCGAACAGGTGACCGGCTTCCAGATGACCGGCGAGATCCTCGGTCTCGACGGCATCAGCACCGAGGCCCACAGCTGCAACGCGGTGGCGCTCGAGGACAGCGAGGTGTGCGTGATCGCCTACGACAAGCTCGAGCAGATGTCGCATGAGATCGAGGGCTTGCAACTTCAGTTCCACAAGGTCATGAGCCGCGAGATCGTGCGCGATCACGGCGTGATGATGCTGCTCGGCTCGATGCGCGCCGAAGAGCGCCTGGCCGCCTTCCTGCTGAACATGTCGCAGCGCTTCACGGCGCGCGGTTTCTCGCCGAGCGAGTTCAACCTGCGCATGACGCGCGAGGAGATCGGCTCCTACCTCGGACTCAAGCTCGAGACGGTGTCGCGCGCCTTCTCGCGCTTCCAGGAGGACGGGCTGATCGCGGTGCAGCAGAAGCACGTACACCTGCTCGACCTCGCCGGCCTCAAGCGCCTGATTCAGCACCAGCACGGCGCGCGCTGAGCACGCCGTGGCCGGGACGACCCGGGGCTCGACGGCTCAGGCGAGGTAGCCGGCGACGTTCTTGCTCAGCGCCACCGACACGATCCACGCATAGACCAGGATCGCACCGGCGAAGGCGGCGAGCCGCACGCCACGGGTACGTCCGCGCTTGAGCGCCAACGTGCCGAGCAGGATGTAGGCGAGCAGGCCGATCACCTTCGCCGTGACCCAGCCGGCGCTGAAGGGGTATTGCCCGATCATTACCGCCAGCGTGATCGCAGACAGCAGCAGCGTGCTGTCGACGAGGTGCGGCAGGAGCCGCGTCAGGCGGTGCTGCAGCAGGGCGTTGCCGGTGAGCATCCAGGTGCCGCGCAGCAGGAAGCCGGCGGCGCTCAGCACGACGCAGGTCACATGCAGGTTCTTGATCAGGTAGTACATCCACGATCCTAACGAAAGCCGGTCAGGGCGCCGCTCGACAACCGGCCGAATTGAAATTGCGTCCCCAGACGGAGAGTTCCAGATGCCCAACACGACCCCGCTCGACATCCCCTCCCTGCTGCGCCGCATCCCGCTGTTCAGCGAACTGTCGGAGGCGGACATCCAGCTGGTCGCGCGCTACACCCGCGAGCGCCAGGTCGCCCGCGGCGAAGTGCTGTTCCAGCGCGGCGACTTGCCGCACGGCTTTTACTTCGTGGTCTCCGGCCAGGTCAAGCTCGCCTTCTCGTCCTCGCAAGGCACCGAGAAGGTGGTCGAGATCATCGGCCCGATGCAGAGCTTCGGCGAGGCCGTGATGTTCATGAACCACCCCTACCCGGTCTTCGCCGAGGCCCTGAGCGAGACCGTGCTGGTGCACGTCGGCCAGGCGGTGGTGAGCGAACTCATCGACCAGGACTCCACCTTCGCACGCAAGCTGCTCGCCGGCATGGCGATCCGCCTGCACGGGCTGATCCAGGACGTGGAGACCTACTCCTTGCGCTCGAGCACCCAGCGCGTGATCGGCTACCTGCTGCAGGTGGCCGATAACGACGCACCCTGCGAGATCGCGCTGCCGACGAGCAAGCAGGTGATCGCCTCGCGCCTCAACCTGACGCCCGAGACCCTGTCGCGCATCTTCCACGACCTCAGCGACGCCGGCCTGATCACCGTGCAAGGCAAGCGTGTGAGTCTGCACGATCCGGTACGGCTGTCGCGCTACAACGCCTGAGCGGCCCTCGCCGCCCTCTCGGTCCGCTTGCGCGCGGACGCTCACTCGAGCACGACCGGCACGCCGGGCCGCGCCGCCTCGACCCTGCTCCAGCCCAGTTCGCGCTCGACCGCCTCGACGAAGGCGGCGGAGGCAGCCGGCTCGCCGTGCGCCACGAAGGTGCGCCGCGGCGCCTCGCCGAAGCCGCGCAGCCAGTCGAGGAGTGCGGGCTGGTCGGCGTGGGCGGAGAGCCCGCCGATGGTATGGATGCGCGCACGTACCGGGATACGTTCGCCGAACAGGGTGACCTGGTGCGCACCGTCGACCAGCCGGCGGCCGAGCGTGCCGGCAGCCTGGAAGCCTGCGATGACCACTGCGCACTCGCGCCGGCCGAGGTTGTGGCGCAGGTGGTGCTTGATCCGACCGGCATCGCACATGCCGCTTGCCGAGATCACGACCAGCCCGCCCGGCACCGCATTGAGCGCCTTCGATTCCTCGACGTCCTGCACGAACCGCACACGGAAGCGTCCCGAGTTGGCCTCGGCCCAGGCGTAGAGCGCACGCGTCTCATCGTCCCAGAGGGCGGTGTGGCGCACGGTGAGCGCGGTGACCGCAGAGGCCATCGGCGAGTCGACCACGACGTCGAGCCGGGCGATGCGTCCGGCGCGCACCAGGTCGGCGAGCACGAACAGCACTTCCTGGGTACGCCCGACCGCGAACGCCGGGATGATCACGTTGCCGCCATCGACCTCGAGCGTGCGCCGCAAGGCGAGCGCGAGCTCGTCGCAGGTGGCGGCGAAGGAGCGGTGGGCGCGGTTGCCGTAGGTCGACTCGACGCACAGGTAGTCGGCCCGGGCGATCCGCACCGGGTCCCGCAGCACCGGGCGCATCGGCTGGCCAATGTCGCCCGAGGCGACCAGCCGGCGGGTGTGGCCGCGCTCGCCGACGTCGATCTCGAGGATCGCCGAACCGAGGATGTGCCCGGCGTCACGGAAGCGGCAGCGCACGCCCGGGCCGGGCTCGATCCAGTCGTCGTAGTCGGTGGGGACGAAACGGCCCAGACTGGTACGCGCCTGCTCCACGGTGTAGAGCGGGGCCACCTCCGCCCGGCGTGCCATCTTGCGCGAGCGCGTGTCGCGCAGCGCCCACTCGGCCTCCTTCTCCTGGATATGGGCGGAATCCATCAACATCACGCCGAGCAGATCGACAGTGGCCGTGGTGGCGAAGATGCGCCCTCGATATCCCAGTGCCACGAGGCGCGGCAGCAGGCCGGAGTGATCGAGATGGGCGTGGGTGAGGAGCACGAAATCGATGTCGCGCAGCTCGAAATCGAGGGCGTCGCGGTTCTTGCGGTCGGCTTCGCGCCCGCCCTGGAAAAGGCCGCAATCCACCAGAAATGCACCGCGCTCGTGATCGACCCGCAGGCAGGAGCCGGTGACCTCGCCCGCAGCGCCAAGGAAGGTGAGCATCATCGCTGGCCTCGCCGATCTTTCAGGGGTTCCCACTGTGCCCTTAGTGATCGCTCGACGGCTTGATCATGATCAATCATGGCGGACCCCATCCGCTCGCTATAATCGAAGCACGACACACCACAGGGAGCGTACGTCATGTTCAAGCACATCCTGGTACCGACCGACGGCTCGGCACTCTCGGACAGCACGGTCGCCCGTGCCGTCTCCTTCGCGAAGGAGACCGGCGCGCGCATCACCTTCTTCTATTCGCAGCCGGACTTCCCGATGCCGATCTACGGCGAGGGCGCGCTGATCGATCCGACCACGCCCGAGCAGTTCGCGAAATCGGCTGCATCCGAAGCCGAGGCGATCCTTTCAAAGGCGCGCGGTGCGGCGGAAGCGGCGGGCGTGGCCTGCGACAGCGACACCGCGGTCAATGAGGTGCCCTACGAGGCGATCATCGACGCCGCCGACCGCCATGGCTGCGACCTCATCTTCATGGCCTCGCACGGCCGTCGCGGCATCGCAGGCCTGCTGCTCGGCTCCGAGACGCAAAAGGTGCTGACCCACAGCAAGACGCCGGTTCTGGTCTACCGCTGACACCGGCATCGGCCCCGCGCGCGGCCCCCCAAAGCATGCGGCCCGCTCGTGCGGGCCGTTTTCATCCGCGGTGCGGATCGCTCATGAGCGGGCGCTACGGGCCTTCTGCTCGTCCTCCGCCATATGGCGGCGGGCGAAGCGGTAAAGGTAGACGGCCATCACCAGAATGAAGACGATGGTGAAGAGGCTCAGCAGACCGATATCGCTCTTGAACAACAATTCCCAGGCCATGGTGCTTCTCCCTTTGCAAGAAACTCAGACATTCGGATCCATCCGGATCTCCATCTCTGCAGGGAGGTAAGCGGACCCGTCCATTCTCCAGCTTCGGGCCTCGTCTTGTATCACGAACAACCAGCGACCGGTGCTCAGCGGTGCGAGCGTGGCCTCATACACACCGGAGCGCCCGCGGACGAGCAGTTCCTGGTCGAGGCCACTCCGCGTGGGGTGGGCGACGGTCAGGCGGATGCTGTCGGGCAGGCTGCCCGGCGCGGTAGCCGTCAGCTCCACATGGATCGAGTCGCTGCGGATGCGCAAGGCGGCGCGCAAGCCGAGTTCGCGGGCGTGCTCGACGCGGCCGAGGGTCTGCACGATCGCCTGGCCTTCCTTGTAGTAGTCGTCGACCACCATGCCGTCGAAGGTCTTCGCGGCGATCACCAGGGTGGCGATGCCGGCGACCACCGCGGTCGCGGGCAGGGCGATGAGGAACCAGGGCCAGCCCTGGCGGTACCAGGGCTCGACCGGGGCTTCGGGCTTCTTGCTTCGCATGTCAGCGCGGTACCAGGAAAGTGGACTCTTCCTTGAGCGTCAAGGCGGGATCATCCTCCGCAGCGACGTCGAAGAAAATCGTGTTGGCCCCCGGCTTGCCTTCGTCGTAGGGGACGTGCACCTGAACGGTGACCGACTGCACGCCGGCCGGCGCGACCTCGACCCGCTGCGGACCCTTGATGCGGATTCCGTTCAGGCCGGAGACGCCGATGCTGAACGCACGCGGCGACTCGGTCATGTTCATGACCTGGAGCTGGTACACGTTCTCGATCAGGCCACCCTCGATCTCCTGTCCGAGCGAGGAGCGGTCGCGCAGCACGTCGACACGCAGCGGTTCGCGCGCAGCCAGGCCCCACACGAAGGCAGCGCAGATCGCGGCCAGGATGGTGCCGTAGATCAGCGTGCGCGGCCGGAACACGTGCGCGAGGATCTCCTTGGAGCCCCAATTGCGCTTCATCGCGTTCTCGGTCGAGTAGCGGATCAGGCCGCGCGGGTAGTTCATCTTGTCCATGACCTGGTCGCAGGCGTCGATGCAGGCGGCACAGCCGATGCATTCGTACTGCAGGCCATCGCGGATGTCGATCCCGGTCGGGCAAACCTGCACGCAGATGCCGCAGTCGATGCAGTCGCCCTTGGACACGGAGCGCGGATCGATGCCCTTCTTGCGCGTTCCGCGCGGCTCGCCACGTGCCTCGTCGTAGGTGATCACCAGGGTGTCGGGGTCGAACATCACCGCCTGGAAGCGCGCGTACGGGCACATGTACTTGCACACCTGCTCGCGCAGCACGCCGGCGAAGAGGTAGGTGAAGCCGGCGTAGAACAGGATCCAGAACGTTTCCCAGGGCCCGAAGGTGAGACCGTTGAAGGAGGCCAGCAATTCGTCGAGCGGGGAGAAATAGGCCACGAAGGTGAAGCCGGTCCACAGCGCGACGATGCCCCAGACGAGGAACTTGACGGCGCGGCGCAGCGCCTTGCCGGAGCTCATCGGCGCGCGGTCGAGCTTCTGGCGGCGGGTATGGTCGCCCTCGATCTTCTCCTCGATCCACATGAAGATCTCGGTATACACCGTCTGCGGGCAGGCATATCCGCACCACAGGCGGCCCGCGATCGCGGTGAAGAAGAACAGGGCGTAGGCCGAGATGATCAACAGGATCGCGAGAAAGAACACGTCCTGCGGCCAGAAGACCCAGCCGAAGATGTAGAACTTGCGTTCGGTCAGATGGAAAAGCACGGCCTGGCGGTCGTTCCAGCTCAGCCAGGGCAGACCGTAGAACAAGATCTGGGTGATCCACACCAACGCCCACCGCCAGTTGGCGAACAGGCCGGTGACGGAGCGCACGTAGAGCTTCTTGCGTGCCGCGTAGAGCGTGTCCTGGGAGGACTCGGGGTTGGAGGGTCTTGCCGCCTTCTGCGGCTCGGGGGATGCGCTTTTCATGGCCTTGTTACCGATGAATTCTTGTTCTTGTTGTTATCGAGAACCCCGGGAGGGCCCCTTCCTCCCGGGGATGCGATGCTGCTGCAGCTACTGCGGGTGACGCTTACTTCTTGCTCAGGCTCAGCACGTAGGCGGCGAGCAGGTGCACCTTGTCCTCGCCGAGGAAGGCTCCGAAGGCGGGCATCTTGTTGTTGCGACCGTTGGTGACGGTCTCGATGATCACCGCCTCGGACGAGCCGTACAGCCAGCGGTTGTCGGTCAGGTTGGGCGCGCCCAGCATCGGGTTGCCCTTGGCGTCCGCGCCGTGGCAGGCCACGCAGTTGGCCTCGAAGGCTTCCTTGCCGCGCTGAGCACGCACGGAGTCGTGGGCGAGGCCGTTCATCGAACGTACGTAGTTGGCGACGTCCTTGACGCCGTCGGCGCCGAGCGCAGGACCGAACGGAGGCATCACGCCGTTGCGGCCGTTGGTGATGGTCTCCTTGATGTTCTCCGGCGCTCCGCCCCACAGCCACTCGCTGTCGGTCAGGTTGGGGAAGCTCTTCGCACCCTGCGCCGCGGCGCCGTGGCACTGCTGGCAGTAGGTCAGGAACAGGCGCTTGCCCATCGCGTTGGCTTCGGGATCGGCGGCGACCGCCATCACGTCCATCTCGCGATACTTGGCGAACACCGGGCCGAAGCGCTCCTGTGCGGCCTGCATCTCGCTGTCGTACTGCGCCCACTGGCCGCGACTCTGGTTGCTGTTGCCGAAGCCCGGGTAGATCGCGAGGTACACCACGGCGAACACGATGGTGATCCAGAACAGGTACATCCACCAGCGCGGCAGCGGGTTGTTGTACTCGGCGAGCGTCTCGTCCCACACGTGACCGTGCAGTTCGACCTGCCCCTTCTCGCGCTTGGTCATGTTCGACACCAGCACGAACACACAGAACAGGATGGAGAGGGTCACGAGGACCATCACATACATGTTCCAGAAACCGCTGATAAAGTCAGCCATTTGTTTTTCCCTCTTGGTCTTGCCGGCCGCGCGGGGCCGGCAGGTCGTCGTCGCTCAGGGGCAGACGCGCCGCCTCGTCGAAACCGGCCTTCGCGTGCTTGCTGTACGCCCACGCGCAGATGCCCAGGAAGCACAGCAATCCAAGCACGGTGATCAGGCTACGGAAATCGTTGATATCCACGGCGCGTGTGCATCCTTACCTGAAGTGCGAAATCGCGGTGCCCAGGCCCTGCAGATAGGCCACCACGGCATCGAGCTCGGTCTTGCCCTCGAGCGCAGCCGGCGCGGCGGCGATCTCTTCGTCGCTGTACTTGTGCAGGCCGACCTTGTTGAGCGCGCGCATGCGATCCTGGATGTCCGCCGCCCTGACCGGGCGATCGAGCCAGGGGAAGGCCGGCATGTTCGACTCGGGCACGACGTCGCGAGGATTGAGCAGGTGCACACGCTGCCATTCGTCGGAGTAGCGGCCACCGACGCGGGCGAGGTCCGGACCGGTGCGTTTGGAGCCCCACTGGAACGGGTGGTCGTAGATGTACTCGCCGGCGACCGAATAGTGGCCGTAGCGCTCGGTCTCGGCGCGGAACGGACGGATCATCTGCGAGTGGCAGTTGTAGCAGCCTTCGCGGACGTAGATGTCGCGCCCCACGAGACGGACCGGATCGTACGGCTTGACGTCGAGCGCATTGCCCTTGTGGTCGATCGCGGTGGTGGTCGAGTGCTGGAAGAACAGCGGCACGATCTCCACCAGACCACCCACGCTGACGGTCATCAGCGTGAGCACGATCATGAGGAATACGTTGCGTTCGATCTTTTCGTGTTTCGATTGAGCCATGTTGTTGTTCTCCGATCAGGCGTGGGCAGCCGCGGGCGCGAGCACCGGGGCGTCATAGGCCTTCTGGCCGGCGATCGTCTTCACCATGTTGTAGAACATGATCAGCATGCCGCCGAGGAACATCGCGCCGCCGATGAAGCGGATCGTCCAGAACGGGTAGCTGGCCTTGACCGACTCGACGAAGGAGTAGGTCAGCGTGCCGTCCGGGTTGGTCGCGCGCCACATCAGGCCCTGCATCACACCAGAGATCCACATCGAGGCGATGTACAGCACGATGCCGATGGTGGCGATCCAGAAGTGGGCGTTGATCAGCTTGACGCTGTACATCTCGCTCTTGCCGTAGAGGCGCGGCAGCAGGAAGTACACCGAGCCGATGGAGATCATCGCCACCCAGCCGAGCGCGCCGGAGTGCACGTGGCCGACGGTCCAGTCGGTGTAGTGAGACAGCGCGTTGACCGTCTTGATCGACATCATCGGGCCTTCGAAGGTCGACATGCCGTAGAAGGACAGCGAGGTGATGAGGAACTTCAGGATCGGGTCGGTGCGCAGCTTGTGCCAGGCGCCCGACAGGGTCAGCACGCCGTTGATCATGCCGCCCCAGGACGGCGCCAGCAGGATCAGTGAGAACACCATGCCCACGGACTGGGTCCAGTCGGGCAGCGCGGTGTAGTGCAGGTGGTGCGGACCCGCCCACATGTAGGTGAAGATCAGCGCCCAGAAGTGCACCACCGACAGGCGATAGGAATACACCGGACGGTCGGCCTGCTTGGGCACGAAGTAGTACATCATGCCGAGGAAGCCCGCAGTCAGGAAGAAGCCCACCGCGTTGTGCCCGTACCACCACTGGATCATCGCGTCCTGCACGCCGGCATAGGCCGAATAGGACTTCATGCTGGTCAGCGAGACGGGGATCGCGGCGCTGTTCACGATGTGGAGCAGCGCGACGGTGAGGATGAAGCCGCCGAAGAACCAGTTCGCCACATAGATGTGCGAGACCTTGCGCCTGGCAATGGTGCCGAAGAACACGATGGCATAGGACACCCACACGATCGCGATCAGGATGTCGATCGGCCATTCGAGCTCGGCGTATTCCTTGGAGGTGGTGTAACCCAGCGGCAGGGTGATCGCGGCAAGCAGGATGACCAGCTGCCAGCCCCAGAAGGTGAACGCGGCCAGGCCCGGCGCGAACAGTCTGGTGTGACAAGTGCGCTGGACGACGTAGTACGACGTCGCGAACAACGCGCAGCCACCGAACGCGAAGATCACCGCGTTGGTGTGCAGCGGACGGAGCCTGCCGAAATGCAGGAATTCGTGCACGTTCAACTGGGGCCACACGAGCTGTGCCGCGGCGATCACGCCGACGAGCATGCCCACGATGCCCCACACCACCGTCATGATGGCGAACTGGCGCACGACTTTATAGTTATAAGTCGCTTGCGATTGCATCTGGATCACCTCTTTGTTTTTGAAAACCCCTGCTTGCGTCGCGCCGCAGCAGACTTCCGCGGCGAACCACTCGGGCGAGAATACGCCACGACCACATACGCAATTTGACACAAGTCAATATTGTATTGCAGCAGACGGGGCCAAGGAAGGGGAAATTGGAGTTAGTCCAAAAACAAACCCAAAACCCAGCAACGAGCGCGGCGCGCAATCGTGCGAGCGGGCTGGAAGCCAATGCCTGCAAGGCATCCAGCGGTTTCGGCATGCCTTTCGAGAGGCAAAAAAAAGGGTGCGTCTGCACGCACCCCCAACCCCAACAGAGAGACATAAACCCCGGACCACTCGCCATCGTCATGAAAGGCGATCGGTCGCAACGCCGATATTTTCCACCGTTACACGAGACAGCAGTTGACGCAGGTCAACGAAACCTCGATTGCTCACCCGCGGAACCGGTACGGCGATCGGAAACCCCATTCGCAGCCACCTCGCCGGACGGGTCTCCATCCCTCTCCTGCCCGTCCGCCGGGAGTTGTTCGCGGTCGTCCATCAGCAGCCGGTAGGCCGGACCCTCGAGGTCGTCGTACTGGCCGCTGCGCAGCGACCACCAGAACAACACCCCGATGACGAAGACCAGCACGACCGACAGCGGAATCAGCAAGTAGAGGCTTTCCATCTCAGTTCTCCGCGCCTGCGCGCTCGGTGCGCGTGGCGCGCTGCAGGCGCATCGCGTTGAGCACGACGAGCAAGGAACTCGCCGCCATGCCGATGCCGGCCATCCACGGGGTCACCAGCCCCGCCATGGCGAGCGGCACCGAGGTGAAATTGTAGGCGAACGACCACCACAGGTTCTGCCGGATGATGCGCAGGGTCCTGCGCGCAAGCACGATCCCGTCGGCAAGGCTGACGAAGCGCTCGTTGAGCAGCACGATGTCGGCCTGGTTGCGCGCGAGGTCGGTACCGCCGCCCATCGCCACCGAAACGTGGGCCTGGGCGAGTACCGGGGCGTCGTTCACGCCGTCGCCGATCATCGCCACGACCGCCCTGTCGTCGCGCTGCATGTCGACGATCGCCTGTTGCTTGCCCTGCGGATCCAGGCCACCGCGCGCGTCGTGGATTCCCAGCCGGGCGGCGACCGCATCCACCACCGGCTGCGCGTCGCCGGAAAGCAGGCCGAGCGCCGCACCCTCGGCCGCCAGGCGACGGGTGATCATCGGCGCATCCGCGCGCAGGCTGTCGCCAAGGCGGAACAGCCCAAGCCAGCCGCCCCGCCCGGCGAGTGCGATCACCGTGCCGCCGGGCGCGGCGAAGCCCGCGAGCGCAGCAGGCGCGGCGAGGCCGGCGACACCCGCGACCCAGCCCGGGCGGCCGATCCAGAGGCGCTCGCCCTCGACCACGCCGTGCATCCCCTGCCCGGTCTCGGCAGCCAGCTCGGCCACCGCCGGCAAGGCCGCCTCACCCGCCGCCGCGCGCAGGCCGGCAGCAACCGGGTGTGCAGAACCCTGCTCGATCGCCGCGGCCAGCACCACCAGCCGGTCCGCGTCCACGCTGCCGAGCGCGCACACCTCCTCCACCCGCATCTTGCCGAGCGTGAGGGTGCCGGTCTTGTCGAAGACGAAACGATTGGCCCGCGCCAGCGTTTCGATCGCATGCCCGCGCGTCACCAGCACACCCATGCGCGCCAGCGTGTCCGTGGCCACGGTGAGCGCAGTCGGCGTGGCGAGCGAGAGCGCGCACGGACATGCGACCACAAGCACCGACACGAAGACCCACAGCGCACGCGCGGGATCGATCAGGTACCAGGCCACCCCGGTTCCCGCGGCCAGCACCAGCAAGGTGACGATGAAGTAGGCGGCGATGCGGTCCGAAAGCGAGGCGATGCGCGGCTTCTCGGTCGCTGCGCGTTCCATGAGGCGACGGATCGCCGCCAGCCGAGTGGCGTCGCCGACCTGCTCGACGCGCACCAGCAGCGGCGAGGATACGTTGATACTGCCGCCGGTGACACGATCGCCGACCGCCTTGGGGACCGGCATGCTCTCGCCGGTCAGCAGCGCCTCGTTGGCCTCGCCGCGACCCTCGACCACCAGACCATCGACCGGGATCACCTCGCCCGGGCGCACACGCAGCACGTCCCCCGCCACCAGCTGCGAGGTCGGCACGCGTTCGCCGGCGGACTCCCCCGGCCAGCCGGCGATGCGCTCGGCGAACGAGGGCAAGGCTTTGCCCAATTCCTCCACCCCGCGCACCGCCTTCTGCCGCGCGATCATCTCGAGGTAGCGTCCGCCGAGCAGGAAGAACACGAACATCGTCACCGAATCGAAATAGACTTCCGGCCCGTCGGTCAGCGTCGCCCACAGGCTGGCGGCGAAGGCGCTGCCCACGCCGAGCGCGACCGGCACGTCCATGCCCAGGCGGCGCAGGCGCAGGTCGCGCCAGGCGCGCTGGAAGAAGGGCGCGGCCGAATACAGCACCACCGGGAGCGTCAGCAGCAGGCTGGCCCAGCGCAGCAGCTGCTCGATGTCCCAGGTCATGTCGCCCTCGCCGGCCACGTAGACCGGGAAGGCGTACATCATCACCTGCATCATGCCGAAGCCGGCGACGAACACCCGCCACAGCATCGAGCGCCGCTCACGATGGGCGAGCTGCTCGGAACGCTCGGCGTCGTAGGGATAGGCGCGGTAGCCGATCGCCTGGATCGCGGCGAGGATGTCGGAAAGCTTGATCCGGCGCTCGTCCCAGCGCACGCGCGCACGCCGGGTGGCGTAGTTGATCTCGATCGCCGACACGCCGGACAGGCGGGCGACGTGGTTCTCGTTGAGCCACACGCAGGCGGCGCAGGTGATGCCCTCGAGGATCAACGCGGCTTCGCGCTCGTGCTCGCCGACCGGGCGCACGAAGCTCTTCTGGAAGTCAGGGTGATCGAAGAGGCCGAGCTCCTGCAGTTCGACCGGCATGGCCTCGCGCCGCGTCTCGGGCATCGCGTCGCGATGGCGGTAGTAATCCACCAGGCCGTTATCGACGATCGACTGCGCCACCGCCTCGCAGCCGACGCAGCACATGCGCCGCTCGCGGCCGTCGATGCGCACGTAGTGCCGCGTCTCGGGAGGGATCGGCAGACCGCAGTGATAGCAGTCGCGATCCGCGGCGGCATCGGCTGCGGCGGCGGCCGCGGAAACGGGCTGTTCTACAGGAGTCATCGGCGCCAAGCGAAACCGCCCCGAGCGCAGATGCGCGGGGCGGGAAAAATTGGAACCGGTTTAATAACATAATTCACCCGCCCCGGCTATTGCACCGCAGCATCGCCGGCAGGCGGCTGCTGCGGTGCAACGCCTTCCTACTTGGCGGCCATGCGGATCGCGCCGTCGAGGCGGATCACCTCGCCGTTCAGGTAGGCGTTCTCGACGATGTGGCGCACCAGCGCGGCGAACTCGGCGGGCTTGCCGAGACGCGAGGGGAAGGGAACCATCTTGCCGAGCGAGTCCTGCACCTCTTGCGGCATGCCCATCAGCATCGGCGTCTCCATGATGCCGGGGGCAATGGCCATTACGCGGATGCCGAAGCGGGACAGCTCGCGCGCCACCGGCAGCGTGAGTCCGACCACGCCAGCCTTGGACGAGGCGTAGCCGGCCTGTCCGACCTGGCCGTCGAAGGCGGCCACCGACGCGGTATTCACGATCACGCCACGCTCGCCGCCGGCATTGGGCTCGGCCTTGCTCATGACGTCGGCGGCGAGGCGCAACATGTTGAAGGTGCCGATCAGGTTGATCGAAACGGTACGCGCGAAGCTCTCGAGCCGATGCGGCCCCTCGCGGCCCACCACCTTTTCGGCTGGCGCCACACCGGCGCAGCTGACCAGGCCATTGAGGCCTCCGAAGCGCTGCACCGCAGTATCGATCGCCGCCTTGGCGCTGTCGGCATCGGTGACGTCGGTCTGCACGAAGCAGGCCGCAGCGCCGAGCTCAGCGGCGAGCGCCTCGCCCGCCTGCGCGTTGACGTCGGCCAGCACCACGCGGCCACCGGCTTCGACCAGCATGCGCGCGCTCGCCGCGCCCAGGCCCGAGCCACCACCCGTGATCACGAATACGCCATTCTCGATCTGCATCGCCTTTCTCCTCGAAAAATCGGTGACGGCGGACGCCGTCCGCTGCAGCGCAGCACCTTAAATTACGTTGACGTAGGCGTCAATCGGATCGCCACGTCGCTGCCCCAACGTGGCGCGCGCGCAAGCGCACGCGAACACCGCGGAGCCCCGGCATGTCGAGCGGATGCGCGGCACGCGCCACGCCCCCGCGAACTCCGCGAGTCCTCAGCCGGCCGGCTCGGACACTTCCTCGAAATCGAGATCGACCATCAGCTCGTTCGCGAGCGCCTCCAGGTCGTTGCGCACCGCAGCGAGGCCGACCCCTGCCGGCACCGCCAGCTCCGCGCGCGCGCGAAAGAGCGGCTCGCCGCTCATCGAGGCACTCTCGCAAGCCGTCTCCAGCGCATCGATGCTGAGGCCGTGGCGAGCGAGCACGGCCGAAATGTCGCGCACGATGCCGGGACGATCGTGGCCGACGAGCTCGAGACGCGCCAGGCGCGCCTGCGCAGCGGCGCCCGCATCGGCCCGCACGACGGCCAGCTTGAGCCCTTCCGCAACCAGCCCGCTCAGGCCGCGCTCGAGCGCGTCGGCCGCCGCGGCATCCACTTCGAGGCGCACGACGCCGGCGAACTGCCCGGCCAGCCGGGTCAGGCGGCTCTCCATCCAGTTCGCGCCGTGGGCGCCGGCGCAGGCCGACACCGCGCTCACCAGGCCGGGACGATCGGGGCCGACCAGGGTAAGGATCAGGGAAGTCTTCATGTTCGGTCTCCGTCCGGCCCCATCAGCGGCGCTCCGCGTCCCTCGGCGCGGAATCGAGGGCGATCGCTGCAAGGCCGGAGACAATTGGAATGGGAACCGACACGATAACCCAGCGGCCTCGCAAGCGGGAGCCCGGCGGCCCGGGCAGGACGCACGCCCTCGGCGACTCGGCACATCGCTTCCGCGAGGCGCTTGCAGGACGGCTACATGCCAGCTGAAAAGCAAAAAGGGCGACCCCGAAGGACCGCCCTGAGTGCTTGAAACCATTGGTGCCGGAGAAGAGACTCGAACTCCCGACCTTCGCATTACGAATGCGCTGCTCTACCAACTGAGCTACACCGGCCAAGGGCGCGCATCTTAACCCAGCGCGAAGGGCGCGGCAACACCGCATGCGGCCCGCCGGGGCGGGTGGATCACCGGGGGAGGTGGCGGCAGACGCGAGGGCGCGAAGCATCGGGGAGAACCCGTATTCGATAGAAAATTCTTCTCCCACACCTACATTTTGCTATTTGCCTCCATTAGAATGCGCGCCAATTCAGGGCGGAGGAGACCAGCCCGAGCAAGAACGCAGCGCCACGGGGGTGCGCCCCCGTGGCAGCCGCGCCATTTGCGGGCCGGCCGCACTCCGGCACGGACCACGCCTGTCGACCCAGCCCTCCCCGACGTCCCGCCCTCCACATGTCCGGCCTCACCCTCTTCGAGATCGCCCTCATCGGGGCCGCCGCATTCGCCGCAGGCGCGGTGAACTCGGTCGCCGGCGGCGGCACCTTCTTCTCCTTCCCCGCCTTGCTCGCGATCGGCGTGCCGCCGGTGGTGGCCAACGCGAGCAACTCGGTCTCGCTGTGGCCGGGCAGCCTTGCCGGCGCATGGGCGTTCCGGCGCGAGCTCAAGCGCTTCTCGCGCAGCCTGCCGATGCTCTCGGTGATCGCCTTCGTCGGCGGCATCGGCGGCGGCCTGCTGCTGCTGGCCACTTCCAATGCCGCGTTCGCGCAGTTGATCCCCTGGTTGCTGCTGCTTGCCACCGTATTGTTCGCCTTCAGCGCGCAGATCTCCGCGCTGGTGAAAAAATGGAAGCCCTCTCCGGAAGGGGTCGACGAACGCCATATCGGCCCGGGCGGCTACGTATTCCAGCTCGCGGTTTCCCTTTATGGCGGCTTCTTCGGCGCCGGCATGGGCATCCTGATGATCGCCGCGCTCGCCATCCAGGGCTTCAAGGACGTGCACGAGATCAACGCGCTGAAGAACTGGCTGTCTGCGGTGATCTACAGCGTCGCGGTGGCGACCTTCGTGATCGCCGACGCGGTGTCGTGGCCGCACACGCTGGTCATGCTGGTGACCGCGACGATCGGCGGCTACTGGGGTGCGGCGGTGGCGCGCAAGCTGCCGGCGCTGTGGCTGCGCCGCTTCATCATCGCGGTCGGCGGCGTGCTCACCGTCTACTATTTCGGCAAGACGCTCTGAGCGCGCCGATGCTCGCCGGTCTCTCCGCCGCGCTCGGCGCGGGCCTGCTCTGGGGCCTGGTGTTCCTCACCCCGCTGCTGCTCGCCGACTACCCGCCCTTCATGCTCGCGATCGGGCGCTACCTCGCCTTCGGCGTGCTCGCGCTCGGGCTGGCGTGGTTCGATCGCGCGGCGCTCGCCCGCCTCACGCGCGCGGACTGGATCGAGGCGGTCAAGCTCGCGCTGGTCGGCAACCTGGTCTACTACGCCACGCTGGCGAGCGCGATCCAGCTCGCCGGCGGGCCGGTGCCGACCCTGATCATCGGCACCCTGCCAGTGGTGATCGCGATCACCGCGAACCTGCTCGACCGCCACCACGGCGGCGGCGAGGACAGCGCGCCGTGGATCCGCCTCGCAGCACCGCTGGCGCTCATCCTCGGCGGCCTGTTCGCGGTGCATTCGGCGAGCGCGCACGCACTGCCCGCCGACGCCTCCGCCGACTACCTGCTGGGCATCGGCTTCGGGCTGTGCGCGCTCGCCTGCTGGACCTGGTATCCGATCCGCAACAGCCGCTGGCTGCGCGCACGCGGTGCCGGGCTGTCGCGCGCATGGGCGACCGCGCAGGGGCTGGCGACGCTGCCGGTGGCGATCGTCGCCGGCATCGGCTACTGGCTGTGGGACACCCGGCTCGCGCCCGGCGGAGCGGGCTTCGCCTGGCCGCTCGGGCCGCGCCCCGAGGCCTTCGTCGGCATGTGCATCCTGCTCGGCCTGGCCGCGTCCTGGCTCGGCACCCTGCTGTGGAACCGCGCCAGCCACCTGCTGCCGGCCGCACTGGTGGGCCAGCTGATCGTGTTCGAGACGCTCGCCGCGCTGCTCTACGCCTTCCTGTGGTACGGACGCTGGCCGGGCATGGCCGAGAGCGCGGGGATCGCGCTGCTGATCGCCGGGGTGCTCGGCGGCGTGCGGGTGTTCCGCCCGGGCGCTGCACGCCCCGCAGTGGACGGGGCTGCGTAGCGGAGCATCGGCGGTGGCCGTGCTGCCGGCTTGCACGGGCGTCCCGCCGGACACGGTATCATTCTGTTTTTTGCACTGCAGCAAACCGCTTGCCCACCGCCGATGGACCAACTCACCCGCATCATCCTCGAGGCCGGCCGCTCGGCGGTCGAGCTCTCCCTCTTCGTGCTGCTGCCGATCATGGTGGTGATGCTGTCGCTGATGCGCCTGCTCGAGGCGCGCGGTGTGCTCGACTGGGTGGTCGCCCGCCTGGCGCCGCTGCTGCGCCCGCTCGGGCTCACCGGGCTGGGCGTGTTCGCCGCGCTGCAGATCAACCTGGTGAGCTTCGCCGCGCCGGTGGCCACGCTCACCATGATGGAAGGGCGCGGCGCGTCCGACCGCCACCTCGCCGCCACGCTGGCCATGGTGATGGCGATGGCGCAGGCCAACGTGACTTTCCCGATGGCCTCGATGGGACTCGCCTTCGGGCCGGCGCTGGTGCTGTCGGTGCTCGGCGGACTGGCGGCCGCCGCGGTGACCTACCATGGCTTCGGCCGCGGCCTGTCGGCGGCCGAAGCGCCACTGGACGAGACCCTGCACCACCGCGTCGCCGACGACGCCAAGGGTGTGCTCGACGTCATCAACCGCGCCGGCGCCGAGGCCTTCAAGATCTCGGTCGGCGCGATCCCGATGCTGGTGCTCGCGCTGGTGGCGGTGATGGCGCTGCGCGCAAGCGGCGGCATCGACGCGCTCACCGCGCTGCTCGCCCCGCTGCTGCGCGCGTTCGAGCTCGACCCCGCGCTGATCCTGCTCACGCTCACCAAGTACATCGCTGGCGGCACCGCGATGATGGGCGTGATGGACGAGATGCTGAAGGCGGGCACGACCACCGTCGCCACCCTGAACGCGAGTGCCGGCTTCCTGATCCACCCCTTCGACGTCGCCGGCGTGGCGGTGCTGATCTCGGCCGGCCGGCGCGTGGCGGCGGTGTGGAGGCCGGCCGCGCTCGGCGCGATGGTCGGCATCGCGGTGCGCGCGGTCGGCCACGCCCTGCTGTAAGCTCGTTTCGCCTGCCTCCTCCGGCCCCCGTCCGGCGCCCCCGTTCGGCGCCCCCTTCCAGTGACTTCGCGAGGGACTCCGACCATGATCGCCGCCCTGACCCTGCTTCTCGTCTTCCAGCTCGTCGGCGAGGTGATCGCGCGCGCGCTGGCGCTGCCGATTCCCGGCCCGGTGATCGGCATGGCCCTGCTCTTCCTCGCGCTGCTCGTGCGCGGCGGTCCGGGCGAGGATCTGCGCCAGACCTCCGGCCAGTTGCTGCAGCACCTGTCACTGCTGTTCGTGCCGGCGGGCACCGGCATCGTCATCTACGGCGACCGCATCGCCGCCGAATGGCTGCCGCTGGTGGTGGCGCTGTTCCTCAGCACCTTCCTCGCACTGGCGGTGACCGCGCTGGTGCTCCAGGCACTCACCCACAAGCGCCCGAAGCCGACGACGGAGGCCGGCAAATGAACCCGAACCTCGAGGAAATCTGGGTCTATCTGTCCACCTCGCCACTCCTCGGGCTGACGCTGACCCTGCTCGCCTACCAGGCTGCATTCTGGATCTACAAGCGCGTCGGCTTCCATCCGATCGCCAACCCGGTGCTGATCAGCGTGGCCATCCTCGCCAGCCTGCTGCTCGCCACCGGTACGCCCTACCAGCGCTATTTCGACGGCGCGCAGTTCGTGCACTTCCTGCTCGGCCCGGCCACGGTCGCACTGGCGATCCCGCTCCACGCGCAGTGGCCGCGCCTGAAGTCGATGGCCGGCCCGTTGCTGATCGCGCTCGTCGCCGGCTCGCTGACCGCGGCGCTGTCGGCCTGGGGCATCGGCGCCCTGCTCGGCGGCAGCCGCGAATCGCTGATGTCGCTCGCCCCCAAGAGCGTGACCACGCCGATCGCCATGGGCGTGGCCGAGCGCATCGGCGGCCTGCCCTCGCTCACCGCGGTGCTGGTGATCAGCGCCGGCATCATCGGCGCGGTGGCCGGCCGCAGCGTACTGAATCGCCTGCACATCGGCGATCACGCCGTGCGCGGCTTCGCGATCGGCATCGCCTCGCACGGCATCGGCACCGCGCGCGCCTTCCAGGTCAGCGAGCAGGCGGGCGCCTTCGCCGCGCTGGCGATGGGATTGAACGGACTGATCACCGCGGTGTCCCTGCCCTGGATCATGCCCTGGGTGGAGCGGCTGTTCGCGAGCTGACGGCTGTCCGGGGCGCGCAAGACGCCAGAACAAACAGAATCCGACACGACCCGACGACGAGGGGCCGACCAAGTGCTGCACGCCATCTACCGCTGGCTCGACCGCAACCTGCTCGAGCTCGGCCGCGAGATGCGGCTCTCCTACCTGCCACCGCTGATGGTGTATTGCGCGGCGGGCGTCTCGGGCCTCACCGGCATCGTCGGCACCTTCTTCGTCAAGGACTACCTCGGCCTGTCGGCTGCCTTCCTCGCCGCACTCGGCTTCTGGGCCGGTATCCCGTGGGCGCTGAAGATGCCGATCGGGCATCTGGTGGACCTGCTGTGGCGCTACAAGGCCGGGCTGGTCTATCTGGGCGCCACGCTGATCGCCGCCAGCCTGCTGGTCATGATCGGGCTCATCGGCAACCCGGATGCGATGCGCGCGGTGATGCCGATCGAGGCCTGGTTCGTGCTGTCGGTGCTGCTGTCGCCGGTGGGCTACGTGATGCAGGACGCGGTGGCCGACGCCATGACGGTCGAGGCCGTGCCGCGGCTGGACGCGCGCGGCGAGCCGATCCCGCCGGAAGCAGTCCGCCTGATGCACACCACCATGCAGATGCTCGGCCGGGTGGCGATCATCGGCGGCACGGTGCTGGTGTCGCTCGCCAACGTGGTGATGTTCCAGGGCTCGGAGGCCCTGCCCGAGGTGGAGAAGGTCTCGATCTACCTGCGCATCTACGAGCTCGCGCTGATCATCCCGCTGCTGTCGGTGAGCGGCGTGCTGCTCGGCGGCTTCCTCAAGCGCCGCGAGGCGAAGCGGCTGGCCGCGCTCGGGCGCAGCCGCGCCGACATCGACCGCCTGCTCCACGATCCGGAAGAGAAGACCACGCCCAACGGGTGGATCCTCGGCGGCAGCGCGGTGTTCGTGGCGCTGACCATCACTGTCGGGCTGTCCGGCATCGAATACGGCCAGGAGATCATCTTCGCGGCCTCGTTCACCATCATCGGCTTCATGATCAGCCGCCTGCTGCGCGAGCTCTCGCCCGAGGCCGCGCGCACCCTGCTCGGCACGGTGATCATCATCTTCGCCTTCCGCGCCCTGCCCGGCCCGGGCGCGGGCGCGAGCTGGTGGATGATCGACGAGCTCGGCTTCGACCAGAGCTTCCTGTCGCGGCTCGACCTCATCACCAGCGCGCTGACGCTCGCCGGCCTGTTCCTCTTCCGCCGCTTCATGGCCGAGAAGTCGATCGCGCAGATCGTGATCTTCCTCACCGTCACCACCACCGCGCTGTCGCTGCCGATCATCGGCATGTTCCACGGCCTGCACGAATGGACCGCGGCGCACACCGGCGGCGTGGTGGACGCGCGCTTCATCGCCATCGCCAACACCGCGCTCGAGTCGCCGCTCGGCCAGGTGTCGATGGTGCCGATGCTGGCCTGGATCGCGAACTCGGCGCCGCCGCACCTGAAGGCGACCTTCTTCGCGGTGATGGCCTCCTTCACCAACCTCGCGCTGTCGGCCTCGCAGCTCGGCACCAAGTACCTCAACCAGCTCTACACGATCGCGCGCGAGGTCAAGGACGCCGCCACCGGGGCGATCACCACGCCGGCCGACTATGGCGAGCTCGGCGCGCTGCTGGTCTCGGTGACCGTGATCGCGCTCGTGCTGCCGTTGGCAGCCATCCTCCTCACCCGCCTCGCCGGCCTGCGCAGCGCCTGAGCCCCCGCGCGGGCCGGAAGGCCGGAGATCGCGACTCGCGTCGCTCCTACGGCGCCGTTCCGGAAACGCGGTGGCCTTCGTACGAGCGTCGCGAGTCGCGATCACGGCGCAGCCCCGGAAGCGCAGCCGCTCTCGTGAGAGCGACGCAAGTCGCGATCGCAGCACCACCCCGGAAGCGCAGCCGCTCTCGTGAGAGCGACGCAAGTCGCGATCGCAGCACCGCCCCGGAAGCGCAGCCGCTCCCGTGGGAGCGACGCAAGTCGCGATACACCGTAGCTCGAACGCGAACGATCCCGCGCGATCGGTTCGCTGCGCCGGCTCCCGCCGACTGCGATCGCCCCGGCGGATTGCCTTCGCACCGCGACAGGCACAGACTTGAGGGCATCCGCATTCAATCGCAAGGGAGGCACACGATGACACCCAGCTCGGTTCACGACATCCGCAACCTGGCCCTCTTCGGCCACGCCGGCAGCGGCAAGACCACCCTCGTCGAGGCCTTGCTCGCCGCCGCCGGCGAGATCGGTGCGCCCGGCAGCGTGGAGCGCGGCGATACGGTCGCGGACTTCGACCCGCAGGAAAAGGCGATGGGCCACTCGCTGCACGCCGCGCTTGTGCACCTGGAGTGGGCGGGCCACTGGATCAACCTGCTCGACACCCCGGGCCTGCCCGACCTGTGCGGCCGCGCCCTGGTCGCGCTACCCGCGGCCGACACCGCCGCGGTGGTGATCAACGCCGCGGCAGGCATCGAGAGCGGCACCCGGCGCATGATGGACGCCGCGAAGGGCAAGTGCCGCATGATCGTGGTCAACAAGATCGACGCCCCGGGCGCCGACCTCGGCGCGCTGATGGACGCCATCGCCGCCACCTTCGGCCGCGAGTGCCTGCCGATCAACCTGCCCGCAGCCGACGGCAGCCGCGTCATCGACTGCTTCTTCGCGCCGGACGGCAGCGCCGCCACCGCCTTCTCCAGCCCCTCGGCCGCCCACGACGCGATCGTCGACCAGGTCGTCGAGCTCGACGAGGCGCTGATGGCGCAGTACCTCGAGCAGGGCGAGTCGCTCGACCCCGAGCAGCTCCACGCCCCCTTCGAGCAGGCCCTGCGCGAGGGCCACCTGGTGCCGGTGTGCTTCGTCTCCGCGCGCAGCGGCGCCGGCGTGCGCGAACTGCTCGACATCCTCGGCAAGCTCGCCCCCGACCCCACCGAAGCCAACGTGCCCGCCTTCCTCAAGGGCGAGGGCACGGCGGCGCAAGCGGTCGAGGTCGCGCTCGATGCCGAGCGCCACGTCGTCGCCCATGTCTTCCAGATCGCCAACGACCCCTACCGCGGCAAGCTCGGCCTGTTCCGGGTGCATCAGGGCCAGGTCACGCCCAACTCGCAGCTCTACATCGGCGACGGCCGCAAGCCCTTCAAGGTCGCCCACCTGCTGCGCATGCAGGGCAAGAACACGGTCGAGACCCAACTCGCGGTGCCCGGCGACCTGTGCGCGGTGGCGCGCGTCGACGAGCTGACCCGCGACGCGGTGCTGCACGACTCGCACGACGAGGACTACTACCACCTCGCCCCCGCCGCCTGGCCGCAGCCGGTGTTCGGCCTCGCGCTGATGACACGCAAGCCGGCCGACGAGCAGAAGCTCTCCGAGGCGCTCGCCCGCCTGATGGAAGAGGACCCCTGCCTCGAGGTCAGCTTCGATCCGCGCAACCGCCGCACCGTGGTGCGCGGCCTCGGCGAGCAGCACCTCAAGATCGTGCTCGAGGAGCTTTCCACGCGCTGGAACCTGCAGCTCGACACCGCCACGCCGAGCATCCCCTACCGCGAGACGATCACCGTGGTGGCCGAGGCACGCTACCGCCACAAGAAGCAGAGCGGCGGCGCCGGCCAGTTCGGCGAGGTCGCGCTGCGCGTCGAGCCGCTGCCGCGCGGCGCCGGCATCGAACTGGGCGACGAGGTCAAGGGCGGCACGATCCCGACCAACTTCATGCCCGCAGTCGAGAAGGGCGTGCGCCAGGCACTCGCCGAAGGCGCGCTCGCCGGCTTCCCGCTGCAGGACCTGCGCGTCGTGGTCACCGATGGCAAGCATCACGCGGTCGACTCGAACGAGGTCTCCTTCGTTACCGCCGGCCGCCATGCCTTGCTCGAAGCCGTGCTGGGCGCGCGTCCGATCCTGCTCGAGCCCCTGCTCGACGTGCAGGTGAAGGTGGCGGATGCGCTCTTCGGCGAGGTGAGCGCGGAGCTCGCCGGCCGCCGCGGGCGCCTGACCGCGACCGACAGCCCGGCGCCGGGGTGGACGCTGATCTCGGCGCGCGTGCCGATGGCTGCTCTGGAAGGCTTCGAGAGCCGGCTGAAGGCGATCTGCGCCGGCGAGAGCGAGTTCGTGCTCGAGGCCGGCGGCCACGAGCCGGCACCGCAGGACGTCCAGGCCGAGCTGGCGCGGGTGTTCTCCAACGGCAACGGCAACCACTAAGAAGGCCCGCAGCGCCCGACTCCGCGAGGGGTCGGGCGGGCCGCCTGCGACTGGAATGGAACTCGACGAACGCCAGCGCGCCTACTGGCGCAGCAATCTCCGCCTCACCTTCACGCTGCTCGGCGTGTGGTTCGGCGTGACCTTCGTCGGAGGATATTTCGCCAGCGCGCTCAACACGGTGAGCTTTCTCGGCTTTCCGCTGGGTTTTTATCTGTTCGCCCAAGGGGCGCTGCTGGTGTATCTCGCGATCATCGTGATCTACGTGCTCGCCATGAACCGGCTCGACCGGCGCTACCGCTTCAACAGCCGGCACTAAAGGCCGGCGCCCGCTCGCAGGGCATGCGGCGTACTTCAGTGCTCTGCAGAGGGCTTGCCTTGCTCGACCTTCTTGCGCCGCGGCACGATCGGGTGCGCATGCCGGCCGAGCGCGAAATCCAGGAAGAACTTCATCCAGATCGTCACCCCCGCGCTCGCGGTCCAGGTGTCGAAGTCCATGCTGCCGGTCACGATGCCGAGGATCACGAAGACGATCACCCCACCGCCGATCAGGTTGATCGCAAGCGTGTAGGGCGCATAGCGCTCCGGGTTCGGCGGCGGCATGCCGCCCTTCAGCGCGACCTCGGAGAAATCCCGCCTGAACAGGATCCGCCACGCCCGCCGGAACCAGAAGAAGGCGATCGGGAACAGGGCGAGGAACAGTATCCAGTTGAGGGCGATGCTTGCGTTGAGGATCATTCTCGACTCCAGCATGGGCGGCGAGTCGATCGCCGTCCTGCACGGTACCACTTTCCGGAAATAAAAAGCCCCGCCAATCCGACCGGCGGGGCTCCGTCCGCACCATCCGGCGCGCGCCGGATGGTGCTGCCCGACAGTTGCCGGACGCTGCTTAGTGGGCGCCGTCCACCAGCTTCGAACCGCGCGGGATACGCACCGACTCGACCATGTGCTGGATGTGCTCCGGCGGCTCCTTGGTCACCTTGTCGACCACGACCGCAACGATGAAGTTCACCATCGCACCCACCGCACCGAAGGCTTCCGGCGTGATGCCGAAGAAGCTGTTCGGGCCGCCGATCAGGTCGATGAACTCGGTGCCCTTCACGAAGAAGATGCCCTTGTGCGCGAACACGTAGAACAGCGTGACGAAGAGGCCGGCCAGCATGCCCGCGATCGCGCCTTCCTTGTTCATCTTCTTGGAGAAGATGCCCATCATGATCGCCGGGAACAGCGACGAGGCGGCGATACCGAAGGCCAGCGCGACCGTACCGGCGGCGAAGCCCGGCGGGTTGAGACCGAGGTAGCCGGAGATCACGATCGCGACCGCCATCGAGATCTTGCCCACCAGCAGCTCGTTCTTGTCGCTGATGCTCGGCGCAAACACGTTCTTCACCAGGTCGTGCGACACCGCGGACGAGATCGCCATCAGCAGACCGGCGGCGGTCGACAATGCGGCAGCCAGACCACCCGCGGCGACCAGCGCGATCACCCAGTTGGGCAGCAGCGCGATCTCGGGGTTCGCCATCACCATGATGTCGGCGTTCACCGTGAGCTCGTTGCCCTTCCAACCCGCGGCCGCGGCCTTGGCCTTGGCATCGGCGTCCTTGGTCTTGTCGTTGTAGTACTGGATGCGGCCGTCGCCGTTCTTGTCCTCGAACTTCAGCAGACCGGTCTTCTCCCAACGCTTCATCCACTCGGGGCGCTGCTCGTACTGCAGGCTGGACTCGGTGGCGTACAGGTCGGCGTTGGCCTTGACCGTGGCCGGGTTCACCGCCAGCTTGCCTGCGGCGTTGGTCTCGAGACCGACCGCCGAGTTCACCGTGCCGTGCAGGTTCAGCTTGGCCATCGCGCCGACCGCAGGTGCAGTGGTGTACAGCAGGGCGATGAAGATCAGCGCCCAACCCGCCGAGCTGCGCGCGTCCTTCACCGTCGGAACGGTGAAGAAGCGCATGATGACGTGCGGCAGGCCCGCGGTGCCGATCATCAGCGACAGGGTGTACATGAACATGTTGAGCGTGCTGCCCGGGATCGAGGTCGTGTACTGGTCGAAGCCCAGATCCTTCACGATGAGGTCGAGCTTGGCGAGCAGCGAGACATCGGTGCCGGCCATGGTCGACCCGAGGCCGAGCTGCGGCAGCGGGTTGCCGGTGAGCTGCAGCGAGATGAAGAAGGCCGGCACCAGGTAGGCGGCGATCAGCACGATGTACTGCGCGACCTGGGTGTAGGTGATGCCCTTCATGCCGCCGAACACCGCGTACAGGAACACGATCGCCTGGCCGATGTAGATGCCGGTGTCGCTCGAGACGCCGAGGAAGCGCGAGAAGGCCACGCCGACGCCAGTCATCTGACCGATGATGTAGGTCAGCGACGCGGTCAACAGGCACACCACCGCCACCGTCGAAGCCGTCTTCGAGTAGAAGCGGTCGCCGATGAACTGCGGCACGGTGAACTTGCCGAACTTGCGCAGGTACGGCGCCAGCAACATCGCCAACAGGACGTAGCCGCCGGTCCAGCCCATCAGGAACAGGCCGCCGCCGTAGCCCATGTTGGCGATCAGGCCCGCCATGGAAATGAAGGAAGCCGCCGACATCCAGTCGGCCGCCGTGGCCATGCCGTTGGTGATCGGGTGCACGCTGCCGCCCGCGGCGTAGAACTCGCTGGTGCTGCCGGCGCGCGCCCAGATGGCGATGCCGATGTACAGCGCGAACGAGGCGCCGACCACCAGGTAGGTAACGGTTTGGAGATCCATAATCCTCTTACTCCTCGTGGACGTCGAACTGGCGATCGATGTCGCCCATCTTCTTCGCGTACCAGAAGATCAGCGCGATGTAGATGTAGATCGCGCCTTGGTGGGCGAACCAGAACCCGAGCGGATAGCCTCCCAGCGAGATGCTGTTGAGCGCGGGCGCAAAGAGGATGCCGGCACCGAACGAGACCACGAACCAGATGATCAGGATCTTGGTCAGGAGTCCCAGCGTGGCTTTCCAATAGCCTGAAGCACTGTTGTTTTCCATCATGTCTCCTCGTTATAAGTGAAACACCTGCCACCACACGGGCGAAGGCTGGAGACAGCTCCGGACCATGCAGCAGTGGGGCGATTATAGAAAGATCAGTCTTACTTATCCCTTACAGAGGCGTAAGGAGCGAGGCGCAAGACGCAAGGTACAAGCAAGAAAAAACCCGCCGGCTCCGGGGGGGAGCGGGCGGGTTCGTCACCGCCGGCAGAGGCGCCGGCCGGTTCCGCGCCTACATGCGCGCGATCATCGCGTCGCCGAACTCCGAACACGAGACCTCGTTGGCGCCTTCCATCAGGCGCGCGAAGTCGTAGGTGACCTGCTTGTCGGCGATCGCCGCCTCCATGCCCCGGATCACCAGGTCGGCCGCCTCCTTCCAGCCCAGGTGGCGCAGCATCATCTCTGCAGACAGGATCAGCGAGCCCGGGTTCACCTTGTCCAGCCCGGCGTACTTGGGCGCGGTACCGTGGGTGGCCTCGAAGCAGGCGTACTGGTCGGAAATGTTGGCGCCCGGCGCGATGCCGATGCCGCCCACCTGCGCGGCAAGCGCGTCCGAGATGTAGTCGCCGTTGAGGTTGAGCGTGGCGATCACGTCGTACTCGGCCGGACGCAGCAGGATCTGCTGCAGGAAGGCGTCGGCGATCGCGTCCTTGACGAGGATCTCGCGACCGCTCTTCGGGTTCTTGAACTTGCACCACGGGCCGCCGTCGATCGGCTGCGCGCCGAACTCCTCCTGCGCCACCCTGTAGCCGGTGTCGCGGAACAGGCCCTCGGTGAACTTCATGATGTTGCCCTTGTGCACCAGGGTCACACTCTTGCGGTCGTTGTCGATCGCGTACCTGATCGCGGCGCGCACGATGCGGGTCGTGCCCTCGATCGACACCGGCTTGATGCCGATGCCCGAGGTCGCCGGGAAGCGGATCTTCCTGACCCCCATCTCGCCCTGCAGAAAGTCGATGACCTTCTTCGCGCCCTCGGACAGCGCCTGCCATTCGATGCCGGCGTAGATGTCCTCGGTGTTCTCGCGGAAGATGACCATGTCGGTCAGCTCGGGCTGCTTGAGCGGGCTGGGCACACCCTTGAAGTAACGCACCGGACGCACGCACTGGTAGAGGTCGAGCTCCTGACGCAGCGCCACGTTGAGCGAGCGGATGCCGCCGCCCACCGGGGTGGTCATCGGGCCCTTGATCGACACCGAGTAGGTCTTCAGTGCGTCGAAGGTCTCCTTCGGCAACCACTCGTCGGGACCGTAGATCTGCGTCGACTTCTCGCCGGCGTAGACCTCCATCCAGTGGATTTTCTTCTTGCCGCCGTAGGCCTTGTCCACCGCCGCGTCGATCACCTTGATCATCACCGGGGTGATGTCGACGCCGATGCCGTCACCCTCGATGAAGGGGATGATCGGATTGTCCGGAACGGCCTGCCCCGGGACGATCTTCTGGCCGCCTGCGGGTACCTTGATCTTGGATTCGCTCATGCCTGCTCCCTCGCTCAATGGCCACGGATGGATTCCGCGGCGCTGCTGTGGTCGAACTGCCACGGAGACGTCCGTCGGGGGACGGACCGGAAGGCGGCGACGGCATGCGGGACACGCTGCAATCCGCCGCACAGCCCTATACCGGAGGCCGATTATGTCCCAAAGCCCCGCGGGTCGAAAGGAAGCACCGCAGCATGGCACGCCGGCGCGGACGCGGCCGGTGCTACCATTTCCGGCGTGTTCGGCACCGTCGCGGCTGCGACGGCGGGATCCTCCGGAGGGGTTCGATGGACGTGCAGTCGGGAGAAAGCCCGGTCGCGCAAGCGATCGCGCAGGCACTGGTGGAGGGCTTCAACAAGCACTACCGCATCTTTCGCGAGACCTCGCGCCGCGCCAAGGAACTCTACGAAGCCGCGCAGTGGCAGAAGCAGCTCGACGCGGTGCGCGAGCGCGTGCAGTTCTATGACGACCGCGTCGACGAGACGGTGCAGCGCCTGCACGACGAGTTCGACGCCGACTCGCTCGACGACAGCACTTGGCAGCAGGTCAAGCTGCAGTTCATCGGCATGCTGATCAACCACCGCCAGCCCGAGCTCGCCGAGACCTTCTTCAACTCGGTCACCACCAAGATCCTGCACCGCAGCTACTTCAACAACGACTACCTGTTCGCGCGTCCGGCCATCTCCACCGAGTACATCGAGTCCTACCCGCCGGTGTATTCGAGCTACTACCCGCGCGACCGCGGCCTGCGCGCCACCGTCCGGCGCATCGTCGAGGACTTCGACTGGCAGCGCAGCTTCGAGGATCTCGACCGCGACGTCGACTTCGTGCTGCGCGCGGCGCAGGCGCACCTGGGCGAGTGGCCGCCGATGGAGGTCAACTGCCAGATCCAGGTGCTGTACTCGGCCTTCTACCGCAACAAGACCGCCTACATCATCGGCAAGACGGTCAACGGCTATCAGGAAACGCCGTTCGCGATCGCGGTGCGCCACAACGAGCGCGGCCTGCTCTACCTCGACACGCTGATCCTCGACCCGTGGCGAATCTCGGTGCTGTTCTCGCTGTCGCGCGCCTACTTCCTGGTCGACATGGAGGTGCCCTCGGGCTACGTACAGTTCCTGCGCTCGATCATGCCCAACAAGCCGAGGAGCGAGCTGTACACCATGCTCGGCCTGGGCAAGCAGGGCAAGACCATGTTCTTCCGCGACCTCGTCGCGCACCTGCGCCACTCCAACGACCAGTTCATCGTCGCCCCGGGCATCCGCGGCCTGGTGATGCTGGTGTTCACGCTGCCGTCCTTCCCCTACGTGTTCAAGATCATCAAGGACGTGTTCGGCGCGTCGAAGAACATGGACCGCGCCACGGTCAAGCGCAAGTACCTGATGGTCAAGCATGTCGACCGCGTCGGGCGCATGGCGGACACGCTGGAGTTCTCCTACGCGGCGCTGCCGCTGGCGCGCTTCCACCCCGAGCTGCTGGACGAGCTGCGCACGCTCGCACCGTCCTCGTTCGAGATCGACGGTGACAAGGTGATCATCAAGCACCTCTACATCGAGCGCCGCATGACCCCGCTCAACCTCCACCTGGAAAAGGCGAGCGAACCGGAGTTGGAAGAGGCGGTCAAGGAGTACGGCAACGCCATCCGCGAGCTCGCCATCGCCAACATCTTCCCCGGCGACATGCTGTGGAAGAACTTCGGCGTCACGCGCTACGGTCGCGTCGTGTTCTACGACTACGACGAGATCGAGTACATGACCGACATGAACTTCCGCAAGATCCCGCCCGCGCCCTACGAGGAGATGGAGATGTCGGGCGAGCCGTGGTACTCGGCCGGGCCGATGGACGTCTTCCCGGAGGAGTTCGCCACCTTCCTGCTCGGCGTGCCGCGGGTGCGCAAGGCCTTCCTCAAGCACCACCGCGACCTGCTCGCGCCGAAGTTCTGGCAGGAAGCGCAGCGGCGCATCCGCGAGGGCTACGTCGAGGACTTCTTCCCCTACCCGGTCGAGCTGCGCTTCTGCAAGCTCTTTCCGCCGGCCGCGGGCGCAGCTTCAAGCTGAGCGCCCGCCCGGGAGCCGGCCGGCAAGCGCTCAGGCCGGCGCGCCGGCGATCACCGCCTCGTCGCTGCGGCTGTCGCCGCGGCTATCGACCCAGCGCGCCACCAGGCGATCGCCCGCGGCCGCCCCCTTGAAACGGAAGCGCAGGAAGGGGTTGGCCGAAACGGATGGGCCGAAGTCGGCGCCGAAGACGAGGCGTTCGCCGTGGTGGACCTCCAGCCGGGTGATGAAGTGCGCGGGGATGATCGCGCCCTTGTCGTCCTTGCGCTGGCCGCTCTCCATCGGATGAGGGACCTGCATGCGGACGTCGGCGACGCCGTCGCGGACGTCCGCGCGGATGCGCATCGGGTTTGTCATGGAGTCGCTCTCCTGTGCCGGCGCGGCTCAGCCGCAGCCGCTGATGGTGACGATGACCGCCTTGCGGGCGATGTGGAAGCGGCCGTTTGCCCGCACCAGCGCGACCACGTCGGCACTCTGCGCCATTTTCAGCCGGGTGATCACCTCGGGCTGGGTGCCCTCCGGGATGGAGAACACCGCGGCAAGCGGGAAGGGATTTTTCTCGACCAGGATCGCGATGCGGTCGGTGCCGGGCAGGCGGCTCTTCACCTCGACCGAGACGGCGTTGGCGACCTCGGCGATGTCGGGGGCGGCGAGACTCAGCTCGGCGCTCGCACTGGCCTCCTGCGCCCCCAGCGCGGCGAGCGCCGCGTTCAGCTCGCGGGCGTCGAAACCGGGCCGCGCGGCGGCGGCCTGCGCCTGCGCGGGCGAGATCAGACCGGCGGTGGCAAGCAGGCCCAGCACGCCCAAGCCCCCGACGGCATGCAGCAATTGTCTTCGTTTTTGGTCCATCCGGCTCTCCTGCAGGGTTCGCATGGCGGCAGCGCGTGGCCGCCGCGTGCGGCAATACTCGCACACCCGGGACCGCTCTGGCGCAGCGCAGCATCGTCCATCCGGCGAGCACGCCGTCGCGCGTCGAGCGCGGCTTGGCGGGCTTCCGGTCGAAATCGACGCCGAGCGCGAGCACGTCCTCCGGCGCGAGACCCGCCGCCACACTCGCCATGGCGTCGCTCCTGCGCACAGCGTGGCGGCTACGCGGTGCCCGCCTCCTTCCAACCGAGCTCCAGGATCCACGGCGCCGGGCCGGCCGCGAGCGCGGCGCGCACGTACTCGACCGTACGCTCGGGCAGGGCCCCGGGCGCGTGCCATTCGAGGCGATCGCACTTGTGCGGCTCGAGGATGGCGGGCTCGCCACTGAAGCGCTCCGCGGCGAGGAAGAAGTCGATGCGATTGGTGTCCGAGCGCCGATGGACGACACCCAGCCAGGCCAGCTCGCCCTCCTCGACCTCCAGCCCGGTCTCCTCGCGCAGCTCGCGCCGCGCCGCCGCGCGCACCGACTCGCCCGGCTCCACGTGTCCCCCGGGCAGGCTGAAGAGGCCGTCGAAGAAACCCGTTCCGGCACGGCGCATCAGCAGCACGCGGCCCTCGCGCCGGCACAGCACATGGACGCCGGTAGGAATCCCTGCGTGCATCAGTGCTTGCCCGTGCTGCCGAAGCCGTCCGCCCCGCGCGAGCTCTGCTCGAAGCCCTCGACGAAGTTGAAGCCGACCTGCAGCACCGGCACCACCACGAGCTGGGCGATGCGCTCCATCGGCTCGATGGTGAAGCTCGCGCGCCCACGGTTCCACACCGAGACGAAGATCTGCCCCTGGTAGTCGGAGTCGATCAGCCCGATTAGGTTGCCGAGAACGATGCCGTGCTTGTGGCCGAGCCCGGAGCGTGGCAGCACCATCGCCGCCAGCCCCGGGTCGGAAAGATGGATCGCGAGGCCGCTCGGCACCAGCGTGGTCTCGCCCGGGTGCAGGGTGATCGGGCCGGGCAGACAGGCGCGCAGGTCGAGCCCCGCGGCGCCCTCCGTGGCGTAGGCGGGGGGATGGGTCTTGAGGCGCTCGTCGAGCAGCTTGACGTCGATTCGGTGCATGTCGGCTCTCCTTGCCGGCGGGCGGCGCGTGCCGGCCCAGCCTGTCGTTGCGTTTGCGCTCAGCGCCCGCGGGCCGGCAGCAGGCCGGCGAGGTGGGCGACGATGCCGCGCGCCACCTCGGCCTTGGCCGCACGCGGCAGCGGGTGGCGGCCGGCGTCGTCGTAGAGGATCACGGTGTTGTCGTCGCCGCCCATGCCGTCGCTGACCAGGTTGCCGACCAGCATCGGCAGCCGCTTGTTGCGTCGCTTGCCCTCGGCGTAGGCGTCGAGGTCGCGGCTCTCGGCGGCGAAACCGACGCAGAAAGGCGCGTCGGCATGTGCGGCCACCTCGGCAAGGATGTCCGGGTTGGGGGTCAGCGCGATGTTCATGGTATCGGCGGACTTTTTCAGCTTGTGTTCGGCACTCGCCAGCGGCCGGTAATCGGCCACCGCGGCCACGCCGATGAAGACGTCCGCACCCGGCAGCGCGTGGAGCACCGCGTCACGCATCTCCAGCGCGCTGGTCACGCTCACGCGCCTCACCTCGGCCGGCACCGGCAGGCTCACCGGTCCGCTCACCAGCACCACCTCCGCGCCCGCCTGGGCGCAGGCGCGCGCGAGCGCGTAGCCCATCTTGCCCGAGCTGATGTTGGTGATGCCGCGCACCGGATCGAGCGCCTCGAAGGTCGGCCCGGCGGTGAGCACGACCTTGCGTCCGGCGAGCAGCTTGGGCACGAAGAAGCCCTCGAGGCGTTCGAGCAGCTCCTCCGCCTCGAGCATGCGCCCCATGCCGACCTCGCCGCAGGCCTGGTCGCCCGCCGCGGGACCGAACACGGCGACGCCGTCGGCGCGGATCTGCGCGACGTTGCGCTGCGTCGGCGGCGATTCCCACATCTGGCGGTTCATCGCCGGGGCGACGATCAGCGGCACGGCGCGCGCCAGGCAAAGCGTGCTGAGCAGGTCGTCGGCGTGGCCATGAGCGAGGCGGGCAAGGAAATCTGCGGTCGCCGGGGCGACGAGGATGGCATCGGCGTCGCGGCCGAGATCGATGTGCGCCATGTGGTTGGGCATGCGCGCATCCCACAGGTCGGACCACACCGGATTGCCCGACAGCGCCTGGTAGGTCACCGGGGTCACGAAGCGCGCCCCGCCCTCGCTCAGCACCACGTGTACCTCGGCGCCGGCCTTGCCGAGCAGGCGCACCAGCTCGGCCGACTTGTACGCGGCGATGCCACCGCCAACCCCGAGGACGATCTTGCGATTGCTCAACATGCTCATGACGATGAACTATACTCCGCGATGGATCGATGCATTCTGGATAGGCCGACAGGCCACGACGAGGGAGGCGGACACGCGATGGCGATCACCGACTGGCCTGCGGACGAACGTCCGCGCGAGAAGCTCCTCGCCCGCGGCGCCGCGGCGCTGTCCGACGCGGAGCTGCTGGCGATCTTCCTGCGCGTGGGCATCCGCGGGCAGAGCGCGGTCGACCTCGCCCGCGCGCTGCTGTCCCGCTTCGGCACCCTGACCCGCATGTGCGGCGCCGACGCGAACGAGTTCGCCGCGGTACCTGGCATGGGGCTGGCGAAGTATGCCCAACTGCAGGCGGTCATGGAACTGTCGCGGCGGGCGCTCGCCGAGACGCTGGTCGCACGCCCGCTGTTCGATTCACCCCAGGTCGTACGCGACTGGCTGCGCCTGCGCCTCGGACACCTGCCCCACGAGACCTTCTGCGTGCTGCTGCTCGACGCACGCCACTGCCTGATCGAGGCGGTCGATCTCTTCCGCGGCACGCTCACGCAAACCTCGGTGTATCCGCGCGAGGTGGTCAAGCTCGCCCTCGCGCGCAACGCCGCGGCCGTGATCCTCGCCCACAACCATCCCTCCGGTGCCGCCGAGCCGAGCACCGCCGACGAGCTGCTCACGCGTGCGCTGAAGGACGCTCTCGGCCTGGTCGACGTGCGCGTGCTCGATCATTTCGTGGTGCCGGCGCACGGTCATCCGGTATCATTCGCCGAACGCGGCCTGCTTTGAGGTTCCGCCCGCCCTTCCGCTCCGGCCCCGGACCCTGCCTGGCATTCCACCCTGCGAACACGACGAAGGTACGCGGGGCTTGCCTCGACCGCGCTTCTTGCATTATCCTCGCACGTTTTCCGCAATCAGAATTCCCTGGAGCATCGTATGGCTCGCGTCTGCCAAGTGACCGGTAAAGCACCGATGGTGGGAAATAACGTTTCCCACGCCAACAACAAGACCAAGCGTCGTTTCCTGCCCAACCTGCAGAGCCGCCGCTTCTGGAGCGAAGGCGAGAACCGCTGGATCCGCCTGCGCGTGTCCAACGCGGGTCTGCGCACGATCGACAAGAAAGGCATCGACGTCGTCGTTGCCGAGCTTCGCGCCCGTGGCGAGAAGCTGTAAGCAACCGAACTGAACGGAGAAGGCCATGGCCAAGGGCATCCGCGAAAAGATCAAACTGGAGTCGACCGCCGGTACGGGTCACTTCTACACCACCTCGAAGAACAAGCGCACCACACCCGGGAAGCTCGAGTTCAGCAAGTACGACCCGGTCGCGCGCAAGCACGTGCCGTACAAGGAAGTGAAGCTGAAGTGATTTGGCGCGGCGGTTGCACGCAACCGCCCGGCAGAACGCGGCAGCTCCAGAAAACCGGAAGGGCCATCGGAAGATCCGATGGCCCTTCTGTTTTTTCGCCCGCCACCGGCAGTGGCGGGCACGATCACATGCGCCGCGGAATCACGCGCGCTGGATGTTCGAGGCCTGTTTGCCCTTGGGACCCTGGGTGACGTCGAAGGAGACCTTCTCGCCTTCCTTCAGGCTCTTGAAACCGCTCATCGTGATGGCGGAGAAATGTGCGAACAGGTCTTCACTTCCATCATCCGGCGTGATGAAACCGAAACCCTTGGAATCGTTGAACCACTTCACGGTACCAGTTGCCATATTGCTTGGATCCTTCAAGGTTGCTTGTTACACCGCGGCCTTCGCAAACCGCGGTCGTGTGGGCGCTGACAGGGACCAAAACCACCTCCGGAAGCCCCTCGGGATCAGGCTCGAGCCGGCGCTCGCCTTCTTTTTTACGCATTCGGCACGGCAGCGTCAACGGGATTTCGCGCGGTTTCGATCGCGCAGCGCAACATGAATGCGCACGGACCCACCCCCATCCCGAGCGCGATTTCGCGCCTGGCGCGGAGATGCGTTCATGCCGCAGCGCAAGAAGCCTGTTTCGGGCAGTGCGCGCCAAACCACACTCTGCATGGGGTTTTCCCGGGACTCGACGCGCACACGAAGCGCGTGTTGCACTCTGCTTCGACTTCATTAGAATGATTTTATGGGCACCCGAAAACAAGACGATCTGGTCCTGGAAGCCAAGCGGACGCGCACGCGCCCGCCCCCGCTCTTCAAGGTCATGCTGTTGAACGACGACTACACGCCGATGGATTTCGTCATCGTCGTCCTGCAGAAATATTTCGGCATGGATCGCGAACGTGCCACGCGAGTCATGCTCCAAGTCCACAGAGAGGGCATGGGGGTATGCGGCGTCTTTCCCAGGGACATCGCCACGACCAAGGTGGAGCAGGTCACCTCGTTTGCTCGTCAGCATCAACATCCGCTGGCATGCGTGATGGAGGAAAATTGAATGATCGCGCAAGAGCTTGAAGTCAGCCTGCACATGGCTTTCGTCGAGGCACGGCAGAAGCGCCACGAGTTCATCACCGTGGAGCATCTTCTGCTTGCCCTGCTGGACAACCCTTCCGCCGCCCAGGTGCTGAAGGCGTGTGCCGCCAACATCGACGAGTTGCGTCGCGAACTGACCGGTTTCATCGAAGAACACACCCCGCGCATCGAAGGCACGGACGAGATCGACACCCAGCCCACGCTGGGCTTCCAGCGCGTGATCCAGCGCGCGATCCTGCATGTGCAGTCCTCGGGCAAGAAGGAGGTCACCGGCGCAAACGTGCTGGTGGCGATCTTCGGCGAGAAGGACTCGCACGCGGTGTATTACCTGCAGAAGCAGAACATCTCGCGTCTCGACGTGGTGAACTTCATCTCCCACGGCATCGCCAAGGCGCCGCCCCAGGGCAACCCGCCGCAGGGTCGCAGCGAACCCGAGCAGGGCGAGCAGGAGCAGGAAGAGAAGTCCTCCGGCGGTGCGCTGGAGAGCTACACGCAGAACCTCAACCAGCAGGCGCTGGTCGGCAAGATCGACCCGTTGATCGGCCGCGAGAAGGAGGTCGAGCGTGTCATCCAGACCCTGTGCCGCCGGCGCAAGAACAACCCGCTGCTGGTCGGCGAGGCCGGCGTGGGCAAGACCGCGATTGCCGAAGGCCTTGCGCGTCGCATCGTCGAGGGCCGCGTGCCCGAGATCCTCGAGAACGCGCAGGTGTTCGCGCTCGACATGGGTGCGCTGCTCGCCGGCACCAAGTACCGCGGCGATTTCGAGCAGCGCCTCAAGGCCGTGCTCAAGCAGCTCATCGAGAACCCGAACGCGATCCTCTTCATCGACGAGATCCACACCCTGATCGGCGCCGGTGCGGCCTCGGGCGGCACGCTGGATGCGTCCAACCTGCTCAAGCCGGCGCTGTCCTCGGGCCAGTTGAAGTGCATCGGCGCGACCACCTACAACGAGTTTCGCCAGATTTTCGAGAAGGACCACGCGCTCTCGAGGCGCTTCCAGAAGATCGACGTGGTGGAGCCCTCGGTGGCCGAGACCGTCGAGATCCTCAAGGGGCTCAAGAGCCGCTTCGAGGAGCACCACGGCATCAAGTACAGCAGCTCTGCACTCTCCAGCGCGGCGGAGCTGTCGGCCAAGTACATCAACGACCGCCACCTGCCCGACAAGGCGATCGACGTCATCGACGAGGCCGGGGCGGCGCAGCGCATCCTGCCCAAGTCCAAACAGAAGAAGACCATCGGCAAGAACGAGATCGAGGAGATCGTTGCCAAGATCGCCCGCATCCCGCCGCGCACCGTGTCCAACGACGACAAGGCCGCGCTGAAGACGCTCGAGCGCGATCTCAAGAACGTGGTGTTCGGCCAGAATGCCGCGATCGAGGCGCTTGCCAAGGCGATCAAGATGTCGCGCTCCGGGCTCGGCAACCCGCAGAAGCCGATCGGCTCCTTCCTGTTCTCCGGCCCCACCGGCGTCGGAAAGACCGAGGTCGCCCGCCAGCTTGCCTACACGCTGGGCATCGAGCTGGTGCGCTTCGACATGTCCGAATACATGGAACGGCACGCAGTCAGCCGCCTGATCGGCGCGCCCCCGGGCTACGTCGGCTTCGACCAGGGCGGCCTGCTCACCGAGCAGATCACCAAGAAGCCGCACAGCGTGCTGCTGCTCGACGAGATCGAGAAGGCACATCCGGACATCTACAACATCCTGCTGCAGGTCATGGACCACGGCACGCTGACCGACAACAACGGTCGCCAGGCGGACTTCCGCAACGTGATCATCATCATGACCACCAACGCGGGCGCCGAAGCGATGCAGAAGTCGGTGATCGGCTTCTCGGCCAAGCGCGAGCCGGGCGACGAGATGGGCGACATCAAGCGCCTGTTCACGCCGGAGTTCCGCAACCGGCTGGACGCGATGATCTCGTTCAAGGCGCTCGACAACGAGGTCATCCTGCGCGTGGTGGACAAGTTCCTGATGCAGCTCGAGGCCCAGTTGCACGAGAAGAAGGTCGAGGCCCACTTCAGCGACGAGCTCAAGGCCTGGCTGGCCGAGAAGGGCTTCGATCCGCTGATGGGCGCGCGCCCGATGGCCCGTCTGATCCAGGACACCATCCGCTCGGCACTGGCCGACGAGTTGCTGTTCGGGCGGCTCGTCAATGGCGGCAAGGTGACCATCGACCTCGACGAGGACGACAAGGTGAAGCTGGTGTTCGAGGAGACGGAAGCGGCCACGGCCTGATTCCGCCCCTTCCTCGCAAGACGGCATGCCGGCGGAAACGCGGCATGCCGTTTTTCATGGCCGCCCCACCCGCCCGGCGGAGTCCCCCCTGGCCACGTCGTTTATCATGCCTGCTCCCGCGCCGACCATCCGGCGCATCGCCACACTTCTTTCTCGAGGAGCCCGCATCAACATCCAGACCGCCGACCTCTGCGACGCGCACGAGGACAAGCTCGCCGTCGTCGCCCCCATGTTCGCCAGCTACGGCGGCCGCCCGTCCTTCGGTGGACCGATCGCCACGCTGAAGATCTTCGAGGACAACTCCTTCGTCCGCAAGGCACTGGAAGGACCCGGGAATGGCCGCGTGCTGGTGATCGACGGCGGCGCCTCGATGCGCTGCGCCCTGGTCGGCGACCAGCTCGCCGAACTCGCGGTGAAGAATGGCTGGGCCGGCATCCTCGTGTACGGCTGCATCCGCGACTCCAAGGCGATCGGCGAGATGGACCTCGGCGTCTTCGCCCTCGGCACCCACCCGAAGAAGACCGTCAAGCGCAACGTCGGCGAGGTTGACATCCCGGTGGGCTTCGGCGGCGTCACCTTCCAGCCCGGCCACCACGTCTACGCCGACGAGGACGGCGTGGTCGTAAGCGCGGAGCCCTTGCTCTGAGCGGCGCCGGGCTTGCTTCGCTGCCCATGTGAGGCCCTCGACGCACCGCAAGCGCCCGGAGGAGGGATCGCGACTCGCGTCGCGCCTACCGGAACCGCCGGGCGTGCAATGCAGCAGAGCGACGCCGCCTTTCCGTTTCACAGCGCTCCATTTCTTTTCACGATACAAAACGCGTTTAACAAGCCTTTGTTTTAGATAGAAAAGATTTTTTCTTATGTCTTATATAAGACATATTGCTGCTGCGCGGAATGCCTCCTATACTCTCTTCCCATCTGCAGTGTCCTTTCTCCCTCGAAAACCGCTGCAGCCGGAACACCGCGACCGGTGCCTGAACCCGCCGCGATGCCTGACCCCCTCCTGCATTCATAAGGACGCATCATGACCCTGACCCGCGAACAGCAAATCGCCGCCCTCGAAAAAGACTGGGCCGAGAATCCCCGTTGGAAAGGCATCAAGCGCGGCTACTCCGCGGCCGACGTGGTCCGCCTGCGTGGCAGCCTGCAGCCCGAGTACACCCTGGCCCAGCGTGGTGCCAAGCTGCTGTGGGAGCGTGTCAATGGCGGCGCCAAGAAGGGCTATGTGAACGCCTTCGGCGCGATCACCGCCGGTCAGGCGATGCAGCAGGCCAAGGCCGGTCTCGAAGCCGTGTATCTGTCCGGCTGGCAGGTCGCCGCCGACGGCAACACCTCCGAGACCATGTATCCCGACCAGTCGCTGTACGCCTACGACTCGGTCCCGACCATGGTTCGCCGCATCAACAACACCTTCAAGCGTGCCGACGAGATCCAGTGGTCGCGTGGCATCAACCCGGGCGACAAGGAATTCGTCGACTACTTCCTGCCGATCGTCGCCGACGCCGAGGCCGGTTTCGGCGGCGTGCTGAACGCCTTCGAGCTGATGAAGAACATGATCGCCGCCGGCGCCGCCGGTGTGCATTTCGAAGACCAGCTCGCTGCCGTGAAGAAGTGCGGCCACATGGGCGGCAAGGTGCTGGTGCCGACCCAGGAAGCCTGCGAGAAGCTGATCGCCGCCCGCTTCGCCGCCGACGTCATGGGTGTGCCGACCATCATCCTGGCCCGCACCGACGCCGAAGCCGCCAACCTCATCACCTCCGACCACGACGCCAACGACAAGCCCTTCCTTACCGGTGAGCGCACCCAGGAAGGCTTCTACCGTGTCAAGAACGGCCTCGAGCAATCGATCAGCCGCGGCGTCGCCTACGCCCCCTACGCCGACCTGGTGTGGTGCGAGACCGGTACCCCGGACCTGGGCTTCGCCCGCGAGTTCGCCCAGGCCGTGCATGCCGCCCACCCCGGCAAGCTGCTGTCCTACAACTGCTCGCCGTCCTTCAACTGGAAGAAGAACCTGGACGACAAGACCATCGCCAAGTTCCAGGACGAACTCTCGGCGCTGGGCTACAAGTACCAGTTCATCACCCTGGCCGGCATCCACATCAACTGGTTCAACACCTTCAAGTTCGCCCACGCCTACGCCCGCGGCGAAGGCATGAAGCACTACACCGAGATGGTGCAGGAACCGGAATTCGCCGCTCGCGAGCAGGGCTACACCTTCGTGTCGCACCAGCAGGAAGTCGGCGCCGGCTACTTCGACGACGTCACCACCGTGATCCAGGGTGGCTCGTCCTCGGTCAAGGCGCTGACGGGCTCGACCGAAGAAGAGCAGTTCCACTAAGAGACTGCTTCCCTCATAACGGGGGAGGAGACGGAAGGCCACCCTGCGGGGTGGCCTTTTTCGTTTTTCGACGATGACCCGCAAACCGATCTGGCGTCATCGCACCCGCAGTTCCCGCAGAGCCACGCAGGATCCGGGCGGGACTGCAGTGTGCGGGACCGCCCGATCGCGACTTGCGCCGCGCCTGCCCGAATACACCGGGGCCCTCCCGAAGGACGGCCCCGGACCTCGAGACAAGCCGCGGATGCGGCGAGGCGTCAGCCGCGGCCCGGCCCCATGCTGCCACCGTCGCGCGGACCGCCGCCCTTCATGCCGCGCTCGCCCTTGCGGCCCATCTTCTCGAACTCCGCATCGAACACCGTCTTCTGCGCATCGCTCAGCGTCGCATAGAAGGTCTCGACCGACTTGCGCGCCTCGCCCATCTCGGCCTGGCGCAGCTTGCTCATCTCCTCCATGCGCTGCATGCGCTCGATCGCCGTCTTCGGCGGCTCGGCGGCGCGGCGCTCGGCCATCATGCTGCCCATGCGCTCGGCGCGCGACTTCATGTCGGCCTTGAAGCGCTCGAAGGCGGGCTTCTGCTCGGGCGCCAGGGCCAGCGCCAGTTCGAGGCGTGCCATGTGCAGCTCGGCGCGCGCGGCCATCTTCGCCTTCATCTGCTCGGGCGCCATCTGCGACCAGCCGGCCTTGCCGCCGCGCGGGCCGTCGCAATGGCCGCCCCAGGCCAGCGCTGCGGTGCTGCCGATGGCGCCGGTGGCGATGATGGCGGCGGCGATCGAGGTCTTGATCCAGTTTTTCATGATGGCTCTCCTGTGGGTTGCTTGTCCGTGTTGCCCGTCCGTTCGGGCGACGGAGCCATTTGAACACCGCGATGTAAGCCGGATTTGTCCGCGCGGCACGCGTTTGCAGCCTGATGTCTCGGCAGCGCCCGCAGATACGCTGGGATACAAAGCCGGACCCACCCCGCCTTATGATCCAGGCCATGGAGAACACCGCATGAATACGTCCGACCACATCCTCATCGTCGACGACGACCGTGACATCCGCCAGCTGCTTGCCGACTACCTCGAGAAGCAGGGACTGCGCTGCACCACCGCGGCCGACGGGCGCGAGATGAAGGCAGCGCTCGAGACCCACCGCATCGACCTCATCGTGCTCGACCTGATGATGCCCGGCGAGGATGGACTCACCCTGTGCCGCAACCTGCGCGCGAGCGGCGGGCCGCACGCCAACACCCCGATCCTGATGCTCACCGCGCGCGGCGAGGACATGGACCGCATCATCGGCCTCGAGATGGGTGCCGACGACTACCTCGCCAAGCCCTTCGTGCCGCGCGAGCTCTTCGCCCGCATCCGCGCGGTGCTGCGCCGCACCCGCGCGTTGCCGCCCAACCTCGACGCCGCCCCGCCCGCCAACGCGCGCCTGCTGCGCTTCGCGCACTGGCGCCTGGACACGATCAACCGCCACCTGGTCGACGCCGAGGGCACGGTGGTCGCGCTCTCCGGCGCCGAGTACCGCATGCTCGCGGTCTTCCTGTCGCACCCGCAGAAGGTGCTGTCGCGCGACCAGCTCATGGAACTCACCCAGGGACGCGAGGCCGACGTGTTCGATCGCTCGATCGACCTGCTGGTGAGCCGGCTGCGCCAGCGCCTCGGCGACAACGCGCGCGAACCGGCGATCATCAAGACCGTGCGCAACGAGGGCTACGTGCTCGCCGCCGAGGTCGTCGCCGAGACCGCGGACACCGACGGGAGCGGCGCGCGATGAGCCTGCCGCTGCCGCGCAGCCTGTTCGCCCGCCTGATGCTGATCTGGCTGGTCGGCATGACACTCGTGCTGGCGGTGAGCCTCGCGCTCTTCCTCGGCGAGCGCGAGCGCATCGGGCGCAGTGCGCTGTTCGAGGGCGTGGCGCAGGAGATCGCCAGCGTCGCCGAGCTGCTCGACCGCATGTCGCCGCCCGAGCGCGAGCGCTGGATCGACGAGATCGGCCGCCGCCGCCTGCGCCTCGCGCTGCGCCCACCGCACGATCACCTGCGTCCGCTAGCCGACGACCACCCGCTGCAGACCGCGTTGCGCGAGGCCATGCCGCAACGCCCGGCCACGCTGTACACCCATCCGCGCGACGACCGCCCCCACCCCGGCCTGGCGATCGTGCTCGCGCTCGCCGACGGCACCCCGCTGCAGGTCCGCCTGCCGGGCATCCCGCCGTTGCCGCCGATCATGCCGCATCAGCGCGGCCCCTTCCTCGCCGCCCTCGCCGCGCTGGTGCTGGGGGTAGGCTTGCTCACCTGGATCGCGGTGCGCATCGCCACCCGGCCGCTGTCGCGCATGGCGGAGGCGGCGCGCGCGCTCGGCGAGGACCCGACGCGCGCACCCATGGACACGCGCGGCCCCACCGAGGTCGCCCAGGCCGCCGCCGCCTTCAACCAGATGCAGCAGCGTGTCGCCGAGCACGTCGCCGAGCGTACCCGCATCCTGGCAGCGATCTCCCACGACCTGCAGACGCCGATCACCCGCCTGCGCCTGCGCGCCGAAATGGTCGACGACGAGGGCCTGCGCGCGCGCATCCAGTCCGACCTCGACGCCATGCAGGGCCTGGTGAAGGAAGGCCTCGCCTACGCGCGCAGCCTGGACGAACGCAGTCCGGCGCAGGCGATCGAGCTCGGCCCCCTGCTGCAGGCCCTCGCCGAGGATGCGCGCGACATGGGCTGGACCGTGCGCGTGCCCGAGGGAGCGCAGGGCCGCATCGTCGGCAACCCCTCGGCGCTGCGCCGCGCGCTGTGGAACCTCATCGAGAACGCAGTGAAGTTCGGCGGCAAGGTCGAGGTGGCGCTGGCCTGCGTGGGCGAGCACTGCGAGATCCGCGTCCGCGACCACGGCCCCGGCCTCGCGGAGGACGAGCTCGAGAAGGTGTTCGAGCCCTTCTACCGCACCGAAGCCTCGCGCAACCGCGAGACCGGTGGGACCGGGCTCGGGCTGGCGATCACGCGCAACCTGCTGCATGCCCAGGGCGGCGAGGTCACGCTGCGCAATCACCCCGACGGCGGGCTGGAGGCGGTCGTGCGGCTGCGCGTGCCGTAGCGCGCGGCGAGCGCGCGGAAGGTCGCGAGCTCGGCCGCGCGCCGCTGCGCGCTCCAGCCGAGTTCCGCCGCGAGGAGGTCGGCCACAGCAGGCGCCACCGCCGCGGCCGCCGCGGCATCGAGGAAAAGCGCGCGGCTGCGGCGCGCGAGCACGTCCTCGACGGAAAGGGCGAAGTCCTCGCGCAGCGCGCGCCGCACCGCCGCGGCGCCGGGCAGCACGCCGGGGGGAAGCCCCGGAGGCGCGCCCGGCAAGTCCGCCTCGCCCGCCTCCCCCGCGCACACTCCGCAATCGAGCGCCAGCGAGGCGGTCGGCGATGCCCGCCGCGCCAGCCCGCCTACCACCTCGGCCGCATCTACCGCCTGCTCGGCCATGGCGCGATAGGTGGTCCATTTGCCGCCCAGCACGCTGACCAGGCCCTGCGCCGAGACCTCGACGCGGTGCTCGCGCGAGAGCCGGCTGCTTGCACCATCGCCTCCATCCTCGCCGAGCAAGGGCCGCAGGCCGACGAAGACGCTGCGCACGGCCTCGCGCGCCGGCGGCCGACGCAGCCAGCGCGCAGCGGCGGCCAGCAGCTCGTCCACCTCGCCCGCGAGCGGCTCGGGCTCCGCCGGCGTATCGGCGCGCGGGGTGTCGGTGGTGCCGATCAGCACCTTTCCGCACCAGGGAATCATGAACAGCACGCGTCCGTCCGGGGTGCGCGGCACCAGCAGCGCGTCGCTGCCGGGCAGACAGTCGGCGTCGACCACCAGATGCACGCCCTGGCTCGGGCGCAGCAGCGCGCGGGCGGCCGGATCGGCACGTCGGCGCAGCGTGTCGCCCCACACCCCGGTGGCGTTGATCACCGCGCGCGCAGCGACATGGTGCGCTTGCCCACCCTCGGCCTCGCGCACCACCACGCCGCGCAGCCGACCGTCTTCCACCACCAGCTCGTGCGCGGCGCAGTGGTTGAGCAGCAGCGCACCGTGGGCGCTCGCCGTGCGCGCCAGCGCGAGCGCCAGGCCGGCGTCGTCGAACTGGGCATCGCGGAAGGCCACGCCGCCGCCCAGCCCCTCCTCGCGCAATCCGGGCAGCGCCGCATGCAGCCCGGCTGCGTCGAGCAGCGTGCAGCCGCCCAGCCCGTCCCGACCCGCTAGCGCGTCGTAGGCGCCGAGCCCGAGACGCAGCAGGAGCCGCTCCGCCAGGTTGCGCGCCGGCACCACGAAGCGCAGCGGATGCACCAGCGCGGGCGCGTTGCGCAGCAGGCGCCCGCGCTCGCGCAAGGCTTCGCGCACCAGGCCGATGCGGCCCTGGGCGAGGTAGCGCACGCCGCCGTGGATCAGCTTGGTCGAGCGCGAGCTGGTGCCGGCGGCGAAGTCGCGCGCCTCCACCAGCAGCACCGAATGGCCACGCGCCGCCGCGTCGAGCGCGCAGCCCAGCCCGGTGGCACCGCCGCCGACCACGACGAGGTCGACCGCGCGCGCGTCGGCGAGGCGGGCGAGAAGCCGACGACGGGCGTGCGGATGGACGGATTCCATGAGCGCGACCGGCGCGAGCCGCTCAGTCCTGCGCCCACGCCCGCGCACGCTCGACCGCGCGCACCCACACGGCGCGTGCCTCGTCGCGCCGTGCCGCCGGCCAGCGCGGCTCGAAGCGGCGGTCGAGTTGCCAGTGCGTGGCGATCTCCTGCGGCCGCTTCCACAGCCCGCAGCCAAGCGCAGCCAGGCAGGCGGCGCCGAAGGCGGTGGTCTCGAGCAGGCGCGGACGCAGCACCGGCACGCCGAGCAGGTCGGCCTGCATCTGCATCAGCAGGTCGTTGGCCGCGGCGCCGCCATCGACGCGCAGCTCGGCGAGCGGCGCGGCGCCGTCGCGTGCCATCGCCTGGACGAGGTCGGCGCTCTGCATGGCGATCGCCTCCAGTGCCGCACGCGCGATGTGCGCCGCACCGCTGCCACGCGACAGGCCGAGCAGGGTGCCGCGCGCGTGCGGGTCCCAGTACGGCGCGCCCAGCCCGGTGAAGGCCGGCACCAGCACCACCCCACCGCTGTCGGGCACGCTCGCCGCCAAGGCCTCGACCTCGGACGCGCGCTTCACCAGCCCGAGGCCGTCACGCAACCACTGCACCACCGCACCGCCCATGAACACGCTGCCCTCGAGCGCGTAGCTGGGCGCCGCATCCACCCCGGTCCACCCCACGGTGGTCAATAGCCGGTGCGCGGACGCCACCGGCACATGGCCGGTGTTCATGAGCAGGAAGCAGCCGGTGCCGTAGGTGTTCTTCGCCATGCCCGGGGCGAGGCAGGCCTGGCCGAAGGTCGCCGCCTGCTGGTCGCCGCCGATGCCGGCGATCGGGATCGCGGCACCGAACAGCGCCGGATCGGTCTCGCCGCACACCCCGCTGCTCGCCACCACGCGCGGCAGCAGCACGGGCGGGATGCGGAAGCGCTTGAGCAACACCGGATCCCAGTCCAGCGTGTGGAGGTTGAAGAGCAGCGTGCGCGCGGCGTTGCCCGCATCGGTCAGGTGCAGCCGGCCGCCGCTCAGATGCCACAGCAGCCAGCTGTCGATGGTGCCGAAGGCGAGCTCGCCGCGCTCGGCGCGCACGCGCGCATCGGGAACGTGGTCGAGCAGCCAGGCGAGCTTGGTGGCGGAGAAATAGGGATCGAGCTCCAGCCCGGTGCGCGCGCGCACGTCCTCTGCGCAGCCCGCGGCGCGCAGGCGCTCGCACTCTACCGCGGTGCGGCGGTCCTGCCAGACGATCGCGGGGGCGAGGGCGCGTCCACTGGCGCGCTCCCACAGCACGGTGGTCTCGCGCTGGTTGGCGATGCCGATCGCCGCCACCTCGCGTGCGGCCACGCCGGCATTGGCGAGCGCCTCGCGGGCGCAGTCGAGCTGGGTACGCAGGATGTCCTGGGGATCGTGCTCGACCCGGTCGGGCGCAGGGAAGTGCTGCGCGAATGCCTGCTGGGCGAGGCCGCGCACGCGGCCATCGGCGTCGAACACGATCGCGCGCGAGCTGGTGGTGCCCTGGTCGAGGGCGAGCAGGTAGGCCATGGCGACTCCGCACGGGGGCTGACCGCGATACCGCGAGCCTAGCGCCGGACGCGCCCCGCCGCCACCCGGGAAAGCCACGATGTGATTCAATGGAGTCCCCTTCGTTGCAGCGCAACAACCGCCATGCCCGCCTTCTGGATGATCGTCTCCTGCTTCCTGTTCGCCTGCATGGGCGTGTGCGTGAAGCTCGCCTCGGGGGCGTTCTCGACCGGCGAGATCGTGTTCTGGCGCGGGCTCGTGAGCATGCTGATGATGGTCGGACTGGCGGCGAGCCGCGGTATCGGCCTCAAGACGCCGCACTGGAAGATGCACCTGTCGCGCAGCGTGTCGGGCTCGATCGCGCTCGGCTGCTACTTCTTCGCGATCGGCCTGCTGCCGCTGGCGACCGCGGTCACGCTCAACTACACCTCGCCGCTCTTCGTCGCCCTGGTGCTGGCGCTGTTCTTCGGCGAGCGCCTGCGCGCCATCGCCGTGCTCGCGATCCTCGCCGGCTTCGCCGGTGTGGTATTGCTGCTGCGCCCCACGCTGCAGCCCGAGCAATGGCTGGGCGCGCTCGCCGGACTGGGCTCGGGTGCCCTGGCCAGCCTCGCCTACGTGAGCCTGCGCGAGCTCGGCCGTGCCGGCGAGCCGGAAGTTCGCACGGTGTTCTGGTTCTCGGTGATGACCTCGACGATGGGCCTGGCGTGGGCACTCGCCGGCGAGTTGCACCGCCCCGATGCCGGGCAACTCGCCACGCTGCTCGGCGTCGGCCTCTTCGGTGGGCTCGCCCAGCTCGCGATGACGCGCTCCTACCGCTACGGGCGCACCGTGGTGTCGGCCAACCTGAGCTACGCCACCGTGATCTTCGCCAGCGTGTTCGGCATGCTGCTGTGGGACGAACTCATGCCGGCCTCGTCCTGGCTCGCGGTCGGCCTGATCGTGGCCGGCGCGATCGGCGTCTCGCTCGCCACCCCGAAGCCGGCACCGCTGCCGGCCCGTGCCGTCGCGACGGATTGAGCCCCGCCGGTGCGCGGACTATAGTGGGGGCATCTCCGATCACCTCCAGGGAGGCTGCCATGATCAGCACCGAGAGCACCGACAAACTCGTCTCGCTCGTCGTCTTCGGCGAATTCACCCTCGCCGACTACAAGGAGTTCGAAGACGTGGTCAATTACCGGGTGCAGTTCAGCGGACCGGTCGACCTGCTCTTCGACCTGCGCCAGATGGCGGGCTTCACGCTCGACGTGGCGTGGGAGGAGATCAAGTTCTCGCGCCAGCACGCGGGCGATTTCCGCCGCATCGCGGTACTCACGGAAGACCAGTGGCTGACCTGGAGCGCATGGGTGTCGCAGCTCTTCGTCACCGCCGAGGTCAAGGTCTTCGACGACGAGGACGAGGCACGCGCCTGGCTCGCCGCCGAAACGACCGCAGAGACCACGGGAAGCGCGCAGTGAACGCTTCCTACGCGACGCTGATCGGTGCGATCGATCTCGCGCAGCACCTGCGCGACGCCGACTGGGTCGTGTTCGACTGCCGTGCCGACCTCGTCGATCCGGTCTTCGGCCAGCGCGCCTACGACGTCGCGCACGTGCCGGGGGCCTTTTTCATCGACCTGGAGACCGGGTTGTCGGGGCCGAAGACCGGCCGCAACGGCCGTCACCCCCTGCCCGATCCCGCCAGCCTCGCCGCCCGGCTCGCCGCCTGCGGCGTGGGCAACCATAGCCAGGTGGTCGCCTACGACGACGCCGGCGGCATGTTCGCCGCGCGCCTGTGGTGGATGCTGCGCTGGCTCGGCCATCATCGCGTCGCGGTACTCGATGGCGGCCTGCAGGCCTGGATGGCGGCCGGGCTCGCGCTCGACGACGAGCCGCCGCGTGCGCGCCCCGCGACCTATACGCTGGCGCTGCGTCCGGACCGGGTCGATACCCAGTACGTGCAGCAACATCTCGGCCGCCGCGACATGCTGCTGCTCGATGCGCGCAGCCCCGACCGCTTCCGCGGCGAGAACGAGGTGCTCGATCCGGTGGGCGGGCACATCCCCGGCGCACGCAACCGCTTCTTCCGCGACAACCTCGACGCGCGCGGCTGCTTCAAGCAGGCCTCGGTACTGCGCGAAGAGTTCGCCAGCCTGCTCGGCGCATACACGCCGCGCCAGGTGGTGCACCAGTGCGGCTCGGGCGTCACCGCCTGCGTGAACCTGCTCGCGATGGAGGCCGCCGGGCTGACCGGCTCGCGCCTGTATGCGGGTTCGTGGAGCGAGTGGTGCGCAGATCCCACGCGGCCGATGGCACGCGGCCCGGCCTGAAAGCGCGCGGGCCGCCCAGGGCGGCCCGGACCTCCCCGCGTCGCAAGCGACGCACTACCAATCGACCTTCTCCACCGCACCGAGCGAACGCCCCAGAAAGCGCTCGCCGATGGTCTGGAAGCGCAGCGGCACGTCGCTCACCACGAAGCGGTAATCTGCGACGCCCCCGCCACCGCGCGCCAGCCCGGACAGCTGCAGGCGCTCGGCGGCCAACTCCGCGGTGGTCAGCGCCGAGTCGATCAGGCGCACGCGCGCCCCGGCGACGTCGCGTAGCAGGGGCTTGAGCAGCGGGTAATGGGTGCAGCCCAGCACGAGGCTGTCGACCTCCTCGGCGAGCACCGGGCGCAGGTATTCCTGCGCGGTGAGGCGGGTCACCTCGTGGTCCAGCCAGCCTTCCTCGACCAGCGGCACGAACAGCGGGCAGGCCTGGGAATACACCCGCACCGCCGGATCGAGTTCGTGCATGCGGCGCGCGTAGGCGTTGCTGTTGATCGTGGTCGGCGTGCCAATGACACCGATGCGCCGTCCCGGCGAGGCCGCCACCGCGGCGCGCGCGCCGGCCTCGATGACGTCGAGCACCGGGATGCCGGCGGCCAGCCGGTGCACCACGTCCGCCGCCACCGCCGCCATGGTGTTGCACGCGATGATCAGCATCTTGACATCGCGCCGGAGCAGGAACTCGGTGATCTGCGCGGTGAAGTGCTCGATCGTGGCGACGGATTTCACCCCATACGGTACGCGTGCGGTGTCGCCGAAATAGACGATGTCCTCGAGCGGCAGGCGCTCCATCAGCGCGCGCACCACGGTGAGCCCACCGACGCCGGAATCGAACACCCCGATCGGGCGCGAGGCCGCGCTCATCGCCCGGCTCCTCGACGCGGGGCGCTGTCGATCAAGACAGCACCACCGAGGCGAACTTGCGCTTGCCCACCTGCAGCACCACGGTCTCGCCGGCACGCAGCAGCAGGCCCTTGTCCTCGGCGCGCTCGCCGTCGATGCGCACCCCGCCCTGCTCCACCATGCGCATCGCCTCGGAGGTGGTGCCGGTGAGCCCGGCCTGCTTGAGCACCTGGAACAGCGGCAGGCCGCCGGCGCCCACGTTCACATTGACCTGCGGGATGTCATCGGGGATCGCGTTGCGCTGGAAGCGTGCCTCGAAGTCGGCAAGCGCCTCCTCGGCCGCACGCTGGCCGTGGAAGCGGGCGACGAACTCCATCGCCAGCATCACCTTGACGTCGCGGGGATTGCGCCCGCCCTCGACGTCGGCGCGCAGCTGCGCGATCTCGGCGCTGGAGCGGAAGGACAGCAGCTCGTAGTAGCGCCACATCAGGGTGTCGGACACCGACATGGTCTTGCCGAAGATCTCCTTGGCCGGCTCGGCGATGCCGATGTAGTTGCCGAGCGACTTGGACATCTTGTTGACGCCGTCGAGGCCCTCGAGCAGCGGCACCATCACCACGCACTGCGGCTCCTGCCCGTAATGCTTCTGCAGCTCGCGGCCCATCAGCAGGTTGAAGCGCTGGTCGGTGCCGCCGAGTTCGACGTCGGCCTTCATCGCCACCGAGTCGTAGCCCTGGCACAGCGGGTAGAGGAACTCGTGGATCGCGATCGGCTGGTTATTGCCGTAGCGCTTGGCGAAGTCGTCGCGCTCGAGCATGCGCGCCACGGTCTGCTGCGCGGCCAGGCGGATCATGCCGGCGGCGCCGAGATCGTTCATCCAGGCCGAGTTGAAGCAGATCTCGGTCTTCTCCGGGTCGAGGATCTTGAACACCTGCTCCTGGTAGGTCCTGGCGTTCTCGAGGATCTGCTCGCGCGAGAGCGGCGGGCGCGTGCTGTTCTTGCCGCTGGGGTCGCCGATCATGCCGGTGAAGTCGCCGATCAGGAACTGGACCTGGTGACCGAGTTCCTGGAAGTGACGCATCTTGTTGATCAGGACCGTATGGCCGAGATGCAGATCGGGCGCGGTGGGGTCGAAGCCGGCCTTCACCCGCAGGGGCTTGCCGCGCTTGAGCTTCTCGACCAATTCGGCCTCGATCAGCACGGCGTCGGCGCCGCGCTTGATGAGGTCGATCGCCGCCTGAACATCAGACATTCAATTTCTCCAAAATTACTTTGCCGAACCGAAGCGCACCTTTGCTACACTTCCGCGACTTTTTTCCACATCCCAGCCCACCGAGACCATGAAGGCCAGAAAGACCCGAATTCTAGCCGATCTCCCGGCTCGTCTCCTCTCCCGCCCGCGAACCTGGGTTGCCGCCGGTATCACCGGGGTTTCCATGCTCGGGGTGGTCGCCGCGACCGCGGTCGCACCCGGCAGCCTGCCTTCGGACCTGCTCGTCGAGCGCGTCGTCGAGGCCCTGCCCGCGCCGGCGGTCACGCGCACCGGCACCGACGCCTCGCTACCCTTCGTCCATTACGAACGCATCCAGGCCGGCGACACGCTGCAGGCGATGTTCAACCGCCTGCGCATCGACGACGCCGAGGCGCTCGCCCACCTCTCCGCGTCCGATGCCGGCCGCAAGGCGCTGCGCCAGCTGCGCGCGGGCCGCTCGGTCACCGCGGTGGTGTCGCCGCAAGGCCGTCTGCTCAGCTTCTCGCTGCCGGTCGGCAACACGGACGCCGAGGTCGTCCTCGAACGCGACGACGCCGGCCTCGCGCTGCGTGAATCCAGCGGCGCCACCCAGACCACGATGGTCGAGATGCGCTCGGGTACGATCACCCACTCGCTTTTCGGCGCCACCGACGACGCCGGCCTGCCCGACAACGTGGCGACCCAGCTCGCCACCATCTTCGGCACCTGGATCGACTTCCACACCGACCTGCGCAAGGGCGACCGCTTCAACGTGGTCTACGAGGCCATCTACGAGGAAGGCAATCCGGTGCGCGCCGGGCGCATCCTCGCGGCCGAATTCATCAACAATGGCGACCGCCACGCGGTGGTGCTGTATCGCGGTCCGAGCGGCAAGGAGCAATACTACAGCGACGACGGCGAGAGCCTGCAGCAGGGCTTCCTGCGCTCGCCCCTGGAGTTCTCGCGCGTCAGCTCGAACTTCGGCCGCCGCCTGCATCCGATCCACGGCAACTGGCGCGACCACAACGGCACCGACTTCTCGGCACCCGTCGGCACCCCGGTGATGGCCACCTCGGACGCCACCATCGAGTTCATCGGCACCCAGCGTGGCTTCGGCAACCTGATCGTGCTCAAGCACCGCAGCGATATCACCACCCACTACGCCCACCTCAACGGCTTCGCCAAGGGCCTCGCCAAGGGGCAGGCGGTGAGCCAGGGCGATCTGATCGGCTACGTCGGCTGCACAGGCTGGTGCACCGGGCCGCACCTGCACTACGAGGTGCGCCTGAAGGACGTCCCCGCCGACCCGATGACGGTGGCGCTGCCGATGGCCGACTCCTTCAATGACCGGGAACTCGCCGCCTTCAAGCGCAACACCGCGCATCTGCGCCAGCGCTTCGCGCTGCTCAACTACGAACTCGCCGACGCACGCTGAGCACCGCACGGCCGGACCAAAGCAAACGGGGCGCCGCGGCGCCCCGTTTTGTTTGCGACAACCGCGTTCACACCGTGAACGACGAGCCGCAGCCGCAGGTGCTGGTCGCGTTCGGATTGCGGATCACGAACTGCGAGCCTTCCAGGCCTTCGGTGTAGTCGATCTCCGCGCCCACCAAGTACTGGTAGCTCATCGGATCGACCAGCAGCAGCACGCCGTTCTTCTCGAACGTGGTGTCGTCCTCGTTCACTTCCTCGTCGAAAGTGAAGCCGTACTGAAAGCCCGAACACCCGCCGCCCGACACGAAGACGCGCAGCTTGAGGTCGGGATTGCCTTCCTCTTCGATCAGCTCGCGAACCTTGTTCGCGGCGCTATCGGTAAAGACCATGATTTCCGGGGTTGCGACTTCTGCGCTCATGTTTTCTCCTCTGCTGGGGAACACCGCGGATGATGCGCCTTCCGCGGTTGAATCGTCAAAATGTGATCGAATCCGGTCGTAACAGTTCCCTCAGGGGCTGACCGGCACGATGTCGAGCCCGGTTTCCTCGTCGAAACCGAACATGATGTTGAGGTTCTGCACCGCCTGGCCTGCCGCGCCCTTGACCAGATTGTCGATCACCGACAACACCACCACGGTGTCGCCGCCCTGCGGGCGATGGACCGCGATGCGGCACAGGTTGGAGGCGCGCACCGAGCGCGTCTCGGGATGGCTGCCCGCGGGCATGACGTCGACGAAGGCCTCGCCAGCATAGCGCTTCTCGTACAGCCCCTGCAGGTCGGCAGCGTCGACCCCCGGCTTCAGACGACCGTACAGCGTGGCGTGGATGCCGCGGATCATCGGCGTCAGGTGGGGCACGAAGGTCAGCCCGACCGCGTGCCCGGCGGCCAGAGCCAGCCCCTGACGGATCTCCGGCAGATGGCGATGGCCCGGCACGCCATAGGCCTTGAAGGAGTCGGCGGCCTCCGGAAGCAGGGTGTGCACCTCGGCCTTGCGGCCGGCGCCCGAGACGCCCGACTTGGCATCGGCGATCAGGTGATCGGTGTCGATCAGCCCGGCCTCGACCAAGGGCAGGAAGCCGAGCTGGACCGCGGTGGGGTAGCAGCCCGGGTTGGCGAGCACGCGTGCGCCGCGGATCTGCGCGCGATTGACCTCGGGCAGGCCATACACCGCCTCGGCGACGAGTTCCGGCGCCGCATGCTCCATGCCGTACCACTTCTGCCACTCGGCGACGTCGCGGATGCGGAAGTCGGCGGCGAGGTCGATCACCCGCACCCCGGCAGCGACCAACTCGGCCGCCTGCTTCATCGCGATGCCGTTGGGCGTGGCGAAGAACACCGCGTCGCACTTCTCCAGGGCGGCGTCCTGCGGGGTGACGAACTTGAGATCGACCCGGCGGCGCAGGCTGGGGAACATGTCGGAGACCGCCATGCCGGCCTCGCCGCGCGAGGTGATCGCGGTCAGCTCGACCCCGGGGTGGCGCGCCAGCAGACGCAAGAGCTCGACGCCGGTATATCCGGTACCGCCTACGATTCCAACCTTGACCATGCTCGTTCCTCGCGACGAAAGACTGAACCGCGATTATCTCATCATCGGCCGACGCGGGCGGTGAACGCCTCGTTACGGCTGCCGCACCCCGAACTGCAAGAACGCGTGCGAGCGGGACACACAAGCACGAAAGCCGCCCAAGGGGCGGCTTCCGGACTGCGATGCGCGATAAAGAGAATCAGCGCTTCGAGAACTGCTTGGCGCGACGGGCCTTGCGCAGGCCGACCTTCTTGCGCTCGACCTCGCGGGCGTCGCGGGTCACGAAACCGGCGGCACGCAGGTCGCCCTTCAGGCCGGCGTCGTAATCGACCAGCGCGCGGGTGATGCCGTGACGCACCGCACCCGCCTGACCGGATTCGCCACCGCCGACGACGTTGACCATGATGTCGAAACGGCCTTCGTTGCCGGTGAGGACCAGCGGCTGGCGCACGATCATGCGGCCGGTTTCACGCGAGAAGAACTCGTCGAGCGGCTTGCCATTGACGACGATGTTGCCGGTGCCCGGCTTGATGAACACGCGAGCGACCGCAGTCTTGCGGCGGCCGGTACCGTAGTTGTAAGTCACAGCCATTGTCGGCTCCTTCAGATCTCGAGAACTTGCGGCTGCTGAGCGGTGTGCGGATGCGACGGCCCCGCGTAGCACTTCAGCTTCTTCAGCATGGCGTAGCCCAGCGGGCCCTTCGGCAGCATGCCCTTCACCGCCTTCTCGAGCACGCGCTCGGGGAAGCGCTGCTGGAGCTTGGTGAAGTTGGTTTCGTAGATACCGCCCGGGTAGCCCGAGTGACGGTAGTACTTCTTGTCCTGCGCCTTGTTGCCGGTCACGCGCAGCTTTTCGACGTTGACCACGACGATGAAGTCGCCGGTGTCCACGTGCGGGGTGTAGATGGCCTTGTGCTTGCCACGCAGGCGGCGGGCGACTTCGGCGGCGAGACGGCCAAGCACCTTGTCCGTGCCGTCGACAACGAACCAGTCGCGCTTGACCTCGTGCGGCTTGGCGGAAAACGTCTTCATGTGAATCCTCGATCTTTGTCGGGCCGTCGGAGATGGCCGTCAAACGGAAAGCTCGCAATCCTACTTCCAACACATGAATCGTGTCAATCGTCGAAGCGCGAACGCGGGCGGAGAACAAAAAAAACGCAGTCCGATCGGACTGCGTTAAATCCACACCAAAGGAGGAGGGTGGAGGAGACACGGCTTGGATCGGCGCGACCCCGGACGTGGGAGTCGATGCGTCTGCGATCCGACTGGAACGGATTATGCATAGCCACCCCGGGCTGTGCAAGGCATTTTTGTGCGACGCGGAAGAAAAGTTTTGATTGATTGATCAGCTCGCTTTATCGCAAAGCAGCTTTTTATTTTAAATCAATTTTCGCTCTTTTCGCGACCTCCAAGCCCCTCACCCGGACGCGGACACCCCCCTCCCTGCGCCCCGTTTTGCTGCAGTGCATCACTACGGAGCCGTATTGAACCCGGCCGCGCTCGCCTCGGGCCCGGAAGTTTCAACCGCAAGTCGGCACGGGCACGAAGGATGCGGCGACGCCAGGCGAGGCGCACGAACTCCATGACGCACTGCGGTAACATGCCGCCCCAACCCCCAACGAACCCGACAACGGGACCAGAACCCGAAGGAGCGAACAGCATGGAATGCACGGTCAAGTGGCTCGACGGCATGAGCTTCATCGCCGAAACCGGCACCGGCCACCTCGTCGCGATGGACGGCGCGCCCGATGCCGGCGGGCGCAACCTGGCTCCACGGCCGATGGAGTTGCTGCTGGCCGGCGCCGGTGGCTGCACCGCCTTCGACGTCATGCTGATCCTCAAGCGCGGACGCCACGATGTGCGCGGCTGCAGCGTGCGCCTCGAAGCCGAGCGCGCGGAGTCCGACCCCAAGGTGTTCACCCGCATCCGCTTCATCTACACGATCACCGGTCGCAAGCTCAAGCGCGAGACGGTCGAGCGCGCGGTGCACCTGTCGGCGGAAAAATACTGCTCGGCCTCGATCATGCTCGGCAAGACCGCCGAGATGATCCACGAGGTCGAGCTGGTCGAGGCGGACTGAGGACCGCGGCGGCGCGAGGCTGCCCTCACGACGCGGACGAGGGCACGGGAATCGCTCAGAGCCGGTAGGCGAGCGTCGTCATCACCCGCGCGGCGAGCTTCATCGCCCCCTTCGCCGGTGCCGGCAACTCGTGCGCACCCAGGCGCAGCGCCGTCGCGGCGTGCTCGGCCTCGTCCACCTTCATCTGCTCGACGATCGCGCGCGAGCGCCGATCCGCGGCCGGCAGGGTGTCGAGATGGCTCTTGAGGTGCTGCTCGACCTGGCGCTCGGTCTCGGCCAGGAAGCCGAGGTTCCAGCGCTCGCCGAAGCGCCCCGCCGCCAGCCCGAGGGCGAGCGCGCCGCCATACCACAGCGGATTGAGCAGGCTCTTGCGACCACCGAGCTCGGCGATGCGGCGCTCGGTCCACGCCAGGTGCTCGGTCTCCTCCTGCGCGGCCTGGCGCAGGGTGTCGCGAATCGCGGGCTCGCGCGACATGATGGACTGCCCCTGGTAGAGCGCCTGCGCGCACACCTCGCCGACATGATTCACCCGCATCAGCGCCGCCGCATGGCTGCGCTCGGCTGCGCCCAGCTCGGCATCGGGCACGCCCTCGCCCGGCATCGCCCGCACGCTGCGCGCCGACGCGAAGACCGTCCGCAGGGCCTTGTCGAACTCGATGATGGCCTGATCGATCATTGATGCACTCCAGACGGGTCGATGGGGTCGCGCCGCTCCCGCAGCAGGCGCAACGCATGCTCGCGGTCGCGCGGCCCGGCCGGGCCGTCGCAGAAATAGTCGTGCGCCAGCGCCGCGCGCGGGCGGTTGTAGCCGCTTTCGACGATGGGCTGCCAGGCACTGTTCTTCAGCGCCGCCCAGGTCCCGTCCTTGCGTCCGCTGGCGTAGATCCGGCGCTCGAAGGTGGCGCAGCGGATGCCCTCGAAGCTGACGTTCTCCGCGCCGCCGCGCGTGCGTACGACCAAGGTGTAGCGCACCACGCCATCCGCCCCGACGCCGACGCTGTCCTCGTCGACGAAGAAGGCATTGGGAGAAGGCGTGCCGACGTCGATCGCACGCAGCGCGGCCGCGCGCGGCGCGGCCGGCATCGTCGCCTCGCCCTCCTTCCAGTCGGGATCGGCATCCGACAGAAACCCCGCGGACGCGGGCGCCGACAGGAGGGCGAGGGCGACAACGCCGGCGCGTGGAAGTGCACCGAGCGAGGGGCGCAAGAAACGGCTCGGGAAAGGACTCAAGAGTAGGAGCTCCGCATCGGGGAGGAAGGAAGCGGGCAGCGCCGAAGCAGGACCGGCGCGCCCACGGCACACGGTCCCGCCGCGGCGGGCACGCGCCGGCCGCACGGGGCCAGCCCGCCGCCGGCCTGCGCCGTGCGGCAGGACGGAGTCGGGCTACTTCCGCATCGCATCGCGCAGTCCGTGCTCGGCGCGCTCGCCGAGCACCACCCGCACCGGCTCGGGAGCGGGTTCCGGTTCGGGCAGTCGATAGCTGTCCGGCAGCTCGACGCTGCGCGAACGAAACAGGATGCGCGCCAGTTCGATCAAGGCCAGCTGATACACCTGGCGCTTGAATTCGATCACCGCTTCCAGCGGCACCCAGTAGTTGCTCCAGCGCCAGGCATCGAATTCCGGATGAGTGCTCGCGCGCAGACAGACGTCGGAGTCGCGCCCCACCAGGCGGAGCAGGAACCAGATCTGCTTCTGCCCACGGTAGGTGTTGCGCCACTCGCGCCGGATCCAGTGCTTGGGAACCTCATAGCGCAACCATCCGCGCGTACGGCCGAGGATCCTGACGTGCTCGGGCCGCAGGCCGACCTCTTCGTGGAGTTCCCGATACATGGCCTGCTCCGGCGACTCGCCGTGCTTGATGCCACCTTGTGGAAACTGCCAGGAATGTTCGCGGATGCGCTTGCCCCAGAAGACCTCGTTGCGCGCATTGACCAGAATGATGCCGACGTTCGGGCGAAAGCCTTCACGGTCAAGCATGACGAACCTTCGAATTCGTTTGATTGGTCACGATTTTTTCACACTTGGCGACGCAATGAAAGCGCACTGCCACGGTGCATCCACTAAGCTGGAGGTCGAGGAACGCTTGCGCGCCGGCCCCATGCGCTAGAATCGCGCGCTTGTCCACGCCTGATCCGAAGACTCCCATGCGCGCCAGCCAGTTCCATCTCTTCACCCTCAAGGAAGCCCCCTCCGACGCCGAGGTCGTCAGCCAGAAGCTGATGCTGCGCGCCGGCATGATCCGCAAGGTCGCCGCCGGCATCTACAGCTACATGCCGATGGGCCTGCGCGCGATCCGCAAGGTCGAGGCCATCGTGCGCGAGGAGATGGACCGCGCCGGCGCCATGGAACTGATCATGCCGATGGTGCAGCCCGCCGAGCTGTGGGACGAGACCGGGCGCTGGGACAAGATGGGCGACGAGCTGCTGCGCTTCAAGGACCGCCACGAGCGCGACTTCGCGCTGCAACCCACCTCCGAGGAGGTCGTCACCGACATCGCGCGCCAGGAGCTCAAGAGCTACCGCCAGCTGCCGAAGAACTTCTACCAGATCCAGACCAAGTTCCGCGACGAACGCCGGCCGCGCTTCGGCGTCATGCGCGGGCGCGAATTCACCATGAAGGACGCCTACTCCTTCGACCGCAGCGAGGAAGCCGCCGGGCGCAGCTACGACATCATGTTCGCCGCCTACAAGCGCATCTTCGACCGCCTCGGCCTCGAATACCGCGCGGTGGCGGCCGACACCGGCGCCATCGGCGGCGACCGCTCGCACGAGTTCCAGGTCATCGCCGACACCGGCGAGGACGCCATCGTCTACTGCCCCGACTCCGACTACGCTGCCAACATCGAGCTCGCCGAGGCGGTGTCCCTGCTCGCCCGCCGCGCAGAGCCCGCCCGGGCGCTGGCAAAAACCCCCACACCGGGCAAGGCGACCTGCGAGGACGTCGCCGCGCTGCTGGGCGTGCCGCTGGCGACCACGGTGAAGTCGCTGGTACTCGCCACCGACGATGTCGATGAAAAGGGCAAGCCCGCCGGCGTCACCGTGTGGCTGCTGCTGGTGCGCGGCGACCACGCCCTCAACGAGGTCAAGGCCGGCAAGCTGGAAGGCCTCAAGGCAGGCTTCCGCTTCGCCACCGAGGCCGAGATCCTCGAACACTTCGGCTGCAAGCCGGGCTACCTCGGCCCCATCGGTCTGAAGAAGCCGGTCAAGGTCATCGCCGACCGCACGGTCGCCCACATGGCCGACTTCATCTGCGGCGCCAACGAGGCCGACTTCCACTTCACCGGCGTGAACTGGGGCCGCGACCTGCCCGAGCCCGACCAGGTCGCCGACCTGCGCAACGTCGTCGAGGGCGACCCCAGCCCGGACGGCCGCGGCGTGCTCGCCATCCAGCGCGGCATCGAGGTCGGTCACGTGTTCTACCTCGGCACCAAGTACTCCAAGGCGATGAACGCCACCTTCCTCGACGAGGACGGCAAGCCCAAGCACTTCGAAATGGGCTGCTACGGCATCGGCGTGACCCGCATCCTGGGCGCCGCGATCGAGCAGAACCACGACGCCCGCGGCATCGTCTGGCCGCGCGCGATCGCACCCTTCGAGGTGGTGGTCTGCCCGGTCGGCTGGGGCAAGTCGCAGGCGGTGCGCGACGAGGCGCAGAAGCTCTACGACGCGCTCGTCGCCACCGGCGTCGACGCCATCCTCGACGACCGCGACGAGCGCCCGGGCGTGATGTTCGCCGACTGGGAACTGATCGGCGTGCCGCACCGCGTCACCATCGGCGACCGCGGGCTCAAGGAAGGCGTGATCGAATACCAGGGCCGGCGCGATGCCGAAGCCGCCAAGCTGCCCGCAGGCGAGGTCCTCGGCCACGTGCTCGAGCGCCTGAACCAGGGCTGACCCCCGGGGAACCCGCCATGCGCCGCCTGCCCGCCCCGCTCCGCCAGCTCGCCGCCGCGTGTGCGCTCGCGCTCGCGGCCGGTAGCGCGCAGGCCGGCGCGCAGCAGTACGAGCCCATGGCGGCGAGCGTGCGCGCCGCGCTGCACGCCGCGGTCAGCGACGCCGTGGCACCGACGCTGCCGATCCCCGACGCCGGTGAACGTGCACAGTGGCTCGCCGAGATGTCGCGCCGGCTGGCCAGGCGCATCCCGGACGAGGCCTATCGCAGGGAGCTCCTCACCAGCATCCACTACGAGGCCACCCGCGCCGGACTCGACCCGCAGATGGTGCTCGGTCTGATCCAGGTCGAGAGCGCCTTCCGCAAGTACGCGATCTCCTCGGCGGGCGCGCGCGGCTACATGCAGGTGATGCCGTTCTGGATCAAGGTCATCGGCCGCGAGGACGACAACCTCTTCCACATGCGCACCAACCTGCGCTACGGCTGCACCATCCTGCGCCACTACCTCGACATCGAGAAAGGCAACCTCTTCCGTGCGCTGGGACGCTACAACGGCAGCCTGGGCAAGCCGGACTACCCCAACCTGGTCCGCGCCGCCTGGGAAAGGCACTGGACCTGGACGCCGCAGCAGCTTGCCTCCGCGGGCGCTTCCCAGCCGCAAAGCGGCGCCACGACGGCGCGCTGACCCCACCAGGGCATCGCGCTCACGAGGGGCACTACCGCCCCTCCACGCAGCACCGCACGGCTCGCGCCATGCGCGGACACGTCCGCTGCCATGCCGGGACCTGCCCCCTGCCGACCCGCTCAGCCCGCCACCGCGGCGAGCGCCCTCGGCTTGTCGTCGATCGCACGCAGCTCCTTGCCCGCGGCGCCCAGCGACTGCACGTCGCCAGACAGCTCGCCCCCCTCCTCGATGAGGATCTTGCCGTAGCGGATCTTGCCGCTCACCCGCCCGCCGGCGTGGATCAGCAGCTGTTTGCGGGCGGTGAGCTCACCCTCGAAATGGCCGTGGATCTCGGCGATGTCGATGCCGACCGTGCCCTTGAAGGCGCCCTTCTCGGCGATGCGCAACACGCGGCTGTCCATCGTCGCCTCGACCCGCCCCTCCACGACCAGGGTATCGCAGTCGAGGATCTCGGCGCCCTTGAGCTTCACCTCGGGACCGACGATCAGACGGCTCTCACCCACGGCCCCCGCAGCCGCCGCCGCCGCATCCGCGCGCTCGACCGCCTGCGGCTCGCGCGCTGCGGCCGAACCGCCGGTTTCGGCCGGCGGCGTCACGGGCACCGCGGCAACGTTCGTGCCTGCCGTGCGTTGGGCGTTGCGCTGGGCGGACACCTCGCCGGTGCCGTGGAACAGATTGGGCTTGTTGAACATGTTCTCTCCTGGAGTCCGGCGCAGCGACGGCGCTGCGCTCTCCAGCCCCTTCAGCAACCGCCATGCCAAAGGACCTTTTCCTTTTGCCTGCGGGCACTTGGCGCACCGACCCGGGCGGTACGTGGGCGCACGCGCGGGGAAACCGTCGCCCGTCCCCGACACCGCATCCCGAGATCGGGCGCAAGCCTCCGGGGAACAAGGCCTCCCCGCTGTCGCTCGGCGGCGACACCGATACCCGCCGCTTACTTCGTCTTGCACTTGCGCGACGCTGCGACCGCGCGCGCCGTCCTAGACTCGGCGACCCCGGCGCAGCACTCCGCTGCGATGCTCAACCCCCTCCCTGCATGCATCACCTCTCCTTTCGCAGCATCCTGCTCGCGAGCTTCCTGCTGATCACCGCCAGCCTGGCCGCCGCCGTCGCGGGCGGCTGGCGCGGCATGGAAACGGTCGTGCGCGCGATCCAGGAGGACAAGCAGCGCGCGCTCGCCCTCAGCGCCGCGGCGCGTCAGCTCCGCGAACGCAGCGTGAACCTCGAACGCAGCGCGCGCCAGTACGAGGTGCTGGGCGAGCCGGCACTCGCCCGGCGCTTCGAGGCCACCCTCGCCGAGGCACTGCCCGCGCTCGCGCTGCTGGAATCGGCCGGCCCCGCACTCGCCAGCGCAGGCGCGGCCTGGCGCGCCTGCGCGGACCGCATCGCCGCATGGCTGGCGAGCCTCGCCATACCCGGGCCGACCGACGGCGTGCGCGAACAGCCCATGCCCGCCACTGCGGCCGGGCGCGGCGACGGCCTCGCCACGGCGGACGACTTCCGCCACCTCGGCGCGCTCGCCGACCGGCTCGCCGCGGCGCTGGACCACCATCTCGGCGAGCGCGATCTCGCCCTCATGGACACGCTCGAGCGCGAACGCCGTGCCGTCGCCCTGCAGATCCTCGCCGCCCTGCTCCTCGCCGGCCTGCTCGCGGCACTCGCGGGCGGGTGGCTGCTGCGCCCGCTCGGGCGCATGGAACAGGCGATCGGCGAGCTCGGCGAGAACCGCCTCACCCGCCCGATCGACATCGACGGCCCTGCCGACCTGCGCAGGCTGGGCGAGCGGCTCGACTGGCTGCGCCTGCGCCTCGCCGAACTCGAGGCCGACCGCGGCCGCGTGCTGCGCCACGTCTCGCACGAGCTCAAGACCCCGCTCGCCTCGCTGCGCGAAGGGGTCGCCCTGCTCGAGGACGGCGTGCTCGGCCCGCTCGAACCCGAGCAGCGCGAGGTGACCGCCATCCTCGCGCACAGCGCGCGCACCCTGCAGGCGCGCATCGAACAGCTGCTGCGGCTCAACGCGAGCCAGTTCGACGCGCGCTCGCTGCACCTGCAGCCCACCGCCCTCCTGCCCCTGCTGCGCAAGATCGGCGAGGAGCAGCGCCTGCCGGCGCGCGCACGCCGGGTGACGATCGGACTCGCGGGCGACGCTCCCATCGTGCATGCCGACGCCGGCAAGCTGCACAGCGTGTTCTCCAACCTGCTCGCCAACGCGATCGCCTTCAGCCCCACCGGTGGCCACATCCGCATCGAGCTCCGCCGCGCCGGCGAGAACGTGGTGATCGACTGCCGCGACGAAGGCCCGGGGATCGCGCCCGACGAGCTCGAACGCATCTTCGAGCCCTTCTACCAGGGTCGTCGCAGCCCTCCCTCAAGCGCACGCGGCAGCGGCATCGGGCTGGCGATCGTGCGCGAGTTCATCGGCGCCCACCGCGGCCGGGTGCGCGCGCTGCCGAGCGAGCTTGGCGCCCATTTCCGCATCGAGTTGCCCCATGCCTGACGCCCGCCTCCACGTCGTCCGCGCAGTCTCCCGCGCAGCACGCCGCGTGTGCGTCCGGATCGCCCGCGCCGTGCTCCCCGCCACCCTCGCCCTGCTCGCGGGGTGCGCCGACCTCCCGGCCCGGCAGACGGCCGAGGACGACACGAGCGCCGCGGCACTTGCCCACGAAGCCGCGCAGCAGCGCCTGCACACCGCGGTGCAGGCCGCCCAACCCGGGCAGGAGCGGCTCGCCACGGCGCGGCGCGCGCTCGAAAGCCTGCTCGCCGACGATCGCGCACAGGCGCGCGCGCTGCATCCCTACGCACGCGCCCTGCTCGAACAGCTCCGCGTGCGCCAGCAAGTCGCCGCACTCGCCGAGCACCTGCGCCGCCAGCTCGACGAGCTTGCCCGCGCCAGCGACGCGCAGGCGCTGGAACTCGACGCGCTGCGCCGGCAGAACGCCGCGCTGCAGCGCCAGCTCGAGGCGCTCGCCGAGATCGAACGCGAGCTGACCTTGCCCGGCCTGCCGGTGCGGCCCCGCACCGGGCTGCCCGAATGAGCACGTCGACGGAGATGCACGCGACCGCGGCGGCGGCACCGGCGCGCCTGCTGGTGGTCGACGACGACGCCGACCTGCTGCGCCTGCTCGCGATGCGCCTGCAGGCCACCGGCTACGACGTCGCCACCGCGGACAGCGTCGCGGCCGCACGCAGCCGTCTCGGCGTGGAGCGCTTCGACCTCGTGGTGAGCGACGTGCGCCTGCCCGACGGCGACGGACTCGCCCTGTTCGAGGACATCCGCCGCCAGCATCCGGCGCTGCCGGTCATCCTGCTCACCGCGCACGGCACCATCCCCGATGCGGTCGAGGCCACCGCGCTCGGGGTCGCCGGTTATCTCACCAAGCCCTTCGACAGCCAGGCCCTGCTGCAGGGCATCCGCCAGGCCCTGCAACGCGCCGGCCCCACCCACGCCCGCAGCGGTCTCCGCGCCGACGCCCCCGGCAGCGCCGGCGACACGGCCTGGCGCGCAGCGATCCTCAGCCGCAGCAGCCGCATGCAGGCAGTCCTCGACGAGGCCCGTCTGGTCGCCGCCGCGGACGCCAGCGTGCTGATCCGCGGTGACAGCGGCACCGGCAAGGAGCTGCTCGCACGCGCGATCCACCTCGCCAGCCCGCGCGCCGCTGCGCCCTTCGTCGCGATCAACTGCGGCGCCATTCCCGAGCCGCTGCTCGAATCCGAGCTCTTCGGCCACGTGCGCGGCGCCTTCACCGGCGCCACCAGCGCCCATCAGGGCCTGGTGCAGGCCGCCCACGGCGGCACACTCTTCCTCGACGAGATCGGCGACATGCCGCCCGCGCTGCAGGTCAAGCTGCTGCGCGTGCTGCAGGAGCGCGCCGTGCGTCCGGTGGGTGCGACGCGCGCGCAGGCGGTCGACCTGCGCATCGTCTCCGCCACCCACCGCGACCTCGACGCGGCGCTGGCCGCGGGCCAGTTCCGCGCGGACCTCTACTACCGCATCGACGTGGTGAGCCTGCAGCTGCCCACCCTGGCCGAGCGCCGCGAGGACATCCCGCTGCTCGCCGGGCACTTCCTGCGCAGCCTCGCGCACAAGTACGGCAGGCGCCTCACCGGCTTCGCGCCCGAAGCGCTGGAGGCACTCGCCACCGCGCCGTGGCCGGGCAACGTGCGCCAGCTCCACAACGTGGTCGAGCAGGCGTGCGCGCTCGCCACCACGGCGCTGATCCCGCGCGCCCTGGTCGAACGCGCCCTGCGCGTGCAGCCGGCCGAGGCCCTCGGCTACGCCGAGGCGAAGCGCCGCTTCGAGCGAAACTATCTGATACAGCTGCTGAAACTGACTGCGGGTAATGTTTCGGACGCTGCACGGCTGGCGGAGCGCAATCGCACCGAGTTCTACCGCCTGCTGCAGCGGCACGACCTGACGCCCGAGCTCTTCCGCGGCGCCGGCCCCGATGTCGAACAATGAACAAGACCCAGACGGAGCCCGACATGATCAAACGCCAGACCATCGCCGCCATGCTGACCACCACCGCGATCGCCTTCTCGATCGCCACCCCGGCCCAGGCCGCCCGCCTGCTCGAAGCCGGACCGTTCGACACCGTCTCCGCCTGCAGCGGTGACAAGCCCGCCACCGCTACTCCGGGCGAGCGCAAGGACAAGCCCGCGCAGACCTGATCGCCGCCGGCCCTGCCCGCTTCAAATCCAGGCCGCGCCCCGGGCACCGGGTGCGCGGCCTTGTTCGTCAGTGCATGGGACGGAGGCGCGGCGGGTTCATGCAGGAGGCGCGAACGTGGCGGTCGAGCTGCGCCGCTCCGCTCAGGCGGTCCCGCCCACCGTCAGCCCGTCGATGCGCAGCGTCGGCTGGCCGACGCCCACCGGAACGCTCTGCCCGTCCTTGCCGCAAGTCCCGACGCCCGGATCCAGCCGCATGTCGTTGCCGATCATGCGGATCTTGGTGAGCGCGTCCGGGCCGTTGCCGATCAAGGTCGCCCCCTTCACCGGGCGGGTCACCTTGCCGTTCTCGATCAGGTAGGCCTCGGCAGTGGAGAAGACGAACTTGCCCGAGGTGATGTCCACCTGGCCGCCGCCGAAGTTCACCGCGTACAAGCCCTTCTTCACCGACTTGATGATCTCCTCCGGATCCTTGTCGCCGTTCAGCATGTAGGTGTTGGTCATGCGCGGCAGCGGCAGGTGGGCGAAGGACTCGCGGCGGCCGTTGCCGGTGACCGGCATGCCCATCAGGCGGGCATTCATCATGTCCTGCATGTAGCCGGTGAGGATGCCGTCCTCGATCAGCACGGTGCGCTCGGTCGGGTTGCCCTCGTCGTCGATCGACAGCGAGCCGCGGCGATCGGGCAGCGTGCCGTCGTCAACCACGGTGACGCCCCTGGCCGCCACCTGCTGGCCGATGCGCCCGGAAAACGCCGAGCTGCCCTTGCGGTTGAAGTCGCCCTCCAGCCCGTGGCCGATCGCCTCGTGGAGCAGGATGCCCGGCCAGCCGGGGCCGAGCACGACCGGCATGGTGCCGGCCGGGGCCGGGTCGGCGCCGAGGTTCACGCGCGCCTGATGCACCGCCTGGCGGGCGTAGTCGTGCAGGCGGTCGTCGCAGAACCAGCCGTAGTCGTAGCGTCCGCCGCCGCCTGCGCTGCCCTGCTCGCGGCGGCCGTCCTCCTCCATGATCACGGTGATCGACACGCGCACCAGCGGACGCACATCGGCGGCTTGATGGCCGTCGCTGCGCACCACCATCACCACCTCCCAGGAGCCGGCGATGTGGGCCATGACCTGGGTCACGCGCGCATCCTCGGCGCGTGCGAAGGCCTCGAGGCGCTCGAGCAGCTCGACCTTGGCGGTGTCGTCGAGCGAGTCGAGCGGGTCGTCGGCCCGGTACAGGCGGGTCCTGAGCTTGTGCGGGACGATGCCGACGCGGCGGCGCTCGCCGGCCGCGGCGATCGCACGCGTGGCGGTGGCGGCGCCGACCAGGGCGTCGAGCGAGATGTCGTCGGAGTAGGCGAAGGCGGTCTTCTCGCCGCTGATCGCGCGCACGCCCACGCCCTGCTCGATGTCGAAGCTGCCCGACTTGACGATGCCCTCTTCCAGGCTCCAGGCCTCGGAGCGCTGGTACTGGAAGTAGAGGTCGGCGAAGTCGATGTCGTGGCGCATCAGCTTGCGGAAGGTCTTCTCGAGCTCCGCCTCGCCCAGGCCGTAGGGCGACAGCAGGTAACGGTCGGCGACCTTGAGGGGATTCTGGCTCTTGCTCATCGGTAAATCCTTGGCGGAGGATGCCGATTGGACCGGCATCGGGCAAAAACGATCATTGCGGGGCGACGACACGAGGAGGCTGCGGCATCGGCCACGTTCGCCCCCTCGCGGACGGCGCGTTCAGGCCAGGCAGCGGTGGCGCAAGGCAGGCAGGCTCCCGCGTACCGCCGCGAGGCGCGCGGGATCGAGGTCCGCGACCACCACGCCGGGGCCCTCGTCGCGGCAGGCGAGGATCTCGCCCCAGGGATCGACGATCATGGTGTGGCCCCAGGTCACCCGCCCACTCTCGTGGCACCCGCCCTGGGCCGGCGCCATCACGTAGCACTGGTTCTCGATCGCGCGCGCACGCAGCAGCACCTCCCAGTGCGCGCGGCCGGTGGTCCAGGTGAAGGCGGCCGGCAGCACGATCAGATCCACCTCGCCCATGGCGCGGAAGAGCTCGGGGAAGCGCAGGTCGTAGCACACCGACAGCCCGATGCGCCCGGCCGGCGAGTCGAAGCAGGCGACCGTGCCGCCCGGCTCGATGGTGGCCGCCTCGTCGTAGCGCTCCTCGCCGCGCTGGAAGCCGAACAGGTGGATCTTGTCGTAGCGCGCCACGCGCCGGCCCTGGTCGTCGAAGACCAGGGTGCTGTTGCGCACCTTGTCCTCGGCCTCGGCGACCAGCGGGAGGGTGCCGCCGATCAGCCACACGCCGTGGCGGCGCGCCTCGCTGGCGAGGAAATCCTGCAGCGGGCCGGCGCCCTCGGGCTCGCGGATGCGCACCTTGGCGGTCTCGTCCTTGCTGATGAGCGGAAAGTATTCGGGCAGCGCGATCACGCGGGCGCCGGCGGCGGCGGCCTGGGCAATCAGGTGCGACGCGGTTTCCAGGTTGGCGGCGACGTCGGGCCCGGAGACCGTCTGGATGGCGGCGATGCGCACCGGCGCGGAAAGGGAGGTTTCGGTCATGTCGGCGAGCTTGGGGCGGGGTGCTGCCGCTGGCGGCAAGACCCCGCGGGGGTTGGGCAAGGAAGGGCACGCAGCTTGGGCGCTCGCCCCCGGATCAGCGCGACTCCGGCGCAGCGGCCCTGCCGCGCTTGGCGACCTGGGGGTCGGACCACGCGCCGGTCACCGTGTACTCGAAGGCGAAGAGCTTCTCGATCGGGTCGCTGAGCACCTTCTGGGCGAGATAGGTCACCACGCCGGCGACCGGATTCACCAAGCCCGCCGCCGCGCCGATCGCCACCGACTCGGACAGCGTCGGCTGCACCAGAACGCGCAGGTCCTGCGTTTCGGAGACCACGTCGGCGCTGCCGCTCATCGCGACGCGCGCCGCGGGTCCGCGGATCTCCAGGTCCTCGCTGCGCAGCACACCACGGTCAAGCTCGATGCTACCGGAAATGCGATCGAAGGCGAATCCTTCGGAGAACACGTCGCGGAAGTCGAGCGTGATCCGGCGCGGCAGCGACTGCAGGCTGAGGATGCCGAGCAGACGGCCGACGCCGGGTTCGAGCCGGTTGAACTGGCCCGCGCCGGTCTCCAGCCGCAGCCTGCCCGACAGGCTGGGATAGTCGATCCGGGTCGGCGCACCCCGCCATGCGAGCTGGCCGGCCAGGCTGGCGGCGCCGCCGCGCACCACGTCGGGGTGGCCCAGGCGCCGGATCAGCCCACCCATCGACGCGGTCTCGAGCGCGAAGTCGAGCTCGGTGCGCTGGCGCGCGCCCGCGCGCCACTGCCCCTTGCCGGCGAGGCGTCCGTCGGCGTTCATCAGCGCGAAGCGGTCGAGCTGCCAGAGGTTGCCGCGGTTGCGTGCGAGGACCTCGAGGCGGCCGAGTTCGAGCTCGTTGATGTCGAAGCGCTCGGCCACCACGTCGAGCGCGGGCAGGCGCTGCGGCGGATCGTCCACCGCCTCGTCGCCCGCGGAGTCACCGTCTGCGCCAGCCTGCACGCCGCCGGCCTCGCGCACCAGACGCAGGTGGCGGAAGCGCGCCGCGAGCGTGCCCTTGCCCGCCGCCCGCCAGTCGAACTCGCCGTCCGCGCGATCGCTCTCCAGGCGCGCCTTCCAGCCGCCCGGATCGGCGCGCGCGCGCAGGTCCACCGCCTTGAAGGTCTGGCCGAACACACCCACCTCGTCGGCCGCGAGCGCGAACTCCGCCACCGCGGCGGGCGCTCCATCGCCGGCCACGGCAGCCTCCTCCGCGCCCGCGGCGGGAAGGGGCGCGGCGCGCTCCAGCACGGCGCGCCAGGCGTCGAGGTCGAGGCGATCGAGCACCGCGGCGACACGCACGCCCGCCTCGGAACCCGGCGGCGCGTCTGCGCTCGCACGCCCGAGCGCAACGCCGCCGCGCACCACCCCGCCGGCGGAGCGCAGCAGCTCCGCGCGCAGGCGGTCGTCGATCGCGAGGGTGATGCGCGCATCCTGGCTGCCGGCCGGACGCTCGAAAGCCAGCCTCGCCGGCCAGCCCTCGGCGGCCGATTTGCCGAACGGCGGCGGCAGGCTGCAGGCGAAACCGGCAAGGTCGGAGGCGATCTCGACCCGCGTGCCGCGCCGGCCGACGCGGATGTCCGCGGACCACTCCGCGGTGCCGGCGAGTTCGTCGAGCAGCGGGACCTCCCAGGCCGCCGCCAGCGCCGCGGCGTCCGCCCGCCCGGCGGCGCGGAAGCGCACCGTGCCGTCCTCGCCGGTCTGCGCGGAGAGGCGCAATGGATTGCCGAACAGGCGCGCCTGCGCCTCCGGGATGCTCAGGGTGTCCGCGGTGAAGCGCAGCCGCCCGCGCGCCGCCTCGAGCGGCGGCAAGGCCTCCAGCAGCGCGATGCGGTTGTCGGCGAAGCGGTATTCGCCCTGCACGCGGGAGTCGATCGTCGCACGCAGCGGCATCACCAGCTCGAGTTCCAGTTCGCCCCGCCCCTCGGCCACCATGCCGTCGGTGAAGCCGTCGATGCGGCGCGACACCGGGCTCGCCGAGACGAAGCGCAGGAACTCGGCGGTCGGACCGCGCGCACGACCGGTGATGGTCATGATCTCGCTCGGAAGTTGGTCGAGGTCGGGCACCTCCGCCACCACGTCCACCAGATCCACCCCGAAGATGCGCCCGCGCGGCACGAGGATGCGCAGACCCGGGCCCTCGAAGCGCACCTCGCCGTCGATGCCCTCGATGCCCGGCCAGCCGGGGGCGTAGTCGAGCGCGGCGTCGGCAACCTGAACGCTCACCAGGAAGCGGCCCTGGCCGGCACGGAAGGGGAAGTCGTCGAGCGCGCCCCGCAATTCCAGCCGCGCCTCGGGCACCTTCGCGGAGCGGATCCCGCGGCGCAGCCAGTCGCGCGTGTCGTCGTTGACCGCCCTGGGCACGTAGCGCCACACCGCGGTCGACTCGGCGCGGGTCAGGCGCGCCTGCAGATCGATCTCGCCCGCCCCCGTCGTCGCCGGCCAGTAACGGCCCGCGGCGGTGCCGGCCGCGTCGGCGTTCTCGAACGCGGCCTCGTCGAGCACGATCGCCAGCCGGCCCTCCGCGCGCTGCCAGCCGCCCTGCGCCTGCAGGCGCGAGAAGTCCAGCGGACCGGGATCGAAGACCGCCGGCAGGTCGATCCGCATGTCCGCCGCGGCAAGCCGGAAGCGCCCGCGCTGCCGGTCGCCGTCCACACTGCCGGAGAGCCCGGTGACGCCGGGCAGACCGTCTTGCGCCGCCAGCCCGAGCCCGGCGAAGCTTGCCGTCAGCGCCCAGTGCTCGGGCGCGGCGGGCTCCCCCTTCCAGGCGAGGCGCAGGCCCTCGACCCGACCGCGCGGCGCAAGCGCCGCCAGGCGCGAGCGCAGCCCGGCATCGAGCGGCAGGTGGGCGGCGAGCGCGACGAGCGTGGCCAGTTCGAGCCGGTCTGCGACGAGGCGCCCCCCGGCCGCCGCGGGCCCGCGCCCGGCCTGCTCCTCGCCGGTGCCACGATCGCGCGCCTTGCCATCGAGCGCCGGATCCAGCCCCAGCTCGACATCGGTGGGGGGCAGCACGAGGCCCTGGGCGGTTTCGAACCCGAGCCCGCGGCCGGCGAAGCGGAATCCATCCTCGCCGCGGGCCAGCTCGACACGACCGTCGAGACGGGCGAGCTCGAGAACCGGCAGATCCTCGCCGAGCACGGCCCGCACCCCGTCCAGCGCGAGGTCGGCGGTCAGCGCATGACCGCCACGGCCGTCCGCGTCGAGCCAGGCTTGCAGCGCACCCTCGCCTTCCAGGCCGAAAGGCAGGTCGACCCAGGGCCGCCAGTTGCCCAGCGCCGTGCGCCCGAGTTCGACGTACAACCGACCGGCGAAACGCTGCGGGCGCAGCGGGTCGATGCGGCGCAGCTCGCCGCGCAGGCTCGCACGCTCGCCGAGGGCGGCCGGCAGCCGTGCCTCGAGCGCGAAGCGCGCCGGACGCGTGCGTCGATCGAGGCGGAATTCCACCTCTTCGAGCTCGAGCACCGGCGCACCGCGCGCTTTGTCCGCCCAGGCAAGACGCGCGCCGTGGATGAGGATCTGGCGCTGCGCGAGCAGCCAGCCGAGGCCGCCGTCGCCGCCCTCGTCCCCGTGTGCAAGCGCGATGCCTGCGACGTGCAGCGCTCCCTCCGGATCGCGGCGTACCAACAGGTCCGGCGCGCGGATCTCGAGGCGGTGGAAATGCGGCTCGAGCATCGCCAGCGAGGACCACGCCAGGGTGGCGTCGATCTCGGGCAGGGTCAGCGCGGGGCGGCCCTGCGCGTCGGACAGGCTCACCCCGGCCAGGCGCAGGCGCGGTCGCCAGCCCGCCCAGCCGCCCTCGATGCGCTCGATCGCCACCGCCACGCCAAGGCGCTCGCCGAGCAACTCGGCGATCGGCACGCGCAGTTCGCCCACTGCCGGCAGCACGAGATGGCGCAGCACCAGCACCCCGACCGCGAGCACGCACCAGACCAGCAGCAGCGCATCGGACAGCCTGCCGGCCGCGCGCCGCCAGCCGCCGCGCGCGGCCGGCAGGCCGTCGACGGACGGGGGTACGGATTCGGCAGGTGCGTGCGGGGCGGAGGGGCTCAGTCGGATGCTCGCAGGACGTTGTGTGGGAGCGCGGTTGCAGCGCTGCCGGCGCATGGCGCGGGCAGCTAGAATATTGGGATCGCGCCCGCCACCGGATCGCCGACGCGCGCGCATTCTACCAAGTCTCGATCGCCCTCTCGATCACCCTCTCGCGCCGCACTGGAGCCCCCTCATGTCCGCCCCGAACAGCGTTTCCGCCCCTGCCCTCCCGCCCGCGGTGGCGCAGGCGCGCCGCCTGTCGCGCTATCTGGCGCGCATGCTCGACAGCCAGCCCTGGCTGGCGGAGGCGCTGGCCGCCAGCATCGAGCGCCCGCTCGCCGAGGCCGACCTGCAGCGCTTCGTGGCCGCGCGCGAGGTCCTCCACGGTGGCGGCGACGGCGCGCTGCGCCCGGCGCTGCGCCAGCTGCGCATGTGGACGCTGTGCCACCTGATCGTGCGCGACCTCGCGCTCGGCGCCCCGCTCGCCGAGGTCACCGAGACCATGACCCTGCTCGCCGAGGTGGCGCTGCGCCACGCCCACGACGTGCTGCGCGCGGGATTGGTCGAGCGCCACGGGCAGCCGCTCTCGCCCACCGGCTGGGAGCAGGAGCTCCTCGTGGTCGGCATGGGCAAGCTCGGCGGGCGCGAGCTCAACGTGTCCTCCGACATCGACCTGATCTTCATCTACCCGGAGGACGGCGACACCGGCGGGCGCAAGGCGATCAGCAACTACGAGTTCTTCGAGAAGCTCGGCAAGCAGCTGATCCAGGCGCTCGCCGAGATCACCGAGCACGGCCAGGTCTTCCGCGTGGACATGCGCCTGCGCCCGAACGGCGACTCCGGCCCGCTGGTGTGCTGCTTCGACATGCTGGAGAACTACTTCGTCACCCAGGGCCGCGAGTGGGAGCGCTACGCCTGGATCAAGGCGCGGGTGATGCTGGGCGAGCGCTGGCCCGAGCTCGAACAGCTCGCGCGCCCCTTCGTGTTCCGCAAGTACCTCGACTTCGGTGCGATCAACGCGATGCGCGAGCTGCACGCGCAGATCCGCCGCGAAGTCGCCCGCCGCGAGCGCGCCAACAACGTCAAGCTCGGTCCCGGCGGCATCCGCGAGATCGAGTTCATCGCCCAGGTCTTCCAGCTCATCCGCGGCGGGCGCGACACCGCGCTGCAGGTGCGACCGACGCTCGCGGTGCTCGCCCGCTTGCCCGAGCGCGGCATCCTTTCGGAGGAGGCGGTGACGGAGCTGTCGAACGCCTACGTCTTCCTGCGCCGGCTCGAGCACCGCCTGCAGTACCTCGACGACGCCCAGACCCACGACCTGCCCGAGAAGGACGAGGATCGCGCGCTGATCGCCGAGGCCATGGGCTTCGCCGACTACGCGGCGCTGCTCGCGGTGCTCGACGCCCACCGCGAGGTGGTGAGCCGGCACTTCGACAGCGTGTTCGGCGACCCCTCCGAGGAGGACCACAGCCTTGATGCCACCTGGGCCAACGCGCGCGACACCGAGGCCGCCACCGGCGCGCTCGGCGAGCTCGGCTACCGCCACCCGCGCATGGCCGCCGAGCGTCTCGCCGCGATGCACGCCAGCCCGCGCTATCGCCAGCTGCCCAACAACATCAAGAGCCGCTTCGACGCGCTCATGCCGCGCGTGCTCGAAGCCGCCGCCAGCACGCCGGGCGCGGACGAGACGCTCGCGCGCATGCTCGACCTCATCGAGGCGATCGGCCGCCGCGGCGCCTATCTCGCGCTGCTGCAGCAATACCCGCAGGCGCTGCGCCGGGTCGCCGACCTGATGAGCGCATCGCGCTGGGGCGCGCAGTTCCTCACTCGCCATCCGATCCTGCTCGACGAGATGCTCGACGCGCGCAGCCTGGACAACGCCCCCGACTGGAAGGCCTTCCGCGCCAGCCTGGCCGAGGAGCTCGAGGCGCTCGAACCCGACATGGAGCGCCAGATGGACGTGATGCGCGAGCGCCATCACGCCCAGGTCTTCCGCCTGCTCACCCAGGACCTCGCCGGCCTGCTCACGGTCGAGAAGCTCGCCGACCACCTCTCCGAGCTCGCCGACATCGTGCTCGACCTCACCCTGCCGTTGTGCTGGCGGCGCATCAAGATCCGCCACCGCGAGGCGCCGAAGTTCGCGGTGATCAGCTACGGCAAGCTCGGCGGCAAGGAGCTCGGCTACGCCTCCGACCTCGACATCGTGTTCCTCCACGACGACGAGGCGGGGGAGGCGCCCGAGGTCTACACCCGGCTGGCGCAGCGCGTCAGCACCTGGCTGTCGAGCCAGACCGCCGCCGGCCAGCTCTTCGAGACCGACCTGCGCCTGCGCCCGAACGGCGAGTCCGGCCTGCTGGTGAGCTCGCTCGAGTCCTTCCGCAGCTATCAGCTCGAGTCGGCCTGGGTGTGGGAGCACCAGGCCTTGACGCGCGCGCGTTTCTCGGCCGGCGACCGCACGATCGGGGAAGCCTTCGAGCGCATCCGCTGCGAGGTGCTGTGCATGCGGCGCGACCTGCCCAGCCTGCGCGCCGAGGTGCTGGCGATGCGGCACAAGATGCGCGACGCACACGGCAGCAGGAGCGAGGAGGTGTTCGACCTCAAGCACGACGAAGGCGGGCTGATCGACGTCGAGTTCCTGATCCAGTACCTGGTGCTCGGCCACAGCCACGACCACCCGCGCCTCACCGGCAACCTCGGCAACATCGCGCTGCTGGGCATCGCCGGCGAGCTCGGCCTGGTCCCCGCCGACCTCGCCGCCGCCTGCGCCGACAGCTACCGCGAACTGCGCCGCCTGCAACACCGCCAGCGCCTCAACGAGCGTCCCTCCCGCGTCGATCCCGCCGAGGCCGCGGCCGCACGCAAGCCGGTGCGCGCGCTGTGGCGGGCCGTGTTCGGGGACTAGGCCGCCCGGCTGCGCAGCGCTTTCCCGTGGGAGCGACGCGAGTCGCGATCGACCGTCGAGCGGCGCGAGACGCCAGCGGGCACCGATCCGCTGCAGGCCCAGCGCGGGAAAGTGAAATATTTCACGTCGCAAAAGCGCGCATGACGCCCCGCGGGCCGGCGTCTAGAATCCAGGGCACCTGTCTTCCAGCGCCCGCCCGCGGGCGACCTCCATGAGCCACGAAATCGAACTCAAGCTCGCGCTGCCCAGGCGCGCGCTCCCGGCGCTGCGCCGCCACCCGCTGGTGGCCGCGGCGGAGAAATGCGGCAACGCCCTCACCCTCGACAACACCTACTACGACACCCCGAAGCTGCAGCTCAAGGCGCGCAAGGTGGCCGTGCGCACCCGCCGCCAGGGCCGCCAGATGCTGCAGACGGTGAAATGCGCGGCGGTATCGAGCGGCGGGCTGTCGCAGCGGCCGGAGTGGGAGACCGCGTGGACCGGCGGCTTCGATTTCACGCCGGTCGACGACCCCGCCACCGCGCGTCTGCTCGAACGCCACCGCGCAGAACTGGTGCCGGTGTTCACCACCCGCTTCCGCCGCGAGACGCGGCGACTCGTCCCGCAGGCGGGCGTGTCCATCCTGCTGATGATCGACACCGGCGCGGTGCATGTGCGCACCCCGGAGGGCGTCGAGCGCGAGGCGGAGATCTGCGAACTCGAGCTGGAACTCGAGAGCGGGCGCGCGCAGGACCTCCTCGACCTCGCCTGCACGCTCGCGCAGGACCTGCCGCTGATGCCGGCCGACCTCTCCAAGGCCGAACGCGGCTACCGCCTTTTCCTCGACACGCCCGCGGGCGCGCTGCGCTCCGAGATCTCCACGCTCGAGCCCGGCCAGAACGTGGTCGAGGCCTTCCAGGGCCTGGCACTGTCCTGCGTGCGCCAGTGGCAGGGCAACGCCGCGACCGCGCTCGCGCAGGGCGACCCCGACGCGATCGACCCCGACAACATCCACCAGCTGCGCGTCGCCCATCGCCGCCTGCGCGCGCTGCTCAAGATCTTCGCACCCGCCCTGCCCGCGACCTTCGCCGGCACCTGGAACGCCCGCCTGCGCGACAACGCCAACCGCTTCGGCGATGCGCGCGACCTGGATGTGTTCCACGCCGAGCTGCTCGAGCCGGTGACCCCCGAGGGCCTCGCCGACGCAGCCTCGATGGCGGCCCTGCTCGAGACCGTGCGCACGGCGCGCGCAAGCGCCCGCCACCACGCCGGCGTCAGCCTCGACCTCGCCACCCAGGGCCGGCTGCTGCTGGAGTTCACCGCCGCACTCCACCGCCTGCGTGCCGACAGCCTCGCCGAAGCCGCCGACCTGCGCAGCTTCGCCCGCCTGCGCCTCGACCGGCTGCGCAAGCGCGCCCGCCGCGGCGCCCGGGCAGCGGCCAGCCTGGAGCCCACCCGCCTGCACGCGCTGCGCATCGACTTCAAGATGCTGCGCTACGGCGTCGAGTTCTTCGCGCCGCTGTTCGGCACCAGGAGCATCACCCGCTATCTCGACGGCGTGGTGCGCGCGCAGACCACGCTCGGCTTCCTGCAGGACGTCGACACCGCGCACCAGCGCCTGGCCGACTGGTCGCGAACGCAGCCCGCGCTCGCCGCGGCCGCGGCCTTCGTGCTCGGCTGGCACGCCCCGCGCTACGCCCGCCTGCGCCGCCGCGTGCTGCGCGAGTGCGAGCCGCTGCTGTGGGGCGGCAAGCCGTGGTGAGACGGCGCCCCACGGCGGCGGCGCGACAGACCGCGGTCATCGTGCTGTAACCGCAGCCGCCGATGATGCGCGCCCTCGAACCCCGGATGAACGACATGGACCTGCTGCTCTGGCGTCACGCGGAAGCGGTGGACGGCAGCCCCGACCACACCCGCGAACTCACCCCCCGCGGTCTCAAGCAGGCGCGTCGCATGGCGCGTTGGCTGGAAGACAACCGGCCGAAGAACCTGAAGGTACTGGTCAGCCCCACGCTGCGCACCCGCCAGACCGCGACCGCCTTCACCGACGACTTCGAGATCGTCGGCGGCCTGGGCCCGGACGGCAACGTCGCGGACATCCTCGCCGCCACCGGCTGGCCCGAGGGCAACGGCGCCGCCCTGGTGGTCGGCCACCAGCCCGCCCTTGGCCGTCTGTGCGCGCTGCTGCTGTCGGGCAGCGAGGCCGACTGGACGATCAAGAAGGGTGCGCTGTGGTGGTTTACCAACCGCGTGCGCGAGGACGAGACGCAGACGGTGCTGCGCGCGGTGATTCCCAGCGAGCTGGTGTAAGGCGCCAGGCGTGAGGAGCGCGGGGCGCCCCGCTGCTCACGCCTGGCGCTCCCATTGAATTCCTCGCCGCGAGCACGGTCCAACCCGTCGTGAAATATCCCGGACGGCAGGCTCGCGCACGGTCCTCGAAGCCCGTGGAGGGCTCGCTTGTGCTTTGCGATGCAATGCGTAAGATGCCGTCTTCCTTCCGGAACGGACCATGCTCGAACGCTTTCTGCCCACTCGCGAGGCCATCACGCAAAGTCGCATGCTGCGCTGGCTGGGGCCGCGCCTGCACGACCCGCTGCTGTGGCACGTCAACCGGCGCTCGGTGGCACGCGGCGTGGCGATGGGCGTGTTCTTCGGGCTGATGATCCCGATCGCGCAAATCCCGGCGGCAGCGATCGCCTCGCTGCTGCTGCGCGGCAACCTGCTGATCGCGGCAGCCTCCACGCTGGTCAGCAATCCGCTCACCTACGGTCCGCTCTACTACTTCGCCTACCAGCTCGGCGCGGGCGTGATCGGCCGCCGCACGCCAGCCGCGCTCACCGCGGACGACGTCGAGGCGCCGGTGCGCGCCATCGACTCGCTCGCCCAAGCCTGGGCCTGGATCGGCGGCATCGGCCAGCCGCTGCTGGTCGGCATGGTGATCATGGCGGTGACGGGCGCGCTCGTCGCCTACTGGGGCACGCAGCTGGTGTGGCGGCTCCGCGTCGCCGCCCGTCGTCGCCGCCAGCGCCGCGAGCGCAGCGCGCGCGCATCCGCGCAGGCTATTGGAAGCGCCTGAACGCGGGCGTATCCTTCGCATCCCCTCATCCGCCCAACGGACGGCCATGGCCATGGAAGAGTGCATCCCCGACGGTACGGTCGCGATCATCGACGGCGTCCGCCGCATCTACTACGACGGCTACTGGCTCAAGGCCTACGAGCCGCCGGCGGACACGCTCGACGCCAAGAAGCGGCTGATCCAGGCGCTCACCCGGCGCCTGTTCAACCATGTCGAGCACGGCATCAACATCCCCGGCAAACGCCTCGACGATGCGCGCCGCGCCTACGAGACCGAGGAGGACCCCGCGCGCAAGCGCGTCAAGGGCGCGATGTACGCGGGCGCGCTGTTCAACCGCGCCACCGACATCTTCACCAAGCTGGTGGAGTTGCAGGAGCTGGGCATCGAGATCGCCACCGACAACCCGCTCATGCGCGAATGCGGCGGCTGCCTGCAGGAGGCGCTCAAGCTCGGCCGCCTGGTGCTGCACCGCAGCGGCGACGAGGGCATCGACGAGCTGTGGGGCGAGCCCTTCCGCGCCTTCTCGATCCCGGTCGAGGCCTTCTACGAGAGCCGCTACATCAAGATCGCCCAGGCGCTGCGCGAGGTCGACCGCATCGCTGCAGTGATGGCCGCCACCTTCGCCACGACGCCGCTCTTCCGCGGAATCGAGCCGCTGGTGTTCGAGTTCGCGCGCATCGCCAAGATCAAGTGCGAGACCTTGCGCACCGACCCGGACATCTTCGACGTGTGGGCGGAGTTCGTCACCGCCTCGGAGCGCCTCGCCGCGCTCACGCCGGCGCTCGGCCCGGGCGCCGACGAGTGCACCCGCCAGCTCGCCGCCGACGGCCTGCACCTGATCCTGCAGGGGCGCAACCTGGTCACCGACATCATCCGCGCACGCGTGACCATGCCCAAGAGCGCGCGCGAGTTCATCGAGCGCTGCGAGACCTTCGCGGCACGCGCGCAGGCGGCCTCGCATCCCCCGCTCGCTGCCGCCGACGTGGGCCTGGGCGAGACGCGCGCGTAAACAAACAGCGCGCGCGAGCGGGGGCGTGCGCGGAGAAGCATCGCGACTTGCGTCGCTCCTACGGGAGAGGCCGCTCGCGCCTCACAGGATGATCCCGCCGCCCAGGCACACCTTCGACTCGTAGACCACGACGCTCTGCCCGGGGGTCACCGCCCACTGCGGCTGGGCGAAGGCGATCTCGGCGCGGCCGTCGGCGATGCGGTCGATCTCGCAGGGCTGGTCGGGGGTGCGGTAGCGTGGCTTGGCGGTGTACACCCAGTGGGAGTGCGGGTCGCGTCCGGCGATCCAGTTCAGCTCGCCGGCGACCAGGTGGTCCCTGAGCAGCGCGGGGTGGGCGTGGCCCTGGACCACGTAGAGCACGTTGGCCTTGACGTCCTTCTGCGCCACGTACCAGGCCTCGTGTTCGCCCGCCTCGTCCTGGTGGCCCTTGAGGCCGCCGATGTGGAGGCCCTTGCGCTGGCCGATGGTGTGGTACATCAGGCCCTGGTGCTCGCCGAGCACGCGGCCGTCGTCGAGCGCGCGGATCTCGCCCGGCCGGGTCGGCAGGTAGCGCATCAGGAACTCGCGGAAGGGGCGCTCGCCGATGAAGCAGATGCCGGTGGAGTCCTTCTTCTCGGCCACGTGCAGCCCGGCCTCGGCGGCGATCCGGCGCACCTCGCGCTTGTACAGCGCGCCGAGCGGGAACATCGTCTTGGCGAGCTGCTCCTGGTTGAGCCGGTAGAGGAAGTAGCTCTGATCCTTGGTGCCGTCCTCGGCCTTGAGCAGCTGGTACTCGCTGCGGCCGTCGTTGGCCCACTCGCGCACCTGGGCGTAGTGGCCGGTGGCGATGCGTTCGGCACCGAGCTGCATGGCGTGGTCGAGGAAGCAGCGGAACTTGATCTCGGAGTTGCACAGCACGTCCGGGTTGGGCGTGCGCCCGGCCTCGTACTCGTGCAGGAAGTCGGCGAACACGCGGTCCTTGTATTCGGCGCTGAAGTTGACCACCTCGAGGTCGATGCCGATCACGTCGCACACCGAGGCCACGTCGACGAGGTCCTGCCGCGTCGAGCAATATTCCGAATCGTCGTCGTCCTCCCAGTTCTTCATGAACAGCCCGGTGACCTGGTAGCCCTGGCGTTTCAGCAGCAGCGCGGTCACCGCCGAGTCCACCCCGCCGGACATGCCGACCACCACCTTCATCCCCGCCCCGTCCTGCCTTCCATGCCGACTACTGGACATTCGGTCCACCTCCGTTGAGCCATTCCGCGAGCGGCAGCACGACCGCCGGCTCGCCATTGTCGACGAACCAACTGTCGACCACGTAACGTTGTCCCGGACGGTCGTCGCCGTCCATCTCTCCGATCACCAGCCCGTCCTCGGTGCAGTTGCAGCCCGCCAACGCCTGGCCGGGCGGCAGGCGCTCGAAGCGCTCCTCCACCGACAGCGCTTCGATCACCGCGCTGAAATGCTGCAGGATCAGCCGGGTGCGGCGCGCCGGTTCGACCACGCGATGGAAGCGCAGCGCGCCGCGCGCCTCGAGCAGCTGCAGCAGCCGGGTCGTGGAGGTCGAGTGATCGATGCAGTCCATGCGCCCGTCCGCGCCCTCGTCGAGCAGGTTGCCGGCGCGGTCGGCCGCGATCGCCGTCTGGGTCGCGGCCACCCGGTACAGCCCGCCCACCGCCTCGGCGAGGCGCGCGCGCTCCTCCCCGGCGCTGCGTGCCGCAGCGAGGCGTTCGCCGATCCGGCGCAGGGTGGACTCGCGCACGCGCACGCTGCCCTCGCTCGCGCAGCCGTAGTTGTAGCAGATGTTGACGCGCGCACCGCCGGCGGGGCCCTGCGCCCCCGCCATCGCCCACGTCGTCGCCGGCAGGGCGAGCAGCGCGGGCAGCAGCAGGCGGAGCGCAGGCGCCATCATCCCGTTCAGCGGTGATGCACCAGCGCCAGCGGATGGCGCTGCCCGGCGATCCAGTCCTCGATGCACTGCAGGATCAGCGGGCTGCGGTGGCGATCGGCGCATGCGCGCACCTCGTCGAGCGTCAGCCACACCGCGCGCACGATGCCCTCGTCCAGCCTGCGCCCGGACTCCTCGCCGCACAGACGCCCGCCGTAGGCGAAGCGCAGGTAGGTGATGTCGCCCTGGGGGCGGGTCCACTGATAGATGCCGACCAGGTATTCCGGCTCGAAGTGGTGGGCGGTCTCTTCCAGCACCTCGCGCACCGTGGCCTGCAGCAGGGACTCGCCCTCCTCGAGGTGGCCGGCAGGCTGATTGAAGCGCAGGCCTTCGGGCGTCTCCTCCTCGACGAGCAGGAAGCGGCCGTCGCGCTCGATGATGGCGGCGACGGTGACATTGGGTTTCCAGGGACGATCCTTCACTTCGATGCTCCAGGCGCATGAAGGCCCGCATTCTAGCGCGCACCACCGGGGATGGAGGAGCACCGCTTGCCCGTCGACCGCGCTGGCGCCCGGTCTGCGACGACGGTCGCGGCTTTGCGCGCGGCCCGCGTCCTCGGCACGGCTTTACGCTAGAATCCGAAGGCTTTGCGCCCCGTGGACGATCGAGGGTGCGCGACGAACCCATCCAGCGAACATTTTTCAAGGCGGAGATCTTCATCATGTCCATGGCTGACCGCGACGGCTTCATCTGGCAGGACGGCAAGCTCGTTCCGTGGCGCGAGGCGACCACCCACGTCCTCACCCACTCGCTCCACTACGGCCTCGCCGTGTTCGAGGGCGTCCGTGCCTACAACACCGTCAGCGGCACCGCGATCTTCCGCCTCGCCGAGCACACCCAGCGCCTGATCAATTCCGGCAAGATCTACATGATGGACATCCCCTATTCCAAGGATGAACTCATGGAGGCGCAGAAGGAGGTCGTGCGCGCGAACAAGCTCGAGTCCTGCTACCTGCGCCCGATCGCCTTCTACGGCTCGGAAAAGATGGGCATCTCCACGCTCGGCGCGCGCGTCCATGTCGCGATCGCGGCCTGGCCCTGGGGCGCCTACCTCGGCGAGGAAGGCCTGCAGAAGGGCATCCGTGTGAAGACCTCGTCCTACACCCGCCACCACGTCAACTCGACGATGCCGCGCGCCAAGCTGTCGGCGACCTACCCGAACTCGATCCTCGCCAACCTCGAGGTCACCCGCATGGGCTACGACGAGGCCCTGCTGCTCGACAACCAGGGCTTCGTCGCCGAGGGCGCAGGCGAGAACCTCTTCATCGTCAAGGACGGCCGCATCTACGAGCCCGAGATCGCCTCCGCGCTCACCGGCATCACCCGCGACTCCATCCACGTGATCGCGCGCGAGCTCGGCTACGAGGTCGGCACCAAGCGCCTGACCCGCGACGACATCTACCTCGCCGACGAGGCCTTCTTCACCGGCACCGCCGCCGAGGTCACCCCGATCCGCGAGCTCGACGACCGCCAGATCGGCGAAGGCAGGCGCGGCCCGGTCACCGAGAAGATCCAGACCCGCTTCTTCGACGTCGTCAACGGCCGTGCGCCCGAATACGCGCACTGGCTCGCCCACGTCTGATTTCCACGCTCCGAGGATTCCGTCATGGTTGAGAACACCGACAAGACCCAGGCCGTCGTCACCACCGCCAAGGACCTGCCGCTGCACTGCCCGCCGCCGGGCGCGCCGCTGTGGGCCCGCCACCCGCGCGTGTTCCTCGACATCCTGAAGACCGGCGAGGCGGTCTGCCCGTACTGCAGCGCGCACTACGTGTTCAACGGCGAGCGCCCCAAGGGCCATCACTGAGAACCCGGGTGCCGGGCCGGAATGGCCCGCGACCCGACCGGACCACGGGGGCTGCGGCCCCCGTGGTCTTTACGATCCACCCACAATAACAACACAACCTTGAGCAGACCTGTCTTCACCACCGCCCTCGAAGCGGAAGCCGCCTTCTACCGCGCACTCTCCGAGGGCGACTTCGAGGCCTTGATGGCCGTCTGGTCGGAAGAGGAGGAGGTCGTCTGCGTCCAGCCGGGCGGCCCGCGCATCGTCGGCCTGGCCGCGGTGCGCGAGATCTGGCGGCAGATCCTCGCCGACGGCGCCCGCATCCGCATCGACATCAGCCATGCGGTGACCAGCTCCACCGCGATGATGGCGATGCACTGCGTGCTCGAGCGCCTCGCCACCGACGGTCCCACCCCGCGTACCGCGACCATCGCCGCGACCAACGTCTTCGTGCGCGGCGCCGACGGCTGGCGCATGGTGCTGCACCACGCCTCGCCGGTGCCCGAGATCTCGGGTCCCGAGGATTCGACGCCGCGCGTGCTGCACTGAGCCCGCCCGCGCACGGCGACTCGTCCGCGGCGGCGTGACCCGGTCGCGCTTCGCGGCCTAGAATCGCGCCAACCGCCGCCCGGGCCGGCATCGCCGGGCGAGCTTCCCCGCCTTCGCCCTGCCTGGAACCGCCCATGCGCCACCCCCTGCCCGCAGCAGAGCTTTTCAAGGCCTACGACATCCGCGGCATCGTCGACACCGTGCTGACTCCCACGGCGGTGCGCGCGATCGGCCACGCGATCGGCTCCGAAGCCGCGGTGCGCGGCCAGCGCGCGATCGCGGTGGGCCGCGACGGCCGCCTGTCCGGCCCGGCGCTGGCCGGCGCGCTGACCGCGGGCATCCGCGCCGCCGGCATCGACGTGATCGACATCGGCTGCGTGCCCACCCCGCTCACCTACTTCGCCGCCTTCGAGCTCGGCTGCGCCTCCTGCGTGTCGGTCACCGGCAGCCACAACCCGCCCGCCTACAACGGCCTCAAGATCGTGCTCGACGGCCGCACCCTGCACGGCGAGGCGATCCAGGACCTGCGCCGGCGCATCGCCGAGGACGACCTCGTCGAGGGTGCCGGCGCGCTGCGCGGCGCCGACGTGCGCGCCGCCTACCTCGACCGCATCGTCGGCGACATCGAGCTCGCGCGCCCGCTGAAGATCGTGCTCGACTGCGGCAACGGCGTGGCCGGCGCCGTCGCGCCCGAACTCTTCCGCCGCCTGGGCTGCGAGGTCGTCGAGCTGTTCTGCGAGGTCGACGGCCGCTTTCCCAATCACCACCCCGACCCGTCGCGGCCGGAGAACCTGCAGGACGTCATCCGCGCGCTGCGCGAGACCGACGCCGAGCTGGGCCTGGCCTTCGACGGCGACGGCGACCGCCTCGGCGTGGTGTGCAAGGACGGCGAGATCGTCTTCCCGGATCGCCAGCTCATGCTCTTCGCCGCGGACGTACTCGCCCGCGTACCGGGCGGCGAGATCCTCTACGACGTCAAGTGCACCCGCAATCTGGCGCCGTGGATCCGCGCGCACGGCGGCCGGCCGACGATGTGGAAGACCGGCCACGCGCTGCTCAAGGCGAAGCTGCAGGAGACCGGCGCCGCACTCGCCGGCGAGATGAGCGGCCACATGTTCTTCAAGGAGCGCTGGTACGGCTTCGACGACGGCCTCTACGCGGGCGCCCGCCTGCTCGAGATCCTCTCCGCCCGCGCCGACGCCAACGCCGCGCTGAAGGCGCTGCCCGACGCGACGAGCACCCCGGAGCTGAACCTGAAGATGCAGGAGGGCGAGCCCTTCGAGCTGGTGCGCCGGCTGCGCGAGGCCGCGCTCGCCACGCCCTCGTGCTTCGCCGAAGCGCGCGAGGTGATCACGCTCGACGGCCTGCGGGTGGAGTTCGCCCACGGCTTCGGCCTCGCCCGCCCCTCGAACACCACGCCGATGGTGGTGCTGCGCTTCGAGGCCGACGACGCCGCGGCGCTCGCCTCGATCGAGGCGGCGTTCCGGCGCGCGCTCGACGCAGTCTGGCCCGGACTCGCGCTGCCGTTCTGAGGCCACGGACGAGCGCCCGCGCGCACGCCCGCCGGGCGCCGACCGGCCCGCCCATCCGGCATCGGCGCGCGCGGCACGCGGCGATCCGGGCAAGCGGACAGCAAACGCGAAAAAAAGCACGCTGCTCACATCAGTTGCAGCGCACAATCCGAAGATTCTTTTTACCCAATCCAAGGCGAGCGAGGCAGTCCATGACGGCACGGGAACAGCGCGAAGCACGCGCACGCGACAGCAGGCAGGCCCAGAAGGGCATCGACATCCCGTCCTGCCCCGGCGTCCTCGCCCAGCTCATGGACGAGTTCCGCCAGCCGCAGGTCAGCGGCAAGCGCATCGCCGCGCTGATCGGCCAGGACGTCGGGCTGGCCGCGGTGGTGGTGCGCTCGGCCAATTCGCCCTACTTCGGCAGCGGGCGGCGGATCGCCTCGATCGACGACGCAATCCGCATGCTCGGCTTCGGCATGCTCGCCAACCTCGTCCAGGAGGCGTTACTGCGCAGCAACATCGCCGACCCCGGCGCCGCGCTCGAACGCTTCTGGGACAGCTCGCGCTGCACCGCGCAGGCGAGCGCGATGCTCGCCCGCCGCACCGGCATCGCGCGCCCGGAGACCGCCTACACCTTCGGCCTCTTCCACGACTGCGGCATCCCGCTGCTGGTCAGGCGCTTCCCCGAATACAAGCGCATCCTGGCCACGGCCAACCAGGCCACCGGGCGCTGGTTCACCGATGTCGAGGACGAGGCGCTCGACACCAACCACGCCACCATCGGCTACCTGCTCGCGCGCTCCTGGGGCCTCACCGACGCGGTGTGCACCGGCATCCTGTGCCATCACGACTACTCGGTGTTCTCCCCCGACTCCGGCCTGGAGGTCGAGGCGCAAACCCTGATCGCGCTCAACCTGGTGGCCGAGTACGTCGCCGGCACCCACCTGCGCACCCGGCGCGATGCCGAGTGGGACAAGGGGCGCGAGGCGGTGGCGCGCTTCCTGGGCTACGCGCCGACCGAGCTCGACGACCTCGCCGACGACCTGCTCTACGCGCTCGATCGCCAAGGCGAGGACCTCCCGGCCTGAGCGCCGCGCGGATGCGCCGCCGCCGGCGGACGCGCGCCGCTCACACCGGCTCCAGCTTGGCCACTCCGAGCAGCAGCCACTTCACCCCCGCAGGGCCGAAGTTGATCTGCACCTTGGCATCGCTGCCGCTGCCTTCGGCGGCAACGATCACGCCCTGGCCGAATTTCGCATGCGCCACCGCCTGGCCGATGCGCAGGCCGCCGGGCAGCGTGGCGAAGGCCGGGCGCGGCGCGCGCTGCACCTGCGGCGTGCTCCCCACCGCGGACTTGGCCGAGGGCTTGAAGTAGCCCCCGCCCATCCCGCCCATCGCGCCGCCGGCGGCCGAGCGCGGCTGGGGCGGGGTGAGCCATTTGGTCAGCCCGGCGGGGATCTCCTCCAGGAAGCGCGAGCGCAGGTTGTAGCGCGTCTGCCCGTGCAGCATGCGGCTCTGCGCGAAACTCAGGTACAGGCGCTCGCGCGCCCGCGTCACCGCTACGTACATCAGGCGGCGCTCCTCCTCCAGCCCGTCCTGCTCGAGGATGCTGTTCTCGTGCGGGAACAGGCCCTCCTCCAGCCCGGACAGGAAGACCACGTCGAACTCCAGACCCTTGGCCGCATGCACGGTCATCAGCTGCACCGCGTCCGCGCCCTGGTCGGCCTGGTGGTCGCCCGCCTCCAGCGAGGCGTGGGCGAGGAAATCCGCCAGCAGCGCGTGCGGCTGCGCCTCGCCGGCGCCCGCCTGGGCCTGCGCCTCGGCGAGGAAGTTGGCCGCGGCGTTGATCAGTTCGTCGAGGTTCTCGAGGCGCTCGCGGCCCTCCTTGTCGGCCTTGTAGTGCGCGCGCAGCCCGCTCAGGTCGAGCACATGATCGACCAGCTCGGGCAGCGGCAGGCCGGCGGTGTCGCGGCGCAGCTCCTCGACCAGGCGCACGAAGACCGCGAGCGCGCTGCCGGGCTTGCCGGACAGATGCGGCACGGTGGCGTAGAGACTGGTGCTGTACGTGCGCGCGGCGTCGGCCAGCACCTCGAGCGAGCGCGCGCCGATGCCGCGGGTGGGAAAGTTCACCACGCGGGCGAACGAGGTGTCGTCGTCGGGGTTGGCGATCAGGCGCAGGTAGGCGAGCGCGTGCTTGATCTCCTGGCGCTCGAAGAAGCGCAGCCCGCCATACACGCGGTAGGGAATGCCGGCCGCGAAGAGCTGGTGCTCGAGCACGCGCGACTGCGCGTTGGAGCGGTAGAGCAGCGCGATCTCGCTGCGCAGCGCGCCGTCGCGCACCAGGGACTGGATCTCCTCGACGATCCAGCGCGCCTCGTCGGCATCCGCATAGGCCTCGAAGACACGGATCGGCTCGCCCGCGCCCTGGTCGGTCCACAGGTTCTTGCCGAGGCGGTTGCTGTTGTGAAGGATGATCGCGTTGGCGGCGTCGAGGATGTTGGCGTGCGAGCGGTAGTTCTGCTCCAGGCGGATCACGTTGTTCACCCGGAACTCGCGCTCGAAATCGCGCATGTTGCCGACCTCGGCGCCGCGGAAGCGGTAGATGCTCTGGTCGTCGTCGCCGACGCAGAACATTGCCGCACCGCCTTCACGGCCCTCGTCGGCGAAGAGCTTCAACCAGCGGTACTGCAGGCGGTTGGTGTCCTGGAACTCGTCGACCAGGATGTGGCGGAAGCGGCGCTGGTAGTGGCGGCGCAGCGGCTCGTTGCGCTCGAGCAGTTCGTGGCTGCGCAGCAGCAACTCCGCAAAATCCACAACAGACTCGCGCTGGCACTGCGCCTCATACTCCTGGTAGAGCTGCACGCGCAGGCGGGTGTAGTCGTCCCAGGCCTCGACCACGTGCGGGCGGTTGCCGGCTTCCTTCTGGCCGTTGATGAAATGCTGGAGCTCGCGCGGAGGGAACTTCTCGTCGTCGACGTTCAAGGTCTTCAGCAGGCGCTTGATCGCGGCGAGCTGGTCAGCCGAGTCGAGGATCTGGAAGAGCTGCGGCAACCCGGCGTCGCGGTGGTGGGCGCGCAACAGGCGGTTGGCCAGGCCGTGGAAGGTGCCGATCCACATGCCGCGGGTGCTCACCGGCAGCATCGCGCCGAGGCGGGCGAGCATTTCCTTGGCGGCTTTGTTGGTAAATGTAACCGCGAGGATGCCGGCCGGGTCGACTTGGCCGGACTGGATCAGCCAGGCGATGCGGGTGGTGAGCACGCGCGTCTTGCCCGAGCCGGCTCCGGCCAGGATCAGGGCGTGTTGCGCGGGCAGGCTCACCGCCTGCAGTTGTTCGGGGTTCAGGTTGCTCAGCAGGGTGGACATCGCGTTTCCTCTTCGAGCCGGCATTGTATCGACCCCGGGGGACGAGGCCGATACGGCAGGCCGGGGACAGCGCGGAGAGAAAAGGACACAACATGATGTTGCGTCGCAGCAACAACGTGTTTGCAGGATCCCGAGCTTGCGCTAAATTGAAGTTGTGCACTGCACCAAACGAATCGGAATCCCGGAACTTTCTCACGGAAAGACTGGTCGGAATTGTGCAGAATCAAGGAACTAACCCGGGCGCCCGGCTACTATTGCGCCACAACATTTTTTGATAAGGCCTCCGCCCAGAAGGCGGTTGCCGAAACGAGGGCCACACCCGGCCCCGACGGAGAACGCATCATGAAAACGCCCAAACTGCTGCCCTGGTATGCCCGCAAAGCGGGCGTCTCGATCGAGCGCGCCGAAACCCTGTGGCGCAAGGCCGTGCGCGAAGCCACCGCCGAAACCGGCTGGGTCGGCAATGCCGAATACTGGGGTGCGGCCATGGATCACTTCGTGCGTCTGCTCGAAGAAGAGCGCAGCACGCTGTGCGCGCCGCGCGTGCAGTCCTACGTCCGCACCCAGAACCGCATGTGGCGCCTGCCGCTGATCGCCATGGAAGACCTGTTCTCGGCCTTCCACGCAAGCTGGCAGCGCCAGCACGGCGCCGACCACCGCCGCGCCGCGTAAGCGGCACCCCGCCCCGAACCCCTCGCGCCGCGCCAGCGGCGCGACAACGCTTGCTTGTCTCCCTCCCTCCTTCAATGGAGATTCGGCGCTCCGCCCACGCGGAGCGCCATTTTTTTGCCCGCACCAAGCCTGTTTGCGCGCCGCGCGGGCTTCGCGGCGAGCCCTGCCTTGGCCCGGCCTGTCGCGGCAGGCATCGGGAGCGCCCGGTGTCGCGCTTCAAGGTATACTGGCGTGTTTTCAACGTCATCCAGCCCGCGCGCCCGCCATGCAGGAAAAATACCAGCCCGCCGCCCTCGAGACGGCCGCCCAGCAGCACTGGGACTCCACCGACGCCTTCCGCGTGACCGAGGATGCCAGCCGTCCGAAGTACTACTGCCTGTCGATGTTCCCCTACCCCTCGGGCAAGCTGCACATGGGGCACGTGCGCAACTACACCATCGGCGACGTGCTCGCGCGCTTCCACCGCATGAAGGGCTACAACGTGCTGCAGCCCATGGGCTGGGACGCCTTCGGCATGCCGGCCGAGAACGCCGCGATCCAGAACAACGTGCCGCCGGCGAAGTGGACCTACGCCAACATCGACTACATGAAGGCGCAGTTGAAGCGCCTCGGCTTCGCCATCGACTGGTCGCGCGAGCTCGCCACCTGCACCCCCGAGTACTACCGCTGGGAGCAGTGGCTGTTCACCCGCCTGTACGAGAAGGGCCTGATCTACAAGCGCCTCGGCACGGTCAACTGGGACCCTGTGGACGAGACCGTGCTCGCCAACGAGCAGGTCATCGACGGCCGCGGCTGGCGCTCGGGCGCGCTCGTCGAGAAGCGCGAGATCCCCATGTACTACATGAAGATCACCGCCTACGCGGACGAACTGCTGTCCGCGCTCGACGACCTGCCGGACTGGCCGGAGCAGGTCAAACTGATGCAGAAGAACTGGATCGGCCGCTCGGAAGGCGTGGAGATCAGCTTCCCGTTCGACGTTTCCAGCATCGGTCACGAGGGCGCGCTGAAGGTATTCACCACCCGTGCCGACACCCTGATGGGCGCGACCTATGTCGCGGTGGCCGCCGAGCATCCGCTCGCCACCCAGGCCGCGGCCAGCAACCCGGCGCTCGCCGAGTTCATCGAGGAATGCAAGCGCGGCGGCGTCGCCGAGGCCGACATCGCCACGATGGAAAAGAAGGGCATGCCCACCGGCCTCAAGGTGCGCCATCCGCTTTCCGACGAGCCGCTCGAGGTGTGGGTCGCCAACTACGTGCTGATGGGCTACGGCGAAGGCGCGGTGATGGCGGTGCCGGCGCACGATGAGCGCGACTTCGCCTTTGCCACCAAGTACGAGCTGCCGATCCGCATGGTGGTCGGCGCGGACGCCTACGCCGACACCGTCGCCCCGTGGCAGGACGCCTACGCCGATTACGGCCGCCTGGTGAATTCCGGCAAGTACGATGGCCTGGATTTCCAGGGCGCGGTCGATGCGATCTCCGCCGACCTCGAAGCCCGTGGTCTGGGCGCCAAGCGCGTGCAGTTCCGCCTGCGCGACTGGGGCATCTCGCGCCAGCGCTACTGGGGCTGCCCGATCCCGATGATCCACTGCGCCGACTGCGGCGACGTGCCGGTCCCGGACGAACAGCTCCCGGTCGTGCTGCCCGAGAACGTCGAGATCACCGGCCGCGGCTCGCCGCTGGCCAAGATGGCCTCGTTCTACGAATGCAGCTGCCCGAAGTGCGGCAAGCCGGCCAAGCGCGAGACCGACACCATGGACACCTTCGTGGAGTCGTCGTGGTACTTCCTGCGCTACGCCTGCGCCGACAGCACGACTGCGATGGTGGACGCGCGCGTGAACTACTGGGCGCCGGTCGACCAGTACATCGGCGGCATCGAGCACGCCATCCTGCACCTGCTGTACTCGCGCTTCTTCACCCGCGCGATGCGCGACTGCGGCCTGGTGAAGGTCTCCGAGCCCTTCAGCGCGCTGCTCACCCAGGGCATGGTGGTGGCCGAGACCTATTACCGCGAGATCGACGGCGGCAAGAAGCAGTGGATCAACCCGGCCGACGTGGTCGTCGAGCGTGACGAGCGCGGCCGCATCGTCGCCGCGAAACTCGAATCCGACGGCCTGCCGGTGGTCATCGGCGGCACCGAGAAGATGTCGAAGTCGAAGAACAACGGCGTCGACCCGCAGTCGCTGGTGGACCAGTACGGCGCCGACACCGCGCGTCTCTTCATGATGTTCGCCGCGCCGCCCGACCAGCAGCTCGAGTGGTCCGACTCCGGCGTCGAGGGCGCTTCGCGCTTCCTGCGCCGGGTGTGGAACTACGGCCACACCTTCGCCACCGCCACGCGCGCCGCGCTGCCGGCCACGCGCGCGCTCGCCGCCGGCACGCTGCCCGTCGCCGCGGCCGACGTGCGCCGCGAGGTGCACACCCACCTCAAGCAGGCGAGCTACGACTTCGGCAAGCACCAGTTCAACACGGTGGTGTCGGCGGCGATGAAGATCCTCAACGCGCTCGAGAAGGCGCACAAGGATCTGGCCGGCACCGAGCCGGCGGCGCACGCCGAGGTCGCCGAAGAAGGCTTCTCCATCCTGCTGCGCCTCCTGTCGCCGATCACCCCGCACATCTGCCACGCGCTGTGGCAGGACTGCGGCTTCGGCACCGACATCCTGGCGGCGCAGTGGCCCGAGGTCAGCGAGGACGCGCTGAAGCGGGACGAGATCGAGCTGATGCTGCAGGTCAACGGCAAGCTGCGCGGCAGCCTCGAGGTCGCGGCCGACGCGGCGAAGGCCGACATCGAGGCGCTCGCCCTCGCTTCGGAAGCGGCGCAGAAGTTCATGGAGGGCAAGCCGGCGAAGAAGGTGGTCGTCGTGCCCGGCCGCCTGGTCAACATCGTCGTTTGAGGAAGCGCGGCATGACTGCTCCTGGTCCCGTCATGGCCACCGCGCGGCGGCGCCTGCTCGGTGGCGCCCTCGGTGCCGCGGCGCTGCTGCTGTCGGGCTGTGGCTTTCGCCTGCGCGGCCCGCAGGCGCTCGACTTTGCGACCGTGCACATCAGCGTGCCGGAGCAGAGCGAATTCGGCGCCCAGCTGCGTCGCCTCGTCGCCACCACCGGCACCACCCGGGTCGAGGAGGACGCAGCCAAGGCCGAAGCCCGCCTGCAGATCCTCTCCAACGACCGCGGCCGCGAGATCCTCAGCCTCACCGGTGCGGGCAAGGTGCGCGAGTACCAGCTCGTCCAGTCCTTGCGCTTCCAGCTCCTCGACCGCGCGGGCAAGGCGCTGATCCCGCCCACCAGCCTGACGGCGCGGCGCGAGTACACCTTCGACGACAGTCAGGTGCTCGGCAAGGAACAGGAAGAGGCCTTGCTCTACCGCGACATGCAGAACGACCTGGTGCAGCAGCTCATGCGCCGCCTCGCCGCCGCCCGCCGCAGCGGCTGAACCCGTTCCGCCGCCCCGCGTGAACCTGCGCCCCGACCAGCTCGCCGCCCAGCTCGAGCGCCCGCTCGCGCCGCTCTGGCTGCTGCACGGCAACGAGCCGCTGCTGGTGCTCGAGGCTGCCGACGCAATCCGCGCCGCAGCCCGTCGCCAGGGCTACGAGGAGCGCGAGACCCTGGTCGTCGGCCACGGCTTCAAGTGGGACGCGCTCGCCCTCGCCGCGGGCAACCTGTCGCTCTTCGGCGGCGCCAAGCTGATCGACCTGCGCATCCCGACGGGCAAGCCCGGCCGCGACGGCGGCGATGCGCTGCAGCGCTACATCGCCCACCTGCCTTCCCAGACCCTGACCCTGGTCACCCTGCCCGAAGTCGATTGGGCGACGCGCAAGACCGCCTGGTTCAAGGGCCTGGCCGACGCCGCGACGACGCTGGAACTCCACGCCCCCGAACGCGAACGTCTGCCCGAGTGGGTCGCGCGCCGGCTCGCCGCGCAGAAGCAGTCCGCCCCGCCCGAGGCGCTCGCCTTCATTGCCGATCACGTCGAAGGCAACCTGCTCGCCGCCCACCAGGAGATCCTCAAGCTCGGCCTGCTGCACGGCGAGGGCGCGCTCACGCTCGAGCAGGTGCAGGACGCGGTGCTCGACGTCGCCCGCTACGACATCGACAAGCTGCGCCTGGCGGTCGTCGAGGGCGACCCGGCGCGCTGCGCCCGCCTGCTCGAAGGCCTCGAGGGTGAGGGCGCCGCCCCCCCGCTGGTGCTGTGGGCGCTCGCGCACGAGACACGCAGCCTCGCCACCCTGAGCGCGGGCCGCGACGCCGGCCAGCCCCTGGCCGCCCTGTTCAAGGCCGAGCGCATCTTCGATCCGCGCCGCCAGCAGGCCATGACCCGTGCCCTCGGTCGCCTCGGCCAGGGCCATCTGCGCGCCGCGCTGATGCACGCGGCGCGCATCGACCGCATGATCAAGGGCCTCGCCAGCGGCGACCTGTGGGACGAGTTCCTCCAGCTCGCGCTGCGCCTGGCGCGCCGCGGCTGAACCGCGGCCGACCCGCGCCAGGCTTCATCCGCATCCGGTTCGATGATTTAATGCGGATTTGCCCCGCGGCGTCCGTGGATGCCGCGACCGACGCCGAAGAAGAGCCCCCATGGACATCCAGCACTACATGCAGACCCTGGGCCGCCAGGCCCGCGCCGCCTCGCGCGTGCTCGCCGCCGCCTCCACCGCGGCCAAGAACGCCGCCCTGATCGCGATGGCCGCCGAGATCCGCGCCCGCCGCGCCGAACTGCTCGCCGCCAATGCCCAAGACCTCGACGAGGCGCGTGCCGCCGGCCTGGAGCCGGCGCTGATCGACCGCCTGACGCTGGACGAGAAAGGCATCGAGTCCATGGCCGCCGGCCTCGAGCAGGTCGCCGCGCTGCCCGACCCGGTGGGCGAGATGAGCGACATCAAGCGCCGCCCCTCCGGCATCGCGCTCGGCAAGATGCGCGTGCCGCTGGGCGTGATCGGCATCATCTACGAGGCCCGCCCCAACGTCACCGCCGACGCCGCGGCGCTGTGCCTCAAATCCGGCAATGCCGCGATCCTGCGCGGCGGCAAGGAGGCGATCCACGCCAACCGCGCGATCGCCGCCTGCGTGCGCGCCGGCCTGCTGGCGGCCGGTCTGCCCGAACACGCGGTGCAGGTGGTCGAGATCACCGACCGCGAGGCCGTCGGTGCGCTGATCACCATGCCCGAGTTCGTCGACGTGATCGTGCCGCGCGGGGGCAAGGGCCTGATCGAGCGCATCTCCAGGGACGCGCGCGTGCCGGTGATCAAGCACCTCGACGGCAACTGCCATGTTTATATCGACGATGAGGCCGACCCTGCCAAGGTCGTACCCATCGTCGAGAACTCCAAGACCCAGCGCTATGGCACCTGCAACACCGCCGAATCGCTGCTGGTGGCGCGCGACGTCGCCGACATCTACCTGCCCGAGATCGCCCGCACGCTCGCCGCCAAGGGCGTGGAGATGCGCTGCTGCGCCGAGTCGCTCGCCCTCCTGCGCGAGGCCGGCATCGCCGGGGCGAAGCTGGTGGAGGCGACCGCGGCCGACTGGCGCGAGGAATACCTCGCCCCGATCATCGCGGTGAAGATCGTCGCCGGCCTCGACGAGGCGATCGAGCACATCAACACCTGCAGTTCGGGCCACACCGAAGCGATCGTCACCGAGAACTATTCCCACGCCATGCGCTTCCTGCGCGAGGTAGATTCATCCTCGGTGATGGTCAATGCCTCCACCCGCTTCGCCGACGGCTTCGAGTACGGCCTCGGCGCGGAGATCGGCATCTCCACCGACAAGATCCACGCCCGCGGCCCGGTCGGCCTGGAGGGCCTTACCAGCCAGAAATGGATCGTGTTCGGCAACGGCGAAGTCCGCCGCTGACACTGCCAAATGGAACCACCCCGACAAGGAACCCCATGAGCATCCGCATCCTCCGCAGCCTGATCGTCGCCGCCCTGCTCTCGGCCAGCCTCGCCCAGGCCGCCGTCAAGGTCGGCAACGTCGAGTTCGCCCCGCAGCAGACCGTGCAGCAGCGCACGCTCGAGCTCAACGGCGCCGGCCTGCGCACCCGGCTCGGCTTCAAGGTCTATGCGATGGGCCTGTACCTGCGCGCCCCGCTCGCCGAGGCCGGCGCGATCCTGGCCGACAAAGGCGAGAAGCGCATCCGCATCGTGCCGATCCGCGACCTCGAGGCGAAGCAGTTCGGCGATGCCCTGCAGACCGGGCTCGAGAAGAACCACGACGACGCCGCGCTGGCCGCGCTCAAGCCCGCCACCGACGCGCTGCTGGGCGCGCTCGCCGCGGTCGGCGAGGTCAAGGCCGGCACCGAGATCGTGCTCGATCGCCTCGGCAACGGCGCCACCCGGCTGCTGGTCGATACGAAGCAGCAGGGCGAGGACATCGCCGACGCCGCCTTCTATCCCGCGCTGCTGCGCATCTGGCTGGGCGAGCGCCCGGCCGACAGCGAGCTGCGCGAGGCGCTGCTCAAGAATCCGCAGTGAGGCAGGAACTCGCCATGACGGCGGGCCGTGCTCCCGCGTCCGTATTCGACGCCGTGATCGCGCTGCCCTTCGGCCCCTTCGGCATCCGCGCGCACGACGGGCAGGTGCAGGAGCTCGTCTTCCTGCCTCCGGGCACGCCCTTGCACGAACCGCGCAACGCCAGCGCCGGCGCCGCGGCGCACGCGCTGCGCGCCTGGATCGACGACCCCGACCAGCCCTTCCCGGTGCCGCTCGCACCCTGCGGCACGCCCTTCCGTCGTCGCGTATGGACGGCCATCGCGGCAATCCCGCGCGGACGTACCGCAACCTACGGCGAGCTCGCCGCCAGCCTGGACAGCGCGCCGCGCGCGGTCGGCCAGGCCTGCGGCGCCAACCCCTTTCCCCTGATCGTGCCCTGCCACCGCGTGACCTCGGCCGCCGGGCTCGGTGGCTTCGCCAACGCCCGCGAAGGCTGGCTCCTCGACGTCAAGCGCTGGCTGCTCGCTTTCGAAGGGGCGCTGTGAGCGGACGCGCGCCGGCACGCGAAGCCGGCCTGCAGCCCGCGCACCGCGCCGAGCTCGACCGCTTCGCCGATGCGCTCTGGCTCGAGCACGGGCTGGCCAGGAACACCCTCGCCGGCTACCGCAGCGACCTCGCCCGCTTCGCCGCCTGGCTGGAGACGCGTGCGCAACGCCTGCCCGCCGCCGCCGGCGCGGACCTCGCCGCCTACCTCGCCGAATTCAGCCGCGCCGCGAAGCCGGCGAGCCAACGCCGGCTGATCGCCGCGTGGCGGCGCTATTACCGCCTGCTCCTCGCCAACCGCGAGATCGCCGAGGACCCCACGCTGGCGATCGACACCCCGCGCGCGGCCGAACGCTTTCCCAAGACCCTGAGCGAGCCCCAGGTCGAGGCCCTGCTCGCCGCTCCCGCGCTCGACACCCCGCAAGGCCTGCGCGACCGCTGCATGCTGGAGGTGCTCTACGCCGCCGGCCTGCGGGTCTCCGAGCTGGTCGGCCTGAAGATCTTCGCGGTGGGGGTGAATGAGGGCGTGGTGCGGGTCATGGGCAAGGGCAGCAAGGAGCGCCTGGTGCCGCTCGGCGAGATCGCCGCCGACTGGCTGCAGCGCTACCTGGCCGAGGCACGCCCGGTCCTGCTCGCCGGCCGCAGCTGCGACGAGATCTTCGTGACCCGCCTGGGGGCGGCGATGTCGCGCCAGATGTTCTGGCGCCTGATCAAGCACTACGCCCTCGCCGCCGGCATCGCGCCCGAGCGCATCTCGCCCCACACCCTGCGCCACGCCTTCGCCACCCACCTGCTCAACCACGGCGCCGACCTGCGCGTGGTGCAGCTGCTGCTCGGCCACGCCGACATCTCGACCACGCAGATCTACACCCACGTCGCGCGCGAGCGCCTCAAGCAGCTGCACGCGCGCCACCATCCGCGCGCATGAGCGCGCCGGCCGCGGCCGGGGCGACGCGTCCATACGCCCCGGCATGGCGGATGGCACTACAATGTGGAGACCGCGCCGCCCGCTCGCGGCGGCGCGCCCGACAGGCCGTCCGATCATGAGCAGAAACGAAGCCCACGCCCCCGAGACCCCCGCCACCCGCTTCCTGCGCCAGCACGGCGTCGCCTTCTCCAGCCACCTCTACGAATACGAGGAGCACGGCGGCACCACGGTGTCTTCGCGCGAACTCAACGTGCCCGAGCACGCGGTGGTCAAGACCCTGATCATGGAGGACGAGAACGCGCAGCCGATGGTGGTGCTGATGCATGGCGACCACAAGGTGTCCACCAAGGAGCTCGCGCGCCAGATCCCGTGCAAGCACGTCGAGACCTGCAAGCCGGAGACCGCGAACCGCCACAGCGGCTATCTGGTGGGCGGCACCTCGCCCTTCGGCACGCGCAAGAAGATGCCGGTGTACATGGAGCGCACCGTGCTCGATCTGCCGCTGGTCTACATCAACGGCGGGCGGCGCGGCTTCCTGGTCGGGATCCACCCGCACGACCTGCTGCGCGTGCTCCAGCCCAGGCTGGTGCAGGTGGCGAACTGAAGCGAGCGCACGCGGGCGCTCAGGCGGCCGGCGGTACGACCACACCCGCCTTGCTGCGCTGGATATAGACGCCGACGCGGCGCACATCCTTCATCACCCCGATCTTGCCCACCTTGAGCTTGACCCAGGGCGCGCCGAACTCCTCGAACAGCAGCTTGACGACGAACTCGCCCAGACTCTCGATGAGGTTGAAGTGGCGCTCGCCGAGCTCGCGGCGAATGCGCTCGGTCACCACCGCATAGTCGATGGTGTCGGCGATGTCGTCGTGCTCTGCGGCGGCGTCGGGAACGCCGAAGGTGAGGTTCAGCTCGACCGTCTGCGGGCCGGTCTTCTCGCGCGCGTAGATGCCGACCCAGGCCTTGACCCGCAGTTCCTCGATGAAGATGAAATCCATGCTGCTTCCCGTTTAGAATCGTCCGGATTCTAACGCGCCCCCGCGCGCGCGCCCGGAAAAGCTGTCGCACACCATCGGTGCCGGCTTGTGACAGGCGAGGCGTGCCGGATGCCCCCTCCCCCCTTCCGTCCCTTTCGAGCTGCCCGCCGGCGGGCAGTGGAGCCAAGATGTCCACCCTGCTTCTGATCGTCGCCGCCTACCTGCTCGGCTCCATTCCCTTCGCGATCGTCACCAGCCGCCTGTTCGGCCTGGAAGATCCGCGCAAGTACGGCTCGGGCAACCCCGGCGCGACCAACGTGCTGCGCAGCGGCAACAAGGCCGCGGCCGTGCTCACCCTGCTCGGCGACGCGCTCAAGGGCTGGCTGGCGGTGTGGGCGGCGCTGCGCCTCGGCTTCGAGCCGGACATCGCCGCGCTCGCCGGGCTGGCCGCCTTCCTCGGCCACGTGTTCTCGCTCTTCCTGCGCTTCAACGGCGGCAAGGGCGTGGCCACCGCGCTCGGCGTACTCGCCGGGGTCGACGCACGCATCGCGATCTTCTGCGCGGTGATCTGGCTTATGGTGGCCTACACCACGCGCTACTCCTCGGCCGCGGCGCTGTCGGCGGCGCTCGCCGCGCCCCTCGCGGGCCTGCTCTTCCTCGGCGCCAAGCCGGCGGTCGGCCTGCTCGCGGTGATGACGGCGGTGCTGTTCTGGCGCCACAAGGAGAACATCGCCCGCCTGCGCGCCGGCACCGAGGGCAAGATCGGCGGCAAGAAGAAGGACGGGCCGGCGGCGTAAGGCCTCCGGGCGCGCGGAGGTCCATGCAGGAGCGCCCGCAGGCGCGAATGCGGGGGAGGAGCGGCGGCTCTGATGCCGGGCGCCGGGTTCGCGGCTTGCGCCGCTCCTACAAAGGGAAGCCGCAACGTTTCCTGTGGGAGCGCCGCCAGGCGCGAATACGGCGGTGGAGCGGCGGCGGCTCTGATGCCGGGCGCCGGGTTCGCGGCTTGCGCCGCTCCTACAGGATGGCGGGCGCCTGCACCGGCGGGCGCAGTTCGACCATGGGCCAGCGCGGGCGGATGCGGACGGCGCAGACTTCCGGCACGGACTCGCCGGCCGCCAGGCGCAAGGCGCCGGCGAAGGCGATCATGGCGCCGTTGTCGGTGCACAGCGCCGGCTCGGGGTAATGCACGCGCCCGCCGCGGCGCGCGAGCGCGGCGTCCAGGGTGGCGCGCAGGCAGCGGTTGGCACCCACCCCGCCGGCCACTACGAGGGTCTTCAGCCCCACCTTCTTCAGCGCCGCGAGCGCCTTCGCGCACAGCACATCGACCACGGCCTGCTGAAACTCGGCAGCGAGGTCGGCCATGCGCGCCGGGTCCCAGTCGGGCGCCGACACCACGTTGAGCACCGCGGTCTTGAGACCGCTGAAGCTGAAGTCGAGGTCCCCCGAGTGCAGCATCGGCCGCGGCAGGCGGAAGCGGCCGGGCACGCCGGATTCGGCCAGCCCGGCGAGCTGCGGCCCGCCGGGATAGCCCAGGCCGAGCAGCTTGGCGGTCTTGTCGAAGGCCTCGCCGGCGGCGTCGTCCACCGACTCGCCGAGCAGCGCGTAGTCGCCCACCCCGCGCACCCGCATCAGCTGGGTGTGGCCGCCCGAAACCAGCAAGGCCACGAAGGGGAAGGCCGGAGGATCGGCCGACAGCAGCGGCGACAGCAGGTGGCCCTCGAGGTGATGCACCGGCAGCGCCGGGATCCCGCGCGCCATCGCGAACGACTCCGCCACGCTCGCCCCCACCAGCAGCGCGCCCGCGAGCCCGGGACCGCTGGTGTAGGCCACGGCGTCGATGTCCGCGGCGGCGAGGCCGGCCGCGGCCAGGGTCTGGCGCAGCAGCAGCGGCAGGCGGCGGATGTGATCGCGCGAGGCGAGCTCGGGCACCACCCCGCCGTAGGCCGCGTGCAGGTCGATCTGCGAGTGCAGGCAGTGCGCGCGCAGGCCGGTGTCGGTGTCGTAGATCGCCACGCCGGTCTCGTCGCAGGAGGTTTCGATGCCGAGCACTTTCATCGGGATGCATCCGTTTGATTCGGTGTCGCATTTTAACCCGCCACCGCCGGCGCGGGCGATCCGCGGCCTTGCCATCGACGGTCGGCTGGTTTATATTCGCGGTCTTTCTGCCCACCAGACACCCAAGGAAGTCCGCAATGCCCGGTATCCGCGTCAAGGAAAACGAGCCGTTTGAAGTTGCGATCCGCCGCTTCAAGCGCACCATCGAGAAGACCGGTGTGCTGACCGAACTGCGCTCGCGCGAGTTCTACGAAAAGCCCACCGCCGAGCGCAAGCGCAAGCTGGCCGCCGCCGTCAAGCGCAACCACAAGCGCCTGCGCAGCCAGACGCTGCCGCCGAAGCTCTACTGATCCGGTACGCGACCCGCCCTCGCGGGACGCCCATGCCCGCCCTGGCGGGCGATCACACGCCGGCCCGGGGTCGCTCGATCCCCGCCCGGCGTGATGCTTTTTCACGAACACCCGTCGTCCGCGCATGCGGAAGCGACGGGCGTTTGTCTTTGCGCGCGCGATGATTCCCCAGTCCTTCGTCCAGGAACTGCTTTCCCGCGTCGACATCGTCGACGTCATCGAACGCTACCTCCCGCTCAAGAAGAGCGGCGCCAACTACTTCGCCTGCTGCCCCTTCCACGGCGAGAAATCCGCCTCGTTCTCGGTCAGCCCGTCCAAGCAGTTCTACCACTGCTTCGGTTGCGGCGTGCACGGTAGCGCGGTCGGCTTCCTGATGGAGTACAGCGGGCTGGGCTTCGTCGACGCGATCAAGGAGCTCGCTGCCCAGGTCGGCCTGCAGGTGCCCGACGATGGCCGCAGCGCGGCACCCGTGCATGACGACCCGAGCGAACGCCTTTATGAGGCGATGGCGGTGGCGGCGCGCTTCTACCGCGACCAGCTCAAGCCTTCCCGCCAGGCCATCGACTACCTCAAGCGCCGCGGGCTGTCGGGCGAGGTCGCCGCGCGCTTCGGGCTCGGCTACGCGCCCGACGAGTGGCAGGCGCTGGAGAAGGCCTTCCCCGACTACCAGGCGAAGACGCTCGCCGACGCCGGCCTGGTCATCGACAACGAGCAGGGGCGGCGCTACGACCGCTTCCGCAACCGCATCATCTTCCCGATCCACGACCGCCGCGGACGCATCATCGCCTTCGGCGGGCGCGTGCTCGACAAGGGCGAACCCAAGTACCTGAACTCGCCCGAGACCCCGCTGTTCGAGAAGGGGCGCGAGCTCTACGGCCTCTTCCTGGCGCAGAAGGCGATCCGCGACGCCGGCTTCGCGGTCGTGGTCGAGGGCTACATGGACGTGGTCGCGCTCGCCCAGTTCGCCATCGAGAATGCGGTCGCCACGCTCGGCACCGCGACCACGCCGCAGCATATCCACACCCTGCTGCGCCAGACCGACCGCATCGTGTTCTGCTTCGACGGCGACGCCGCAGGCCGCCGCGCGGCATGGCGTGCGCTCGAGAACGCACTCGAATCCCTGCGCGACGACGCCACCCTGGCCTTCCTGTTCCTGCCCGCCGAGCACGACCCGGACTCCTTCGTGCGCGCCGAGGGCACCGAAGCCTTCCGCAAGGCCGCGCTCGCCGCCACCCCGCTGGGGAGCTTCCTGATCCAGGAGCTGTCCGGCCGCCATCCGCTCGACAGCGCCGAGGGCCGCGCGGCCTTCGTGCATGAGGCGGCGCCGCTGGTCACTCGCATCGCCGCGCCGCTGCTGAAGCTGCAGGTGGTGAAGGCGGTGGCCGAGAGCGCGGGCATGACCCAGGGCGAGGTCGAATACGCCTTCGAGCAGCTCGCCGCCAGCGCCCCGCGCCGGCGTGGCGCCTCGGCGCCCACCCCGCCCCGCGCCCCCGCCGCGAGCATCGCAAGCACCGAGGCGGACGCCCCCTTCTTCGACGATGCCCCCCCGCCCGCCCGCAGCGCGCCGCCGCGCGGCCAGGCGCCGCGCCCGCGCGCGGGCGGCCGGCGCAAGCCCCCCTCCACCGCCGGCACCCTGCTGCGCCTGGTGATGCAGCACCCGACCTGGGCCGCGCGCATGCCGGTCGGCCTGGTGCCCGACGACAGCCCGGAAGGCCTCGCGCTGATCGCGATCATCGACCTCTGCAGCCTCGGCGAGCCGATCCCCTCGGGCGGACTGGGCGCGCTGATCGAGCGCTTCCGCGAGACACCCCACGCCGAAACCCTCTCACGTGTCGCCGCGGAACTCGTGGAGGCGGAATTCGACGAAGCGGTGGTCGAGACGCTGTTCGAGGACGCCCTGCGCAAACTGCAGATCGACGGCGTCGGCAAGGAGATCACCGCCCTGCTACAACGGGATCGTGAGCAAGGCCTGGACGCCGCCGGCCGCCATCGCCTCGGAGAGCTGCTGCTCGAGAAGCGGAACCTCGCGAGCAGCGGCAAAGTCTCAGATTTATAGTACAATTTCGGGTTTCCCCATTTTCTTACACCCTCACTTGAGGAGTGCTATGGCACGCGAAAAAGCCAAGGACCCACGCAAGGACGCCCCCGCGAAGGGCCGCCCTGCCAAGGCCAAGGACAAGGCAGCCCCGGTGGTCGAAAGCCCCGCCGCCACCCCGCTCGACGCGGAGGTGCGCCGCACCCGGCTGAAGACGCTGATCACGCTCGGCAAGGAACGCGGCTATCTCACCTACGCCGAGATCAGCGACCACCTCCCCGACGATGTGGCCGATGCCGAGCAGATCGAAGGCATCATCGCCACCTTCAACAACATGGGCATCCAGGTCTATGACGAGGCGCCGGCCGCCGAAGACCTGCTCATGTCGGACAGCGTCGCCACCAACGTGGACGAGGACGTCGCCGAAGAGGAAGCCGAACAGGCGCTGTCCTCGGTCGACTCCGAATTCGGCCGCACCACCGACCCGGTGCGCATGTACATGCGCGAGATGGGCACGGTCGAGCTGCTCACCCGCGAGGGCGAGATCGAGATCGCCAAGCGCATCGAGGACGGCCTCAAGCACATGGTGCAGGCCATCTCCGCCTGCCCGACCACGATCGCCGAGATGCTCGGCATCGTCGACCGCATCGCCGCCGACGATGCCAAGATCGACGAGCTGGTCGACGGCCTGATCGACCCCAACGCCGGCAGCGCCGAGGAAGCGGCCGCGGAGGAGGAGTCCGCCGACGAGGACACCGAGGCCGAAGAGGACGAGGGCGCGGAGGACGAGGACGAGGGCGACGACGAGGAAGACAGCGCCGAGAGCGCCGAGCGCGCCAATGCCGCCTCGCTGCTGCAACTCAAGAACGACGCGCTCGCCCGCTTCGACGTCATCCGCGGGCTGTACGAGAAGAAGATGCAGGCGCTCGAGAAGCGTGGCTCGCAGGACCTCTCCTACCTCGCGCTGCAGCAGCAGATCTCCGACGAGCTGCTCAACATCCGCTTCACCGCCAAGGCCATCGAGAAGCTGTGCGACTCGGTGCGCCACATGGTCGAGCAGGTGCGCAGCCACGAGCGCCAGATCCTGCAGCTGTGCGTGGATCGCGCCGGCATGCCGCGCCAGCACTTCATCAAGGTGTTCCCCGGCCAGGAAGTGAACCTCGACTGGCTCAAGGACGAGATCGCCGCCGGCAAGAACTACGCCGACGGCCTGATGCGCATCCACCCCGCGGTGCTCGAGGAGCAGCAGAAGCTCATCGACCTGCAGGACCGCATCGGCATCCCGCTCAAGGAACTCAAGGACATCAACCGCCAGATGTCCACCGGCGAAGCCAAGATGCGTCGCGCCAAGCGCGAGATGACCGAGGCCAACCTGCGCCTGGTGATCTCGATCGCGAAGAAGTACACCAACCGCGGCCTGCAGTTCCTCGACCTCATCCAGGAAGGCAATATCGGCCTGATGAAGGCGGTGGACAAGTTCGAATACCGCCGCGGCTACAAGTTCTCGACCTATGCCACGTGGTGGATCCGCCAGGCCATCACGCGCTCGATCGCCGACCAGGCGCGCACCATCCGCATCCCGGTGCACATGATCGAGACGATCAACAAGATGAACCGCATCAGCCGCCAGATCCTGCAGGAGACCGGTCAGGAGCCGGATCCCGCGACGCTGGCCGAGAAGATGGAGATGCCCGAGGAGAAGATCCGCAAGATCATGAAGATCTCCAAGGAGCCGATCTCCATGGAGACGCCGATCGGCGACGACGACGACTCCCACCTGGGCGACTTCATCGAGGACACCGCCACCCTGGCCCCGGCCGAGGCGGCGATGTACTCCGGCCTGCGCGACGCCACCTGCGAGGTGCTCGACTCGCTGACCCAGCGCGAGGCCAAGGTGCTGCGCATGCGCTTCGGCATCGAGATGAACACCGACCACACGCTGGAAGAGGTCGGCAAGCAGTTCGACGTCACCCGCGAGCGCATCCGCCAGATCGAAGCCAAGGCCCTGCGCAAGCTGCGCCACCCGAGCCGCTCCGAGAAGCTGCGCAGCTTCCTCGACAGCGACGCGTAAAGGCCCGGTGCACCGCCCGGCGGCGCCTGCCGTCGGGCATGCGGGCCTTTAGCTCAACGGTTAGAGCAGAGGACTCATAATCCTTTGGTTGCGGGTTCGAATCCCGCAGGGCCCACCAACGTTTTCAAGCACAACGCCAGTCCTCCCCGGGGCTGGCGTTGTGCTTTTCGGGTCTCCCACATTCCGTCCAAGGCAGCGTCGTACTGGAAGGGGCACTGGCGCGTGCCGCCGATCGAGTCGTTGTCGGCGTTTTTTACAGTTCCGCCCGGATCACGCCAGCCAATCACCTTGCCCGCAAGAATTTACTATTTTCCATTCAACAACTTGCCGATTTTCACCCGAGGCAGGCATGCCCCTTGCTTTACACCCTTCGAGACCCGGAGTTCCGGGAGTGTCACACGGGACCCGAAAGGAGTGATGATCATGCAAGTCAAACCTCTCTGCGCAGCGCTGACGCTGGCAGTGCTCGCCTCCACGGCATCGGCCGCCACGACGACGCTGTCCGGCACCATCCGCGATTTCTGCGCGCCATCGATCACGGGCACCACGGGCGCTACGACATGCACCCAGCTCGCCGATTTCGAAGGCGCCATCCCCGGGGTGGTGCCGAACATGACCGGAACGACCCTGAGCGGCGGGCTCCCCGTCGCCGGCGCGAACATCGTTGCCGGAGCTTCGACGGCGGCCAACTTCGCGAAATGGTACGTGGACAGCCCGGGCTACAACCTGAGCCAGGCCTTCTCGCTGACGCTCGGCGAAACCACGCCCGGAAGCGGCGTCTATTCGTACGCCTCGTCGAGCTTCTTCCCGATCGACGGCCAACTCTTCGGCAACCAGGGGCGCGGCCACAACTACCACTTCACGCTGCACCTCGAGGGCCAGCTCTCCTTTGCCGACCCCACCGCCGCTGCAGACAATTCATTCAGCTTCACCGGCGACGACGACCTGTGGGTGTTCGTGAATGGCATCCGGTTCATCGACCTCGGTGGCGTGCATGGCGCCGCAAGCGCCTCCTTCACCGAGGAGACGCTGAAGACCGCCGGACTGGCACCGGGAACGGCCTACGACCTGGATATCTTCTTCGCCGAGCGCCACACCAGCGAGTCGAATTTCAACATCACCACGAGCTTCGCGATCACGCCTCCTTCGAACAACGTGCCCGAGCCGGGAGGGCTCGCGCTGCTCGCCCTCGGACTCGCCGGCCTTGGGGCCATTCGGCGCCGGTCTCGGGTGGGATGACCCTCGGGAAGGACGGATAGAGACCCGGAACGGCCGCCTGAAGAGCGGCCGTTTTTTTACGGTGTTCTCACGGCTTCGAGCCGAACTCACGGCGCGGGGTCGAAATCCTCCTCCCGGAACTCGAGCGGCGGACGTGCCTCCCCGGGGTCGCGCCCCATCTCCGCCGTGCGAAGCTGCACGCGGCGGATCTTGCCGGAGATGGTCTTCGGCAGCTCGGCGAACTCGATGCGCCGGATCCGCTGGTAAGGCGCGAGACGCGCCCGCGCGAAGGCGAGGAGTTCCCCGGCGAGCTCGCGGCTGGGCACATGACCGGCGGCAAGCCCGACAAAGGCTTTCGGGACAGCAAGCCGGACGACATCCGGACACGGCACGACCGCAGCCTCGGCGACCGCAGGATGCTCGACGAGCACGCTCTCGAGTTCGAACGGACTGATCCGGTAGTCGGAGACCTTGAACACGTCGTCACTACGTCCCACGTAGTGGATGTAGCCCTCGTCGTCGCGATGCGCGATGTCGCCGGTATGGTAATAGCCGTCCCGCATCGCGATGGCGTTGCGCTCGGGCGCACCGGCATAGCCACTCATCAGGCCGAGCGGACGCGGTTCGAGGCCGATGCAGATCTCGCCCTCCATGGCCTCCACTCCCTGCTCGTCGAGAAGGACGACACGGTAGCCTGGCAGAGATTTACCGATCGCCCCCGGTCGGGGCCGTACCCCCGGTGGCGTGCCGAGAACAGCGGTCGTCTCGGTCTGGCCGTAGCCCTCGCGGATGACGATACCCCACGCCTCGCGAACCTCATCGACCACCTCCGGGTTGAGCGGCTCGCCCGCACTGGCCAGTTCCCGCAGTACCGGTGGCCGCTCGCCGAGCACCTCCTGCACCAGCATGCGCCAGACCGTCGGTCGCGCGCAGAACGAGACCACCGGATACGCGTGCAATACGTCGAGCACCGTGCGCGCGCTGAAGCGCGCAGCGTCGAATGCGAACACCGCCGCCTCGGCATTCCACGGGGCGAAGAAGCTGCTCCACGCATGCTTGGCCCAACCGGGCGAACTCAGGTTCCAGTGCAGATCGCCACGGCCCAGGCCGAGCCAGTACATGGTCGACAGATGACCGACCGGATAGCTCTGCTGCGTGCCGAGGACGAGCTTCGGCTTCGCCGTCGTGCCCGAGGTGAAGTAGAGGAGAAACTCCTCGTCGCGCGCGGTCGGCCTGTCGGCCACGAACACGGCCGACTCCGCGCCCGCATCCTCGTAACAGGCGCAGCCGGGCCGGCGCGCACCCACCACGATCCGACTGAAAGGCGCGGCCAAGTCGTCGAATTTCGCGGCGTGGCTCGCATCGACGATCACGTGCTCCACCTGCGCTCTCGCCAGTCGATCCGCCAGATCGGCCCCAGTCAACTGGGGGGTGGCCGGAATGACCGCCGCCCCGAGCTTCATCGCGGCCAGCATGCATTCCCACAACGCCAACTCGTTACCGAGCATCAGCAGGATGCGTGCTCCGCGGCGGACGCCAATTCGACGCAGGAAATTCGCCGTACGGTTCGAGCGTTGTGTAAGGTCGGCGAAGCTCAACCGCTCTTCCCCGCCCCCTTCGTGCACCACCCAGAGCGCGAGGCGGTCCGCAGCGTCCGCAACTTGGTCGAAATAATCCAGCGCCCAGTTGAAATGCTCGAGTTGTGGCCATGCAAAACCCCGCCACGCACCCTCTGGATCCGAGCGATGCGCACTCAGGAAGTCGCGCGCGTTCAGGAATGTGTCAGTTGCCAGCATCGGAACTCTCCCGGCAGACTACCCGTTTCGAGCCTAGACCCGGGTTGCGGAGAGATCACGATCGTCGATCAGGACTATTGACGAAGGTCAACGCGTGTGCCGAATCGTGGTGTGGCCGACCCGGCACGCAGCCTGCCGGGCGGAGCGCGCGACGGAGCGTAGACGTGACGATGGGGACCGAAGTCCCCACCGGCTTTTCTTTGGTAACAAGGCTCAAGCAGCCTCGGCATAGGCCTTAAGCGGCCAGTGCGAAACGCTCATCGTTGGCGTTTATGGATTTGCGCGGATTACGTCCGTCGCCTCTCGGGTTGCCTGCTCACCTTTGCCCGCCCTGTCGAAACCGGTACACCCCCACCCAAGCACACTCCCGAATGCACTTGGGTGGAGGTGAGGGGAATCGAACCCCTGTCCAGAACGCCTCCAGATTGCCGGGATTACAACCATGTCCGCGATCTTACGCAGGTCGGCGGCTGCATTCAATGCCTGTGCGAGGACAAGGCCCGGTCCGTTTGTAAGCAATTGCACCGCGCCGGACGAACTCCCTATCCGACGCGGCTCCAGCCCGCACGCACCTCGCACCTCGCACCTCACGCCTTCGGCACCCTCCCCATCAGGTAGAAGGGCTCGTTGGGCGGCGTACCGGTCAGATGCACCAGCCGGTTGCTCATGCTGAAGAAGGCGGTGATCGCGCCGATGTCCCAGATCGCCTCGTCGTCGAAGCCATGCGCGCGCAGGACCGCGAGGTCGGCCTCGTCGACCTCGGCGCCACGCGTGCTGAGCTTGATGGCGAAGTCGAGCATCGCGCGCTGGCGCGGGCTGATCTCGGCCTTGCGGTGATTGGTGGCGAGCTGGTCGGCGAGGCGCGGGTTCTTCGCGCGGATGCGCAGGATGGCGCCATGGGCGATCACGCAGTACAGGCACTGGCCGGCAGCCGAGGTGGCGACGACGATCATCTCGCGCTCGGCCTTGCTGAGGCCGACGTCCTTCTCCATCAGGGCGTCGTGGTAGTCGAAGAAGGCGCGGAATTCGGCCGGGCGGTGGGCGAGCATCAGGAACACGTTGGGCACGAAGCCCGCCTTCTCCTGCACGGCGAGGATGCGCTCGCGCACGTCCTCGGCAAGGTCGGCGAGTTCGGGCACCTTGAAGCGGCTGATGGTTTCGGTCATTGGAAGTTTCCTCCGTCGATGTGTTTATGGTCGGGTTCAGCGATCGACATCGACCACGATGCGCCCGCGCTCCTGGCCGTCGAGCAGCGCGGCGGCGGTGTCGACCACCTCGCCGAGGCCGATCTCGCGCGTCATGCGCTCGAGCTTGTGAACGTCGAGGTCGCGGGCGAGGCGGCTCCAGGCCTCGATGCGCTCCTCGCGCGGCGCCATCACGCAGTCGATGCCGACGAGAGTGACGCCGCGCAGGATGAAGGGTGCGACCGAGGCCGGGAAATCGAGTCCCTGCGCCAGGCCGCAGGCGGCGACCGTGCCGCGGTACAGGGTGGTCGCGCAGGCGTTGGCCAGGGTGTGGCTGCCCACCGTGTCGACCACCCCCGCCCAGCGCTCCTTGCCGAGTGCGCGGCCGGGGAGGCCGAGTTCGCTGCGGTCGATGATGGTGGTCGCGCCCAGTTCGCGCAGGTAGTCGGCCTCCTGCGGACGCCCGGTGGAGGCCACCACGGTGAAGCCCAGCCTGGAGAGCAGCGCGATCGCCACGCTGCCCACGCCGCCACTCGCGCCGGTCACCAGCACCTCGCCGCGCTGCGGAACGACGCCGTGGCGCTCGAGCGCCATCACGCACAGCATCGCGGTGTAGCCGGCGGTCCCGATCGCCATCGCCTGGCGCGGGGTGAAGGCCGCGGGCAGCGGCACCAGCCACTCGCCGCGCACGCGCGCACGCTGCGCGAGCCCGCCCCAGTGCACCTCGCTCGTCCCCCAGCCGTTGAGGATCACCTTGTCGCCCACCGCCACGCCTGGATGCGCGCTGGACTCGACCGTGCCGACGAGGTCGATGCCCGCGACCATCGGGAATTTGCGCACCACCGCACCACGCCCGGTGATCGCCAGGCCATCCTTGTAGTTCAGCGAAGAGTATTCCACCCGAACGCCGACGTCGCCTTCGGGCAGCGCGGCCTCGTCGAGCTCCTTCACCGCCGCGCGGTAGCCGGCATCATCCTTCTCGATCAGCACTGCCTTGAACATTTTTCTCTCCCTGGGCGCACCTCGCGCCGGTTTCGCAGTCGAACCCGCATGTTAAACGATGCCCGCATGGCGCTCGAACTTGGGCCCAAAGGGGCTCTCGGGTGATAATGTCGGACTGCCGAATCAACGGACTCCAAGCAATGAAGCGTGTAGATGACTTCCGCCTGAAACTGGGCTCCCAGGAACTCGTGCCGATCATGGTGGGCGGGATGGGGGTGGATATTTCCACCTCCGATCTGGCGCTCGAGGCCGCCCGGCTGGGCGGGGTCGGACACATTTCCGACGCGATGCTGCCGACCGTGTCCGACCGGCGCTACAACACCAAGTACGTCAAGAACAAGCTGCAGCAATACAAGTTCAACGTCGCCAACGCAGACAAGTCGGTGGTGCAGTTCGACCTCGGCCTCATCGCCGAAGCGACCGCGACCCACGTCGGCCGCACCATGGAGCGCAAGCGCGGGCCGGGCATGGTGTTCATCAACTGCATGGAAAAGCTGACGATGAACGCGCCCAAGGAAACCCTGCGTGTGCGCCTGCGCACCGCGATGGACCACGGCATCGACGGCATCACACTGGCAGCCGGCCTGCACCTGGGCTCGCTCTCCCTCATCGAGGACCATCCGCGCTTCCGCGACGTGCAGCTGGGCATCATCGTCAGCTCGCTGCGCGCGCTGCAGCTCTTCCTCAAGAAGAGCGCGCGCACCGGGCGGCTCCCCGACTACGTGGTGGTCGAGGGCCCGCTCGCCGGCGGCCACCTCGGCTTCGGCATGGACTGGGCGCAGTACGACCTCGCCACCATCGTCGCCGAGATCCGCGACTGGATGCGCGAGCAACAGCTCGACATCCCGCTGATCCCGGCCGGCGGCATCTTCACCGGCACCGACGCGGTGAATTTCCTCGAGGCCGGCGCCGCGGCCGTCCAGGTCGCGACCCGCTTCACGGTCACCAAGGAGTGCGGCCTGCCCGACGAGGTCAAGCAGGACTATTTCAAGGCCGAGGAAGACGAGATCGAGGTCAACCAGATCTCGCCCACCGGCTACCCGATGCGCATGCTGAAGAGCAGCCCGGCGATCGGCAGCGGCATCCGCCCCAACTGCGAGGCCTACGGCTACCTGCTCGACTCCAGCGGCAACTGCCAGTACATCGAGGCCTATAACCGCGAGGTTGCCGCGCACCCCGAGGCGAAGAAGGTCAAGGTCTTCGACAAGACCTGCCTGTGCACGCACATGCGCAACTTCGACTGCTGGACCTGCGGCCACTACACCTACCGGCTCAAGGACACCACCGTGCGCGAGGACGGCGGCGACTACCGCATCCTGTCCGCCGAGCACGTGTTCAAGGACTACCAGTTCAGCACCGAAGGCCGCATCGCCCTGCCCGACTGAACCGAGGATGCGCGGATGCGATGCCGTCCGCGCAATAGTTCCTCGGTGCGAGGCCCAAGGCCTCCGATACTCATCCGATGAGATTCCCACTCGACCGTCCGATGCAGGTCGCGGTGGTCTACGACACGCAGCTCAACCTGTTCCTGATCGGCAAGCTCGTCGACCGCATGCAAGATGCGCGTGCACACAACTTCGAGCGCCCCACCGCCGCGCTCGAGTGGTGCCTCGCCAATGCGCCCGACCTCATCATCGTCGACTACATGATGCCCGAGATGGACGGGCTGGAATTCATCCGCCGCATCCGCGCCTGCCGCGACCGCGACGACCTGCCCATCCTGATGGTCACCGCCAGCCACGAGCGCGACGTGCGCTACGCGGCACTCGACTGCGGCGCGAGCGACTTCCTCACCAAGCCGGTCGATGCGCGCGAGTTTGAAGCGCGCGTGCGCAACATGCTCAAGCTGCGCCAGGCCCACCTCGCCAACGAGCACCGCGCCGAGACCCTCGCCGCCGAGGTGCGCCGGGCGACCGCCGACATCCTCGACCGCGAGCGCGAGACCATCACCCGGCTGTCGCGTGCGGCCGAGTTCCGCGATCCCGAGACCGGCGCCCACATCCAGCGCATGTCGCACTATTCGGCCCTGATCGCCCGCCGCCTGGGCCTGGGAGACACCTTCGCCGAGACCCTGCTGATGGCCGCACCGATGCACGACGTGGGCAAGCTCGGCATCCCCGATACCATCCTGCTCAAGCCCGGCCGACTGACTGCGGACGAGTTCGCGGTGATGAAGCGCCACCCGCAGATCGGCCACGACATCCTCAAGGGTTCGTCATCCAGCATCCTGCGCCTGGGCGCAACCATCGCCCTCACCCACCACGAGAAGTTCGACGGCAGCGGCTACCCGCAGGGACTCTCCGGCCAGTCGATCCCGATGGAGGGCCGCATCGTCGCGGTCGCCGACGTGTTCGATGCGCTCACCTCCGCACGGCCCTACAAGCCGGCATGGCCGATGTCGCGGGCGATCGCGCTGCTGCGCGAGCGGCGCGGCACCCACTTCGACCCGACCTGTGTCGACGCGCTCTTCCACACCTGGGAGGACGTGCTCGCCGTGCAGTCGCGCTACCAAGACGAGCACGCCCCGGAGCCGCCCGTCTCGCCCCCCTGCTGAGGCCTGCGCCCCCCACCCCCGGGGGCGCCTGCGTCAGCCCTTGCGCTCGATCAGTTCGACCTTGTAGCCGTCAGGATCCTCGACAAAGGCGATCACGGTGGTGCCGTGCTTCATCGGTCCCGCCTCGCGCACCACCTTGCCGCCGCGCGCGCGGATGTCGTCGCAGGCCTTCTTCGCGTCCGCGACCTCTAGGGCGATGTGGCCGTATGCGGTGCCGAGTTCGTACTTGTCCACGCCCCAGTTGTGGGTCAGCTCCAGCACCGCTCCGTGAGCCTCGTCCTGGTAGCCGACGAAGGCGAGGGTGAACTTGCCGTCCGGATAGTCCTGGCGGCGCAGCAGGCGCATGCCCAGCACCTCGGTGTAGAAGGCGAGCGAGCGCTCGAGATCGCCGACGCGCAGCATGGTGTGAAGGATTCGCATGGGGTGTCTTCCTGTATCGTGGTGGTTTCAATCTTCGCGGGTGAAGGCGCCGCGGTCGGCGGCGGCGGTCGCGATCACCGGCAGCGTCGCCGCCGCGCTGCGCAGCGCGGCGCGCGCGGCACGCCAGTCCGGGTACAGACGCTCGACGACCGCCCAGAAGCGCGGCGAGTGATTCATCTCGGCCAGGTGCGCGACCTCGTGGGCGACCACGTAGTCGATCAGCGCCGGCTCGAGATGGATCAGCCGCCAGTGCAGCCGGATCCCCGAGCGGGTGCTGCAGCTACCCCAGCGCGTGGCCGCGCTCGACAAGCTCACCGGCGGAACCGCAACGCCGAGACGGTGGCAGTACTCCTCCGCCCGCCCGCGGTACCAGGCCAGTGCGCGCGCGCGCAGCGCGCGCACCAGCGCCCGCTGCGGATCGACGCCCGCGGGCAGCAGGAGTTCCTCCCGTCCATCCGCCAGGCCCCGCCAGCGCGCCGCGCGCGCCGACACCCGGCGCAGCACCAGGACACGCCCGAAGAGCGGCAGGCATACGCCCTCCGCCACCTCCAGCGGCAGCGCCTGCGGCGCCTGCGCCCGCGCCCGCAGACGGTCGAGCAGCCAGGCACCGTGGCTATGCACGAAACGCTCGACCTCGCCGAGCGGGGTGCGCAGTGGCACCGACACGCGCGCGCCGCGGTGGTCCACCTGGAGCGCGAACGAGCGCCGCGCCGAGCGCCGCAGCACCAGATCGACACGGGTGCCCTCGACGAGCACGCTGTGCGGCTCTTCCGAGGCCGCCGCCCGAGCGCTCAAGCCTTGTCTTCCCACTCCAGCCCGCGTGCGGAGAGATCGGCCTTGATCACCGCCATCGCCGCCGCGACGCGCGCCGCCGTGCCTTTCATGCCGAGTTCGAGCGAACGCCGCTGGCCCTCGGCGGCGATCGTGGGCAGGCTGAACAGGGTGGTGTCGGGGAAGTCGGCGGTGACCTGACGCATCAGGCCGATCAGCTGGCCCTCGTAGGCATCCCACACCGTCACCGCCTGCTCGACGTAGTCTTCGGCGTGGTGCAGGTGGGCGTACTTGGTGTCGAGCACCCACTCCACCATCGGCCAGGCCATCACCGGAAAGCCCGGGGTGAAGTAGTGCTGGCGGATCGAGAAGCCGGGGATGCGGTTGAAACTGTTGGGGATGATCTCGCTGCCCACCGGATACACGCCCATCTGCAGGCGCTCGGGGGTGATCTCGGCACCGAAGCGGGCACGGATCTCGGCCTCCGCCTCGGGGTGCAGGGCGAGTTCCAGTCCGAGCGCGGCGCCCGCGGCCTCGCGCGTACGGTCGTCGGGGGTGGCGCCGATGCCACCGAAGCTGAACACCACGTCACCGGTGGCGAAGGTCTCGCGCAGCGTCCCGGCAAGGCGCGCGAAGTCGTCGCCGACGTAGCGCGCCCACGACAGCTTGAGCCCGCGCGCACCGAGCAGTTCGATCAGCTTGGCGAGGTGTTTGTCGCTGCGACGGCCGGAAAGGATCTCGTCGCCGATGATCAGTGCACCGAAATTCATCTCAGCTTCCGCAGGTCGGCACCCGGCTCTGCGTCGAGCACGGTGATGCCGTGCTGGATGCGATGCCGGCGCAGGGTTTCGAGCATGTAATGGACGAAGGCGAGGCCGGCGAAGGCGGGCGCCACCAGGTTGATCACCGGGACATACGCGAGCAGGGCCGTGCCGCCGCCGAGGAGGAGCATCTGCGGCCGCCAAGCGTCGCGCAGGCGCTGCAGTTCGCCCTTGTCGGCGTGGTACATCAGCGCGTCGTAGCCGAAGGCGCGCTGGTTCAGCCAGCCGGTGAGGGTGACCGAGATCAGCAGGCCGGCGCCCGGAATCAGCCACAGCGGCAACGACAGCACCAGCGCGAGCAGGAACAGCACGCCGGCGACGATGGAGTTCATCGCGCTGCCCAGGTTGGAGCCGCCGCGACGCTGCTCGAGGTCGGCGTAGTCGGTGCGCGCGACGCGCTCGAGCATCAGCGGCAGGGCCACCGTCGCCACCAGCATCGCGGCGGTGACGTACACCAGCGGGACCACCAGCAGCGCGGTGGCGATCTGGATCAGCACCAGCACGATCGCCGCGGTGGTCTCCGAGGCCGACAGCCATCCGCCGACGAAGGACCACCCGCTCACCGCGGCATAGAGCCACTCGGTGACCGGCGTCCACGCGTAGAAGGCCACGCCGGCCCAGATCACCACCGCGAGCAGGCCGGGCCACAGCAGGTGCCAGAACATGTCGCGCCGCCCGAGGCTGCGACCGGCGCGCCCGAAGGCGACGAGGATGTCCTTCATGCGTCCGCCCCCCCCCTCAGCGCGCATGCCCGGCAGGCCGCCCGGCATCATGCCCTTCATCGCTCGCATCATCTTGCTCATGCCCCCCTTGGAGAACTGCTTCATGACCTTCTGCGTCTGCTCGAACTGGTTGAGCAGACGATTGACCTCCTGCACCGTCACCCCGGCGCCCGCGGCGATGCGGCGCTTGCGGCTGGCCTTGAGGATCTCGGGCTTGGCGCGCTCGAGCGGGGTCATCGAGTTGATGATGCCCTCGATGCGCGAGATCGCCTTTTCCTCGGCCCGCCCTGCAGCTTGCCCGCCGCCTGGGCGAACTGTGCCGGCAGCTTGTCCATCATCGAGGATAGCCCGCCCATCTTGCGCATCTGGGCGATCTGCTCCTTGAAGTCGTCGAGATCGAAGCCCTTGCCGGTCTTGA
>NZ_JTDM01000010.1:0-127993 GCF_000831325.1 Thauera sp. SWB20 | reverse complement strand
CAGGTGCGACAACCAGAACGTACTGCGCTCCGACATGCTCGTGCTCCCCGAAAAACGGAAGCCGAAGCATGAGGGCTCAACGGGGGCTACGTAAGGATGGGGTTCGTGGAGCGCTTACGATGAAGGGGCCGAGGCCTGGCGCACCGACATCCGCAACGGGCGCCTGTGCACCGGCCTGTGGGGGCTGTGCGAGAAGGCGGACCTGGTGCTGCCGCGGCAATTCCTGCGCTGGCTGATGAACGAGGGTTGCCTGCATCCCGACGGCACGGGCTACGAGCACCTGCTCGCGCATCCCGAGGGGCGGGCACAGATCGAGGCCTTCACCACCTCGCAGCAGCGCGAGATCCGCGCGCAGATGGTGGGCCTGATGGCCGGACCGGCGGCCGAGCAGCGGTTCACGGATGGGGAGGCGCGCCTGTGCAGGGGCAGCGCGCTGCATGAAGTGCGCAAGGCGGAGGGCCTGTCCTGGCTGCTGCCGGGGCGCGACGACTTCGAGCATGCAGCAGAACTGATCGCGCTCACCTTGCGTCGTGCGGAGGTGTGGGCGGCGGTCGAGCGCTTGGCCGACACGCTCGAACGTGCCGGCACGCTCGCTCACGGCATCCGTGCGCTGCTTCCCGCCGCCCTGCCCGGCTGGCCCCCGCGCGGCGCATCGGCGTAGCGCTCTTCCTGCCTGTCGCCCCGGCGGCAACACCGCGGCGACCGCGGCCCGAAGAAGCGATCGCCGCAATCGCGCCTTGCGGCGCTCCCACAGGAAGCGCGGCACCCGGTAGCGAACCGGGCGTGCGGAGGGAACAGCCCGCGTGCGAGCCTGCGGCGCTCCTACAGGAAGCGTCGCGGCGCACCGGAGCGACGGAAGCGGCAAGCCGGGCGGTGGTGTTCATGCCCGGGGACAAAACGAGCGCCGGCTTAAGGCTGGGGCTCGGCGCGGTTGCCTTCGTCCATGCGCCGGATGGCCTGCGCGCCCTGGCGCGCCAGCGCGGCGAGGCGGTCGATCTGGGCATCGAGCTTGGGCAGGGACTCGCGGCGGTAGCGCGAGAGGTCGTCGATGGCGCCGAGCACATCGCCGAAGGCCTGTTCGAGCCGGCCCATGTCGAGCATGGACGAAGAGGCGCGGGTCTGGATGTCCACCCCCTGGGTGCGCAGGGCCTGGGCAGTGCCGGCGATGAGCGCGGAGGTGGTCTCGTTGAGCGCGGCGACGCGGTCGAGCACGAGGCGCTGGTTGGCCAGCCCGAGCGCGACGGTGACGGCGACGTTGAGCGCCGAGACGGTGACGTTGATCGCGCGGTCCACGCCGCGGATGAGCTCGCGGTTGTTGCGGATCACCACCTCGAGCGCGAGCACGCCCTGCTGGCTCACCGCCACCTGCTGCTGCAGGTCGATCACGCGCTGGCGCAGCGGGAAGAGCAGCTCTTCCTCGACGAAGGCGCGCCGCGGCGCGGGCAGGCTGGCGGAGGCGGCCTCGCGGGCCAGGCGGCGGTCGATCATGCGGCCGAGTTCGACCTGGCGCTCGAGCTGGGCGAGGATGGCGCGCAGCGATTGCTGGTCGTCGGCCAGGGTGAGGTTGTCGCGGCGCAGCATGTCGGCGCCGCCCTGCAGGTCGCGGATGATGGCGTCGAGCGCGTCCTGCGCCTTCTCGTATTTCTGGAAGTAGCGCTGCATCGGCTTGCCGACGCCGGGGATGAAGGACAGCGCGCGCGACAGGCCCTCGCCGCTCAGCTTCTGGCGCGCAGGGTCGAGGTCCTGCATCTTGTCGCGCAGCGCGAGCAGGGCCTGCGCGACCGGGCCGCCTTCGTCGCCCTGGTGGGCGAGCTTGCGGATCGGCGCCTGCAGCATCTCGCTGCGCCAGGCGGCCTGGCGCTGCAGCTCGATGCCCATGGTGTCGACCGCCTCGCGCTGGCGCTGCAGCGCCTCCTCGCCGGCGGCGAGCGCGTCGCGCACGAAAGCGTCGGCGAGCGGGGCGAGCTCGGCGTCCTCGTCCGGCTCGGCGTCCTGCGGCGGCAGGGTCTCGCGCGCGATGTCCTCGATCGGCGGCAGCGACAGGCCCGAGCGCGGGCGCCCGCCGCCGCCCGGGTCGCCCTCGGGGGCGTGCGGGAGGATACGGAGAAGGGATCGCAGCGGCAGGCTCATCGGGAGGTTCCTCGGTTCATTGCTGGCGGCCGTAGAGGCCGGCGCGCTCGGCGAAGCGGCGCAGCTCCTGCAGGGCCTGTTCGGTGGCGCCGGCGGGCTGGCCGCGGCCGGTGTCGATGCGCGACACCGCCACCGCGACGTGGTCGAGCGCGGTCAGCGCCGCCTCGTTGCCGGCGGCGATCTCGCCCAGGCGGCGTTCGGTCTCGTCGGCGAGCGCGAGCCGGCGCTGCAGCGCCTCGCGCTCGGTGCCGCCGATGCGGGCGGCCTCGCGCTCCAGGCGCTCGCGCACGAAGTCGGCGTCCAGCCCGACGCTGCCCTGCACCAGCGCGACCATCGCTCCCAGCCCGGCGGCAGCGCCGCTGCCGACCTCGCCCACCAGGCCGCGGGCGCGCTCGTAGGTGACTTCGCGGCGGTCGAACTTCTCGTCGAGCACGTCGAGCGCGCGGTGGTAGCGGGTGAACAGGCGATCGGCCTGCACGGCGAGATCGGGCCGACGCAGGCCGACGAGTTCGCGCTTGACCTCCCATAGCTGCATCACCACCGCATCGGCGTCGGCAGGAACGAAATCGGGGTCCAGCGTGAGCAGGTCGCGCTCGCGGCGTTCGCGCGCGAGCTCGGTGCGCGCACGCTCGCGCGCGGCGGCGCGCTCCTTGCCGGCACGCGCCTGCCGCCAGCGCCGCCAGCGCCGCTCCAGGAAGAGCGCGGCCGGAGCCGCGGCGAGGCCGGCGAGCCAGCCGCCCAGGCTGGCGCCGAAGCCACCCCACAGCGAGGTCAGCAGCAGCACGGTCGCGATCGAGGGCATGGCCACCGCGTAGCGCAGGATGACCTGCCAGCGCGAGGCGAGCTCCTCCGGCACCACCAGGCGCGGGTCGTACATCCCGGCCATGAACCAGGGCACGAAGGAGACCAGCAGGCCAAAGGCGATCCCCTGCAGGAATTCAAACATCCAGACGACTCCGGGTCAGCGCGAAAATAGGGGACAGACCCCAATTTCCGGGGTCTGTCCCCTATTTCCCTTACGCCGCGGCGAGCGCAGGGTTGAGCGAATAGGTGCCGGTGAGCTTCGCCTCGGCGAGCACGTGGCCGGCGATCGCCGCGCGCACGTCCGGGCCGGTGAAGCGGCCCTCGACCGCGCAGCGCGCCACGTCGAGCGCGTACAGCGTGAACACGTAGTGGTGCACGATCTCGTCGTTCCACGGCGGGCAGGGACCGTCGTAGCCGTGATAGTCGCCCTTCATGGATTCGTCGCCGGCAAACCAGGCGGTGTAATCGTTGACGCCGTGGCGGGCGCCGAGCGCGGCCTCCGGCCCGGGCTTGCCACCCGGCGTGACCTCGGCGGAGAAGTGGCCGGCGTCGATCGCGCGCAGCTCGGCGGGCAGGTCGACCACCACCCAGTGGAAGAAGTCCACCCGCGGCAGGCTGGCCGGCACGGTGCGGCCTTCCTGGTTGACGTCGTCGCCCTGGCTCGGCACGTCGGGGTCGTGGCAGACGAGCACGAAGGACTTCGTCCCCGCGGGCACGTCGGCCCACGACAGCTGCGGGTTGCGGTTGCCGCCCAGGCAGACGTGCCCTTCGTCGGCCGGGATGCAGAAGGCGAATTCGCCCGGGATGCGGGCGCCGTCGGTGAAGCTCTGGCTGGTGAGTTTCAAGTCATCCTCCTTGCGGTGTGATGTGGGTACGCGAACGCGCGCTTTCAAGGCGCGTCGCACAGGCAGTGCAGGTAGTGGTGGCGCGGATCGTTCCAGCGCAGCAGCGCGCGGGCGGCGCGCTCCACGTCCGCGGCCGCGGCCGCGGCGGCGAGCGGCGCGGCCGGCGCGCTGCGGCCGGCCAGGTCGATGCCGAGTTCCTCGCCAGTGCGCAGCAGCCGGCGCAACACGCGCTGCTCGAGGGACTCGCCCGCCGCCGGCCACACCACCTGATGCTCGGCGAGGCCGGCGCGCGCGGCCGCGGCGGCGATCGCGTCGTCCAGGCTGCCGAGCTTGTCGACCAGGCCGAGGCCGCTCGCCGCCTCTCCGGTCCACACGCGACCGCGTGCGACCGCGTCGACCTCCGCGACCGTCATCTTGCGCGCCTGCGCGACGACCTCCAGGAAGCGCCGGTAGCCGTGCTCGATGCCGAGCTGCATGGCCTCGGCCGCGGCCGGGTCGAGCGGGCGACGCGGGTCGAGCGCGCCGGCGAGCGGCGCGGTGGCGACGCCATCGACGCCGATGCCGAGGCGGCGCAGCGGCTCGGAGAACTCCGGGAAGAGGCCGAAGATGCCGATCGAGCCGGTCACCGTGGAAGGCGCCGCCCAGATCTCGTCGGCACCGGTGGCGATCCAGTAGCCGCCCGAGGCCGCCACCGAGCTCATCGACGCGATCACCGGCTTGCCGGCCTGGCGGGTGAGTTCGAGTTCGCGACGGATGAGCTCCGAGGCCCAGGCGCTGCCGCCCGGGCTGTCGATGCGCAGCACCAGCGCCTTGATGTCCTCGTCCTCGCGCGCCTCGCGGATCAGGCGGGCGAAGGTGTCGCCGGCGACCACGCCGGCCGGCTCGGCGCCATCGACGATGGTGCCCTGGGCGACGATCACCGCCACGCTGCCGGCGGCGTGACGGGTGTCGTCCGCAGCGAGCGCGAGATAGGCCTCGGCCTCGATGGTGCGCACGTCCTTGCCCTCGTGGTCGGTGCCGACGGCCTCGATCAGGCGGGCGCGCCATTCATCGCGGGTGCTGAAGCGGTCCACCAGGCCGGCGGCGAGCGCGGCCTTGGCGGCATCGCCCCCGGCGGCGGCGAGCGCGCCGCGGATGTCGTTCACATGCGCGTCGATCGCCGCGGGCGCGAGCTTGCGGCTGGCGGCGATGTCGTCGCGCATGAAGCGCCACAGCCCGTCGAGGAGGTCGCGGGTGGCCTCGCGGTCCTCGTCGGACATGTCGCTGCGGGTGAAGGGCTCGGAGAAGGACTTGTACTCGCCGACGCGGAACACGTGCACCTTGACCCCGAGCTTGTCGAGCGCGTCGCGGAAGTAGGTGCCGTAGCGCGCCAGGCCGCGCAGCAGCACGAAGCCGTCCGGCGACAGGTGGAGTTCGTCGGCCACCGAGGCGAGGTAGTACTGCGACTGGGTGAAGCGCTCGCCGCGCGCCAGCACCGGCTTGCCCGAGGCCTTGAAATCGGCGATCGCGGCGCGCAACTCGGCAAGCTTGGAGAAGCCGCCGCCGACCAGCTCGTCGGTCTCGATCACCAGCGCGGCGATGCGCGCGTCGTCGCGCGCCTTGCGCACCGCGTCCACCAGATCCGCCAGACGCAGCTGGCCGGCCGGTGCGCCCCCGGCGCGCAGCAGCGCCAGCGGTGGCTCGAGCTCGGCCTGCTCGACGATCGTGCCCACGGGTCGCAGCACCAGCGCGGACCCGGCTTGCACCTCGGGCTCGGGGTGGAAGAAGAAGGACACCAGCACACCGAGGCCGAAGATCAGCAGGGCGTAGAAGACGCCGCGCACGACGAGGTCGAGCGCGCGCACGAACATGCGCAGCACGTTCAATAGGAAGCGGAACAGGCCCCGGATCATGCTGCTTGTCCTCGTGACGGATGGTTCAGCCCGCGCGGCGGCGGAAGACGAGGTCCCATACCCCGTGTCCCAGCTTCAGACCACGGTTTTCGAATTTCGTCAGCGGACGATGCTCGGGACGCGGGGCGAAGCCGTGGGCGGTATTCTCCAGCGCCGGCTCGGCGGAGAGGATCCCGAGCATCCAGTGCGCGTAGTCCTCCCAGTCGGTGGCGCAGTGGAAGTAGCCGCCGGGCGCGAGCTTGCGCGCGATCAGGGCGACGAAGTCGGGCTGCACGATGCGGCGCTTGAAGTGGCGCTTCTTGCGCCAGGGGTCGGGGAAAAACAGATGCACGCCGGCGAGCGCGCCGTCGCCGATCATGTCGCGCATCACCTCGACCGCGTCGTGCTGCATGATGCGCAGGTTGCCCAGATGGCCTTCCGCGATCAGCTTGCACAGCGCGCCGACGCCGGGCGTATGCACCTCGATGCCGAGGAAGTCGCGATCCGGCATCGCCGCGGCGATCTTCGCCGTGGTCTCGCCCATGCCGAAGCCGATCTCGAGGATCTTCGGCGCCTTGCGGCCGAAGGCCTCGTCCAGATCGAGCGGCGCGGCGCGGTAGTCGATGCCGACCTTCGGCAGCATGTCGTCGAGATAGCGCTGCTGCGCCTCGGACATGCGCCCCTGGCGCAGCACGAAGCTGCGGATGCTGCGGCTGGAGAAGCGGTGCTCGGGGCTGTCGCGGCCGATGATCTCGACACCGGCGACGGGTTCGTCAGGCACTTCGCTCATGAACCGATCAACCCCTGGGTCGGCGAGCTCGGGTCGGCGGTGTAGAACTTGCGCGGCATGCGCCCGGCGAGGAAGGCCTCGCGGCCGGCCTCGACCGCCTTGCGCATCGCGCTCGCCATCAGCACCGGCTTGCCGGCGGCGGCGATCGCGGTGTTCATCAGCACGCCGTCGCAGCCCAGCTCCATCGCGATCGCGGCATCCGATGCGGTACCGACGCCGGCGTCGACCAGCACTGGCACCTTGGCGTTGTCGATGATCAGGCGCAGGTTCCACGGGTTGAGGATGCCCATGCCGGAGCCGATCAGCGAGGCCAGCGGCATGATCGCGACGCAGCCGATGTCTTCCAGCATCTTCGCCTGGATGGGGTCGTCGGCGCAGTAGACCATGACGTCGAAGCCGTCCTTGACCAGGGTCTCGGCGGCCTTGAGCGTCTCGGGCATGTTGGGGAACAGGCTCTTGGGGTCGCCGAGCACCTCCAGCTTGACCAGCGCGTGGCCATCGAGCAGCTCACGCGCAAGGCGCAGCGTGCGCACCGCGTCGTCGGCGGTGTAGCAGCCGGCGGTGTTGGGCAGGATGGTGAATTTCTCCGGCGGCAGCACGTCGAGCAGGTTGGGTTCGCCCGGGTTCTGGCCGATGTTGGTGCGGCGGATGGCCACGGTGACGATGGCAGCGCCGCTGGCGTCGATGGCCTCGCGCGTCTCGGCGAAGTCCTTGTACTTGCCGGTGCCGACAAGCAGGCGGGAGTGGTAGGCCTTGCCGGCGATGACCAGGGGGTCGTTCATGTTGGGAGCCTGTGAGGGTTTGTCTGAGGAATGGGAGCCAGTCGATGCACCGCCGCACGGTGCAGGACCCTGCAGGAGCGGCGCAAGCCGCGATCGGGGCGCCGGACCTCGGCGCGGTGCTGAGGGAGCGCGGTCGCCGCCGCCCGGCCGTAATCGCGGCTTGTGCCGCTCCTACGGGACACGCAGGTCGGGGGCTTCAGCCGCCGCCGACCGCGACGACGATTTCGAGCTTGTCGCCGTCGGCGAGCTTCACCTCGGCGTGGCGGGCCTTGGGCACGATCTCGCCGTTGCGCTCGACCGCGAGGCGCTTGCCGACGAGGCCGCGCGCCTCGAGCAGGGCAAGCACCGAGAGGTCGGGCTGGAGCGATTCGGGCTGACCGTTGAGGAGGACCTGGATCATGGCGTTCGAGGCTGTTCGGGAGCCGAAAATCTTATCACGCCAGCCGTTTGACTTTTCCCTTCGCGGGCGCTAAGTTCCAGCCACCTAGCGCCGATTTGATCAACAGCTTGCGGGCGCTCAACAAATACGGCTAAAGCGAGGGCACCCAGTCCGCGTTTGCAGCCGGCTGGGTTTTTTGTTTTGCAGATGACGAAAATGATCGCACCCCAATCGGTCGGCGTGGTCGTGCCGCAGCGGGCCGAGTTCACCACGCCGCTCGCGCTGCGCAGCGGCGGCACGCTGAACAACTACCACCTCGTCTACGAAACCTACGGCACGCTCAATGCGGACCGCAGCAACGCGGTACTGGTGTGCCATGCGCTGTCGGGCTCGCACCACGTCGCCGGCACCTACGCCGACGCGCCGCACAACGTCGGCTGGTGGGACAACCTGATCGGGCCGGGCAAGCCGCTCGACACGCGCAAGTTCTTCGTGATCGGGGTGAACAACCTCGGCGGCTGCTACGGCTCCTCTGGCCCCAACCAGATCAACCCCGCCACCGGCAAGCTGTGGGGGGCGGACTTCCCCTTCGTCACGGTGGAAGACTGGGTCGAATCGCAGGCGCGCCTGGCCGACCGGCTCGGCATCGAGCGCTTCGCCGCGGTGGTCGGCGGCTCGCTCGGCGGCATGCAGGCGATGTCGTGGGCGCTGCAGTACCCGGACCGCGTCGGCCACGTCGCGGTGATCGCCGCCGCGCCCAAGCTCACCGCGCAGAACATCGCCTTCAACGAGGTCGCCCGCCAGGCCATCCTGAGCGACCCCGAGTTCCACGGCGGCCACTACTATGCGCACGGCGTGGTGCCGACGCGTGGCCTCAAGCTGGCGCGCATGGTGGGTCACATCACCTACCTGTCCGACGACTCGATGGCGGAAAAATTCGGCCGCAGCCTGCGCCACGGCCGCAACACCTACAGCTACGACGTCGAATTCGAGATCGAGTCCTACCTGCGCTACCAGGGCGACAAGTTCGCCGGCTACTTCGACGCCAACACCTACCTGCTGACCACCAAGGCGCTCGACTACTTCGACCCCGCCTTCGAGTATGGCGGCCACCTGCCCGCGGCGCTTGCCCGCGCCAGCGCCGACTTCCTGGTGATTTCCTTCACCACCGACTGGCGCTTCTCGCCCGAGCGTTCGCGCGAGATCGTCTACGCGCTGCTGCACAACAAGCGCAACGTCAGCTACGCCGAGATCGACTGCCCGGCCGGCCACGACTCCTTCCTGCTCGACGAGACGCGCTACCACAAGCTGCTGTCGGCATGGTTCGACCGCATCGAGGTTTAAATTGATACAACCCCCAAGCTCACTGCGTTCGCTGCCCCCCGAGGGGGCGTCAGTACGCTTGAGACGGCTCGGCGCACACTGACATGACTTCCTATCGCTACGACTACGACGTGATCACCCAGTGGATCGAGCCCGGCGAGAAGGTGCTCGACCTGGGCTGCGGCGACGGCGAACTGCTGCGCCACCTGATGGACGTGCGCCAGGTGCAGGGCTACGGCGTCGAGAACGACCCCGACAAGCTGCTCGCCAGCGTCAATAACGGCGTCAACGTGATCCAGATGGACCTCGAAAAGGGCCTCGTCGGCCTGGAGGACGGCTTCTTCGACCATGTGATCATGAGCCTGTCGCTGCAGGCCATGCACAACACGCTGGGCATTCTCGCCGAGATGCTGCGCGTGGGCCGCGAGGCCGTGGTGAGCTTTCCCAACTTCGGCTACTGGCGCCACCGCCAGAGCATCCTCAACGGCCGCATGCCGGTTTCGGAGAGCCTCCCGCACCAGTGGTTCAACACCCCCAACGTGCGCTTCTTCACCATCGCCGACTTCGACGCGCTGTGCGAGATGAACGGCATCGCGGTGCGCGAGCGCCTCGCCTTCGACGAAGGCAAGCTGGTACTCGACGAGGCCAACTTCCTCGCCAGCGTGGCGGTGTACCGCCTGGGACGCAACGGCTGAGGCGCCCGCTGCCGCGGGCCTCCCATACTGAACCGTGACCGCGCTGCGGTCACGGGCACAGGAGACGCGCAGCGATGCAGGAGAACAGCCAGGCCGTCCTCGTCGCCACCGGCGCGCTTCCCGCGTTGATCCTGATCGCCGCGGCGCTGACCTTGCCGGTGTGCCTGACGCTGCTCGCCTTGTACCGACGGGCGGTGCTGCGCTCGATGGCGCTCGCCAGCCCGGCCGCGGGGCTCGGCGGCTCGCGCCGGCCGCAGACCGCCCCCGCGGCACCACCAGCGGCAGCGCTGCGCCTGGAGTTGTGCGGGGCAAACGCCGCGCACGACAGCCCGACGCTGGCGGCGCTGCGGCGATCTTTGCGCGCGGCCGGCCTCGTCCATCTGCTCGCCGGACTCGCCTGCGCCCTGGTGCTCACCGCCGCCTGGATGCAGTTCACCTGGGGGGACGGCGGCTTCGTGCTGGTCCGCTTCCTGCTGATGTTCGCCTGTCACGCGTGGCCGGCCGTGCTCGCGGTCGGGCTGGTGACGGCGGGCACGACGCGACAACGTCTGGCGCTGGGACTGGCCTACGTCCTGCTCATGCTCGCCCTCGCCGCGTGGGCGCTGGCGCGCAACCCGGAGCTTTCGGCGCTCGATCTCGCGCGTTTCTGGGCCAGCACCAACCTGCCGCCGACCGTGCTGCTGCTCGCCTTCCTGCACCGGCGCATCCGTGCGGTAGGACCGCTGGTGCTCGCCTTCATGCTGGTCGCGGTAATCGGCGCAGAGGCGGCGGTCCGGCTGGCGGGGCAGAGCGAGGCGACGATGCGCCTGGCGATCGGCGTCGGCGGCGCGCTCGGCCTCGACGGCACGCAGACCTTCTGGGCACTCCTGCTCGTCGGGGCCGCCGTCGCCGCACTGCTCGGCCGGCGGGTGCTGAAGTGGCTGGGCAGGCGCCACGTCGCACGCCGCAGCAGCGACCAGCTCCTCACCCTGGAGGCGATGTGGCTGCTGTTCGCGGTCGTGCAGTCGGTGGGCTTCGCCTTCGAGGGGCTCGCCTGGCTCGCGGCCGGCCCGCTCGCCTTCCTCGCCTGGAAGCTGACGACGGTGGCCGGCTTCCGCCTCGCCGGGCTCGGGCACGCGCAAGCCCCGGAACCCGGGCTGCTGCTGCTGCGCGTGTTCGCGCTCGGGGCGCGCAGCGAGCGCCTCTTCGACGCCTTCGGCAAGCGCTGGCTGCGCATCGGCAACATCGACATGATCGCCGGCCCCGACCTCGCCACCACCGCGGTGGAGCCGCACGAGTTCCTGGATTTCGTCGGCGGACGGCTGTCGCGCGCCTTCGTGCGCGACGAGGCCGACCTCGCGCGGCGCCATGCGGCACGCGCGCTGGGGCCGGACCCGGACGGCCGCCACCGCGTCAACGAGTTCTTCTGCCACGACGACACCTGGCGCCCGACCATGCTGTGCCTGGCGCGGGCGGCGGATGCGGTGCTGATGGACCTGCGCGGCTTCTCGCCGCAGAACGAGGGCTGCCGCTACGAGCTGCAGCAGCTGCTCGACCACGTGGCGCTGGAGCGCGTAGTGGTGCTGGTCGGGCGCGATACCGACCGCGGCTTTCTGGAAAGCACGCTCGCCGCGCTATGGCAGTCGAGTCGGGCAGAGTCCCCCAACCGCGACAACCCGGGCCCACTGCTGCGCATGGTGGACGAGCACGGGGACGAGACCGCCGCGCGCCTGGTCGAGACCTTGCTGGAAGCACCGCCGCGGAAGGCGGCGGTGGCTTGAACGAACGAAAGGATCAGCCGACCACGAAGGACGAGACGTCCACCCGCACGGTCGGACGATCGAGCGCGACCGCGGTATGGAGCGCGTACTTGCGCGCCCATTCGCCAGCCTGCTCGAAACGGCTCTCGCCGCCGTACTTGGCAACGTTGAGCACCATATCGAGGACGAGCACCTTGCCCATCGGGTTGGACGGGGTGCACTCGAGATCCTCGAATTCCCTGGCGAGCCAGCTGCGGGCCTGCTCCTTGGTGGTCGAGGCGACGTCGGCATCGCGCAGCGGGAACTCGTACTCGCGCTCGCCTCCGAAGACCACGGTCACGGTGTGGGACATGAAAAACGACCTCCACGAATCGGGGAATTTTGCTTTGCCGGCATTGTTGAGTCAGAACGTTTCAGACGCAAGCAAAGTATCGAATTGTGTAAACCGGGGGGTCGCGGATGATCTGCGATAATGCGCGGCCCTGCAACACCCCGGCCGCTCCTCCTTGTCCGCACCTCCCTCTCCTGCGTTCGCGCGTGCCTGGCGCCTGTCCGCCATCCTGGTGCTCGGCTTCGCCTCCGGCCTGCCGTTGGCGCTGACCGGCCAGGCCATGCAGGCCTGGCTGACAGTCGACGGCGTGGACCTCGCCACGATCGGTTTTTTCGGCCTGGTCGGCGTCCCGTATACCTTCAAGTTCCTGTGGGCGCCGCTGATGGACCGCTTCGAGCCGCCCTGGCTGGGGCGCCGGCGCGGCTGGCTGGCGCTGACGCAGCTCGCGCTGGCGGCGCTGCTGTGGTGGATGGCGAGCCTGTCGCCGACGGCCACGCCGGGCCTGTTCGCCATCGCGGCGGTGGCGATCGCCTTCCTCTCGGCCTCGCAGGACGTGGTGGTGGACGCCTACCGCACCGACCTGCTGCCCGAGGCCGAGCGCGGGCTGGGCGCCTCGGTGCACGTCTTCGCCTACCGCCTGGCGATGATCCTGTCCGGCGGCATCGCGCTGATCTGGGCCGGGCAGTGGGCGTCGTGGCCGCGGGTATACGAGACCATGGCGCTGATCATGGCGGCCTGCGCGGTGGTGTCGCTGCTGGCGCTGCCGCGCGTGTCGGCGGCGCTGAAGCCGCTCGATTCCGACCCCAGGCGCGAGCTGCTCGGCTTCGCCGCGATGCTCGCCGGGGTCGCCGCCGGCTACTGGAGCGCCCGCCAGGCGCTGATCCTGCTCGGGCTCGACCCGAACGACGCCAACCGCTGGATCCAGCTCCTGTTCGTGATGGCGGAGATCGCGCTCGCGCTGCCGCTGGCGGGCTGGGCGGCGCGTCGTGCCGGCTTCGAGACGCTCAACCGCTCGCTGTCGAGCTACTTCGCACAGCAGGGCGCGGCCGCCTTCCTGGCGCTGATCATCCTCTACAAGCTCGGCGACGCCTTCGCCGGCAGCCTGACCACGCCCTTCCTGATCAAGGGCATGGGCTTCTCGCAGGAAGAGGTCGGCATCGCCAACAAGGTGATCGGCATCTGGCTGACCATCCTCGGCGCCTTTATCGGCGGGCTGATCATGACGCGGCTGGCGCTGTACCGCTCGCTGCTGTTGTTCGGCGTGCTGCAGCTGGTGTCCAACTTCGGCTTCTACCTGCTCGCAGAGCTCGGCAAGGGCGCCTGGGGCGCAGTCATGGTGCCGGCCTTCGACTGGGGCTTCGTGGCGATCGACACGCCGGCCGCGCTCGACCGGCTGCTGCTGACCGTGATCGCCGGCGAGAACATCAGCGGCGGCATGGGCACGGTGGCCTTCGTCGCGCTGCTGATGGGGCTGTGCAACCAGCGCTTCACGGCGACCCACTACGCCATGCTGTCGGCCTTCGCCGCAGTGGGGCGGATCTACGTCAGCCCGCTGTCGGGCGTGCTGTCGCAGAGCATCGGCTGGCCGGCCTTCTTCCTCTTCTCGATCGTGGTCGCCGTACCGGGCGTGGTGATGGTATGGTGGCTGCGCGACGCGCTCGCGCGCCTCGGCCGCCCGCAGACCGACGGCATGGTGGACGACTGATGGCGCACACCGGCACGAGCGCACGCGGCGAGTTCCTCGCCGGCTGCCGCGACGAGGCGCCGCTGCTGCTCGGCGTGGCGCCCTTCGGCATGATCTACGGCATCGCGGCGCTCGCCGCCGGGGTGCCGGCCTGGCTGGCGCAGCTCGCCTCGGCCATCGTCTTCGCCGGCGCCGCCCAGCTCGTCATCGTGCAGATGCTGGCCGCCGGCGCGGGCTTCATTCCCATCGCGCTCACCTCCGGCCTGCTCAACCTGCGCCACGTGCTCTACAGCGCCTCGATGGCCGAATACGTGCGCCACCTGCCGCGGCGCTGGCGCCTGCTGCTGGCCTACGTGCTCACCGACGAGGCCTATGCGGTGGCGGTGCTGCGCTACCAGCAGCGTCATGCGGCAGCGGCGGACCACGCCGAGCACACGAACGCCACCGCCGACCTGCGCCACTGGTACTTCCTCGGCGCCGGCTTCACGCTGTGGGCGGGCTGGCAGTTGTCCACCGCCGCCGGCCTGCTGTTCGGCACCACCATCCCGCCCGAATGGGAACTCGACTTCGCCGTGCCGCTCACCTTCATCGCCTTGCTCACCCTGCTGCTGCGCGAGCGCGCAGGCCAGGCCGCAGCGCTGGTGGCCGGCCTCGGCGCCCTCGCCTTCGCCGCCCTGCCCTACAAGCTCGGCCTGGTGGCGGCGATCGTGCTCGGGCTCGCTGCTGGCGCGTGGACGGTGCGCCGGCTGGAGCAGGCACGATGAGCACGACAGCCCTGCTCCTGCTGCTGGTGCTGGTCGGCCTGCTGACCTACCTGTACCGCTACGCGATGATCGGCCTCTTCGCCAGCCGCAGCCTGCCGCGCTGGCTGCATGCCTTGTGCCTTCACATCGCACCGGCAAGCTTCGCCGCGCTGACCGCGAGTGCCCTCTTCGTGGCCGGCGGCGAAGTCGTTTTCGCCTTCGACACCCCGCGCCCCTGGGCGGCGCTGGTCGCGGTGCTGGTGGCCTGGCGCACGCGCAACGTGCTCGCCACCATCGGCGCCGGCATGGCCGCCCTCTACCTGCTCAAGCTGCTCTTCCCGACATGACCGCCCGCATCCTGATCGACGCCGCCCGCGAACTCTCCGCGGCGGTGGACGCACTCCCCTTCGCTCCGCCCGTGACCCACGTGTACAACCCGCTCGACTACGCCTGGGAGGTGCACCGACGCTACCTCGGGCGCTATGGCGACGGCCGCCGGCGGGTGGTCTTCGTCGGCATGAACCCCGGCCCCTTCGGCATGGCGCAGATCGGCGTGCCCTTCGGCGAGATCGCCAGCGCGCGCGACTGGCTGGGGCTGGAGGGCCCGGTCGGGCAGCCGCTCATCGTCAACCCGAAACGGCCGGTGGAGGGCTTCGCCTGCGCGCGCTCGGAGGTCAGCGGCCAGCGCCTGTGGGGCCTGTTCCGCGCCCGCTATGGCGCACCCGAGGCCTTCTTCGCCGAGCACTTCGTCGCCAACTACTGCCCGCTGGTGTTCTTCGAGGGTGGCCGCAACCTCACCCCCGACAAGCTGCCGGTGGCCGAGCAGCGCCCGCTGCTGGCGGCCTGCGACGCGCATCTGCGCATCCTGGTCGGGGCGCTGCAGCCCGAGTGGGTGATCGGCATCGGCAACTGGGCGGAAAAGCGCGCCAGCGAGGCGCTTGCCGGCCTGCCCGGGGTGAAGTTCGGCCGCGTGCTGCACCCCAGCCCCGCCAGCCCTGCCGCCAACCGCGGCTGGGCCGAGGCGGCGACGAGGCAGCTGACGGAGCTGGGGGTCTGGCGCAGCTAGCCGGCGCCGATCGGTCGATGGGTGGCGTTCGCGGCTTGCGCCGCTCCTGCAGGAAGCGGGAGCCGCGCCGGTTCTCGTAGGAGCGGCGCAAGCCGCGAACGCCGACCGCGGCAGCGGCCTCAGTGCCCGAACACGTCCGAATCCAGCATCTCCGGATCGGGGCGGTCGAGCGCACCGATCGCGGCGAGCTCCTCGGCGGAGAGCTCGAAACCGAACACGTCGAGGTTCTCGGCGAGACGCGTCGGGTTGGACGACTTCGGGATCGGCACGTAGCCGAGCTGGGTGTGCCAGCGCAGGATCACCTGCGCCGGCGTGCGGCCGTGGCGGCGCGCGACGTCCAGGATCGTCGGGTCGGCCAGCATGGCGTTGGCGCGTCCGAGCGGGCTCCACGACTCGGTGACGATGCCGCGCGCCTCGTGCACCTCGATGTGGTCGCTGCGCGCATGCCAGGGGTCGAGGTGGATCTGGTTCACCTGCGGGCACAACCCGCGATCGAACAGTTGCTGCAGGTGGGCGGGCTTGAAGTTCGAGGTGCCGATCGCGCGCACGAGGCCGGCCTCCTGCAGCTTCACCAGGCCTTCGAAGGCCTCCACGTAGCGGCCCTGGTCCGGGTTGGGCCAATGCACCAGGAAGAGGTCGATGTAGTCCAGGCCGAGGCGCTCGAGGCTGGCCTCGCAGGCCTGGCGCGCGCCCTCGACGCTGTGCCATTTGCGGTTGAACTTGGTGGTGACGAAGAGCTCGCCGCGCGCGACACCCGCGCGCCGGATACCTTCGCCGACGCCACGCTCGTTCTCGTAGTTCTCGGCGGTGTCGATCAGTCGATAGCCCATGTCGAGCGCGAGAGCGACCGTCTCGGCGGCCTCGCTGTCGTTCATCGGCCAGGTGCCGAGGCCGAGCCGCGGCATCTCGACACCGTTGGACAAGGTGAGCAGGGGAGCTGGCGTGATTTTCATGAAAATCTCGAGAAAGAGAGAGGGGCTACAGGATTCCACATTCCGGCGTCTTATGTAAGGACCCTGGGAACCACGCCAGTGCAGATCCGTCGGGCGTGGCGCCGTCACAGGGTCAGCGCGCACCGAGGCATGGCCTCGAAACGGGCAGGCCGGCGGGGCGGCCTCCGCGTGCCATCTCCCGCCTTGCAATCACTCCCGAGGGCGGTTCCACGTGAAACCGCCCTCGCGCGGCCCTCCCCTGCTCAGCGCCGCAATTCATCCGTGAGCCGCTTCAGATCCAGCGTGCGCGCACGCTGCGCGATCTCGGGCGCGTAGCGCTCCTGCATCGCCTTGGCCTGCTCGAACAGGCCTGCGAAGGCCTGGCGCAGTGCATCGCCATCGACCGTGCGGCCGCCACCGTAGTACTGCACCGCGACCTTGCCGATCGCCCAGGTGGTCGCGAAGGAGAAGGCCGAGCCGGTCGCCTGGCTGCCCACCGCGCGCCCCGCCCCGCCGAGCACCTTGCCGAGCAGGCCGCCGATCAGCCGGCGGCCGAACTGCTCGACGTACTGACCGGTCAGGCCCACGCCCGCTGCGGCGAGGAAGTCCTTGATATGCCCGCGGTCGAGCTCGTACCCATGCGCCTGGCCGATGCGATACACCAGGCGCAGCTGCAGCGGGATGATCGCCATCGAGGCCATCGACTGCGGCAGCAGCTCGAGCGCGCCGTTGAGGATCGACGCATTCAGGATGGTCCGGTCGAGCGCTGCCGCATCGGGGGCGGCGGCGGCGGACGGCGCAGCCGCCGGCTCGTCCTCGCCCAGGCCGGGAAGGCTGGCGAGCGGCCCGTCGGCCGGCGCCTGGCCGAGCGCTTCCGCCTCGCGCACGAAGGCGTCCGCAGCCGGCCGCGAGAGCTCGAGCAAGCCGGACAGGCGCTCGAGGAAGTCCTTCTCGCGCGCATCCAGCCCACCATCGGCCTCGCACACCCCGACCGCCAGCTCGAAGGCGAGCTGGCGCAGGTTCGCCTCGCCCAGCCCGGCCACCGCCGCCTCCAGGCCGAGCCCGCCGAGCAGGACGTCCTGGTAGAGCGCGATGAAGTCGATCTCCGCCTCGCGCCCGAGCGATTCGGCGACCTTGCGCACATGGTCGCGCTCTACCGCCCCCTGGTGACCGTCGGCGAAGGCCGCATGCAGGCAGATCGCGACGAGGGAACGGGCTTGCTGTGGATTCAGGTTCATGGACGGACTCCGCGGTGGAAAACATTCAGGTTGGGGATGGGCGGTGGCGCTTCAAGCGCGCATGACACGCTGTAACGATTCGACCGGCGCGGCGGCGGGACGATCCCCCCGTGCTGCGAGCACGGCGCGCCGATGCTGGCCGCCGCCGGCCGGCACGGACATAATTACGCATTACCGCACTCCAGGCCCGCACACACCATGTCCCAGTCGATCGAACATCTCTTCGCCAACAACAAGAACTGGTCGGAACGCATGCACTCCGAGGACCCCGAGTTCTTCTCGCGCCTGGTCAAGCAGCAGTCGCCGGAATACCTGTGGATCGGCTGCTCCGACAGCCGGGTGCCGGCGAACCAGGTGATCGGGCTCGCGCCGGGCGAGGTCTTCGTGCATCGCAACATCGCCAACGTCGTCGTGCATACCGATCTCAACGCACTCTCGGTCATCCACTACGCGGTCGAGATCCTGCGCGTGAAGCACATCCTCGTCGTGGGCCACTACGGCTGCGGCGGCGTGAAGGCGGCGATGAACGACAACAAGACCGGCCTCACCGACAACTGGCTGCGCCACATCCAGGACGTGCGCGACCGCCACATCGATCGCCTGGAGCGCTTCACCGACCCGGCCGAGCGCGCCGACCGCCTGTGCGAGCTCAACGCCATGCACCAGGTGGTGAACGTGTGCCAGACCTCGGTGCTGCGCGAGGCCTGGCAGCGCGGCCAGGGCGTCACCGTGCACGGCTGGTGCTACAGCCTGCAGGACGGCCTCGTGCGCGACCTCGGCGTCAGCGCGGGCACCCGCGAGGAGGCCGTGGAGCGTTATCGCGACGCGGTCGAGCGCATCGGCTGACGCTGCCCGCCACGGCATGGGGACCCGCATCGGCATCGACCTCGGCGGCACCAAGATCGAGCTCGTGGTGCTCGACGCCGACGGTCGCGAGCGCTGGCGCCGCCGGGTGCCGACCCCGCAGGGCGACTACGGCGGCACGCTGCGAGCCATCGCCGCGCTGGTCGAGGAGGCCGAGCGCCTCACCGGCGCGGGCGCCCGCATCGGCGTCGGCACACCGGGGTCGCCTTCGCCGCGCGACGGCCGCATCCGCAACGCCAACTCCACCTGCCTGAACGGCCAGCCGCTGCAGCAGGACCTCGAAGCCCTGCTGCGCCGACCGCTCCGCCTCGCCAACGATGCCAACTGCCTGGCCATGTCGGAGGCCGCCGACGGCGCCGGCGCGGGTGCACGTACCGTGTTCGCAGCCATACTCGGCACCGGGGTGGGCGGCGGCATCGTCGTCGACCAGAAACTGCTGGTGGGCGCCAACGCGGTGGCCGGCGAATGGGGCCACAACCCGCTGCCGCTGCCCGCGCCCGACGACCTCCCCCTGCCCGCCTGCTATTGCGGACGCGCCGGCTGTATCGAGACCTACCTGTCCGGTCCCGGCCTGGCCGCCGATCATCTGCGCCATGGGGGCGAGCCCCTCGACGCTGCAGCCATCGCCCGCCAGGCCATCGAGGGCCAGCGCGCCTCTCAGGCCAGTCTCGAACGCTACGAGCTGCGGCTCGCGCGCGCACTCGCGGGCGTGATCAACCTGCTCGACCCCGAGGTCATCGTGCTCGGCGGCGGCCTGTCGCAGATCGCGCGCCTGTACGAGCACGTACCGCGGCGGTGGGCTGCGCACGTGTTTTCCGACACCGTGTCCACGCGCCTGCTGCCTGCACGGCACGGCGACGCCTCGGGCGTACGCGGGGCGGCCTGGCTGTGGCCGTCGAACTGAGCGCGTCGAGCGGGAATTCTCCCGGGCAGCGCGGCACGGTGTGAATCGCGACTGGCGTCGCTCCTACAGGCGCCTGCGGGGGCGCGGCGGTTTTCTGTAGGAGCGACGCCAGTCGCGATTCGGCCGCCAGGATCCTCACGCAGCCCGTCGGGGCACGACGCCGGCGACCGAGACGAACATTCCCGCCTGGCTGCCCTGACGAACCATCACCCTGCCTCAGACCTCCAGCGGATCCACGTCCAGCTGCCAGCGCAGCTCGCGCGCGGTGCGCTGGCGGTAGAGCACCGCGACCCACTCCGCGAGGAAGGCCTGCAGCGGACCGCGGTGGTCGGCCTCCACGAGCAGCTGCGCGCGTTCGCGGCGGGCGAGGCGGGTCATGCGCATCGGCACCGGGTCGTACAGACGCAGCCCCACGGGCGCGCGCTCCTCGGCGAGCCGGCGCGCATGGCGCAGGAACTCGACGGCATCCTCCAGCGCCGGCGCATCGGCACGCAGCATGGCCTGGTGGGTGAAAGGCGGGAAGCCCGCGGCACGGCGCTCCTGCAGGGCCATGCGGGCGAAGGCGTCGAAGTCGTGCTTGGCCAGGTGCAGATAGAGCGGGTGCATGGGGTATTCGGTCTGGATCAGCACCTCTCCGGGCAACGCGCCGCGACCCGCACGGCCGCCGACCTGCATCAGCTGCTGGAACAGGCGCTCGGGGGCGCGAAAGTCCGCGGCATGCAGCGAGGCGTCCGCCCCCACCACCCCGACCAGGGTGAGCTTGGGGAAGTCGTGGCCCTTCGCCATCATCTGGGTGCCAACCAGGATGTCGGCCTCGCCTGCGGCGATGGTGTCGAGCAGCGTCTCCCACTGGCTGCGCGTGCGCGCCGCGTCACGATCGACGCGCAGCACGCGCGCCTGCGGAAAGAGTTCGGCCAGGCGCGCCTCGATACGCTGGGTGCCGCGGCCGAAGGGCTGGATGTCCTGGTCGCCGCAGCTCGGGCAGGCGTGCGGGATCGGACCGTCGCAGCCGCAGTGATGGCAGCGCAGGCGGCGATCGGCGAGGTGCACCACGAGGTTGGCCGAGCAATGCGGGCAGCGGCTGACCCAGCCGCAGGACGGACACGACAGCACCGGCGCGTAGCCGCGGCGGTTGAGGAAGACCAGGCTCTGCTCGCCGCGCTCCAGGCGCTGCGTGATCGCAACATGCAGCGCCGGGCTCAGGCCTTCGTCGAGCTTGGTCCTGCGCGTGTCGATGCAGCGCACCGCCGGCAGCGTGGCGGCGACCGCACGCCGGCTCAGCCTCTGCAGCGCATAACGCTCGCTGCGGGCGTGGAACCAGCTCTCCAGCGAGGGCGTCGCCGAGCCGAGCACCACCGGCACGTCGCGCTGGCGGCCGCGCCACACCGCCACGTCGCGCGCCGAGTAGCGCACGCCTTCCTGCTGCTTGTACGAGGCATCGTGCTCCTCGTCGACCAGGATCAGGCCTAGCCGCGGCAGCGGCGCGAACACCGCAAGGCGGGTGCCGAGCACGATGTCGGCACGACCGCTGAGTGCCTGCACGAAGCCGCGCGAACGCGCACCGTCGGCGAGTGCGGAATGCAGGCTGACCACGTTGGCGGCGGCAAAGCGCTGCGCCACGCGCTGCTCGAGCTGCGGCGTCAACGCGATCTCCGGGACCAGCATCAGCACCTGACGGCCCTGCGCGAGCGCGTGCGCGGCGAGGCGCAGATAGACCTCGGTCTTGCCGCTGCCGGTGACGCCATGCAGCAGCCAGGGCCGGAAACGCATCCCGGCACCGACGATCGCGTCCACCGCGGCGGCCTGCTCCGGCGTCGCCAGCGGCTGCGCGCCGGCTTCGTGACGCGCGCCGGGGTCGGCAACGATCTCCAGCCAGCCACGGCGCAGCAGTTCGCCCACCGCCTCGCCACCCTCCCGGGCACGGATCGCGCTGCGCCGCCACGGCCCCGGCTCCGCAGCGAGCGCCTGCAGCAGCGCGAGCGCCCGGCTCGCCCGCCGCGCCGCGCAAAGCGCCTCGCCGCCCTTCGGGGCGACGCCAAGCAGCGGATCCTCGTCCTCGTCACTGACGCCGTCGGCGCGACGCAGGCCAGGAGGCAGCGCGAGCGCCACCACCTCGCCGAGCGGCGCGTGGTAATAGCGCGCCACGAAGGACACCAGCTCCAGCCAGTCCGCAGGCAAGGCCGGCACGCCGCGCTGGATGTGCAGCACGGGCTTGATCCGTGCGAGTTCCACCCCCGCTTCGTCGCCGATACCGACGATCAACCCGGTGCGTTCACCGCGCCCGAACGGCACCTTCACGCAGCGCCCGACGTCTCCCACGCCCGCATCCGCGGCCGTGTAATCGAAGGCTTGCGGCAGCGGGATCGGCAGGGCGACGCGGACGATGGCCATGGAGCGGCGGAGGCTGGAGAAAAAATTGTTCTTCTTCAGCGACTTGTACGACTTCGCTGAGAGCGGGCCGAGAAAACGGCGGGCAAGTGGCTGGCGGGAAATGAGGCTTCCAGCTTGTCCACAAAACCTGTGGATAAGTTTGTGGGAAAGCTGGGTGAATCGGGCTCAAACCTGCGCCGCACAAGGGGTTTCGTCACAATGCCTTAACATTGCGCGAATTTTTCTACTTTATTTTCAATGACTTATGAAAACTATCGGACAAAGCCCGTTATGGGCGGCATTCCCGGGCAGAACCCGTGAAATGTGCATAAGTCAAGCCCGGAAAACACGAATTCGTGCTTGACAGATGGCGGCGGAGGCCTGTTCTGCAGCGCACCGCCGCCCGCACGCCTCAAGCCCCGGCGCGGATCGCCCGGCTGTGCGCGTGCACGGTGTCTACCAGCACGCTCACGCTCTCCGGAGGGGTGTACTGCGAGATGCCATGGCCGAGATTGAAGACGTGTCCCGGATGGTTGCCGAAGGCATCGAGCACCCGGCGCGTCTCCGTCGCGACCGCCTCGGGCGGGGCGAACAACACGTTGGGGTCGAGGTTGCCCTGCAGCGCCACCTTGTCGCCCACCAGGCGACGCGCGCGGCCGATGTCCATGGTCCAGTCGAGGCCGACCGCGTCGCAACCGATCGCGGCGATCGACTCCAGCCACAGGCCGCCGCCCTTGGTGAACACGATGCTGGGCACGCGCTGGCCGTCGCGCTCACGGATCAGGCCTGCTACGACCTGTTCCAGGTAAGGCAGCGAGAACTCCTTGTACGCGGCCTCGGACAGCACACCGCCCCAGGAGTCGAACACCATCACCGCCTGCGCGCCGGCCTCGATCTGCGCGTTGAGGTACTTCACCACCGCCTGCGCGGTGACGTCGAGGATGTGGTGCATCAGGTCGGGGCGGCTGTAGGCCAGCGACTTGACCTTGCGGTAGTCGTCGGAGGAGCCGCCCTCGACCATGTAGCAGGCCAGGGTCCACGGGCTGCCCGAGAAACCGATCAGCGGCACGCTGCCGTCGAGCGCACGGCGGATCTCGGCGACCGCATCCATCACGTACTGCAGCTCGGCGTGGGGGTCCGGCGCGCTGAGGTTGCGGATCTCCCACTCGTCCTTGAGCGGGCGCTCGAAGCGCGGGCCCTCGCCCTCGGCGAAGTACAGGCCGAGGCCCATCGCGTCGGGCACGGTGAGGATGTCCGAGAACAGGATCGCGGCGTCGAGGTCGTAGCGCGCGAGCGGCTGCAGGGTCACCTCGCAGGCCATCGCCGGGCTCTTGCACAGCTGCAGGAAGCTGCCCGCGCGCTTGCGCGTCTCGCAATATTCGGGGAGGTAGCGCCCGGCCTGGCGCATCAGCCAGACGGGGGTGTATTCGGTGGGCTGGCGCAGCAGGGCGCGCAGGAAGGTGTCGTTCTTCAGGCGGCTCACGTCGAGTCCTCTATCGGGGCGTTCATGCACAAGCCGGGATTATCGCCTGTCCGGCCCCCGAACGGGCTTGTCGTCGGTCAAGCAGTCGCGGCAGGGCCGCTCAGCGCCGCCAGAACGTGGGGGTGAGCACCACCAGGAAGGTGAAGATCTCCAGACGGCCGAGGATCATCGCGAAACACAGCACCCACTTGTGGAGGTCGTCGAGCCCCTGGTAGTTGGACGCCGGCCCCACCAGGCCGAGCCCCGGGCCGGTGTTGTTGAGGCAGGCCACGACCGCCGAGAACGCCGTCACCAGTTCCAGCCCGGCAGCGGAGAGCACCAGGGTCAGGCTGACGATGCTGACCATGTACATGAAGCTGAAGCCGAGCACGGCGTGCAGGATGTGCTCGGGCACCGGGTTCCTGCCCATGCGCACCGGGCGCACCGCGTTCGGATGCAGCGAGCGCACGATCTCGCGGATGACCTGCTTGTACAGGATCATCGCCCGCATCATCTTGATGCCGCCGCCGGTCGAGCCCGAACAGGCGACGAAGCTGCCCAGGAAGAGGATCCAGATCTGCGCGAACATCGGCCACAAGGTGTAGTCGTGCGTGGCGAGCCCGAGCGAGGTCGAGATCGAGACGACGTGGAAGGCGACGTAGCGCAGCGCCTCGCCGAAGTCGGTGAAGATGCCCTGGGCGAGGAGGTACGCGGTGAGCATCAGCGTGGAGAGCGCGAGGACGCCGAAATAGAAGGGGATCTCGGGATCGCGCCGATAAGGCGCCGACGAGCGCCGGACCAGCGCGAGATAGTGGGTCGCGTAGTTGAGTCCGGCGAGCAACGCGAAGCCGGCGGTGACCAGCTCCACCCCGACGCTGTCGAAATGCCCGAGCGACGCGTCGCGGTTGGAGAAGCCGCCCAGGCCGGCGACGGAGAACGCGTGGATCACCGCATCCCAGGGCGCCAACCCTGCCCACCACAGGCTGAATCCGCAGGCGATGGTCAGCAACACGTAGGTCAGCCACAGCCCCTTCGCCGTCTCAGCGATGCGCGGGGTCAGGCTGGAGTCCTTCATCGGCGTCGGCACCTCGGCCTTGTAGAGCTGACGACCACCGATGCCGAGCAGCGGCAATATCGCCACCACGAGCACGATCACCCCCATGCCGCCGACCCAGTGCATGAAGGTGCGCCACAGGTTGATCGAGATCGGCAGGTGCTCGAGCCCGGTGAGCACCGTGGCGCCGGTCGCGGTGAGTCCGGAGACCGCCTCGAAGTAGGCGTCGGTGAAGCCGAGATCGGGGATGTAGGCCAACAGCGGCAGCGCGCCGAAGAGCGGCAGCACCACCCAGGTCGCCGCCACCAGCAGGAAACCGTCATGCACCCGCAGATCGCGCCGCTTGCTGCGCGTCGCCGCCCAGAGCAGCAGGCCGGCGACGAAGGTGACGAACAGGCCCTGGTCGTAGGCCAGGGTCGCGCCGTCGCCCAGCACGGCCGACACGACGAGCGGGAAGCCCATCAGCAGCCCGAAGATCATGATGATCAGGCCGAGGGCGTTGAGCGCGGGGTAGTACGCGCGGGCGCGGGCGTCGGACGACATGTCAGAGGAAGTGGAAGCCGACCTGGAACAGCTTCTCGACCTTCTGCACCAGCTTCTTGTTGGTGCAGAACACGATCACGTGGTCATCCTCGCGGATCACCGTGTCGTGGTGCGGGATGATCACCTCGCGGCGGACCACCCTGCCCTCCTCGTTCTTCTCGTCGCGCACCACCGCGCCGATGCTCGCGCCACGCGGCAGGGCGATCTGCTCGATCGGGCGCCCGACCACCTTGGAGTCCTTGCTGCTGCCGTGGGCGATGATCTCCAGGGCCTCGGCGGCGCCGCGGCGCAGGCTGTGCACCGCGACCACGTCGCCGCGGCGCACGTGGGCAAGCAACGTCCCGATCGAGGTGTGCGCGGGCGAGATCGCAATGTCGATCGGTCCGCCCTGCACCAGGTCGACATAGCTCTTGCGGTTGATGAGCGCGAGCGTGCGGCGCGCGCCCATGCGCTTGGCGAGCGAGGCGGACATGATGTTGTCTTCCTCGTCGTTGGTGAGCGCGACGAATAGGTCGGTCTCGTCGATGCCCTCGGTCTCGAGCAGCTTCTCGTCGGTGGAGTCGCCGCGCAGCACGAGCGCATTCGACAGATGCGAGGCGAGCATCTCGGCGCGGGTGCGATTGAGCTCGAGGATCTTGACGTGGTGGTTCTCCTCGATCGACTGCGCGAGCCGGAAGCCGATGTTGCCGCCGCCGGCGATCATGATCCGCCGCATCGGCCGGTCGGAGCGGCGCAGCTCGCGCATCACCTGGCGGATGTGCACCGTGGCGGCGAGGCAGAACACCTCGTCGCCGGGCAGGATGATGGTGTCGCCCTCCGGCATGATCGGCTCGCCGTTGCGATAGATCGCGGCGATGCGGACCTCGACGTTGGGCAGGTGGAAGCGCAGCGCCTTGAGCGGATGGCCGACCAGCGGCCCACCCTCGAAGGCGCGCACGCCGATCAGGCTCACCACGCCGTCGGCGAACTCGAGCACCTGCAGGGCCTCGGGGAAGGCGATCAGGCGCTTGATGTAGTCGGTGACGACCTGCTCGGGACAGATGGAGAAATCCACCGCGAAGTTGTCGTCGTCGAGCAGTTCGGGATGGTCGACGTAGTCGGTCGAGCGCAAGCGCGCGATCCGCGTCGGCAGGTTGAACAACGCCTTGGCGATGCGGCAGGCGCACAGGTTGGTCTGGTCGGACTGGGTCACCGCGATGAGCAGGTCGGCATCGTCCGCGCCGGCCTCGCGCAGCACTCGCGGCGAGGCGCCGTTGCCGCACACGGTGCGGATCTCGAGGCGCTCGCGCAGCGCGCCGAGATACTCCTCGCTGGTGTCGACCAGGGTGATGTCGTTCGCTTCGGAGACGAGGTTCTCGGCCACCGAGGCGCCGACCTGGCCTGCACCCAGAATGATGATCTTCAACGTTGTATCCGGAAGTGTCCAAGCCGCCGATTCTACGCCCCCCACCCGGCCCGGCAAACGCAGACGTTGCGCCGCAGCAACCGCCGGATCCTGCCGAGCCGTGGCGCAGCGGCAGGAGAGCGCGCAGGGTTCAGGACTCCTCGTGCCGGCGCCCGGCCTGCAGGCCGAGTTGCTTGAGCTTGCGGTAGAGGTGGGTGCGCTCCAGGCCGGTCTTCTCCGCCAGGCGGGTCATGTTGCCGCCCTCGAGGCGCAGATGATGTTCGAAGTACATGCGCTCGAAGGCCTCGCGCGCCTCTCGCAGCGGCTGGTCGAGCGACACGCCGCAGGCGCCGGCGCCCAGATCCGGTGGCAGCAGGCGACGCACTTCGCCGGCGCCGATCTCCTCCTCCAGCGTGCCGAGCGCGAGCGACTTCACCGCGGCGCGCAACTCGGGGTAGCCCCCCGGCCACGGCAGGTTGCGCAGCTGGTTGAGCGCGGCGGTGGAAAAGCGCCGCAGCGGCACTTCACCCGCCTCCACCAGATGCAGCAGCATCTGGCTGGCGAGCTCGGGCAGGTCCTCGCGGACGTCGGCGATCGAGGGCGGCGCGAGGCTCACCTCGAACAGGCGGGCGAGCAGCCCCTCCTCCCAGCCCTCGCCGACCAGGGCCTCGAGACTGCGGTCGGTGGCGACGACGAGGCGCAAGTCGTAGCGCTCGAGGCGGTCGAGCGCGAAGGCGAGGTTCTTTTGCTGCGCGCGCGACAGGCGGGCCAGCTCGCCGACGAACACCACGCCGCCCTGGGTGGACTGCAACTGGGTGATGTCGAGCGGCGCGGTGACGGCGGCGAGGTCGAGCCAGGGGGCGTTGGCGGGTTGCACGCTGCGTGCGACCAGTTCGGCGAGCGACCCCGCGCCGACGCGCAGCAGCAGCACGCGAGAACTGCCGACGATCTGCTCGAGCCGGCGGCGCAGCTCGCGCAAGGGCACGGAGCGATGAAAGGCGGCGAGTGTCGGTGCCGACTGCACGCCGGGCGCCTGCGGACGCTGCAGCCCGCGCTTGACCGCGGCGAGCAGCTTCTGCAGCGCGATCGGCTTTTCCAGATAGTCGATCGCGCCGATGCGGGTGGCCTCGACCGCGGTGTCGATGGTGCCGTGCCCCGACATCATCACCACCGGCATGTTGAGCTGGCCATTGGCCGCCCATTCCTTGAGCAGGGTGATGCCGTCGGTGTCGGGCATCCAGATGTCGAGCAACACCATGTCCGGACGCACTGCGTTGCGTGCTGCGCGCGCGGCGGTGGCATTCTCGGCGAGCAGGATGTCGTGCCCCTCGTCGCGGAGGATCTCCGAGAGCAGTTCGCGGATGCCGATTTCGTCGTCAACGATCAGAATCTTTGCCATTTTTCTTCGTCATGCTTCCTTGTTTTCGGCCAGCCGCAGGCGGATGCGCACTTCGGCGCCACCGCCCTCGCGGTTGCTGAGGCGGACCTCGCCGCCATGCTCGTCGACGATCTTCTTGACCATCGCCAAGCCCAGGCCGGTGCCGCGCGACTTGGTAGTGAAATAGGGCTCGAAGGCGCGCGCCAGGACTTCGGGCGGAAAACCCGGGCCATTGTCGCGACACAGCAGCAGCGCGCTCTCGCCGTCACGACGGGTGATCACCGAGATCTCCGCGTCCTCCTGCGCGCCAAGCGCGTCCTGCGCATTTTGCAGCATGTTGTGGATCACCTGCCGGATCTGCGTCGGATCGCCCTGCACCGGAGGCAGCGCTCCCCCCAGCTCGGTGCGGATCTGCACCGCGGCACTCTCGTACAGGTGGAGCACCTCGCGGATCAGCGCGTTGAGGTCGAGCGGCGCGAGCTGCGGCGCCGGCAGCCGCGCATAGTCCCTGAAGGCGTTGACCAGGTTCTTCATCGCCTCGACCTGATTCACGATGGTGGTGGTTGCGCGCTCGAGCATCTCACGCCCGTTGTCGTCGAGGCGATCGGCGAGCTTGAAGGAGAGACGCTCGGCCGAAAGCTGGATCGGCGTCAGCGGGTTCTTGATCTCGTGCGCGAGCCGGCGCGCGACCTCGCCCCACGCCGCCGTACGCTGCGCGGCGATCAGGCTGGAGATGTCGTCGAACACCACCACCAAGCCGCCCCCCGTGCTCTCGGGCAGGCGCGAGCCGCGAATCAGCAGGGTGCGCGGCGGGCGGTCCCTGACCGGCAACTCCATCTGCTTCTGCCAGTCTCCCGTGTTGGCGGTGAAGCCCTCGCGCAGCATGTGGCCGAGCTCGGCCTGGCGTGGCCAGGCCTCGAGCGGGATGTCCTCGAATCCGCCCAGATCATCCTCGAGGATTTGCAGCGCACCATGGTTGGCGGCGCGCAGGTGACCGTCGGCCGAGAAGGCGAGGACGCCGGTGGACAGATTCGCCAGCACCGACTCCAGGTAGGCGCGCGCAGCCTCGACCTCGGCGCGATTGCGGTCGGCCGCCGCGCGCGCCTCCTGCAGCTGGCGCGTCATGCGATTGAAGGACTGCGTCAGCACGCCGAGTTCGTCGTTCGCCGGCAAGGCCTGGCGCGGGCTGAAATCGCCCTGCGCCACCGCCTGCGTGCCCTCGGCCAGGATCAGCAGCGGTTGCGCCAATCGACGCGCGATCAGCACCGCGACCGCGAGCGCGCCAAGCAGCGCGAGCAGCAGGGTCAGGCTCAAGGTGACCGTGTAGATGCGCTTGAGCCCGCTGCGTCCGAGCGTCAGCTGCTGGTACTCGCGGTATGCCTCCTGGACCGCCTCGGCATTGCGACCGAAGGATTCGGGGACCGGCTGCTGCAGCATCAGCAGATTGGACTCGCCCGCCAGCGTGCGCACCGGGATCGGCGTCAGCACGCGGATCACCAGGCGACCGTCGGGTTCGGCGATCACAGAATGAAAATGGCGGCTCTGACGGGCCTGTCGCAGTTCGGCCGTGCCCGGAAGCTCGGGAAGCAGCGTCCGGCCCGACTCGGCCGCGGTGGCGAGCACCTGGCCCGCGGGGGCAAGGATGGTGGCGCTCGCGATCCCGGCCTGCTCGCGCAGCCGATTCAGCCGGGTACCCGCGCCCTGCCCGGCCCCCTCGAGCTCCAGCACCATGTCGTCCGCCTTGTCTCGCACCTGGCTCACCAGGTAATCGAGCGCGTTCTGGCCGAGCGCGATCCCGCCTTCGAGCGCCGAATCGACCCGCACGTCGAACCAGGATTCGATGCTGCGCACCACGAACTGCAGGGACACGCCGTAGATCACCAGCCCCGGCACCACGCCCATCAGCGCGAACATCAGCACCAGGCGCATCTTGAGACGGGAACCGAACTGCCCCTCGCGGTGCTCGCGCAGCAGGCGATGCAGCTGCATGCCGACGAGCGCGGCGAGGACCACGGCCATGCCGCCGTTGAGCGCGAGCAACCAAGGATAGCTGGTCGCGAACAGGGTGGTGTTCGAACTCGCCGAGGTGAGCAGGAACAACGAGATCCCCGACAGCGCTGCGGCGACGGCGAGCAGGACGCGCTTCATCGGAACCCCGGCGCCCCCGGCAGGAAGGTCCAGCGCACCCACTCGGTCTCGACGTTCCAGTCGTTGCTGCCGATCGCGGTGACCTGAAAAGGCTTGGGAAGCTGGCTGGTGTCGAGCCGGAAGCGAAGGGAAACCTCGTGCGAGACCCCGGACTGGAGGACGCCGGTCTCCGCGACAAGCCAGTTGCGCACGCGCTGCATGGTGCGCAGCGCCTCGTCGAGTTCGTCGAAGTTCTGGTGCAGATTGCCGACCGAGAGCCGGAAGCTGCGCGTGATCGCGTGGTAATAGAGCCGGTAGTCCAGGCTACGACGCGCCACCGTCTCGTTGAGCCAGTACCAGCGCGGGCGCTCGATCAGCACCTCGGTGGTGAAGTAAAGCGAGACGCCGCGCGTGACCACATCGATCAGGCGGGGATTGAGATCGATCGCGATATCCGCGTTGAGGACATAACCGCCGTCACCGGGCACGATCTCGGCGCTGCGGATGACGCTCTCCGCGCGTACGCTCAGCGCCCACAACAAGAGCAGCGCGGCCACGGCGAAGCGAACGGCGCGCTCAGGGCCGCTTGCGGAGGAGCGCGTAATAGAAGCCGTCATGGTCGGCACAAGGCAGCAGCTGCAGGTCGGAAGATCCGCGAATCGGGAGTCGCTCCGCGTCGGCATGGCGGACGCAGAAGCGGGCGACCTGACCGGCGTTTTCCTCGTCGAACACCGAGCAGGTGACGTAGAGCATTGTGCCACCCGGGGCGAGCGTGCGCCAAAGTGCCTCCAGGATTTCCGCCTGCTGTGCGGCAAAGTTGGCGATATCGCTGTCCCGGCGCAACCACTTGATGTCCGGATGTCGGCGCACCACGCCGGAGGCCGAGCACGGCACATCGGCCAGGATGCGGTCGAAGGGACGACCATCCCACCACGCTGCCAGGCGGCGGCAGTCGGCGACCTTCAGCTCCGCGCGCAGGCCGAGGCGGTCGAGGTTGCGCGCCACCCGACCCGCCCGCAGCGGATCAAGCTCCAGCGCGAGCACGTCCGCATCGGCCCTCTCGAGGATGTGTGCAGTCTTGCCGCCGGGGGCCGCGCAGGCGTCGAGCACACGCTCGCCGGCTCGAGCATCGAGCAGTTGCTCCGCCCACTGTGCCCCCGCGTCCTGCACCGACAAGCGCCCTGCGGCGTACCCGGGCAGGCGTGCGACCGCCAGCGGACGCGCGAGCACCAGCGCGTCGTTGTCGAGTCGCCTGAACTCCAGCCCGGCTGCGGCAAGCTCCGCCTCGACCTCGGCCAACGTCGCACGGCGCGGATTGACCCGCAAGGCCATGGGGGGACGCGTATTGCCGGCCGCGAGCAGATCCTGCCAGGCCTGAGGATGCGCGCTGCGCACACGCTCCACCCACCAGGCCGGAAAGGCATGACGCGCCTCGGGCTCGGCCTCGATCCAGCCTTGCCACTCCGACTGCCGACGCAGGGCATTGCGCAGCACACCGTTGACCAGGTTGCGCAGGCCGGGCATCGCCACGGCCGTGGCGCCCACAGCCTGATCGACCACCGTGTGGGCTTGCTCGGGGCGCTGCGTCAGGCGCTGCAGGGCAACCAGCAGAAGCGCCCGAATCTCCACCGGAGGAGGACTATGCAGCAGGCGGGAAAGGATCGCATCACCGCGCCCGAACTCGCGCAAGGTCGACCAGGCGAGGTCGCGCACGGCGCCACGCGTGCCTTCCGGCCACTCCGGATGCCCGGCCTGCATGCGCTCGAAGGCATCGGTCAGGTTGGCGCCGTCGATCACGCCAGCGACCAGTTCGGTTGCCCGTGCGAGCGCGTAGCCGAGGCTGTCGATGGGCTGTTCCGGAGCACGGCGTGGGGCACCACGCACACCGGCTGTGCGGGAGCGGGGCGAGCCGGCGGCCGGCAGGGCGGACCGTCGGTCTTTGGGGTGGGCTGGGGTCAAGGTCTGGAGAACGGCCGAAGAAGCGGCACTGGCTCAGGCCAGCAAGGCACGCAGATGATTGGGCAGGGCGAACTGCGCACAGTGTACCGCACCATTGAAGTGCTGCAGTTCGCGGATGGCGCGCTCGGCAAGACGGCGGTCCACCTCGTTCGCGTCGAGCGCAGCCGGGTCGAGCGTATCGGACGCGCAGGCCATGCCCCAGAGGCTCCCATAGAGCGGAATGTAGAGGAAGTACGGCCGCACCCGCGCAAACACCCGACGCAGGCGGGCGAGCAACTCTCGCACACGCTCGGGCTGGAATACCGGCGTACCGATATGCAGCGTCAGCGCCCCGCCCTCGGCCAGCAGGGCCTTGCAGGCTGCGAAGAAGTCGGCGGTGTAGAGCGCTTCCGCCGGCCCGATCGGGTCGGTCAGATCGAGCACGATCAGGTCGTAGCGCTCGCCCGCGGCGGGAGCATGCTCGCACACATGGGCCATCCCGTCCCCGATGCGGATCTCCACGCGGGGATCGTCGAGGGCGCCATGATGCACGGCGTCGAGGTAGCGCCGGGCGATGTCGACCACCTTCGCGTCGAGCTCGGCGATCACGATACGCTCGATGCCCGGATACTTGAGCAGCTCTTCGGCCGAACCGCCATCCCCTCCCCCGATGAGCAGCGCCCGGCGCAGGCCAGGATGGGCAACCCCGGGAACGTGGATCAGGTTCTCATGGTAGTGGAACTCGTCGCGCTCGGACGTCATGAAACAGCCATCGAGGCGAAAGAGCTTGCCGAAGCGCGGCGTTTCCCAGACCTCGTAGTCTTGCCACTCGGAGCGGCCGGACTCGAGCAGGCGCGCACCACGGAGAAAGTAGCCGGCATCCTCGCCGAGGAGCTCGGCGAGGACATCCTTCGGCAGATCGGCAAACCAGGACGCTCCGCACATGATCTTCTGCACTCCACAGCTTTCGATTTCAGGCAGCCACGAACACCGCCCGCCGCCACCCCGGCGGCGTCAAGCCATCCTTCCATCCAAACACGAGGTGCATCCGCACGCGCGGCTGTTCCACGTGAAACAGCCCGTCAGCGCAGGAAGGTATCGTAGGCAAGGCGAAGGATCAGCACCGCTACCACTGCAAGGAACATCTTTCGCACAAAACCCGTACCGTGCCTCAGCGCCACCCGGGAACCGAGGATCGAGCCGCTCAGATTGCACACCGCCATGATCGCCGCCAGCTTCCACATCAGCTCCACATTGCCGACAAAGAAACTGATCGCCGCGAGGTTGGTCGCCACATTCACGATCTTGGCCGAAACCGATGCGCGGAGAAAGTCCATCCCCAGCAAGCGGATGAAAAGGAAGATCAGGAAGCTCCCGGTTCCAGGCCCGAAGAAGCCATCGTAGAACCCGATCACTCCACCCACGCCGAGCCCGATCGCAACCGAACGCGCCCCGTGCTCCGGCTCGGACGAGACCGCGCCGAGATCCTTGCGCAGGAAGGTGTACACGGCCACCAACACCAACAGTGCCAGAATCAACGGACGCAGGATCGCGGGATCCAGGTAGGCCACCGCCTTGGCTCCGTACCACGACCCGACAAGCGCAGCCAGGGCACCCGGCGCCGCGACGCGCCACGGAATCTCGACCCGTCGGCTGTACTGGACGGCGGCACTGGTCGTGCCGACGATGCTCGCGAGCTTGTTGGTGCCGAAGAGCGTCGCAGGCGCGGTCGTCGGAAAGGCCGCAAAAAGTGCGGGCAACTGGATCAAGCCTCCACCGCCCACGATGGAGTCCACGAAGCCGGCAAACAGCGCGGCGACGCCGAGGGCAAGGAAGAGGAATTCGGTTTCCATGGGAGGGGTGTTTCACGTGGAACAGAGAGAGACGGCCGAGGAGGATCGCGACGGTTTGACGCGACGGCGGCCGACGGCGCGCACGCGACACCGGATCCCGGCATGAACGCCGGCTGTCGGCGCGCCTCTGTTTGCGACTTCCGCCGCGCCAACCGACCGACGGTCAGCCCACTTACTTCGATGCAGAAGCGAGCGAATCCGCCACCCCCCTTGCGCTTCTTGGCCTTCATTCTGAATATCGCCTCGAATGGGCACAACCTTGGGCACAAACGGCGCAGCACCCCCCGGAATCTATCAGAACATCAGCCGTTGCAGCCCCAACCCGCCCTGTTGCGCCACCTTCATGCCTTCGCGGTCACCACGCCACAAACAACAAACCCGGCGCACGGCCGGGTCTGGTTGCTGCTGGCGCAGCGTGCGGTCAAGCGCCTCCCCTCTGCACGTCCAGCGGTATCAGCCTCGATGCGGCGTAGCTGCCGACCTCGGCCATTGCGCCGACCGTCTCCAGCGAGTGCGACAGCGAGCACAGCAGGGCGAACACGTCTTCCGAGTTCTGGAAGAAGCCTGAGCGGGCCGCGCTCTCGCCGTCATCGCTCACCATGCAGCCGATATGCTCGGTCACCTTGGCCAGCCGTAGCGCCTCGCTGGCGGCGGCGTCTGCCAAGTCGGTCAGTTGAAACCAGTCAGCGGGCGTCAGTTGGTCGTGCGCCCGCTGCATCAGCAGGTGCATGGATTCGTAGATCGGTCGTCTCATACCTCCCCCCCTTCGGAGTCCGTCAGCGCCAGCGCAAACAGTGCATCAGCAGCGGCGCGCATGATGCCGGTCAGCAGCTCGCGCAGTTCGGCGGCGCGGTCGGCGCAGTCGGTGCCGGGGATCGTGAGCGCGGAGGCCAGCGCCTCGATAGCGGTGATGGCGGCGTGCAGTTTGGCGGTGTCCATGCTCACGCCCTCCACGCGAAGGCGATGCGATAGGCCAGCGCAGGCCCGAAGGCATGGCGCAGGGTGCGGTAGAGGTGCAGGCGGGTGATGGTCGGCGCGGCGTGCGCCTGGATGATGGTGTGCATGGTGCGTGCTCCTGTAGCGGTCTGAATCTCCGCACCCCGCTTTCCAATCGGGGTGGCGGAACCGTGCGGGGTTGGAAAGACCGGCCTACAGGAAACCGGCAGCCCGAAGGCTCCCCGCACGGCCCGCCATTGAGCAGGCGATGCCATGCAGCCGACGTGAAAAAGCCGCGACGTGCGCGGCCTCATCGGCCTGTAGGTTTCGGGCTTTCCAATTCCCGGCACCGTTGTTTGCGATGCGCCTGCATCATCGCCGCGATGTGCGTCACGGTCAAGCGGTGTGGCCTGAGAGTCCGTTTTTGCCGGTAACCATGCTGGTAACCATGGGCTGGTAACCATCGATCACAGCCCGCGTTTCCGTGGATACCCTGCTGGATACCTCGGCCTTGGATACCAGTCGGGCAGATACCGCGCCGCAAGGTCAGCGCCCGGTTCCGCCCAGAATGCCCAGCCGCTTCGCCCACGCGCCCAGCGCGCCGCCCTTCAGTCGGTCATGCTCTGCCTTCAGCCGCCAGAAGGTGCGCCAGTGCATCCCTTTCGGCTTCCATCCATCCGAGTTGAGGATGCCCGCCTCCCATTTCAGCCGCTCCCGGATGGCGTCCGCCCGTCTGGCGATGCGGTCCATCACATCCTCCCGCTGCACCTCGTAGGCCAGCCGGTAGCAGCGCCGACACGCGAACATCGCGCCGCCGTACAGGATCGCCACGCGCCGCCCGCAGCAGGGACACAGGAACCACAGTCGAGCACCGCCGTAGTTGCAGGCCGAGCGCGAGAGCGTCACCGCGTAGTCGTAGTTCTTGCGCTCGCCGCCGCTGGTCGCGTCGTACCGCAGCCTGATGGATGACTCGCCCGCCTCGATGTTGATCTCGGCCCGTTTCTCCCCGCGTCGATACCAGCACCAGCCACCGCGCCAGCCGGGTGTCAGCACGCCCGCACGGTGCAGCTCGCGCACATCGAGCCGCCGATAGTGCGCAGTCAGATCACGTCCACCGCGCCGCCCGCTACCACTTCCGCCCATGTTGCCCTCGCAAAAAATTCACCGAAATCAAAAGGGAGTTTGCGCGCTCGTAAAACGTACCGATTCGCCCGCATCCCTCGCCACCATTGGGATACAGGCGTTTCTGATGATGTTGCGATCAATGCAGCGGGTGCAGGTCGCGTGCATCCTTCGCCTGGATCGCATCCGACAGGCCCATCGCCGCCGCGTCGGCCCTGAGCACATCCATGTGCTGCTGCACCTCGTCTGCGGGGATGCCCAGCTTCGCCGCCAGCGCATCGAGGCTGTAGAACCTCTGGCCGTCGTCGTCGCACACGCACGGCTCAGGGATCAGGCCCATGTCCTTCGCCATCGCGGACATTTCATCCATGAACCACGAAGGCGCGGTGTGCACCACCAGCAGCCACAGGCGGCGTGCCAGGGGATGGTCGTCACCCAGGCCAGCAGCGGTGTCGCGGTACTGCTGCATCAGCGCGGAGAACTCCGGGGGAAAGGTCTTTTGCATGGTGTCAGTCCTCGTGCGGTCGGTAGCTGGCGCAGCTCGCGCCCTGGTCATCAGGCAGGCGACGAAGCGGGTGATGGTCGCCATACGCCCCAGGCAGATCGTCACGCCCTGAGCAGTAGCCCGCCGACAGGCCCGGCCTCCTTCGGTGTCGGCAGGACTTGCAGCCCCGCGCCGTCGTTTCCGTGCGTACCTCGTCGCGTACTGGCGGCGTGCGTACTTCGGGCAGCGGTTCAGCCGCCACCGCATCGGGATAGCCCACCAGCGCCTCGGCATGGTCGGCAGCAGGCGCGAACCACACCTCCATCGGCTCGCGGTCGGCGTAGTGCAGCAGCCAGCGGGTTGCTCGGACGGGCGGCGCGGTGTCGGTCGGCGTCTCGCGGTGAACGTCTCCGGCAAGGGGTAGTTCTTCCCCCGCAGGGTTCGTACATAGGAAATGAAGTTCACCACGTTCACCAACTTCACGCGCCGTCTGTATCTCAGCGAGCAGGCTGGGCTTGTGATGGCGTATGCGCTCGATCAACTCCGGGGTGAGCGCCCCTTTCGGGGCGTCGAGTTGCAATCCGCCGTCGCCGCCGATGCTGGCGATGATGCCCAGCTTGAGCAGTTCAGAGAGGTTCATAGGGTCACAACCTCCCTTTGCGGTGAACGTTGTGAACTTGGTGAACTTGGTTCTCTATTTACGGACTCGCCGGGGAAAGACTCGCCCCCGGCCCTTAGATGGCAGTGCATCCCATCGCGCCTCGGCTTGGTATCCACGGAGAGATGAATACCGATCTGCCGAAGCGCAGGTGCAGCCCGCCGCAGAGCATCGCCTAGACCTTTGGGGCTTCGCGGCCAGTAGTCGCCGCGCTCGATGTTGCTGTCCGCGTTGCGCGTGTTGAACAGTTCCAGCAATCCCTTGACCGTGCCGCTGTAGCGCCCGCCGCTCTCCACCAGTTCGATGCAGGCTTGCGCCACTGGCGACGAATCAATGGTGCGCCGGATCGCATCCCGCCGATGGCCCAGGTACATCGCCAGCCATGCCCCCGGAGTGCCGCCCATCGCCCGGTGCATTGCTTCTCCCAGGTGCGCGAAGTCCGCCATGCGCGGCCTGTCTTTGGGGTCGATATGAACAGCATCGAGTCCCGCAAGCGTCTGAGCAAACAGGTCGAGCAGCCCCGCCATGACGGAAGGTGCCGAACGATCAACGGCTACTGCGTGCTCGGCCTCGGTGATGCGCTCACCGATTACCGGGAGGCAGACTGCAATCGTGCGGTCGAGCAGGTCAGGCCGGGTGACAACTGCGCCGATGCCGTTGAGCATCACCGGGTTGTGCGCCTCGATGATGTGTTCCTCGCCGTTGGTGAAGAACAGGCGTCCGGCCTGCCCGCCCCCGGTGCTGATGGTGCAGAGCGCATCCGACAGTTCCGGCGTGATGCCCGAGAGGTTTTCCAGACTGATGACATGGTTTGCCCCAGCCGCGACAAACACATCCTCTACGCCCTTCGGCCTGCCCCGCAGCATCACCTTGTTGGGGTCGAGGAACAGCCGGATCGTCTCTTGCGTCGTGCTCTTGGCGCTACCTTGCTCGCCAATCAGTTCGAGTACCGGATAAGGCGTGTCCGGCCGCAGGGATTCCAGAATCCACGCGAGAACCAGCGGACGATCTTCCTCCGGCACGTTCACCAGCGCCCACAGCAAGTCTACGTTGCCGTCTGCCGAAGGAACGATCATCGAGCGCATGGCCTTGTTGCGAATGAACCGGACAGGCGGCTTTTCGACAATCGCCCACCCTGTCGTCGTCGTGTGGATCGCCCTCCACTGGTCGTCGCACATGTCGAGCCAATAGCCCGCGCCCGTCTTGGCGACACGCAATGCCGGTGTGTGCTCTGCGCCGTCGAACTTGGCTTTGCCGCTGATGGCGTTGCAGGCTGATTTGACCGTCTCGGACGATGGCGCGGCCCCTAGCCGGGTGTGGCCCAGCCATGCCAGCCAATCCTTGAAGCCGGTCGATTCGACACGCCAGTGCTCACGATGCACGCCACCGTCGTGCTCGCGCTCGAAGCTAGCGAAAGCGTTACCGTCCGGGTCGTGCCACAACTCGCACAGCTCCGAAGCGAGCGCCGTCAGTGCGGTAGCTGCCGATTCGTGAACTTGCGCTCCTGAGTTGTCCGACTTGGTGAAGTCGTCCAGCGTCTCCACGCGCACCAACTTGTTCGCCTGCTTCATCCGGGTGCGGGCAATCTCGTATTCAAGCGGATCACACTCGCGCACCAGCTTGAAGGCACTCATGGCCGACGGGTCGAGGTGTGCAGTCGGGTCGTCCTTCGCGGCCTCGATGATTTTGGCGACCACGGCCAGCGCCGCCGCTAGCTCATCGCGTGCGGGATCGGTTGCGCGCTCGATCAGGTCTGCAATCGTTGGAACGTCTGCCGCGTCTGCGCCGAAAAGATCGGCGGCCAGGGTGTCGATTGCTTCACTCATGGCGGCCCCCTTTGCGACGGAGCATCGCCAAGTCGTTGAAGTCCGAACCCGCCACGCCCTCGGGGAACTCGGGAACGATCAGCTTCGCCCCGGTCGCCTTCGCCGCAGCGGTCGCGTAGGTCACGCCCGGATTGCCTTCGGTGAAGCGGTCGTTGTCCGCGCAGATTACAAGTTCAGCACCAGCCCAGGCGGAACGCGCCGCCTTCGCCACGGCCAGCAAGCTGCCCGCGTTCATCGCGCACAGCACCGGATGCCCGCTTTCCTCATGCAGCGTTGCGCCGGTCGCCCATCCCTCGCAGGTCAAGATCGTCGTCGGGTTGGTGAAGTCGCCAATGGGAGAGAACAGACCACCGGCCCGGCCCGGCTTGAACCGCTTGCCGCCGTCCGCCTGGATGCGCTGCACGTTCCACAGCAGCCCGAAGGCATCAAACAGGGGAACGATCAGCAGCCCGCCACGCTGGCGCAGGTTGTGCGGCCCCACGCCCTTCCTGGTCAGATACGGGTGCGCCGGGTCAGCCGGTGCCGCAGCATCCCATTCTGCCCGCGCCTCGATAGCTCGCGCTTCGTGTTCGGCCCGCCGCTCGGCTTGCGCCTTCAGCCGCGCCGCCTCGATCAGCCGGGAGAACGTCTCGCGCTCGGCCTCAGACATGCGCTTGCCGTCCGCCGCCCACGTCGAGCGCAGTCCGGTTTTCCACGAACCGAACATGCCAGCGGCTCGGCCATCGGGATGCAGGACGTAGTAGCCGTTGCGGGTGCCGGGCTTGTCGCCATGCACATGGAAGCGGTGCAGTTGCCCGTCTGCCTCGATCACATCAGGCGGGGCCAGGCCAGCGTCGAGCATGGCGGTGCGAAACTGGTTGATGGTGTCGTGAATGCTCATGGTCACGCCCCCATCCAATCAACATCGTCATCGAACGGATCGCCAGCAGCCGCGCCGCCCTGGTTCGGAGTCAGTACATACCGCGCTTGGCGATGCGGATCGCGCCCGGCCTCCGACGGTTCGAGCGTCCACGCGGTGTCGATCTCCGCGCCCTGGTTGCGCAGCTCGGTCACGCGCTGCGACGGGTTCATCACTTCGAGGAACAGCCGCGCCTCTGTCGTCGTGATGTGCCCGGCCTCGCGCATCGCGGCCAGCAGTCGCGCCCGTTGCGCTTCGGTGCTGTTACCCGGAAAATCGGCGTGAATCTGCTGAAGCAAGCTCTTGCGGGTCGCGCCGTCGCCACGGTCGCGGCCCGTTCTCTTGTAGTCCATGGCGCGCCCCCTTACCGGATCACGCCAGCTTCATCGGCGCGCTTGCCTCCGCGCCGGCATTGCTCGGCCTCGTTGGCCTGTGCGCGGCTCTTCTCGATCTGCGCCGCCAGCCAGCCGTCAATCTCGGCCTCGATCCAACCGACAGCGCGAGCGCCTACGGCGATGGGCTTAGGGAACGTGGGGTCGAAATCGCCCGGCCTCTTGGGATTCGGGCGCATCTTCGCGTAGATGGTCGAGCGGGAAAGCCCGGTGCGGGCTTCCACTTTACTGCGCCTCAGGATGGTAGGTGCGGGCTGTTTGATTGCGGTCATGCTTGCTTCTCCTTGGAACTGAGCAGCGCGCCCCGGAACGCCCGGAGCACATGACGCACTAGTATTAGCATCCGCAAGTGGTTTGCACGCCCTACAGGGGGTCAGTGCGGAACGTCGCGGAGTTTTGCGGCCTTCTTTGGCACGATGCTTGCTTAATTCACTCCCTTTTCCAGTTGAACAGACCTCCCATGACGGGATCACGCCGCCCGGTAAGTCTTCCCGAAGCGCCCGATGATGACCTTCCGGCCTTCCTCGATCTGCGCATCAACGAAGTCGGCCCACCACTGAAGCATCTCGCGCCGGTGTCCGATGTACTCGGCCCTGTTGTACACGCCTCGGATACCCTTGGTTTCGTGCGCTAGGCACTTCTCGATCCAGTCGGAGTTGAATCCGGCCTCGTGCAGCAACGTGGACGCCGTGCGTCGGAAGTCGTGCAGCACGAAGTCCCGCACGTCGAGGTCGAGCGTGCGAACGGCGACGTTCAGCGTGCTGTGCGCGATGGGCTTGTTCAGGCTGCTACGGCTCGGAAAGATGAAGTCGGAGCCACTTGAAAGCCCTTTCAGTTCCTCGAACATCGCCAGCGCCTGCTTGGACAGCGGCACCACGTGCGGGCGATCCTTCTTCATGCGCTCACCGGGGATCGACCACACCGCCTCATCGAAGTCGACTTCATCCCATCGCGCCTCGATCAGTTCGGACTTGCGCACCATGCACAGGATCAGCAGGTGCAGCGCCAGCTTGTTGGCGCGCTTCATCGAAGACTGGTAGATCGACCTTAGCAGCCTGCCCACCTCGTCCGACGACAGCGCCACATCCCGGCTCTTGGCGGTGGCGATGTACTTCGCCTCCACCGCCGCAGCCGGGTTGAATTTCGTCAGCCCGCGAGCGATGGCATAGGCAAACAGCCGCTTGAGCACATTGCGCGTTGCCAGCGCCATCTGGTCGGCCCCTCGCGCCTTGATCTTGTCCGTGATCGCCAGCACATCATCTGCGGTAACTTCCGCCACCTGCTTATCGCCCATGCCCGGAATCACGTCCTTGTCGAGGATGCGCCGGATGTTGCGCGGGTTGCTGTTGCTCGGCTCGGCCACCTCGCTGAACCACCGCTCCGCAAATGCCTGGACCGTGCTGGCGGCGCGGGCTTCCGCCGCCTTCGCCTCAATCTTCTTGCGGACGTGCAGGCACCAGTCATCGATGAACTTCTGCGCTCGTTCCTTCACCGCCACGGCCACATCATTCGGGATCGCATCACCGCGCTTCAGTGCCATCGGAGATACGCCCCGCTCCACCAGCGCCGTGCAATCGTCGCGCCACAGCCGGGCGTCCGCCAAGGAGTAGGCAGGGTAGTCGCCAAGCGTCACCTTCTCCTGTTTGCCATACAGGCGATAGCGCAGTCGCCACGGCATCGCACCGCCAGGCATCACCTCAACAAACAGCCCACCGCCATCAGATACCTGGAACGGCTTTTCCGCCGGTTTCAGGCTTCGCAGCTTCGCATCCGTCAGTGCCATGTCTCACCTCGCGCTTGTGCCCATGCATTATGCTTTTCAGGTTTTTGTGCCCATCTTACGAAGGATCGCACCCAGCGCCTTAACCCCAATACCAGCGCAGCATTCCGGACCATCCGTTGTTCGCTGTGCCCATCGTGCCGCGCTGTTCGTCTGCGCCTTGGGCGTAAAAAATGGGAAGTTGTGCCCATTATCGAAACCCCCTGTGCCCATCTGCCGGGCACTGATATGGGCACATTCTAGGCGGTAGCTTGCGGAACTCGCAAGACGATACAGGAACAAAAAAGCCCGCATTTACGCGGGCTTGATGGGTGTTCACATGACGCTTTGGAAGCTCGCGGAAGCCTCGCTATTTTCCGATGCAGAAGCGGGCGAAGATCACCCCGAGCAGGTCGTCGGCGCTGAACTCGCCGGTGATCGTGCCGAGTTCCTCCTGCGCGAGGCGCAGCTCCTCGGCAAAGAGTTCGAGCGCACCGAGTTGCGTGCCTGCGGCCTCCACATGGCGGAGCGCTTCGCGCAGCGCGAGCAGATGACGCTCGCGCGCAAGAATCACATCCTCACCGTGCGCATGCCAGCCGGCGATCCGCAACAGCTCCTGGCGCACCAGCTCGACACCCTCCCCGCTTCGCGCCGACACCTGCAGGCGAACCCGTCCGCCCGCCTCCACGCGGCCCGCGGGCAATCCTGCGAGGTCGATCTTGTTCGCCACCATGATGCGCTCTACACCTTGCGGCAGGCGCTCGTCGAGGTCGCCCTCGGCCGCCACGCCCGCCTCGACCAGATGCAGGATCACGTCGGCGCGCGCGATCTCGCGCCAGGTGCGCTCGATGCCAATGCGCTCGACCCGGTCCTCGGTCTCGCGCAGGCCGGCGGTGTCGATGATGTGGAGCGGGATACCCTCGACCTGGATCGTCTCGCGCAGCGCGTCGCGAGTCGTTCCGGCGATGTCGGTGACGATCGCGCGCTCCTCGCCGGCGAGCTGGTTGAGCAGGCTGGACTTGCCGACGTTGGGCGCACCCACGAGAACCACGTCGAGCCCGCTGCGCAGCAGCGCCCCCTGGCGCGCACGGTCGAGCACGCCCTCGAGCGCCTCACGGATGGATTCGAGCCGCGGCATCGCGCGCGCACGCTCGAGGAAGTCGATCTCTTCCTCGGGAAAATCCAGCGTTGCTTCGACCAGCATGCGCAGGTCGATGAGCGCGTCGACGATGCGATGGACTTCCTCGGAGAACTGTCCGGACAGCGAGCGCACCGCCGAGCGTGCAGCCGCCGCAGTGGAGGCCTCGATCAGGTCGGCGACACCCTCGGCCTGAGCGAGATCGAGCTTGCCGTTGAGAAAGGCGCGACGAGTGAATTCGCCGGGCTCGGCCAGGCGGGCGCCGAGTTGCAGGCAGCGCTCGAGCAGCATCTGCATGACCACCGGGCCGCCGTGGCCCTGCAGCTCGAGCACGTCCTCGCCCGTGAAGGACGCCGGCGCGGCGAAGTAGAGCAGGATCCCCTCGTCGATCGGCCGCTCGTACTCGTCGAGGAAGCGGGTGAAGTGCGCGATGCGCGGCTGCGGCGTACGGCCGCACAGCGCGAGCGCGAAGGCGCCGAGACCGGCACCCGAGACGCGGACGACACCGATGCCGCCGCGGCCCGGTGCCGTCGCGATCGCGGCAATCGTGTCAGGCGGGCTTGCCGGCCGACTTTCCACTTTCGATCATCCGCGTGATCTGCCACTGCTGGGCGATCGACAGGCAGTTGTTCACCACCCAGTACAGCACCAGGCCGGACGGGAACCACAGGAACATGAAGGTGAAGATGATCGGCATCGCCATCATGACCTTGGCCTGGATCGGATCCGGCGGCGTCGGGTTGAGCTTCATCTGCACGAGCATGGACACGCCCATGATGATCGGCAGGATGAAGTAGGGGTCCTTGGCCGAGAGGTCCTGGATCCAGCCCAGCCACGGCGCGTGGCGCATCTCGACGCTGCCGAGCAGCACCCAGTACAGGGCGATGAACACCGGGATCTGCACCAGGATCGGCAGGCAGCCGCCGAGCGGGTTGATCTTCTCGGTGCGGTAGAGATTCATCATCTCCTGCTGCATCTTGGCCTTGTCGTTGCCGTACATCTCCTTCATGCGCTGCAGGCGGGGGCCGAGCACGCGCATCTTGGCCATCGACTTGTAGCTCGCCGCCGACAGCGGGAAGAAGATCGCCTTGATCGCGACGGTGACCAGGATGATCGCCCAGCCCCAGTTGCCAGTCAGGTTGTGGAACCAGGACAGCACCCAGAACAGCGGCGCCGCGATCACGGTCAGCCAGCCGTAGTCGACCACCAGGTCGAGGCCCGGGGCGATGCCTTCGAGCTTGTCCTGCTCCTGCGGGCCGGCATACAGACGATTGGACACCGTACCCTCGGCACCCGGGGCGATCGCGGTCACCGGCAGGATCACGCCCGCCGAGAACAGGTTGTTGCCCAGCGCGCGCGCGAAGTACTCGCGCTGCAGGCCCTGCTCCGGCAGCCAGGCGCCGACGAAGTAGTGCTGCACCATCGCCACCCAGCCGTCGCTGGCCGTCTTCGCGAACTTGGCGCTGCCGTCGGTGATGTGCTCGAAGGTAACCTTCTGGAACTTGGCCGCATCGGTGTAGAAGGCCGGGCCCGTGAAGGTCCGCACGCCGAAGGCCTCGACCTGTTCGGCCGGATTGCCGTCGCGGGTGAGCTGGAAGTAGGCGTGCGGCGCGAGCGCCTGGCCCGATTCGTTGCGGATCTCGTAGGACACGTCGATCAGGTAGCTGCCGCGCGCGAAGCGCATCACCTTGGTGACCTGCACGCCGTTCTGCTCGGGCGCCTGCAGACGCAGCTCCACGCCGTTCTCGCCGTCCTTCAGGCGCAGCTCGCCGGCCGGAAGCTGGAACAGGGTCTTGTGGGTGGGCAGGCCCTCGCCGATCAGGCCCGACTGCGCGGCGTACTGGTGCCGCGTGGTGCCGTCGTCGAGCAGCACGAAGTTGCCGCCCGCCTCGCCGCTCGCCTTGTGCTGCTTGAGCTCGAGGCGAACGATGTCACCGCCCTGCGCCGAGACCTCGGCACGCAGCAGATCGGTCTCGACCACGGCACGCGGCGCGGCCGCAGCCTGGGCGGCCTGCTCGCCCGGCACCACCGGCTGGCCGGGCGTGGCGCTCAACGTGGGCGTGGGCACCGCGCCGTCGGCCGGCGCCGCGCTTCCGGCGGCGGCCTGCTGCTGGGCCACGGGAGGCTGGTTCTGCTTGATCCAGCCGTCCCACAGCATGACGAGCGAGAAGGAGAAAATCAGAAAGAGGATGAGGCGGCGTTGATCCATCGGAATCGTTCTGTCTCAGGTCAGGGAACGGGATCATACCCGCCCGGATTGAAGGGATGACAGCGCCCCACCCGTTTCGCGGCCATCCAGCCGCCACGCAACGCGCCGTGGCGCTGCACGGCCTCGATCGCGTACTCGGAGCAGGTCGGGTGAAAGCGGCAATTGCGGCCGAGCATCGGGCTGATCGCGTAGCGGTAGAAACGCAGCAGGGCGATCAGCACGGTCTTCATTGCCGGGGCAGCCTTTGCAGAAGGGAGAGCAGGTCGAGGTTGATCTCGGCGCGCGTGGCCTTGGCCACCGGCGCGTTCAGGCGCACGACCAAGTCCATCGCCGGAAGCTCGATGCGCTGGCGCCGGAAGATCTCGCGCGCGATGCGCTTGACCAGGTTGCGCACGTTGGCGCGCTTGGCCAGCTTCTTCGCCACCACCACGCCGAGGCGGGCGGTGTCCAGACCATTGGGCCGGTAGTGCAGCATGTAGAACCGGCCGCGCAGCGCCCGCCGAAAAGCAAAAACGGATGAATACTCATCCGTTTTGTGCAATCTGTGAGCGCTGCGGAAACCCTGGTCAGCGCCCGTGGGCGAAACCACCTCAGACGGCGAGGCGGTGACGACCCTTGGCACGGCGTGCGCGGATGACCGCACGGCCGCCACGGGTCTTCATGCGGACCAGGAAACCATGGGTGCGCTTGCGGCGGACAACGGAGGGCTGATAAGTGCGTTTCATGATCGGACTGCCAGTGTTAGGTCAAACGCGAGAGTTAAATGGATAATGCCATGTTTGTCAATAAGAATTTTTGCCCGAGCCTGTGGATAAGTCTGCCTCCGCAGTTTAGAATGCTGTCTTTCGACGCCACGCTCCCATGCGCTGCTGCGCGGGGCGAGGCGCGCACAGTGCGCCGCTCGAGTGCACCGTCGGTACCACTCCCCGACTCGTACAGCAACCCGGCCGCGCCCCCAGGCGCCGCGCATCAGGAATCCCGCTGCAGCCTGACCCGCCGCACGCTTTCCCGCCATCCTGCCCGACGACATCCAAGCCCCCGCCGTGACTCAAGATTTCTGGACCTTCTGCCTGTCGCGCCTTGAACAGGAGCTGCCCCAGCAGCAGTTCAACACCTGGATCAAGACCCTGCGGGCCGAACCCGGCGAGGGTGGCTGGGCGCTCATCGCGCCCAACCGCTTCGTGCTGCAATGGGTGCGCGAGCGCTACCTGCGCCGCGTCGAGGAACTCGGCGAAGAGTTCGCCGGCGCCCCGCTCGCCATCGAGTTGCAGCTGCCACCGGCCGGCGCCGCACGCCCGGCGCGCGCCGCAGCCACGGCGGATGTCGCTCCGGCGCGCGCGAGCGCGCCGAGGTCGACGATCGAGGCCACGCCCGCCCAGGCGGTCGAAACCGCCGAAACAGCGCCTGCAGTCCTCGATACGGTGGACGCCGCCGAGCCGGCGGAGCCGCCCGTGCGCCCCCGGCGTGCCGCAGCACCCCGCTCCCACAGCAGCGAACCGAGTTCCGGCCTCGACCTCGCCTACGAGAAGACCCGACTCAACCCCGACTTCACCTTCGACACCCTGGTCACCGGCCGCGCCAACGACCTCGCCCGCGCCGCCGCCATGCAGGTGGCGCAGAACCCGGGCACGTCCTACAACCCGCTGTTCGTCTACGGCGGCGTCGGCCTGGGCAAGACCCACCTGGTGCACGCCATCGGCAACGCGGTGTTCCGTCACAACCCGCGCGCGGTCATCCGCTACGTGCACGTCGAGGACTACTACGCCGACGTGGTGCGCGCCTATCAGCAGAAGAGCTTCGACGCCTTCAAGCGCTACTACCGCTCGCTCGACATGCTGATCATCGACGACATCCAGTTCTTCAATAACAAGAACCGCACCCAGGAAGAGTTCTTCCACGCCTTCAACGCGCTCACCGAGGCGCGCAAGCAGATCGTCATCACCTGCGACACCTACCCCAAGGACATCCAGGGCCTGGAAGACCGCCTCATCTCGCGCTTCGACTGGGGCCTCACCGTGCAGATCGAGCCGCCCGAGCTCGAGATGCGCGTCGCCATCCTCAAGAAGAAGGCTGAGGCGCTGCGCGTGCTGGTCGACGACGATGTCGCCTTCCTGATCGCCAAGAACCTGCGCTCGAACGTGCGCGAGCTCGAGGGCGCACTCAACAAGGTCGTCGCCTACGCACGCTTCCACGGCCGCCAGATCGGCCTCGAAGTCGCCAAGGAGGCGCTCAAGGACCTGCTGCACGCGCACAACCGCCAGCTGTCGATCGAGCACATCCAGAAGACCGTCGCCGACTACTACAAGATCAAGATCGCCGACATGCACTCCAAGAAGCGCACGCGCGTGATCGCACGCCCGCGCCAGGTGGCGATGTGGCTGGCCAAGGAGCTCACGCCGATGTCGCTGCCGGCGATCGGCGAGGCCTTCGGCGGCCGCGACCACACCACCGTGCTGCACGCCTGCCGCACCATCACCGAGCTGCGCCTCGGCGACGCCCAGCTCAACCACGACGTCCACGTGCTCACCCAGGTCCTGCGCGGCTGAGCCGGTTGAACGCCAATCCATCGAACACTCCCGATCAACCCATCGACCCGATCTGACGCCATGCTCCTGCTCACCACCACCCGCGATGCGCTCCTGGCCCCGCTGCAGTCGGTCGCCGGCATCGTCGAGAAGCGCCACACCCTGCCCATCCTGTCGAACGTGCTGATCGAGAAGCACGCCGACCAGCTCACCATGCTGGCCACCGACATCGAGATCCAGATCCGCACCACCACCGGCGGCCACATCGGTGGCGAGGACGCCTCGATCACCGTCGGCGCGCGCAAGCTGCAGGACATCCTGCGCGCCCTGCCCGACACCGCCGAGATCTCGCTGACGCTCGACGACAAGCGCCTCACCGTCAAGGCCGGGCGCAGCCGCTTCCAGCTCCAGACCCTGCCCGCCGCCGACTACCCGCGCCTGAACCCGCCCACCGATGCCGCTGCGCACCTGAGCATCGGCCAGCGCACCTTCAAGCGCCAGCTCGCCCAGGTGGCCTACGCGATGGCGCAGCAGGACATCCGCTACTACCTCAACGGCCTGCTGCTGATCGCCGACGGCGGCGAGCTGCGCATGGTCGCCACCGACGGCCACCGCCTCGCCTACGCCGCGTCCGACCTCGAGGCGCCCATTGCCACCCGTACCGAAGCCATCCTGCCGCGCAAGACCGTGCTCGAGCTCGCCCGCCAGCTCGCCGACAGCGACGACCCGCTCGAGATCCTGCTCGCCGGCAACCAGGCCGTGTTCCGCTTCGGCCCGATCGAGCTCGTCACCAAGCTCATCGATGGCAAGTTCCCCGACTACGAGCGCGTGATCCCGACCGCGCATCCCAAGCTGATCCACTTCGCCCGCCAGCCGCTGCTGTCCGCGCTGCAGCGCGCCGCCATCCTCACCAACGAGAAGTTCCGCGGCGTGCGCATGGTGCTCGAGGACGGCGTGCTGCGCATCGCATCGACCAACGCCGAGCAGGAAGAGGCCATGGACGAGCTCGAGATCGACTACCAGGGCGACAAGCTCGACATCGGCTTCAACGTCACCTACCTGCTCGACGTGCTCAACAACCTGAGCTCCGAGACGGTCGACTGGCGCTTCAATGACGGCAACTCCAGCGCCCTCATCACCCTGCCCGGCAACGACAAGTTCAAGTACGTCGTGATGCCGATGCGCATCTGAGTAGCCGCCGCACCGCAGCACCCGTTCTTTACGAATCACCGAGATGACCATGTCCGAACCGCAAGACCAGCCCACCGCATCCGCCAAGGCGCACGAAGACTACGACGAAACCAGCATCCAGCAGCTCGAAGGGCTGGAAGCGGTGCGCAAGCGCCCCGGCATGTACATCGGCGACACCTCCGACGGCACCGGCCTGCACCACATGGTCTTCGAGGTCGTGGACAACTCCATCGACGAGGCCCTGGCCGGTCACTGCGACGACATCGTCATCACCATCCACGCCGACAACTCGATCTCGGTCACCGACAACGGCCGCGGCATCCCGGTCGGCGTCAAGATGGACGACAAGCACGAGCCCAAGCGCAGCGCGGCCGAGATCGTCATGTGCGTGCTGCACGCCGGCGGCAAGTTCAACCAGAACAGCTACAAGGTCTCCGGCGGCCTGCACGGCGTGGGCGTGTCCTGCGTGAATGCGCTGTCCAAGTGGATGAACGTCACCGTCGCCCGCGACGGCAAGCGCCACCTGCTCGAGTTCGAGCGCGGCAAGCCGCAGAACCGCGTCATCGAGGTCGTGGATGGCGTCGAGGTCAGCCCGGCGCGCGTCATCGGCGAGACCACCAAGCGCGGCACCAAGGTGCATTACCTGGCCGACGAGGAGATCTTCGGCACCATCGAGTACCACTACGACATCCTCGCCAAGCGCCTGCGCGAGCTCTCCTTCCTCAACAACGGCGTCAAGATCCGCCTCATCGACCAGCGCACCGGCAAGGAGGAAGACTTCGCCTTCGCCGGCGGCGTCAAGGGCTTCGTCGAGTACATCAACCGCGCAAAGACGGTGCTGCACCCCAACGTCTTCTACGCCACCGGCACCACCCGCATCCCCACCGGTCACGGCCACGACGCCGAGCTCGCGGTCGAGGTCGCCATGCAGTGGAACGACAGCTACCAGGAACAGGTGCTGTGCTACACCAACAACATCCCGCAGGCCGACGGCGGCACCCACCTCACCGGCCTGCGCGCGGCGATGACGCGGGTGATAAACAAGTACATCGAAGAAAACGAGATCGCCAAGAAGGCCAAGGTCGACATCACCGGTGACGACATGCGCGAAGGCCTGGCCTGCGTGCTCTCGGTCAAGATGCCCGACCCCAAGTTCGCCAGCCAGACCAAGATGAAGCTGGTGTCGTCCGAGGCCCGCCCGGCGGTGGAAGAAGTCGTCGCCAGCAAGCTCGGCGACTTCCTGCTCGAGAACCCGATCGACGCCAAGACCATCTGCAACAAGATCGTCGAAGCCGCCCGTGCCCGCGACGCCGCCCGCAAGGCGCGCGAGATGACGCGCCGCAAGGGCGTGCTCGACGGCGTCGGCCTGCCCGGCAAGCTCGCCGACTGCCAGGAAAAGGACCCCGCGCTGTGCGAGCTCTACCTCGTCGAGGGCGACTCCGCAGGCGGCTCCGCCAAGCAGGGCCGCGACCGCAAGTTCCAGGCGATCCTGCCGCTCAAGGGCAAGATCCTCAACGTCGAGAAGGCGCGCTTCGACAAGCTGCTGCAGAGCCAGGAGATCGCCACCCTCATCACCGCGCTCGGCACCAGCATCGGCAAGGACGACTACAAGCCCGAGAAGCTGCGCTACCACCGCATCATCCTGATGACCGACGCCGACGTCGACGGCGCCCACATCCGCACCCTGCTGCTCACCTTCTTCTACCGCCAGATGCCCGAGCTGGTCGAGCGCGGCCACATCTACATCGCCCAGCCGCCGCTGTACAAGATCAAGCACGGCAAGAGCGAGATGTACATCAAGGACGACAGCGAGCTCTCCAACCACCTGCTGCGCCTCGCCCTCGACGGCGCCGTGCTGGTGCCGCGCGAAGGCGCCGATCCGATCAGCGAAGAGGCCCTCGGCGGCCTGGCGCGCACCTACCTGCTCGCCGAAGCCGTCACCCGGCGCCTGGCCAGCTACATCGACCCCGAAGTGCTGCAGGTGATGCTGGCGCACGACATCGAAGTCAGCCTCGACGACGAAGCCGCCGCCCGCGCCTCGGCCGAGCGCATCCAGCCCCACCTGCCCGAAGGCCTGCAGATCTACGCCGAATACCACGACGAAGCCGAGGGCTGGCGCCTCACCATCGAGCGCCTGCACCACGGCAACCGCAAGTTCGGCTGGGTCGAGCACGACTTCCTCGTCTCCGGCGACTACCGCGCCATCCGCAACGCCGCCGAAGCCATCTCCGGCCTCATCGGCCCCGGCGCCGAGATCCGCCGCGGCGAAAAGCGCCAGACCGTCTCCCGCTTCGCCGACGCCATCAAGTGGATGCTCGCCGACGTCGAACGCGGCATCACCAAGCAGCGCTACAAGGGTCTGGGCGAGATGAACCCCGAGCAGCTGTGGGAGACCACCATGGACCCCGCGGTGCGCAGGCTGCTGCGCGTGCAGATCGACGACGCGATCGCGGCGGACGAGATCTTCACCACGCTGATGGGCGACAACGTCGAGCCGCGCAGGGCGTTCATCGAGGGCAACGCGCTGTATGCGCAGAACATCGATGTGTGACACCTGTAGCGGCGACCATAAACTGGCAAATGGCTAGCCAATTATTGGCAGACGGCCAGGAAGGGCGGGCGAATCCGATGGGTTCCCCGCCCTTTTCTTTTGGCTGCTACAGACGGGAAGGCTTGCCCTGACTGGGCTCCCGAGCGCATGCCTGATCGCCTTTATGACATGTACCTGACGCGTGACGACCTTGTCGCTCTCGGTGAGTGCAGATGTCCCAGTCCGGCCCGTTGCCGTCGTTCGGACCACGAAGGCATCTTCGTTCGAGCCACCGACTCGATCTGAAACTTGCCTGACGTTCGACCGTCAGAGATTAAAGCTCGGAGGGAGACTGCAGGCGGTTCTGTCGATCGACTGCTCGGGCGCGGTGGCCGACGCTAGCGCAAGTCTCAAGAATGGACTGGCGTTGCGGTGATCTTCACGCCCAGAGCATGAAGCAGCTTGAGCACTGTGTCATAGCGAGGCTTCGCGCCGGGCGTGAGCGCCTTGTACAGGCTCTCACGGCCAAGACCCGCATCCTTGGCGAGTTGCGCCATGCCGCGGGCGCGCGCAACGTCGCGGACGGCAGCGAGAAACACATCAGGGTTTGGGTCTTCCAGGGCGGCCGTCAGATACTCCGCGATGGTTTGCTCGTCGTTCAGGTAATCGGCAGCATCAAAGCTGGCGGTCTTGACCATCGTTCACTCCTTGTCCAAAGCCCGCGCCATCTCGATGGCACGTTTGATGTCGCGCTTGTGCGACGACTTTTCCCCGCCCGGCAGAAGCAGATAGATCACAGCCCCACGTCGCGTGTAGTAAGCGCGATACCCAGGGCCGACGTGGATGCGCATTTCCGAAACGCCTTCGCCTACCGGCTCACAGTCACCAAGATTTCCATGCTCGGCAGAGCGGATACGGTGGACGATGCGGGCTCGAGCCACGTTGTCTTTCAAGCCGGCAAGCCAGGCGTCGAAATCGTCGGTGCGCAGGAAAGTGTTCATGCCGGCATGTGTGTCCATACGGATACGCTCGCACAAGGGCGAACCAGTGGCGAAGACCGAGCTTCCGCGGCACCAAACGCCCCCGCGATCCCGCTGCTATGCTCACGCGCTCGGACTAGCATGCCCCCAAGCCACCGGGACCGGAGCGACCTGCATGAAACAATTCATCCGCGACAACCCGACCATCGCCTTCGGGCTCGGCCTGCCGCTGCTGCTCGTCGCGGTCTTCCTCGCCATCTCGGGCATTCCCGTCCTGCTGGTCGCACCGGCGCAGTACGAGGTGCTGTACGCGACCCATTACAACTTCCACAACAACCCGCACAACGCGATCCGGATCGCGGTCGTCGGTGATCGCGTGCAGGTCAGCTACGTCGGCAACACGCAGCCCTACCAGACCCCGCGGCTGTGGCGCTTCAATCCGAAGACCGGCGCGGTGAAGGAAATCGCGCTGCCCTTGCCGCCCGGCCTCGCCCCCAACAGCGGGCGCCCGGTCGAGGCGGAGAAGACACCGAGCGTAACGCCCATCGACGTCCCCGACCTCGCCGGGCTCAGGGTCGATTCGTCGAGCCTGGCGCCCGACGGCTACAGGTTCAGCAGCGGCGCCGATGGCTACGGCGGAAAGGTCTTCGACGGCCTGTTCCTCGGTTCTTCGCGCTACCGGGTCCACGCCGAACTCGTCAAGGACGGGCGCAGCATCCGACTGCCCGAAACCGAAGGCGCCTACTACGGCAACGCTGTCCGCTTCGTCGGCTGGGTGCTGCCGTGACCTGGCTCCTACTGCTGATCGTGCTGATCGTCCTCGCCGGCGGCTGGTGGGGCTGGCCGCTGGCCGCGGCGCTGTTCGGCAGCCGCGCGGTGCATGACAAGACCAGTGCGCTCGGCAGGATCGCCGAGCTGATGCGTGCCCATGACATCTCGCCGGCTGAAGTCGCTGCGGTATACCGCGATCCGACCCTGCTCGCGACCACGGCGCCCAAACGCAGCAGCGGCGAGATTGCACGGACGCTCTTCATCTATCTCGGCGCGATCTTCATCCTCGCCGGCATCGGCACCTACATCGGCATGTTCTGGAACCGCATGGGCAGCGTCATGCGGATCGTCGTCACCCTCGGCGTAGGTTATGCGCTGCTGGTCGTGCTGGTCTCGGCGCTGCACGAGAGGAAGTTTCCCAGGCTCGTCCTGCCACTGACGCTGGCGACGGCGTTCATGCTGACGAACGGCTGGTTCGTGTTCATCCACGAGCTCTTTCCGCGCGGCAACGACTGGCGGCTGGCCGCGCTCGCCGTCTTCGGCACGATGGCGATTCATCAGGGCCTGCTGTTCCGCCAGTACGCGTCGAGCGTGCTCGCCTTCACCGCCCTGTGCTTCGTCTACGGCTTTCTGGCGGTCGGCCTCGACCTGCTCGACGTGCCGGCGGGCTTCAGCGCGCTCGTCCTCGGCGCCTCGCTGTTGCTCGTCGCCAGCGGGCTGGAAGGATCGCCGCAGCGCAGCCTCGCCGAGTTTGCCTACCTGATCGCGCTGTGCTGGTTCAACGCCGGCCTGTTCGACCGCGTCGCCATCGCCGCCGCGGCCGACTGGGCGGCGCTACTGACCGGCGCCTCGGTCATGTCGGCCGCCTACGGCCTGCACAAGGACGGGCGGCAGCTCCGGCTATCCGGTCTCGGCTACCTGATCGGCTCGGCGCTCGCCTACAGCGGCCTCTTCGACCTGCTGCGCCAGACCCCGGTCGAACTGCTCTATTTCGCCGTCACCGCGGCGATGCTCTACGTCTGCGTGTTGCTGCAGAGTCGCGCGCTGCTCCTGACCACGGTGCTCGCGATGCTCGGTTTCATCAGCCACTTCACCGCCCGGCACTTCGTGGACTCGCTCGGCTGGCCGATCTCCCTGGTCCTCATGGGTGTCGCCTTCATCGGCGTCGGCGCGCTGGCGATGCGGATCAAGCGGCAGATGTGAGGGCCTTGGCCTGGAAGGGGCAGCATTAAACGGGAACTTGCGACCCTCGAACGAACGCCAGGATTGACGCCACGTACGCTAACGCGTACGTTAGCCGCATCGACGGAGACCCGCAATGACCACGCTCACCGCTTCCGAAGCACGGGCCAACCTGTACCGCCTCATCGATCAGGCCGCAGAGTCCCATCAGCCCATCCACATCGCGGGCAAGCGCACGAGCGCCGTCCTGCTCTCCGCGGAGGACTGGCAGGCCATCCAGGAAACGCTTCACCTGCTTTCCATTCCGGGGATGCGCGAGTCCATCAAGGAGGGCATGGCCGAGCCGCTTGACGAGAGCGCCCGGGAGCTCGACTGGTGAGCTGGCAGCTCGTGTTCTCGAAGTACGCCCGGAAGGACGCGAAGAAACTGGCGGTAGCCGGCCTGAAGTCGAAAGCCAAGGACTTGCTTGCGATCCTGGCGAAGGATCCCTTCCAGAAGCCTCCGCCCTACGAAAAGCTCGTGGGTGATCTTGCCGGGGCTTACTCGCGCCGGATCAACATCCAGCACCGCCTGGTCTATGAGGTCTTCGCCGAGGAGCGCGTGGTTCGCGTGCTGAGGATGTGGTCGCATTACGAATAGGAAGGCGGGAAACGTGGCGGGCGACGACGCCTCGCAACCGTTTCCAAAAACGGAACGGTTCAAAAGGAAGGCGCTCGTGTTCGACCCTTCAGCGTGTGCGAGAATCCAGCGCGGGAGCTATTCACATGAACCTTGCAGAAGCCATCTATCGACACAGCCAGCGCCTGCCGGATGAAGCGGCTCGCGAGGCGCTCGACTTCATCGAGTTTCTCGAACAGCGCTATGGCGTGAAGCCTGCTGAAACCACCGCTACGCCGCGCGAATTTCGCGAGCCGGGCAGTGCCCGCGGCAAGCTGGAGATTGTCGCGGACGATGACGACCACTTGGTCGACTTCAAGGACTACATGCCTTGAAGGCCCTGCTCGACACCCATACCCTGCTGTGGTTTCTGCTCGACGACCCGGCCTTGTCGGGCACTGCACGGGAGTTGATCCGCAGTCCGGAGACCGAGGTCTTCGTCAGCCCGGCCAGCTACTGGGAAATCGCGATCAAGATCAGCATCGGCAAGTACCGCTTGCCCGAACCGCTTGCAGCATTCATGGATCGAGAACTGTCCCGCAACCGCTTCGACATCCTGCCCATCTCGGTCCGCCATGCCGATCGCGTCGCACGCCTGCCCTTCCATCACCGCGATCCATTCGATCGCCTGATCGTCGCGCAGGCCCTGGAAGACGCGATGCCGCTGCTGAGCGCCGACCAGGTCATGGACCGCTACGGAGCTCAACGCGTCTGGTAAGCGACGTCCTCCATTCACGCTGACCTCCGCAGTCCATGCCCCTCGACTTCACCACCCTCGACACCCTGCGCAGCCACCACCCCGCGTGGCGGCTACTGCGCTCGGACCACGCGGCGCTGGTGGCGAGCTTCCTGCACCGCGTCTTCGTCGCCCCCAACGTGCGCGGCATGGCGGCGGCGGACCTCGCCGAGGCGCTCGAGGACGAGCTCTACGCGCTGCGTCTGCTGCGCGGCGACGACGCCTTCCCCAAGCCGGCGCTCGACTACCTCAACGACTGGGCCGCGGCCGACAAGGGCTGGCTGCGCAAGTACTACAGGCCCGGCACCGACGAGGCCCAGTTCGACCTCACCCCGGCCACAGAGAAGGCGCTCGCCTGGCTGGCGCAGCTGAGCGAGCGCCAGTTCGTCGGCACCGAGTCGCGCCTGCTCACCTTGTTCGCCCTGCTCAAGCAGATGGGCGAGGGCAGCGAGACCGACCCCGCGCGCCGCATCGCCGAGCTGCAGCGCAAGCGCGACGAGATCGACGCCGAGATGGCGCGCGTGCTCGCCGGCGACATCCCGCTGCTCGACGACACCGCGCTCAAGGACCGCTTCCAGCAGTTCATGCAGGGCGCACGCGAGCTGCTCGCCGACTTCCGCGAGGTCGAGCACAACTTCCGCCAGCTCGACCGCCGCGTGCGCGAGCGCATCGCGCTGTGGGAGGGCAGCAAGGGCGCGCTGCTCGAACAGATCATGGGCGAACGCGACGCCATCGCCGACTCCGACCAGGGGCGCAGCTTCCGTGCCTTCTGGGACTTCCTGCTGTCGAGCCGGCGCCAGGAGGAACTCAGCGACCTGCTCGACCAGGTGCTCGCCCTGCCCGCGGTGGCCGAGCTGAACCCCGACGCCCGCACCCGCCGCGTGCATTACGACTGGCTCGAGGCGGGCGAGCACACCCAGCGCACGGTGGCGCAGCTGTCGCAGCAGCTGCGCCGCTTCCTCGACGACCAGGCGTGGCTGGAAAACCGCCGCATCATGGACCTGCTGCACGGCATCGAGAGCAAGGCGCTCGCCCTGCGCGCCGCGCCGCCGCCCGGCCCCGTGATGGAGATCGCCCTGCCCGGCGCGGCGATCGAGCTGGCGCTGGAGCGCCCGCTGCACACCCCGCCCACCCGGCCGGCGATCGCCGCGCTGCGCGTCGAGGCCGGCGACGAGGATGTCGACCCGCACGCGCTCTTCGAGCAGGTCACGGTGGACAAGGCACGCCTCGCCCGCCACATCCGCCACGCCCTGCAGGACCGCGCCCAGGTCACGCTCGCCGCGCTGGTCGCCGCGCAGCCGCTGGAGCAGGGCCTGGCCGAGCTGATCGCCTACCTGCAGCTCGGCAGCGACGCCTTCACCACCACCGTCGACGAGGCCACCCCCGAGCCGATCGAATGGCAGGCGAGCGCCGCCGACGGCGCCATGGTCACCCGCAAGGCCCGCCTGCCGCGGGTGATCTTCATGCGCTGAGCGCGCGCACGCGCAACCAAGCCGGGCATCGGATCAGATGCTTGCACAGGGCGGGCAGGATGAGGAACATGCCGACCCGACAGGGCGACAATCCATGCGCTCACTCGATCGATTTGCGCGCCCCGAGGCGCAAGCTGACAATCCCCAACCGATGAAGCACTCGATGGACGACGAAGACCTCGCCCCCAGCCCGGCCGAGCCGCCCGGCCCCGCCGCCGCACCCGACCTCTCGGTGCTGCTCATCGGCCTGCTCAAGGGCGTGCTCTACCGCGAAGCCGACGAACGCCAGTGGTCCGGCCTGCTGCAACTGCAGGCGCGGGTGCGCGAATACGTCGCCGTGCTCGCCCTCGAGCTGGTGCTCGACGAGGCCGAGGGCTACGCCTTCCTGCGCGGCCGCCCCGAGCCCGCCGACGACGACCCGGCGCCGCGCCTGCCGCGCCTGGTGGCGCGCCGGCCGCTGTCCTACCCGGTGAGCCTGCTGCTCGCCCTGCTGCGCAAGAAGCTCGCCGAGTTCGACGCCGGCGGCGGCGACACCCGCCTGGTGCTGGGGCGCGACGACATCGTCGAGCTGGTGCGCGTGTTCCTGCCCGAAGGCCCCAACGAGGCACGCCTGATCGACCAGATCGAGACCCACATCAACAAGGTCGTCGAGCTCGGCTTCCTCGCCCGCCTCAAGCCCGCCAGCGCCAGCGCCACCGCGCCCGCCAGCTTTGAAGTGCGCCGCATCCTCAAGGCCTTCGTCGACGCGCAGTGGCTCGCCGACTTCGACGCCCGCCTCGCCGCCTACCGCGCCGCCCTCGCCGATGGCAAGGAGACCCCGTCCGATGAGCCCTGAAACCGTCGAGCCTTCCCCTGTGGGAGCGACGCACGTCGCGATTGCAGCGCCGGGAATCCGCGCCGGCGCAGCGGTAGCCGCCGAATCGCGACTTGCGTCGCTCCTACAGGCGCGCCGCAGACCGCGTGGGTTCCTGCCAGATCCACCGGCGAGCAAGGGCGGTGATGCCGGCGCCGACACCCGCGAGCACAGCCTGCGCTCCTATGTGCTCGGCCACTGCAAGTCCGAACGCAACGAGGTCACCGGCGCCGCGCGCCCGCCTCGCCGGCTACCGCACCGCCCTCGCCGACCGCAAGGAAACCCCGTCCGATGAGCCCCGAAACCTTCGAGCACCCCCCCGTAGGAGCGACGCAAGTCGCGATTTCAGCGCCGGGAATCCGCGCCGGCGCAGCAATAGCCGCCGAATCGCGACTTGCGTCGCTCCTACGGGCGCTCCTACGGGCGCGCCGCAGACCGCTTGGTTTCCTGCCAGGAGCGGCGGCGAGCAAGGGCCGTGATGCCGGCGCCATCGATGGCGCGTATGCGCAGCGCAGGTGCAGCCCATGAACGACCCGCAATCCCTCGGCCTCGACTTCGTCGCCGACGACACCCTGTCCGGCTTCCGCCTGCAGCGCCTGGAGGTGCTCAACTGGGGCACCTTCGACCGCCACGTGTGGACGCTGCAGCTCGACGGCCGCAACGGGCTGCTCACCGGCGACATCGGCTCGGGCAAGTCCACCCTGGTCGACGCGATCACCACCCTGCTCGTCCCCGCGCAGCGCATCGCCTACAACAAGGCCGCCGGCGCCGACACGCGCGAGCGCAGCCTGCGCTCCTACGTGCTCGGCCACTACAAGTCCGAGCGCAACGAGGTCACCGGCGCCGCGCGCCCGATCGGCCTGCGCGAGCCCGGCAGCTACTCGGTGATCCTCGGCGTATTCCACAACGCCGGCTACGACCAGACCGTGAGCCTGGCCCAGGTGTTCTGGTTCAAGGAGGCGCAAGGCCAGCCGGCGCGCTTCTACCTCGGCGCCGAGCACGCGCTGTCGATCACGGACGATTTCTCCGGCTTCGGCCCCGACATCACGCAGCTTCGCAAACGCCTGCGCGGCGCCGGGGCCGAGGTGCTCGACAGCTTCCCGCCCTACGCAGCGTGGTTCCGCCGCCGCTTCGGCATCGACAACGAGCAGGCGCTCGAGCTCTTCCACCAGACCGTGTCGATGAAGTCGGTCGGCAACCTCACCGACTTCGTGCGCAACCACATGCTCGAGCCCTTCGAGGTCGGCCCGCGCATCCAGGCCCTGATCGACCACTTCGACGACCTCGACCGCGCCCACCAGGCGGTGCTCAAGGCGCAGCGCCAGGTCTCCCTGCTGGGCCCGCTGGTCGACGACTGCCACCGCCACGACGCGCTCGCCGCCGACATCAGCGCGCTGCGGCGCTGCCGCGAGGCGCTGCAGCCGCACTTTGCCGCGCGCAAGCTGGCCCTGCTCGACCACCGCCTCGAACTCGCCGCCGAGGAGTGGGCGCGCGCCGACGCCCAGGTCATGCGCCTCGACACGCTGCGCGAGGAACAGGCCGGCCGCATCGACGCGCTCAAGCAGGCGATCAACGCCAACGGCGGCGACCGCCTCGAGCGCCTCGCCGCCGAGATCCGCAAGCAGGAGCAGGTGCGCGACGCGCGCCTGGCCAAGGCACGCCGCTACGGCGAGCTCGCCGCGGTGCTCGGCGCGTCCGCGGCCGCCGACGCCGAAGCCTTCGCCAGCCAGCGCCTGCACTTCGCCGCCAGCCGAGAGGAGGCGCGCAACCGCGACGCCGAACTGCAGAACACGCTCACCGAGCACGCCGTCACCCTGCGCCAGGGCAAGCTCGAGTACGACGCGCTGAGCGCCGAGATCGACAGCCTCAAACGTCGCCGCAGCAACATCGACGACCGCCAGATCCAGATCCGCGCCGCGCTGTGCGGCGCGCTCGGCATCGACGTCGAGGACATGCCCTTCGCCGGCGAGCTGCTCCAGGTGCGCGAGGACGAGCGCGACTGGGAGGGCGCCGCCGAGCGCCTGCTGCGCGGCTTCGGCCTCGCCCTGCTGGTGCCCGACGCGCACTACAAGGCGGTCGCCGAGTGGGTGGACGGCAACCACCTGCGCGGCCGCCTGGTGTACTTCCACGTCCGCCCGCCGCGCGCGGGCGAGCTGCCCGCGCTGCACCCCGACTCGCTGGTGCGCAAGCTCGCGATCAAGCCCGACAGCCCGCACTACGACTGGCTGGAACGCGAGCTCGCCCACCGCTTCGACGTCGCCTGCTGCGCCACGCAGGAGCAGTTCCGCCGCGAGACGCGCGCGATCACCCGCGCCGGCCAGATCAAGGACCCCAGCGGCCGCCACGAGAAGGACGACCGCCACGCCATCGCCGACCGCAGCCGCTACGTGCTGGGCTGGAGCAACACCGCCAAAATCGAGGCCCTGGAAGCCCAGCGCCGCCAGCTCGAAGCCCGCCTCGGCGAAGTGGGCAGCCAGATCGGCCGCATCGAGGCCGAGCGCCGCACCCTCGCCGGCCGCCTCGACGCCCTCACCCGCCTGGAAGAATTCACCGCCTTCGACGAGCTCGACTGGCACGGTGTCGCCGGCGCGATCGCCACGCTGGAGGACGAACGCCGCGCGCTCGAAGCCGCCTCCGACCTGCTCAAGACACTCAACCAGCAGCTCGCCGACCTGCAGCGGATCCGTGTCGACACCGAGCGCGAGCTCGGCGCCGCGCGCGAACGCCGCGCCAAGGTCGAGCAGCGCCAGGCCGACGCCGAGGCGCTGCGCACCGCCACGCTCGCCCTCGTCGACGCCGCGCCGATCGACCCGGAGCTCGTCCCCCGATTGGAAGCCCTGTGCGCCGAGGTGCTCGGCGAGCACCCGCTCACCGTCGAGTCCTGCGACAACCGCGAGCAGGAGGTGCGCACCGCGCTGCAGTCGCGCATCGACGCCGAGGATCTCCGCCTCAAGCGCCTGGCCGAGAAGATCATCAAGGCGATGGCGGCCTTCAAGCAGCAGTTTCCCCTCGAGACCGCCGAGATCGACGCCAGCCTGGAGGCCGGCTTCGAGTACGAGAAGCTGCTCGCGCAGCTCGACCGCGACGACCTGCCGCGCTTCCTCGCCCGCTTCAAGGAGCTGCTCAACGTCAACACCATCAACGAGATCGCCAACTTCAACGCCCAGCTCGCGCGCGAGCGCGAGACCATCAAGGAGCGCATCGCCCACATCAACAAGTCGCTCGGCGAGATCGACTACAACCCCGGGCGCTACATCGTGCTTGAATCGCAGGCGAGCCCCGACGCCGAGATCCGCGACTTCCAGCAGGAGCTGCGCGCCTGCACCGAGGGCGCGCTGACCGGGGCGGGCGAGGGCGACGACGAGCAGTATTCCGAGGCGCGCTTCCTGCGCGTCAAGGGCATCATCGACCGCTTCCGCGGCCGCGAGGGCCTCTCCGACCAGGATCGCCGCTGGACCGCCAAGGTCACCGACGTGCGCAACTGGTTCCTCTTCGCCGCCAGCGAACGCTGGCGCGAGGACGACAGCGAGCACGAGCACTACTCGGACTCCGGCGGCAAGTCGGGCGGGCAGAAGGAGAAGCTCGCCTACACCATCCTCGCCGCCAGCCTCGCCTACCAGTTCGGCCTGGAGTGGGGCGCGGTGCGCTCGCGCTCGTTCCGCTTCGTCGTCATCGACGAGGCCTTCGGCCGCGGCTCGGACGAATCCGCGCAGTACGGCCTGCGCCTGTTCGAGCAACTCAACCTGCAACTGCTGATCGTCACCCCGCTGCAGAAGATCCACATCATCGAGCCCTTCGTCGCCAGCGTCGGCTTCGTGCACAACGAGGGCGGCAGCGCCTCGAAGCTGAGGAACCTGTCGATCGAGGAGTACCGCGCGCAGAAAGCCGAGATGCGGGCGGCGGCGCAGGCCGCGCCCCGCGCCGGCGGCGGCGCATCCGCATCATGAGCTGGAGCACCGCGCAGGACCTGAGGGCGCAGGTGATGCGCCTGTGGGAGCGCGGCGAGCTGCTGCGCGAGGGGCTGCCGCAGGACAGCGGCGCCCCCCCGTGCGCGTGCTTGCCGGAGGAGGAGAGCGAGGGCTCTGGCGCTCAGCCTTGCGAGCTACCGGCCGATGCCGCGGCGTACACGGCCGTGGGACCACCTGCAGGCCACAGCCGCTTCCCGCTGCGACTCACCCTGAAGACCCCAACCTCGGACGACATCACCCGCCACTTCGATGCCGTGCGCGCCTGGGTCGCGGCGATCTCGGCCACGCCCCATGTGCGCCTCGAATGGCAGGAGACCCGCCACCGCGTGCAGGGCAGCCAGCGCCTGCCCGCGAGCGCCTGGGTCGACCGCCTCGACGACGCCCTGGCCTGGATCGGCAAGCGCGCCGAGGACGCGCGCTTTCGTGCGCTGCACGCCGAGACTGCCGCACGCCAGCCCCTGCTGCTGCCCTGGCTGCACAAGCGCCCGCTGCGCGCGCTCGAACTCGCCGCCGAGTGGTCGCGCCTGCTCGACGTGGTGGCCTGGCTGCAGGCCCACCCGCGCCCGGACGTGTATCTGCGCCAGGTCGACCTGCCCGGCATCCACACCAAGTTCATCGAATCCCAGCGCGGCGTGCTCGCCGAGCTGCTCGAGCTCGCCCTGCCCGCGGCGGCGATCGACCCGAGCCGCACCGGCGCGCAGCAGTTCGCCGCCCGCTACGGTTTCCTCGACAAGCCCGTGCGGCTGCGCTTGCGCGTGCTCGACCCGGCGCTCGGCCTGCTCCCCGGCGCGCCCTGCCCCGACCTCGCCCTCGACGCCGACAGCTTCGCCCGCCTGCGACTCGACGTGGCACGCGTCTTCATCACCGAGAACGAGACCAACTTCCTCGCCTTCCCCCGCGTCGACAAGGCCATCGTGATCTTCGGCGCCGGCTACGGCTGGGAGGCGCTCGCGCGCGCCACGTGGCTGCAGCGCTGCCCGATCCACTACTGGGGCGACATCGACACCAACGGCTTCGCCATCCTCGCCCAGCTGCGCGCCCGCTTCGCCCATGTCGAATCCCTGCTGATGGACCGCGCCACCCTGCTCGCACACGAGGCGCTGTGGGGCAGGGAAGACAGCCCGCGCCCGGCCGACATATCCCGCCTCACCACCGAGGAACGCAGCCTCTACGAAGACCTGCGCGACCACCGCATCCGCCCGTCCCTGCGCCTGGAGCAGGAACACATCGGCTTCGGCTGGCTGGAAAAATGGCTGAAAATCGTCCATTTGATGGATGATTTTCAGCCGTACGGCGGTTGATTTTCATCCGCCCTTGCTACGATCCGGGCAACAAGCCGCAACCAGACTCACCCGAGCACCCGGATCAAGATCCACGCCGAGAAGGACCGCCGCATGCTGACCCGCCTCGAAATCGACGGCTTCAAGACCTTCGAGAACCTCACGATCGACTTTCTGCCCTTCACGGTCGTGCTGGGCAGCAACGCCGCCGGCAAGAGCAATCTGTTCGACGCGATCCGGCTGCTTTCTCTGCTCGCCACGCGCGACGTCGCCGAGGCGGTCAAGGACATGCGCGGCGAACCGCTCGAGCTGTTCCGCCTGACGCCATCGGGCCGCAGCACCCAGATCCGCATCGCCGCCGAGGTGCTCGTCGACCCTCTGGTGCGCGACCCGTGGGGTAGCGAGGTGAAGATCACGCACACGCGGCTCCGCTATGAGGTGACGCTGGAGCGGCGCCAGACCAAGCCCGGGATCGAGCGGATTCAGGTGGCACGGGAGTGCGTGACCCCCATCATGCGCAAGGACGATCGCTGGGCCAAGGCAGTGAACCCGACCAAGGACTTTCGTTCGACGTATCTGAAGTACACGCGCCTGAAGCCGTGGCTCACGACCGACGAGACGGACGAAGGCCTGGCTTTCAGCATCCATCAGGACGGCAAGCAAGGGCGCAATCGACCCGCAAGCGCGGCCGAGGCAACGGTGTTGTACAGCGTGACCAACGCCGAGTTTCCGCACCTTTTCGCCCTGCGAGAGGAGATGCGCCACTGGCGCCTGCTGCAGCTCGACCCCGCACTGCTGCGGCGTCCAGTCCCGGCGACGGCATCGGACATGCTCGATGCGGATGGCTCCAACCTTGCCGCGGTGCTGACTCAACTCAAGGCCGAAACCGCGAGTGCCGAGAAACCGGATGGGGTACTGAGCGACATCGCGGCGGAACTGAACCACCTGATCCCGGGGATTGCCCATCTCGACGCCAGGCTGCACGAGGCGAGCCGCGAATACCGGATCGAACTCACGATGCGCGACGGCCTGCCCTTCACCTCGCGTGTCATTTCGGACGGCACGCTACGCATCCTCGCCCTGCTGACCCTGCTGCACGACCCGCGCCATCGGGGCCTGATCTGCTTCGAGGAACCGGAGAACGGCGTGCATCCCGGCCGCATCAAGCAGCTCGTTCAGCAACTAAGGGACATCGTCACCGACCCAGCCGAGTACGACGCCGAAGACAACAGCCCACCGCTCAGCCAACTGCTACTGAACAGCCATTCGCCGGTGGTCTTGTCCGCCCTCCTCGACGCGAATCGACGCCCCGTCGACGGTGCGGTGCTGTTTGCCGACACGGCCGTGGTGACCGACCCCGCACGCAAGGAGCAGCGCCGCAAGACGCGCCTTCGGCCCATTCACTCCAGACCGCAAGCCGCCCTGTTCGGGGACGACGCGAATCCGCAAGGCATCGTCTCCGATCTCGAGGTGCGCAAAGTGCTCGATACCGTGGCGGCGGAGGGCTGAGGATGCATTACCTCGGACTGGCGCTCTATGCCGAAGGCCCCACCGACTACTACTTCCTGCGCCCCTTGCTGCTTCGCCTCTGTGAAGAGATCTGCCTGAACGAGGCGAACCAGTCGGTGGAGTTCGGCGAGGAGGTCATCTCCTTGAACGAACCCGCACGAATGAAGGACGCCCCACGCGAGGAACGGATCATCGAAGCTGCTCGCGAAGCGCGGGGCGCCTGGCGCATCGTTTTCATTCACACTGATGGCGCAGGGAGTGCGGAGCGCGCCCGTGCGACGTGCGCGCAGCCCGCCATCGACAGGCTCGCTCAGGAACTTCCCAATGATGGTCTCGCCATCGCGGTGGTCCCGATACGCGAAACGGAGTCATGGGCGCTTGCAGATGGCGATGCGATTCGCAGGGTATTCGGTACCCCCCTATCCGACGAGGTGCTGGAGTTACCGCGCAACGCCGCAGATGTGGAAACAACACGTGATCCGAAGAGGACCTTGCACCTCGCCTTTCTGAAGACCAACCCAAGCTCACGGAAACGACGGCAAGGCGTTTCTCCGATGTTGAATGCGCTTGGCGAAGCTGTGTCGCTGGATCGATTGCGGCGCCTGTCGGGGTTCCAGGCACTTGAGACGGAATTGCGCCTGGGCATGAGAAGGCTCGGGATCCTCAGCGAGCTCAGGAGCTAATCCAGCCACAACGCTCAGCTTTGCCGTCCGCTCGGTCAGAATCTCCTCCCGTGACTGAGCGCTTCCCGTCCGCAGGCTCGACAGTTCAGCACGCAAGTGCTTGTTTCAACTGAATCACACTTCCAGAAATGCCACCACACGACGCCCGCCCCCACGGCCCGGCCACGAGCCCTACCTGACCCCCCATCCCCGCGAGACATCTTGAAAAGCGCCCTCTTCGTCGACTTCGACAACGTCTATTCCGGCCTGCGCAAGCTCGACCCCGCCATCGCCGACCGCTTCGCCCGCCAGCCCCTGGAGTGGGTGAACTGGGTGATCGGCGCGCTCGAGCTGCCCGACCACGCCCCCGCCGGTGCGCGCCGCCGGCTGCTGGTGCGGCGCTGCTACCTCAACCCGCAGGCCTACCAGCGCTTCCGCCCGTCCTTCAACCTCGCCGGCTTCGAGATCATCGACTGCCCCGCGCTGACGAGCGAGGGCAAGACCAGCACCGACATCCACATGGTGCTCGACATCATCGACCTGCTGCAGCACGAGGCCCGCTACGACGAGTTCATCGTGTTTTCGGCCGACGCGGACTTCACCCCGGTGCTGCGCAAGCTGCGGCGCTGGGATCGGCGCACCACGGTGCTGGCGATCGGCTTTCCGTCCGCGGCCTATCGCGCCTCGGCCGACCTGCTGATCGACCCCGACGAGTTCGTCCGCAACGCCCTCGGCTTCAAGGACGAGGACGAGGCGCCCGGCGCCGGCGCGCCCCCTGCCGACGTCACCCCGGAAAGCCTGTCGCTCGCAGCGAGCGCACGTTTCGCGCAGGCGTCGCCGGAAGCGGCCCGGAGCGTTCCCCCGGCCTCGCTCTCCAGCGGCGCCGACGCCCTCGACCACGACCTCGCCGAGATCGTCGAGACCATGCGCGTCGAGGTTGCGCGCTCGGCCGCGCCCGTCCCCTGCAGCCGCCTGGCGAGCCTGATCACCACGCGCCACCCCGCCCTCGCCGCCGACTGGAACGGCAAGGGCAGCTTCCGCAGGTTCGTCGACAGCCTCGAGCTCGCGCCGCTGCGTTTCGACTGGAGCAACAGCGGCGGCTTCGTCTTCGATCCCGCCCGCTCCGGCGCCGGCATGCAGGACGGCAGCGTCACGCCCGACTGGGGCGAGGATCAGGACATCCTGCCGCTCGCCATGCAGATCCACGAGGTCTCCGGCGTCCCCCTGCTCGGCCCGGCCGAATACCGCGCGCTGTTCTCGATCATCGCGGACGACGTCGGCCGCCATCCCTTCGACCTCAAGGAAACCGGCAAGCGCGTGCGCGACCGCCTGCGCGAAGCCGGTCTCGGCGGCAGCCGGCTCGACGTCAACTGGATCCTGCGCGGACTGCTGATGCGCGGCCACGCCTTCGGCGAGGGGCAGGACCGCGCCGCGACGCTCGCCACCAAGACGGCGAACAACGTGCGCTCGCTCTGCCTGCGCGAGCAGATGATCCTCGACCGCGCGGCCGAGACGGCGATCGCGCGCTGGTTCGGCACCCATCCGGCTCCCACCCGCAGCGGGCAGTGAGCCGATGCGGGTGCCGCGGCCCTCGACTCCGCCTCCCACACGCTTCTGAGCTATATTGCGTCGCAACAGATCCAGCACGAGGACCACCCCCATGGCCAGTCGCAACCCCTCCTTCTTCCGCCGCATCGGCCTCGCCTTCTCCGTCCTCTTCGGCGCCGAGCTCGCCGGCCGCCTCGTCCGCCTGCGCGAGGAAGGCGCAGACACCGAGGCCGCTGCCGGCACCGAGGACGCCGCCGCAGCCGCCCAGCCCGCCATCGTGCGCGAGACCACCCCCGAGGCCGCGCTGCAGCTGCTCGGCCTGCTCCAGCGCGACGCACGCTTCATCGATTTCGTCCAGGAAAACATCGCCGCCTATTCGGATGCCGACATCGGCGCCGCCGCGCGCGTAGTGCACGAGGGCTGCCGCAAGGTGCTCGACGAGCACTTCGCCATCGCGCCGGTGCGCGACGAGGCCGAAGGCAGCCGCCTCACCCTGCCCGAAGGCTTCGACGCCGCGGCCGTACGCCTCACGGGCAAGGTGGTGGGCAAGCCGCCCTTCACCGGCACCCTCGGCCATCGCGGCTGGCGCGTGACCGACACCCGCCTGCCGGCGCTGGCCGAAGGCCACGACGCCAGCGTGATCGCCCAGGCGGAGGTGGAGCTGTGAGCGCCCCCGCCCGCTACACCCTCGGCATCGACCTCGGCACCACCCACTGCGCGCTCTCCTATGTCGACCTCGAAGCCAGCGACGGCGACCAGGCCGCGCAGCAGGTGCTGGAGATCCCCCAGCTCACCGGCCCGGGCAGCATCGAGGCGCGCCCGCTGCTGCCCTCCTTCCTCTACCTGCCGCACGCCGACGAGCTCGCCCCCGGCGACCTGAGCCTGCCCTGGGGGGCGACGCAGGATCACGCGGTGGGCGAGTTCGCCCGCAACCGCGGGGCGGCCACGCCGATCCGCCTGGTGGCCAGCGCCAAGAGCTGGCTGTGCCACCCCGGCGTCGACCGCCGCGCCGACATCCTGCCCGCCGAGGCGCCGCCCGAGGTGGCGCGCATCTCGCCGCTGACCGCCTCGGTGCGCTACCTGTCGCACCTGCGCGCGGCCTGGAACGCCGCCCATCCCGAGGCGCCCTTCGACGCCCAGGACGTCACCGTCACCATCCCGGCCTCCTTCGACCCCGCGGCGCGCGAGCTCACCGCCGAGGCCGCGCAGGCCGCCGGCTACCCGCCGATCACCCTGCTCGAGGAGCCGCAGGCGGCGCTCTACAGCTGGATCCAGCGCAGCGCCGGGCAGTGGCGCAAGGAAGTGAAGACCGGCGACCTGATCCTGGTGGTCGACGTCGGCGGCGGCACCACCGACCTGTCGCTGATCGCGGTGCTCGAGCGCGAGGGCAACCTCGAGCTGCACCGCGTGGCGGTGGGCGAGCACATCCTGCTCGGCGGCGACAACATGGACCTGGCGCTGGCCTACACGGTCACGCGCAAGCTCGCCGAGCAGGGCACCCGGCTCGACCCCTGGCAGACGCGCGCGCTCGCCCATGCCTGCCGCGGCGCCAAGGAGGCGCTGCTGAGCGACTCCGACCTCGACAGCGTGCCGGTGGTGGTGCCGAGTCGCGGCTCGAAGCTGATCGGCGGCTCGATCCGCACCGAGGTGCGGCGCGAGGAGCTGGTCGCCACCCTGGTCGAGGGCTTCTTCCCCCGCGTCGCGGTCACCGAGATGCCCATCACGCGGGCGCGCGCCGCGCTCACCCAGCTCGGCCTGCCCTATGCGCAGGACGCGGCGGTCACCCGCCACCTCGCCGCCTTCCTCACCCGCCAGCTCGGCGCCACCGCCGATCTCGAAGGCTTCGCCGCGCAGCCCGAGGAGAGCGTCTTCCTGCACCCCACCGCGGTGCTGTTCAACGGCGGCGTGCTCAAGTCCGGGCTGATCGCCGGGCGCGTGCTCGACACCCTGAACGACTGGCTCGCCGCCGACGGCGCCGCGCCGGCGCGGCTCCTCGGCGGCGCCGACCTCGACCTCGCGGTGGCGCGCGGCGCGGCCTACTACGGCTACGTGCGCCGCGGACGCGGGGTGCGCATCCGCGGCGGCACCGCGCGCGCCTACTACGTCGGCATCGAGTCCTCGATGCCCGCCATCCCGGGCATGGAGCCGCCGCTCGAAGCCCTCTGCGTCGCCCCCTTCGGCATGGAGGAGGGCAGCGAGGCCGCCCTGCCCGCGCAGGAGTTCGGCCTGGTGGTCGGCGAGCCGGTGCGCTTCCGCTTCTTCGGCTCCTCGGTGCGCCGCCAGGACGAGGTCGGCACCCTGCTCGACTTCTGGCAGCCCGACGAGCTGCAGGAGCTCGAGGAGATCGAGGCCACCCTTCCCACCGAAGGCCGCCGCCCCGGCGAGGTCGTGCGCGTGAAGCTGCACGCCCGCGTCACCGAGACCGGCACGCTCGAGCTCGAGGCCCTGCCGGTGGACGGCAGCGCGCGCTGGAAGGTGCAGTTCGACGTGCGCGGTAACGCAGAAGCCTGAGGTCCTTCGCGTGGCGACGCGCTACACCGTCGGCATCGACCTCGGCACCAGCAACACCGTGGTCGCCTTCGCCGCAGAAGGCGAGGACCGCATCCAGGTGCTGGAGATCGAGCAGCTCGTCGGCCGCGGCGAGCTCGCCGCGCGCACGCTGCTGCCCTCGGTGCGCTACCACCCCGCCGCGGGCGAGCTCGACCCCGCCACGCTGCGCCTGGTCGCGAGCGCCGGCGAGGGGCAGGGCGCGCCGCCGGCGGTGCTCGGCGAGGCGGTGGTCGGTCAATACGCCCGCGAGCTCGGCGCCCAGGTGCCCGGGCGTGCGGTGGCCAGCGCCAAGAGCTGGCTCTCGCACGCCGGCGTCGACCGCAACGCCGCGATCCTGCCCTGGGGCGCGGCCGAGGACGTGCCGCGGGTGTCGCCGGTGGTGGCGAGCGCGAGCTACCTCGCCCACGTGCGCGCGGCGTGGAACCGTCAGCATCCCGGGGCCGCGCTCGAAAATCAGGACATCGTGCTCACGGTGCCCGCCTCCTTCGACGAGGGTGCGCGCGCCCTCACGCTGGAGGCGGCGCGGCTGGCCGGCCTGCCGCGCCTGCGCCTGCTCGAAGAGCCCCAGGCCGCCTTCCACGACTGGCTGTTCCGCCACCGCGAACAACTCGCCGCGGAGCTCGCGCAGTCCCGCCTGTTGCTGGTGTGCGACATCGGCGGCGGCACCACCGACCTCACCCTGATCCAGGTCGAGCCCGCCGCGGACGGTCTCTCGCCGCCGCGCCTGACCCGCATCGGCGTCGGCGACCACCTGATGCTGGGCGGCGACAACATGGACCTGGCGCTCGCCCACCTGGTGGAGAAGCGCCTGCTCGCCGGCGGCGAGCGCCTGTCCGCCGCACAGCTCGCACAACTTGTGCAGCGCTGCCGCGCGGCGAAGGAGCAGCTGCTCGCCGCGGACGCGCCGGAAGAACTCAAGGTCACCCTGCTCGGCGCCGGCTCGCGCCTGATCGGTGCGGCGCGCTCGACCGCGCTACGCCGCGACGAGGTCCTGCGCCTGGTGGTGGACGGCTTCCTGCCTCTGGTCGGAGCCGACGAGGCACCCGCGCGCCGGCGCGCCGCGATCGTCGAGTTCGGCCTGCCCTATCCCGCCGACCCTGCGATCAGCCGCCACCTCGCCGCCTTCCTGCGCCGCCACGGCCAGGTTTCGCGCGCGGCGCTCGGGATGCCCGGTCCGGGCGCGGGCAGAGATGCCGACGGAGATGCGGACGAAGCCGCAGCCCCGCTCGCGATCCCCGACACCCTGCTGCTCAACGGCGGCGTGTTCCGCGCCGACGCGATCTCCGCCCGCCTGGAAGGATTGCTCGCACACTGGCGCGGCGCGCCCCCGCGCGTGCTGCACAACGACGCCCCCGACCTCGCCGTCGCCCGCGGCGCGGTGGCCTTCGCGCTCGTGCGCGCGGCGCGCAGCGGCCCCGGCATCGGCGGCGGCTCGGCACGCAGCTACTTCCTGGTGCTGGAGGCGGGTGGCGAGGCCGCGCGCGCGATCTGCGTGCTGCCGCGCGGCACCGAATCCGGCACCGAGGTCGCGCTCCCCGAGCGTCGCTTCGCGCTGCGCCTCGGCCAGCCGGTGCGCTTCCACCTCGTGTCCTCGACCGGCGACCGCGCGTGGCAGGCGGGCGAGCTGGTCGAGCTCGACGCCGACGATTTCATCCACCTGCCCCCGCTCGCCGCCCGCCTGCCCGCCACCGCCGCCGGACGTCGCGAGAACGTCGCCGTGCGCCTGGTCGCCTGCCTGACCGAGGTCGGCACGCTGGAGATGCAGTGCGTGGCGATCGACGACGACACGCAACGCTGGCAGCTCGCCTTCCAGGTGCGCGCCGAGACCGACACGCCCGCCACCGAGGCCGCGGCCGGCGCCCATCCTCGCCTCGCCCAGGCCATCGCCCTCATCGACGAGGTCTTCGGCGGGCAGGCGCGCGAACTCGACGCTAAGGCGGTACGCCAGCTGCGCGCCCGCCTCGAGCGTGTGCTCGGCCGCCGCGACGACTGGGACATGGCGCTGCTGCGCGCGCTCTTCGACGCCCTGCTCGAGCGCGCGCGCCGGCGCCGGCGCTCGGCCGAGCACGAGCGCGTGTGGCTCAACCTCGCCGGCTACTGCCTGCGCCCCGGCCTCGGCGCGGCGCTCGACGACTGGCGCGTCGACCAGCTGTGGGCGCTGTTCGGCCAGGGCCTGCAGTACGTGCGCGAGGGCAACAACTGGAGCGAGTGGTGGACGCTGTGGCGGCGCTGCGCCGGCGGCCTCGACGAGGCACGCCAGCTGCAGGTCCTGGAGGTGCTGGCCGAGCACCTCGAAGACACCGACGCCGCCCGCCGCCGCGGCGACCCGGTGCAGGGCAGCTACGACGACATGGTGCGCCTGGCCGCTGCCCTCGAACGCGTGCCGGCGATGCACCGCATCGAGGTCGGCAAGTGGCTGCTCGAGCGCCTCGCCCGCCCCGCCGAAAAGGCCCACACCTGGTGGGCGCTCGGCCGCGTCGGCGCGCGCGAGTCGCTCTACGGCAGCGCACACAACGTGGTGCCGCCGGAGACCGCCGCCGAGTGGCTGCAGGCCGTGCTCGCGCTCGACTGGAAGGTCGTCGAGCCCGCCGCCTTCGCCGCCGCCCAGCTCGCCCGCCTCACCGGCGACCGCGCGCGCGACCTCGCGCCCGAACTGCGCGACGAGGTCGCGCGCCGCCTCGCCGCCCTCCGCGCCCCGCAGAGCTGGATCACCATGGTGCGCGAGGTCGTCAGCCTCGACGACGCCGACCGCCGCCGCAGCTTCGGCGAAGCGCTGCCGCCGGGCTTGCGGCTGCTGTAGCGCTGCGCGGTGGAGGGAGGAGGGCGCGCCGTCGCCGGCTCGATGCCGACGGCGCCCATCCGGTCACTGCAGGCCGGCGAGCGGCGCGCGGTCGATCGCCGACAGCGGCGCGTTGACCTCGAACAGCTTCGCATGCACCTCGGGCACGCCGAAGCCGAGCAGGCGCGCGCGGTGCATCGCCAGGTAGCGCTCGGCGTCGGCGCGGTCGGCGAACAGGTAGATCCCGCCCGCCTCGCCGCTGTCGCGGTTCTCGGTCCAGATCTTCCACAGCAGGCCGGGCTCCTGCGCGATGGACTCCGCCAGGCCCCGCATGGCCTGCGCCATGTCCTCGCCCCAGGGGCCGGCATAGGGAAAATCGACTTGAAGAAGGATGGGCACGCGCGATCTCCTGTGCGTCGGGGTCGGAACGGAAGGCAAGCCGGGTCGCGCCGGGAGGGTGGACCGCGACGTTCGCACGGTTCAGGACGGCTCCGGATTCATCGGCCATTCTACCGTCGCGGCGCAGGTATCCGGTCGCGGCGCCAAACGAACCGACGCATCGCGACTTGCGTCTCCTATGGAAAACCGGGCAGGTTTCCGGAGCGCCCGCAGGAGCGACGCCAGTCGCGATAGCAGCGCGTCCTGCACAAGCCTCGCCGGCCAGGCCGGCTACCATTGTCGACCGCAAGGCCACCCCGCCTTGTCACCCATCACACCCGCACCCGCCATGTCCACCGACTCCGCTGCCCTGCACTACGACACCATCGCCCGCGCGATCGCCTTCGTGCGCGCCCGCCCCCGCCACACGCCACCGTCCGGGGCGGTCGCGGAGGCGCTTGGCCTCGATCTCGGGCAGTGGCAGCAGGTGCTCGCGGAATGGGCGGGGATCACGCCCGAGCGCTTCCTGCACTGCCTGGGGCGGGCGTATGCACGCGAGCGCCTGTCGCCGACGCCGGAGCGGCTCCCGGAGCGCGACGCCGGCGATCCCGCACCGTCGGACCTGGCCCGCGCCGTGCCGCTCACCTGGGAGCCGATGCCCCCCGCCTCAGGGCGCACCGTCGCACTCGGCCACGGCCTTGCAGCCACGCCCTTCGGCGACGCGCTGCTGGCGTGGACCACCCGCGGCGTGTGCCATCTCGCCTTTCGCTGTCGTGACGAGGCGGCCCTGCTCGTCGAGCTACGCAGCCTCTGGTCCGCCGCCGCGCCGGTGCGCGACGATGCGCACGCACACCGCCTGGCGCAGCGGATCTTCCCGTCGCGCGCGCCTTCCACCCCGGTGGCTGCAGCCACCGGGGCTTCCGCGCCCGCCGAAGCGGCGAACCCCGCCCCAGGCGGCGTTCACCTGATCCTGCGCGGCACGCCCTTCCAGGTCCGCGTCTGGTCCGCCCTCATGCGCATCCCGCCCGGCCGCCTGATGTCCTACCGCCAGCTCGCCACCCTGCTCGGCATGCCGGCTGCACCGCGCAGCGTCGGCAGCGCGATCGCGGCCAACACGCTCGGCTACCTCGTCCCCTGCCATCGCCTGATCCGCGCGGACGGCGACGCGGGCGAGTTCCGCTGGGGCCGCGAGCGCAAGCTGGCGATGCTGGCCTGGGAGGCCACTTGAACACGCGGCGCAGCCCCGACTACCTGGCCGGCTACCCACCGGCGCTGGTGCATCAGGTGAGAACGCTGATCGAGCAGGGCGGACTGGCCGACGCGCTGCGCCGACGCTATCCGCAGGGGCACGCGGTGCGTTCGGACAGCGCGCTCCACGACTACGTGCAGGCGCTCAAGGCCGCCCACCTGCGCAGCGCGCCGCCACTCGCCAAGGTGCGCTTCGACAACACCCTGCATGTGATCCGCAACGCGCTCGGCACCCACACCGCGATCTCGCGCGTGCAGGGTTCGCGCCTCCAGGCCAAGCGCGAGATCCGCATCGCCACGCTGTTCCGCGCCGCGCCGGAGGCCTTCCTGCGCATGATCGTGGTGCACGAACTCGCCCACCTGCGCGTGCGCGAGCACGACAAGGCCTTCTACCAGCTCTGCCTGCACATGGAGCCGGATTATCACCAGTACGAGTTCGACCTGCGCACCTACCTGAGCTACCGCGACGCGGGCGGCGAGGCGCTGTGGGGGGCGTAGGGATGCCGGAGTCCAGATACGCAGCGCGCGTCGCGGCCGCACCGCACGATCGCGACTTGCGTCGCTCCCACCGGGCACGGCGGAAGCACGGCGGCTATCCGTAGGAGCGACGCAAGTCGCGATCGGCCGGCGCGGCGGTTTTCCGTAGGAGCGACGCAAGTCGCGATCGGCCTGCACGGCGGTTTTCCGTGGGAGCGACGCGAGTCGCGATCGGCCGGCACGGCTCGACACGACGTGGCGAAGGGCACATCCCGGCCGTCCCCGAACGAAACCGCCCACACCGCGCGGCTGCACGGTGTGGGCGGGAGGGTGCTGCAGGCGGGAACCGCGTCAGCGCAGGTCGAAACGATCCGCGTTCATGACCTTGGTCCACGCGGCGACGAAGTCGCGCACGAACTTCTCCTGATTGTCGTCCTGGGCATACACCTCGGCGTAGGCGCGCAGGATGGAATTGGAGCCGAACACCAGATCGACGCGGGTCGCAGTCCACTTCTTCGCGCCGCTCTTGCGCTCGACGATGTCGTAGCTGTTGCGCCCGGTGGGCTTCCAGCTGTAGGACATGTCGGTCAGATTGACGAAGAAGTCGTTGGTCAGCGCGCCGACGCGGTCGGTGAACACGCCGTGCCCGCTGCCGCCGTGGTTGGTGCCGAGCACGCGCAGGCCGCCGACCAGCACGGTCATCTCGGGCGCGGTCAGGCCGAGCAGTTGGGCGCGGTCGAGCAGCATTTCCTCGGGCTGGACCACATAGTCCTTCTTCTGCCAGTTGCGGAAGCCGTCATGCACAGGCTCCAGCACCTCGAAGGACTCGACGTCCGTCTGCGCCTGGCTGGCGTCGCCTCGACCCGGGGCGAAGGGCACCTCGACATTGAAGCCGACGGCCTTGATCGCCTGCTCCAGGCCGACGTTGCCGCCGAGCACGATCACGTCCGCGATGCTGGCGCCGGTCTCGGCGGCGATCTTCTCGTAGGCCGCCAGCACCCTGGCCAGCCGCGCCGGTTCGTTGCCTTCCCAGTCCTTTTGCGGGGCGAGGCGGATGCGGGCGCCATTGGCGCCGCCGCGGTAATCCGAGCCGCGGAAGGTGCGTGCGCTGTCCCAGGCGGTGGCGACCATGTCGCCGACCGACAGGCCGGCGGCGGCGATCCTCGCCTTCACCGCGGCGACGTCGTAGGTCTTGTTGCCGGCGGGCACCGGGTCCTGCCAGATCAGGTCTTCGGCAGGCACGTCGGGACCGAGGTAGCGCGCCTTCGGGCCCATGTCGCGGTGGGTGAGCTTGAACCAGGCGCGCGCGAAGACGTCCTCGAAGTAGGCCTGGTCGTTGCGGAAGCGCTCTGCGATCTTGCGGTACGCCGGGTCGAATCGCAGCGCCATGTCGGCGTCGGTCATCATCGGCTTGCGGCGGATCGACGGGTCTTCCACGTCCACCGGCATGTCTTCCTCGGCGATGTTCACCGGCTCCCATTGCCAGGCACCGGCGGGCGACTTCTGCAGCCACCAGTCGTGCTTGAAGAGCATGTCGAAGTAGCCGTTGTCCCACTTGGTCGGATGCGAGGTCCACGCGCCCTCGATGCCGCTGGTCACGGTGTCACGACCGATGCCGCGGGTGGTGTGGTTCATCCAGCCGAAGCCCTGCTCCTCGAGATCCGCAGCTTCGGGCGCGGGGCCGAGGACGGCGGCGCTACCGTTGCCGTGCGCCTTGCCGACGGTGTGGCCGCCGGCGGTGAGCGCCACGGTTTCCTCGTCGTTCATCGCCATGCGGGCGAAGGTCACGCGCATGTCGTGGGCGGTCTTGATCGGGTCGGGCTTGCCGTCGACGCCCTCCGGGTTCACATAGATCAGGCCCATCATCACCGCGGCGAGCGGATTCTCGAGGTCGCGTTGGCCGGAGTAGCGCGAGCCCTCGCTGCCGCTGGGGGCGAGCCATTCCTTCTCGGAGCCCCAGTAGATGTCCTTCTCGGGATGCCAGATGTCTTCGCGACCGAAGGCGAAGCCGAAAGTCTTGAAGCCCATCGACTCGTAGGCCATGTTGCCGGCGAGGATGATGAGGTCGGCCCAGCTGATCTTGTTGCCATACTTCTTCTTGATCGGCCACAGCAGGCGGCGCGCCTTGTCGAGGTTGCCGTTGTCGGGCCAGGAGTTCAGCGGCGCGAAACGCTGGTTGCCGGTGCCGCCGCCGCCACGACCGTCGGCGATGCGGTAGGTGCCGGCGGCGTGCCAGGCCATGCGGATCATCAGGCCGCCGTAGTGGCCCCAGTCGGCCGGCCACCATTCCTGGCTGTCGGTCATCAGCGCCTTGAGGTCGTTCTTGAGCGCGTCGACGTCGAGCTTCTTCAGCTCTTCGCGATAGTCGAAGCCCGGGCCGAGCGGGTTGGTCTTGCGGTCGTGCTGATGGAGGATGTCCAGGTTCAGCGCCTTGGGCCACCACGCCATCACCGCATCCTTGGCGGCGGTATTGCCGCCATGCATCACCGGGCACTTGCCGGCGGTGTTCGTGCTGTTCTCGCTCATCTGATTCTCCCTCTGTGACTGCTACGCAGACTGATTGCGAGGGGCGGTCGCGCCTCGCAGAAAACCGCTTCCGAAGCTCGCTCCACGATCGCGGAACAAGGCCGGAAACGGCCGAAAACCGCTGCTGACAGGCTCAGACTAGCAAAGATCGGGCGCTTTGGAAGCAATGGAGAGAATTGACGGAGGCTATCTTCCGACGTTGCGGTGCACAATAAAATTTATCCGGCTGGCCTGCGGAACGCGTTCCGCTCATGCGGCTCCACATCGTCCAGCAGAGGTGCGAACGCCCTGCCGGTCGCGCGCACGAAACCCAGCCTGGCTACCCAGTTCGAGCAGTTTTCTCCATAGCCGGGTGTAAGAAAACCCGACACTCCGGGGTCGCCAACCTTGTTCGGCCAGGGACTGTCATTTTCCTGCAACCCGCCGCACCGCTTCGCGCCGGAAATGCGAGAATCGCGCCCCCTCTCCCGCGGGCACGACCCGCCGGCAGGCTGGAAAAGACAACGGACACCATCGAGGAAAGCAACATGTCGAAGAAGTTGGCAGGTTTGATCGTTCTTGGGCTCGCGAGCGCGACGCCCGCATTCGCCGCCGGGCAGGCCGAGGCGAAGGGTCTCGTGGAGGACAGCTCGCTGAACGTGCTGCTGCGTAACGCGTTCATCAATCGTGATTACAAGGGCGGCCGCCACGACAGTGGCGAATGGGGCCAGGGTGCGATCGCGAACTTCGAGTCGGGCTTCACACAGGGCACGGTCGGATTCGGTGTGGACGCATTTGCCGCCTATGCGGTTCGCCTCGATGGCTCCCGCGACCGCGCAGGCAACTGGGGGATCGACTTCTTCAAGCAGGACAGCACCGGCATGCCGGAGAAGGATGTGGCAAAGGGTGGCGCCTCCCTCAAGCTGCGCTTCTCGAACACCGTGCTCGCTTACGGCGACCTGCGCCCCAACCTGCCGGTGCTGAGCCACGACAACTCCCGCCTGCTGCCCGAGAGCTATACCGGCACCATGCTGACCTCGACCGAGATCGAAGGCCTGGAATTCAATGCCGGCACCTTCCACGCCCAGTCGCGCAAGAGCGACGAGGGTCGTGACAGCGGTGGCCTGAAGGGCATTGACGTGATCGGCGCGAGCTACAAGTTCAACGACGCCTTCAGCGGCGCGTTCTAAGTCTCGGACGTCGAGGACGTGCTCAAGCGCCAGTACCTCAACCTGAACTATGTGCTGCCGATCGCCAGCAACTCGCTGACCTTCGACTTCAACGGCTACCGCACCAAGCAGGACGCCGACTTCCAGCCCGGCAAGAGCCGCATCTGGAGCCTGGCCTCGACCTACGCGACCGGCCCGCATGCCTTCACGCTGGCCTACCAGCGCAACAATGGCGACATCGACTACAACTACGGCTTCTACCAGAGCGAGGGATGGATCGGTGACGGCGGCGGCTCGATCTGGCTGGCCAACTCCTACTGGTCCGACTTCAACGCTGCGGACGAGCAGTCCTGGCAGGTGGCTTACTCGGTCGACTTCGCCGAGTACGGCATCCCCGGCCTGAGCTACCGCATCGCCTACGTCCGCGGCCACGACATCGACGTCGGCACGACCACGGATGGCAAGGAGCACGAGCTCTTCAACCAGCTGTCGTACAAGGTGCAGAGCGGCGCCGCCAAGGATCTGAACGTCCGCCTGCGCGCATCGACGCTGCGCGTCTCGGATAACGCCCGTGCCTACAACTCCAGCGGCAACGAAGTGCGCGTCTTCCTCGACTACCCCTTCAGCGTGTTCTGACCCACGCCATGCGCAGCGCATCGGTCACGGCCGACACGCTGCACGGTCGTGCAAACGGGAGCCCTGGCTCCCGTTTTTTCTTGATGAATCCCGCGCGGACGCTCCCGGAGGCCCGTTCCACCATGTCTGCCGAAGCCTGCCCACCCGTCCTGTTCATCGACGAGTTCCTCCTCGTCGTCGACAAGCCCGCTGGCCTCCTCTCCGTCCCCGCGGGCGGGCCGGGCCGTGACGACTGCCTGGCGGCGCGCATCCAGGCGCGCTGGGCCGATGCCCGCATCGTGCACCGGCTCGACGCCGCCACCTCCGGTCTGGTGCTGTTCGCGCGCGGCGCGGAGATGCTGCGCCGCATGAGCCTCGCCTTCGAGCAGCGCGTCGTCGGCAAGCAGTACGTGGCCGTGGTGCACGGGCATCTCGCGCGGGACGACGGCGAGATCGACCTGCCGCTCGCGGAGGACGCGGACCACCGCCCCCGCCAGGTCGTCGATCCACTGCGCGGCCGGCGCGCGCTCACCCGCTACCGCGTACTCGATCGCCAGGGACACGACGCCGACGCCATCAGCCGGCTGGAACTCAAGCCGGTCACCGGACGCGCGCATCAGCTGCGCGTACACCTGCTCTCCCTCGGCCACCCCATCCTCGGCGATGCGCTGTACGCTCCGCCCGAGTCCGCCGCCCGCTTCGCCCGCATGCACCTGCACGCCACCCGCATCGCCTTCATGCATCCGCACACCCGCGTACCGATGCTGCTCGACAGCCCGGCGCCCTTCTGAAGCCGCTCCCCCTTGCCACCCGCGGCGTGCTATACATCGTGCCCTCGACCGGCAGAAGCGCATGACGATCCGCTCCCCGCTGCAACGCGTCGCAGACCTGCTGCGCACCGAGTGGCACCACCTCACCGCGTTCACCCCCAGCACCCGGCGCTGGCAACTGGCCTTCGCCGCCGCGCTGGCCTCCGGCCTGCCGCTGATGGTGGGGGCATGGTTCGGCCATCTCGAATACGGACTGATCTCGTCGATCGGCGGGCTCGCGCTCCTCTACCTCCCCAACACGCCGATGTCGCACCGCATGGTGTGGCTGATGGCCTGCGCCTTCGGCATGGCGGCGAGCTATGCGCTCGGGCTGATGACGCATTTCCTGCCGCTGGCCAAGGTAGGCGTGCTGGCGTTGATCGCGATGCTGGTGACCATGGTGTGCCGCTTCTATCGCGTCGGCCCCCCGGGCAGCCTGTTCTTCGTCATGGCCGCGGCGATCGGCGCCTACACGCCCGGGACGGTGGAGGAGATCCCGCTGCGCGTGGGCTTGCTGACGATGGGCGCGCTGCTCGCGAGCCTGATCGCCTTCGTCTACAGCCTCCAGGTCCTGCGCCTGCAGCCGGCCGATGCGGTGCCGCCGCTGCAGCCGCCGACCTTCGACTTCGTCGTCTTCGATTCGGTGGTGATCGGCGCCTTCGTCGGCCTGTCGCTGGCGATCGCACAGGCGCTCCAGCTCGACCGCCCCTACTGGGTGCCGGTGAGCTGCCTGGCGGTGATCCAGGGCGTCTCGCTGCGCGCGGTGTGGAACCGCCAGCTCCAGCGCGTGCTCGGCACAGCCATCGGCATGCTCTTCGCCTGGTGGCTGCTGAGCCTGCCGCTCGACGCGTGGCGGATCGCGCTGCTGGTGATCCTGCTCGTCTTCGTGATCGAGAGCCTGGTGGTGCGCCACTACGGGCTCGCGGTGATCTTCATCACTCCGCTCACGATCCTGCTCGCCGAGGCCGCCACCCTGGGCCACGCGCCGCTCGCCGAGCTGATCGCGTCGCGCTTCACCGACACCCTGCTCGGCTGCGTCGTCGGCCTGGTGGGCGGCATCTGCCTGCACAGCGCACGCTTCCGCACGCTCGTCGGCAACCCGATGCGCCGGCTGATCCCACGCCAGCCGCCATCCTGACCGGCTTCAGTTCGTAACCGCACCGCCAGCACCGATGAAAATCAACCAGTTGCGCTATTTCCTCGCCGTGGCCGACAAGGGCAGCGTGCGCGCGGCCGCAACGGCACTCGGGGTCTCGGCTGCCGCCGTCAGCCAGGCCCTGCGCGAACTCGAGACGGCGATGGGGACGCCGCTGTTCACGCGCGAGTCGCACGGCGCGGTGCTGAGCTACGCCGGACGACAGTTCCTCATCCACGCCCGCCTGATCCTCGGCCAGGTCAGCCGCGCCGAAGCCGAGATCGCGCAGATCCGCGGCGCAACCGGTGGCTCGCTGACGATCGGGGTCACGCCCTGGGTCGCGCAGTCCATCCTTCCCCACGCCCTGGCCCGCTTCCACGCCCTGCGCCCGGATGTGCATCTGGACGTCACCGAGGCGGTGGGCACGGTCCATCCGCTGCTGCGCGACGGCACCCTCGACCTGGTGATCGCGATTCCGCCACCACGCCAGGAGGCGTCGATCTTCTACACGCGCGAGCTGTTCCGCTGCGATCTGGCCGTCGTCGGCCGCCTCGGCCATCCCTTGGCCAGCGCCACTTCGCTCGAGGAGCTCGTCGACCAGGACTGGGTGCTGACGATGCTCGGCGCCGGCCAGGACGAGCCGCTGGTCAACCTGCTCGCCCCTCACGGCATCGCGCCGCCGCCGCACCGTGTGCATTACGCGCGCTCGGCGCTGGTTGCCATCAGCATGCTCGAGGTCGGCAACATGCTCACCATCTGCCCCTGGCCGCTGCTCGAGACCCCGCTGCTGCGCGGGCGCGTGCAGGCCCTGCCGATCCGCAACCCGCTGCCCGAAATGCACACCGCCATCATCGTCCGCCGCAACGATACGCTGAGCGCGGCGGGGCAGTTGTTCATCGACTGCTTCGAGGACGCCACCCGGACCTGCGTGGCCACCGACGATCCCGCGCTCAAGCGCATCATGAACTCGGTCGAACGGACGCCGGAGGGCTGATCTGCATCAACCTCGGCAAAAAAATGCCCGCAAGCTGCGGGCATGAACCACATTGAAGTGGAGGAGGGAGACCAGAAAGGATTTGCAGGCGGTCGCGTGGCACCACGCCACGCCCTTGCAGGCTCAGGCGGCGCAGCGTTGCGCGACCGCGCCCGGCGGCCACCGCCGGGTCACGCTGGGCGCCGGGCGCGCGGCGCGTGCCGACAGGACGGTAGCGCGGGCATGGGCGAGGGCGACGAAGCGATCGACCGCAACGCGATCGAAGGTCGCGCCGCTGCGCACGCCGACGTACGCGGCCGCATCGACCAAGGCGCGTCGCCAGGCATCGAGGGCATCACCTTCACTGATGCCGGCCTTGCGGGCAACCCAGGGCAGAATTTTGGGGGCTTGCATGGTGAGAACTCCCGTGAATTTCGTCGAAGGCCGCGCGCCGGTGAGCCTGGTTGCACGCCTCTTGCAGTGCACAAATCTTATGGGACGATGGACCGTCCGAATAGACAGGCATTTCCGTGGGCGTAAGGTTTTTGTTTACGCGTGACGACGCCCGCTGGTCGCACTGCCCGCGGGGCAGGACAGGCGCCAGCCCGGGCCGGCGCGCTTCGGGCATACTGGCGCGCCCCGCGCAGGAACCCGCCATGTCCTCCACCCTCACCGACCTGCTCTCGACCGCGCTCGCCGCCCGCGCACCGCTGATCGCACAGCTGGCTGCCGAAGACACCGACGCCTGGCGCCTCTTCCACGGCACCGTCGAGGGCGCGCCCGGCATCACGGTCGACCGCTACGGCAGCGTGCTGCTGGCGCAGACCTTCCATCGCCCGCTCAGCGCCGAGCAGCTGGCCGAGCTCGAGGCCTTCTACGCCGCCGCCCTGCCCGGCCTGGCGCTGGTGTGGAACGACCGCAGCGGCAAGAACTCGCGCGTCGCCAATCCCCTTCCGCCCGAACAACAGGCCCTCGCCGAGCAGCCTTCGGAGTTTTCCGAGCTCGGCGTGCGCTACCGCTTCCAGGCCCGCCATGGCGGGCAGGACCCCTGGCTGTTCCTCGACCTGCGCGCCGCGCGCCGCCGCGTCATGCAGGAGGCCGCGGGCAAGTCCCTGCTCAACGTGTTCGCGTACACCTGCGGTGTCGGCATCGCCGCAGCCAGGGCCGGCGCGCGCCACGTGGTGAATGTGGACTTCGCCGAGTCCGCCCTCGCGGTCGGCAAGGACAACGCACGCCTCAACGAGCTGCCGATCCGGGTGCGCTTCATCAAGTCCGACGCCTTCGCCGCGCTGCGCCAGTACGCCGGCATCGGTCAGCCGAAGATGGTGCGCGGCAAGCACCTGCCGCCCTTCCCCGAGCTCGCGCCGCACCGCTTCGACCTCGTCTTCCTCGATCCCCCGCGCTACGCCAAGAGCCCCTTCGGCGTGGTCGACCTGGTGCACGACTACGCCGCGCTGTTCAAGCCCGCGCTGCTCGCCACGGAAGAGGGCGGCACCCTGATCTGCTGCAATAACGTCGCCCGCGTGGATCGCGAGGACTGGCTCGAGCAGCTCGAGCGCAGCGCCCGCAAGGCGGGCCGTGCGGTGCGTGAGGCCGAATGGATCAGCCCCGAGGCGGACTTTCCCAGCCGCGACGACAACCCGCCGCTGAAGGTGGTGCTGCTGCGCGTTTGAGCAAGGCGCCGGCACGCCGCCACCGCCCATCCACCGGACACGCCCCAGGAGAGGTCATGGCAGGATTCGAGAACTATCAGGAAGCCACCCGCAAGATCGAGGACGAGATCGAGCACATGGGCGTCGCGCTCGGCATCGACTGGTCCGACGAGGCCCAGGTGAGGGCGCTCGCGCGCGAGGCGCTGGACCACTCCCAGGACAGGATCCGCGAGGCCGCGGCCAGCCCGGACGACCACGAGCTGGGGGCGAAGGTGACGCTCTTCGGCCTCGCCAGCCTGATGCTGCGCACGATGGAAGAGAGCGCCGGCGTCGGCATCGAGAGCCATGGCGGACCGGTCTGGAAGGCCTTCGGCCGCGCGCTGTGGCTCGAGGCCGAGCAGCGCCGCCAGCCCGAAGCCTGAGCCTTGCGGATCCCGATCGCGCCGCATGCGGTCTCGGCGCGGGAGGTGCGCGGAAAGAAGTCATTGGGCCGATAAACAACGCGCATGAAAATCCGCTGCGGATTTGACGGAAAATATGGTTTTGGCCGGTCCGCAGCCCCGCTGCCCCGCCGGCCCCGGATTTCTCCTTCAGGAAGCGACCATGCTGCAGAAATTCCCCGCCTTCGCCGGCGTCCAGGGCCCTGTCGTCGTCATCGTGATGGACGGCTACGGCATTCCCAAGCACGAGGTCGGCAGCGCCATCGACGCCGCGCGCAAGCCCACGCTCGACCGCCTGTTCGCCCAGTACCCCAACATCGTGCTGCGCGCCCACGGCACCGCGGTGGGCATGCCGTCGGACGACGACATGGGCAACTCCGAGGTCGGCCACAACGCCATCGGCGCCGGCCAGGTGTATGCGCAGGGCGCGGCACTGGTCGCCAACGCGATCGCCGAAGGCGCGATCTGGCAGGGCGAGGCCTGGCAGCAGATCGTCGCCGGCGCCAAGACGGGAGCCAACGGAAAGGCAGGGGTGCTCCACTTCATCGGCCTGTTCTCCGACGGCAACGTGCACAGCCACATCGACCATCTCAAGGCGATGGTGCTGCGCGCGAAGGAGGAGGGCGTGCCCACGGTACGCATCCACGCCCTGCTCGACGGCCGCGACGTGCCCGAGACCAGCGCGCTCGACTACGTCGTGCCCTTCGAGGCCTTCCTGAAGGACATCAGCACTGCCGGCTTCGACGCCCGCATCGCCTCCGGCGGCGGCCGCCAGACCATCACCATGGACCGCTACGACGCCAACTGGCCGATGGTGGCACGCGGCTGGCGCACCCACGTGCTGGGCGAAGGCCCGCAGTTCGCCAGCGCCACCGACGCGGTGCACGGCCTGCGCGAGAAGCACCCCGGCACCATCGACCAGGACCTGCCCGAGTTCATCGTTGCCGAGGATGGCAGGCCGATCGGCACCATCGAGGACGGCGATGCGGTCGTGTTCTACAACTTCCGTGGCGACCGCGCGATCGAGATCACGCGCGCCTTCGTCGAAGAGCACTTCACCGCATTCGACCGCGTGCGCCATCCGCGCACGACCTACGCCGGCATGCTGCAGTACGACGGCGACCTGCAACTGCCCAAGCGTTTCCTGGTTGCCCCGCCGGCGATCAAGGACACCTCCAGCGAGTGGTTCAGCAAGTCCGGCCTCGCCCAGTTCGCCTGCTCCGAGACGCAGAAGTTCGGCCACGTCACCTACTTCTGGAACGGCAACCGCTCGAACAAGTTCGACGGCGAAACCTGGCAGGAAGTCCCCAGCGACGTCGTGCCCTTCGAGCAGCGCCCGTGGATGAAGGCAGCCGAGATCACCGACGCGATGATCGCCGCGCTGCAGTCCGGCCGGTTCAAGGTGCTGCGCTGCAACTACGCCAACGGGGACATGGTCGGCCACACCGGCAACTTCCGCGCCGCGACCATGGCGATCGAGGCGGTGGACCTGGCGCTCGCGCGCCTGCTGCCGGCGATCGACGCCGCCGGCGGGGTGGCACTGATCACCGCCGACCACGGCAATGCCGACGAGATGTTCGAGCTCGACAAGAAGACCAGGCAGCCGGCGCAGAACAAGGACGGCAGCTACAAGGCCAAGACCGCGCACACGCTCAACCCGGTGCCGCTGATCCTCTACGACAACGTCAGCGGCGGCAAACTCGGCCTGAAGCCGCTCGAGACCGCCGGCCTGTCGAACATCGCCGCCACGGTGGCCAACCTGCTCGGCCTGCACAAGCACGACAAGTGGGACGACAGCCTGCTGGAGGTGAAGTGATGGCTACGGCCACCGGGCGCCGCCCCTTCCCCGGCTTCGTGGTCGGAGTCTTTCCTTTGGAGCCGGTTCGATGCGAAGCATGAAGAAGCCCGTGCGTGCGGCCTCTGGCGCACTCCTCTTCGTCGCCGCCCTCGCGACGGGCGCATGCGGCCTGCTCCCGCAGAAAACCGAGGTCGCCCCGGGCGTGACCCAGCAGACCGGCCAGTTCGAGTTCGCCCTCCCCAGCGGCGAATACCGCTGCGAGCGCGGCGAACGCCTGCAGATCCGCCGCGAGCTCGCCAACGCGGTGAACAACCGTATCCAGCTCGGCTGGAACGGCAGCCAGTACCAGCTCGAGCGCGACCTGTCGTATTCCGGCCTGCCACGCTTCGAGGACGGCGCCAGCGGCCTGGTCTGGATCGACCTGCCGTGGAAGGGCCTGCTGCTCGACGGCCGCACGCACAAGCCGCTGGCCAACGAGTGCCGGGCGGCCTGATGGCACGGTGACGACAGCCGGAGTCCGAGCCTACCCGCCACAATCGCGACTTGCGTCGCTCCTACAAACGCTCGAGAGACCGTGCTGGTCCGTGTAGGAGCGACGCAAGTCGCGATCCGGACGATGCGGTGGCGACGGGCGTCGTCGAATCGCGACTGCCGTAATCGCGACTTACGTCGCGCCTACGAAAGCTCGAGAGACCGCGCTGGTCCGTGTAGGAGCGACGCAAGTCGCGATCCGGACGATGTGGTGGCGACGGGCGTCGTCGAATCGCGACCGCCGTAATCGCGACTTGCGTCGCTCCCGCAGACAGCCCGCGACAAGCCATCCGCAGGCGATCGAACCCATGTCAACGCGAGGCCTTGGGCAGGGATCCCGCGCTCAACCCTCGACCACCACGCCCAACGCGGCGGCGTTCGCCAGCGCCAGCCCGTCGGCGACCGCCCGCGCCGCCTCGATCTCCGCCTGCGCACGCGCCTGCGCGTCGGCGACGCCGAAGCGCGCCGCGTCCTCCGCCTCGCTGCGCAGCGCATGCGCGCTGCCCACATGCAGGCCGAAGCGCGCCAGCGCCGAACGCGCGGCCGGATCGGCGCCGTGCACGATCGCCATGCACTCCGCGCCCGCCTCGAAGAGCTTTGCGCGCCGCCGGCGCGCGATGTCCAGCCAGGCCTCCGGCGTACGGGACGCCGGCGCGGCGAGCAACTCGCGGTACGCCACCTCACCCTCGGCGATCACGTTGGTCGCATCGGACAGCACCCGCATCACCTCCATGTCGCCGAGGTCCACGATCATGCGGAAGGCGCTGGTGTAGAGCAGGTCGCCGAGCAGGATGTTGCCGGCGTTGCCGAACAGCGCTCCCTCGCGCTCGCCGTCGGCCGCGCCGCCGCTCGCCTCGGTGACGTCGTCGTGCAGCGCGAGCGAGATGTGGATCAGCTCCACCGCCGCCGCCAGCGCGTGCGGGCGCTCGCCGCCGTGACCGAGGGCGCGCGCGCTCGCCAGAACCAGCGCCGGCCGCCGGCGCTCGGCACCGTGCAGGATGAACTCGACGACCTGGCGGATCAGCGCCACGTCGTTGTTCATGTGCGCGCGGATGATCGCGTCGACCCGCTCCATGTCGTGCTGGAGCCAGGCGGGGGAGGGGGCGGAGTGCTGGAACATGTTCGGGGTGCCGTGCGGTGGCCGCAAACGGCGGCCGGTCGAGGTTCGCCCGCGAGTCTATAGGCGCGCCGCCACGCTGACCAGCCGCAGGCGCCCGCGCGGGCTACAAGCCGGTACAAGGCGGACACATGCTGTGGCGCACAATTTCCCGCATGGGATCCGCTGCCTCATGGCGGCCGCATTCCGCTCGAAGGGAGCCATCATGAAGAACATCAAACTCGCACTCCTCCTCGTCCTCGCCACGCTCAGCCTGCTGTGGTGGTGGGCCGATCCGCTGCTCGTCCAGGGCGACACCTACTTCGCGCTGCGCACGCTCGCGGTCAACTACACCGGCGTGCTCGCCATGGGCGCGATGAGCATCGCGATGATCCTCGCCCTGCGCCCGGCCGCGCTCGAGCCGCTGCTCGGCGGCATGGACAAGGCCTACCGGCTGCACAAGTGGCTGGGCATCGCCGGCCTGTCGGTCGGCGTGGTGCACTGGCTGTGGGCCAAGGGTACCAAGTGGGCGGTCGGCTGGGGCTGGCTGCAGAAACCCGCGCGCGGCCCGCGCCCCGAGCAGACCGTCGAGCTCTTCCGCTTCTTCCAGGAGCAGCGCGGCCTCGCCGAGACCATCGGCGAGTGGGCCTTCTACCTCTTCGCCGTGCTCGCCGCGATCGCGCTGATCAAGCGCTTCCCCTACCGCCGCTTCGTACAGACCCACCGCGTGATGGCGGCGGTGTACCTCGCACTGGTCGTGCATGGCGTGGTGCTGCTGCCCTTCGCCTACTGGACGCAGCCGCTCGGCATGGTCATGGGCATGCTGATGGCCGCCGGCAGCTGGGCCGCGCTGCGGTCGCTCGCCGGCCGCATCGGCCGCGGACGCCGTGCACACGGCCGCATCGAGCGCGTGGTGCGGCACCCCGCCAACCAGGTGCTCGAGGTCGGCCTGCGCCTCGACACGCCTTGGCCGGGACACCAGGCCGGACAGTTCGCCTTCGTCACCTTCGACGAGCGCGAGGGTCCGCACCCCTTCACGATCTCCTCCGCCTGGGGCGGCGACGGCCGCATGGATTTCATGATCAAGCCGCTCGGCGACTACACCCGCAGCCTGCCGGCGACGCTGAAGCTGGGTGACCCGGTGCGCGTCGAAGGCCCCTACGGCCGCTTCGACTTCGGCGGCGCCCAAGCTCGGCAGATCTGGGTCGCCGGCGGCATCGGCATCACCCCCTTCGTCGCCCGCATGCAGGCGCGTGCGCAGGAAGACAGGCCGGGTGGGCGCGCGGCGGCGATCGACCTCTTCTACAGCACCAGCGCCCCCGACGAAGGCTTCATCGCCCGCCTGCGCGAACTCGCCGCGCGGGCGCGGGTGCAGCTGCACGTGCTGGTCTCGCCACGTGACGGCCGCCTCGACGCCGACGGCATCTGTCGCAGCGTGCCCGACTGGAAGCAGGCCGGCGTGTGGTTCTGCGGCCCGGCCGGCTTCGGCGCGATGCTGCGCGACACCCTCGCCGCCCGCGGCCTGCCCGCCGAGCGCTTCCACCAGGAGCTGTTCGAGATGCGCTGAGGCGGATGATCCGGAGTCCCGGGCGACTTCCAAGGGTTTGGCACAGGAGCGACACAAGTCGCGATTTGAGCGCTCACGCGACGCGACACGTCGTCTCCTGCGAATGGCGCGGCAATCGCGACCTGCCTCGCCCCTGCCAAAGGCTCGAAACCCCGACCGCGGCACGCACCCTGGCTGCACCGCCCGCGAGCCGGCACAATTCCACAGATGAACGACGCCCTCGCCATCCCCGCCGCCTTCGCCGAGCGCCGGCTGTTCGAGCCGATCGCACCGTGGCTGGCCCGCTTCACCACACCCAGGCTGCCCTCGCGCGCCGCGCTCGACGCCCTGCTCGCCGAGGCCGCGCCCGCGGCGCGCAGCGGTGGCGGCGCGCCGATCCGCTTCGCCGCGCCGGGCGACGACGAGGCCGGCTACGAGGCGCGCATCTTCGCCACCGGCGAGGTCCCCACCCGCGAGGCCGACTGGCACGACTTCTTCAACGCGCTCGCCTGGTGCGCCTGGCCGCGCACCAAGGCCTGCTGCAACCGCCTCCACCTCGACGAGCTGCGCGCACGCGATGCCGCCGGCCTCGCCGGGCGCGGGCCGCGGCGCGACGCGCTGACCCAGTTCGACGAGTGCGGCATCGTCGTGGTGTCCGCCGACCCGCAGGTCCTCGCCCTGCTCGCCGCGCACGCGTGGGAAGAGGTGTTCTGGAACCGGCGCGAGGCCCTGCAGCACAGCACCCGCTTCCTCGTCTTCGGCCACGGCAGCTGGGACCAGCTGCGCGCGCCCTTCCCCGGCCTGTGCGCCAAGGCCATCCACCGCGTGGTCGATCCGGCCTGGCTCGCACTGCCCGCGGCCGCGGCGCGCGCCGAGACCGATGCCTGGCTCGCTGCCCGGCTCGCCGCCACGATCGGCGACTTCAGCCCGCGCAGCCTCGCCCCGCTGCCACTGCTGGGCATCCCCGGCGTGACGCCGGCCAGCGAGTCCGCCGGCTACTACCGCGACACCCGCCAGTTCCGCCCGCAGCGCATGCCTGCGGGCACCGCCGCCGGCGCTTGAACTTCCGCCTGGCGGCGCCCACGCACCGCAGCTATAATCCCTTTGTCATTTTCCGGCCTCGCATGCCGACGTGCTCGAGGCGAGCATCGAGGGCACAGGCTGCCGCCCCGCGAGGGGCTTGCCCGCAAGCCTTGTCCGCGTTGGCGCGGCACGGGCGAAGAGGCGCCCACACCCGCGATCGGACTGGAGGGTTCGCCCGTGAGACCGCCCACCCGCATTCCCGCACCGGCCCTGCGCAGGCCGGGCAGGTGCATCCGCAGCCTGATCCTGGCCCTCGCCCTGCTGCCGGCCGGCGCGGTCGCACAGACCGCGGAGCCCGCAGACGCGCCCGCAGCCATGCTCGCCCTGCGCTACGACCCCGCGATCGACCCCGCGGGCTGGTGGGTGAGCGAGAAGCTCGACGGCGTGCGCGCGTCGTGGGACGGCAGCGTGCTGCGTTTCCGCAGCGGGCGCGCGTTGCCGGCGCCGGCCTGGTTCCTCGCCGCGCTGCCGCCGGTCGCCCTCGACGGCGAGCTCTGGCTCGGCCGCCGCCGCTTCGACGAGCTCTCCGGCCTGCTGCGCCGCGAGGATCCCGCAGACCCGCTGTGGCGCGAGGTGCGCTACATGCTCTTCGAATTGCCCGGCGCCGCCGGCGACTTCGACACCCGGCTGGCGCGTCTGCGCAGCCTGGCCGAGGCCGCCGATGCGCCCTGGGTGCAGGCGATCCCGCAGCAGCGCGTACCCGACCGTGCCGCCTTGCAGCGCCTGCTCGGCGAGGTCCTCGCAAGTGGCGGCGAAGGCCTCATGCTGCATCGCGCCGACGCCCTCTGGCAGCCCGGCCGCAGCGAGGCCCTGCGCAAGCTCACCCCCTGGCTCGACGCCGAGGCGCGCGTGGTGGGCTACCTGCCGGGCAAAGGCAGGCTGCAGGGCAGGGTGGGTGCGCTGCAGGTCGAGCGCGCGGACGGGCGGCGCTTCCGCATCGGCAGCGGCCTCAGCGACGCGCTGCGCGCCAACCCGCCCGCGCTCGGCGCCCTCGTCACCTACCGCTACCGCGAGCTCACCCCCGCCGGCCTGCCGCGCTTTCCGCGCTACCTGCGCGAACGCACGCTGCCGTGAAGCGCCGGCGCCATCCGGGAGCGTCAGCGCGTGCGTGCCCGCCGCAGGGCGCAACGGATCCGCGCCTGCGCCACAGGGCCGCCCGATCGCGACTTGCGTCGCTCCCACAAGGCTCGCCGAAGCGCGGCGGTTTTCCGTGGGAGCGACGCGAGTCGCGATTGCAGCGCACCGGGTCCGCGCCTGCGCTGCGGGAGGCTCCGGTCAGCCCTCCAGCTGCAGCGCCGCCAACCGCGCATACAGCCCGCCCTGGCGGCGCAGGTCGGCCGGGGTGCCGGTCTCGACGATGCGCCCCGCGTCCATCACCACGATGCGATCCACCTTCTGCACCGTCGCAAGGCGGTGGGCGATGATCAGCGTGGTGCGGCCCTGCATCGCGGCGGCCAGGCCTTGCTGCACCAGGACCTCGGCTTCGGCGTCGAGCGCGCTGGTGGCCTCGTCGAGCAGCAGGATGGGCGCGCCCTTGAGGATCGCGCGTGCGATCGCGATACGCTGGCGCTGGCCGCCCGAGAGCCGCGTGCCGCGCTCGCCGAGGAAGGTTGCGTAGCCCTCGGGCAGGCGGGCGATGAACTCGTCGGCGGCCGCGGCACGCGCGGCGGCGATCACCTCGGCGTCGCCTGCGTCGGGGCGACCGTAGCGGATGTTGTCGAGCGCGCTCGCGGAGAAGATCACCGGGTCCTGGGGCACGAGGGCGATACGCGCACGCAGGCTTCGCAGCGGCAGCGCGCGGATGTCCTGGCCGTCGATGCGGATGCAGCCCTCGCCGGCCTCGTAGAAGCGCAGCAGGAGCTGGAACAGGCTGGTCTTGCCGGCGCCCGAGGGGCCGACCAGCGCGAGCCTTTCGCCCACCGCGATGCGCAGGTCGATGCCGTCGAGCGCTGGCACGGCGGGGCGGGCAGGGTAGCGGAAGACGACGTCGGCGAGCTCGATCGCGGGGTGGGTGGCAGGGGCCTTGGTGGGGGAATCGGGTGCGGGGTTCGCGGCGGGCGCCGCGCCCGCAGGGCGCGTGCTGCGCGGGTTCTCATGCAGGCGCGGCGCCCGTCGCGAACCGCCACCTCCGGCCGCCTCCGCTACGCCCTCCGCCGCCTCTGCATCCCGGATCACCGGCTCTGCCTGCAGCAGCTCCAGCAGCCGCCCGCTCGCCCCCGCGGCGCGCATCACGTCGCCCCACACCTCGGCAAGCGTGCCGGCGCCGCCCGCGACCAGCGCGGCGTAGATCACGAAGGCGCCGAGATCGCCCACCGACAGCGCGCCGGCCTGCACCTGGCGCGCGCCGATCCACAGCACGAAGATGATCGTGCCCATCACCGCGGCGATGATCAGCCCGGTGAGCGCCGCGCGCACCCGGGTGCGCCGCACCGCGGCGGCGAAGCTGGTCTCGGCGCGGGCGGCGAAACGCGCGGCCTCGTTGTCCTCCTGCCCGAAGGCCTGCACCGTGGGCATGGCCGCGAGGATCTCGCCGGCGAGCGCCGAGGCGTCGGCGATGCGGTCCTGCGCCTCGCGCGAGAGGCTGCGCACGCGCCGGCCGATCAGCGTGATGGGCAGCGCGAGCAGGGCCATGAGCCCGAAGATGAGCCCGAAGAGCTGCACGCTGGTCACCGCCAGCATCAACATGCCGCCGACGAACTGGAAGAGGCTGCGCAGCCCCAGCGAGATCGAGCTGCCCACCACCGTCTGCACCAGCGTCGTGTCGCCGGTGAGCCGCGACAGCACCTCGCCGGTCTGCAGGGTCTCGAAGTACTGCGGCGACTGGCGCAGCACGCGCGCATACACCGCGCTGCGCAGGTCGGCGGTGACGCGCTCGCCGATCCACGACACCGTGTAGTAGCGCGCGGCCACCGCCGCCGCCCAGAACACTGCGAGGCCGAACAGCGCGACGAAACGTCCGTCCAGCCCCTGCGCGCCAAACAGCCCGCCGCCGTCCGCCGCCCCGCCCGTCGCGGCACCGCCGACGGACACGCCGCCGAAGCCCGCGTCGATCAGGTCGCGAAAGGCCAGCGGCACCACCAGGATGGCCGCCGAGCCCAGGCACAAGAACACGAAGGCGAGCACCACCCGTGCGCGGTAGGGGCGCAGGAAGGGGAGCAGGCCACGCAGGGCGGAGAGCGGGGCGGGGGAGGCGGTGTCGCTGGGCATGGCGGCATTATTGCGCCACCCGCGCGGACGGGGTGCGAACCAGGCGTCTGGAGCAGGGCGATTGCATGAAGGCGCTGCAGGCGCTCATCGCCTGCCACGTGGGAGCGGACCATTCCGTTGGAGCGATCGCCCTCGCGCCCGACGCTCCCGCATCGCAGCGGGCTGGGCTATGCTTGCCCCACCCCGATCGGCCGCCCGGAGCCCCGCATGGACACGCCCGCCACGATCCACGCCTTCTGGTTCGGCCCCGCGGCCGATGCGGACGCAGAGGCCGCCATCATCGAGCGCCAGTCGGCGCTATGGTGGAGGAAACAGCCCGCGGTCGACGCGGAGATCCGCGCACGCTTCGCCCCGCTGGTGGGCCGCGCCGCGGGCGGGGAGCTCGACACCTGGCTGGGCGGGCTGCGCGGGCGCCTGGCGCTGGTGCTGCTGACCGACCAGTTCCCGCGCAACATCTGGCGCGGCGAAGCCGCGGCCTTCGCCTTCGACGTGCTCGCGCTGCGCTGGGCGAAGGAGGCGCTCGCGCGCGGCCTCGACGCCGGGCTGCGCCCGATCGAGCGCGTCTTCCTGTACCTGCCGCTGGAGCACTCCGAAAACCTCGCCGACCAGCGCGAGGCGGTGCGTCGGTTCGATACGCTCGCCATCGCGGTCGAGCCCGCGCTGCGCACGGCCTTCGCCGGCTACCTCGACTACGCCCGCCGCCACCTCGAGATCATCGAGCGCTTCGGCCGCTTCCCGCACCGCAACGCCGCGCTCGGGCGCGAGACAAGCCCGGAGGAGGCCGAATTCCTGCGCCAGCCCGGCTCGCGCTTCTAGAATAGGCCACCCGTTCCATCTCGCCACCCCAGGACGCCATGAAAGCCCACATCCTGCAGCACGTTCCCTTCGAAGGCCCCGGTCACATCGGCGACTGGCTCGCCGCGCGCGGTGCGGACATCGGCTCGACCCGCTTCTGGGAATCGCCGGTGCTGCCCGACCCGGCCGCGATCGATCTGCTGGTGGTGATGGGCGGGCCGATGAGCGTCAATGACGAGGCGGAATTGCCCTGGCTGGTCGCCGAGAAGCGCTTCATCGCGGAAGTGGTCGCGCTCGGCCGGCCGGTGCTCGGCATCTGCCTCGGCGCGCAGCTGATCGCCAGCGCGCACGGCGCCCGCGTCTATCGCAACGCGGACAAGGAGATCGGCTGGTTCGAGGTCGCCGCCAGCGGAGCGGAACCCGACGCTGCAGACACCGCATCGCGCTTCCCCTTCCCCGCGCGCACCACCGTGCTGCACTGGCACGGCGAGACCTTCGATCTGCCCGCGGGCGCGCGCCTGCTCGCGTCGAGCCCGGCGTGCCGCCACCAGGCCTTCCAGCTCGGCGGGCGTACGATCGGCCTGCAGTTCCACCTCGAGATGACCGCATCCAGCCTGCGCGCGATCGTCGACAACTGCCGCGGCGAGCTGGTGCCGGGACGCTGGATCCAGGACGAGGCGACGATCCTCGGCCACGCCGACGGGCACTTCGCCGCGACCCACGCGCTGATGGACGGCCTGCTCGACTGGCTCGTACGCGCCTGAGGCAGCTTCAGCCGCCCTCGCGCGGCCGGCCGTGGTACTTCTTCGCGGCCTCGATCCAGGAGGCGGCCTGCGCCGCGTTGATCGGGGCGAGGCTCTTGTGTGCGCGGCGGGCGACCTCGGCGTTGTATTTCTCGACGACCTCCACCGCCGCCGCGCCGGCGAGCGTCTCCAGCGAGCGGATGCCGACCGTCCACAGCACGTCGGCCGCGCGCGGCTCGATCGTGCGCACCGAGAGCAGCTCCGCATGACCCATCCACTCGGCCAGGCGCTGCCGATCCACCCCCACCAGCGCGGCCAGTTCGGCGCTCGACTTGAGCCGCGACCCGGCCACCAGCAGGTCGGCGATGGTGAAGATCTGCTGGCGGTTGAGCGCGCCGCGCCAGGTCTCGCCGACCCCGACGATGTCTTCCACGCCCGCCCACGGGCTGAACTCCGGGCTGGCGCTCAGGCCCGCGTCCTCGCGCGGCAGGGGCACGAGGTCGAGCCGGATGCGCGACAGCTTGGACGGATCGATGTCGTCCTCGGGGCGCACGAAGCGGTACTCGAGGGTGCCCAGCGGCGACACGTCCACCGTCACCTGGGCGTCGATCGCCACCTCGCGCACCGCGAAGCGGCTCACCGGGTTGGTGGTCTGCGCCAGCTTGTGCTGCAGGGTGTCCAGGGTGTGGGCGACCGCGCTGGCGAAGTCGTCCGGGCTGCGCTTGCGCGCCGCCTCGACCTCGGCGAGCTGGCGGCGCAGCGCGGCGTTCTCGCTCTCGAGGCGGACGAGCTCCTTGCGCAGCGCCGCGATCACCGCCTCGGTGTTGTCGGCGCCGCTGCCGTCCTCCGCCACCGGGGTGAAGACGCCCAGCCTGCCCTCCAGATTCACCAGGCTGGACGTGCCGACGGGCTTCAGGTTCATCGTGTCCACGAGCCGGGGGTCGAGCAGCGAGCCGGCAGCGGTGCGGAGGTCCTTGGGATCGATGGGCATGGCGGGGCGACGAGTTCGTGAGGGGAAGTGCGGGCGATTCAGGCGGGTGGCGGCGAGACGTCGGGCATGCCCTGGCGCGGCGCCAGCCGCAGCCGCACCATCAGGCTGCTCGCGGCCTGGTAGCCGTAGAGGCTGACCTGGCGCGCGTCCACAGGGCGCGACATGAGGCGCGGCGGGACGCTCCCGCTGGCGCGCTCGACCGATGCGGAGAGCGCCACCTCGAGCGTCACCTCGGTGAAGGTGTACCACAGCGGCGGCACCCGGGGGGCGTCCTCGTCGCCGCGCTCGATCGCGTCGAGGCGATCGGTGGCGTGGCGGTCGAGCGCCTCCTGCGCCGCGGCGACCGAGACTACGGTGCGCGCGAGCAGTTCGCCCAGCTCGACGGCCTGCTGGCCGGCCAGTTCGCCGGCACTGACGTTCGCCTTGTCCATGCGTTCTCCCGCCGGCGCGGAGGCGGGCCTTCCCGCCCCCACGCCGGACCGTTCAGAAGGTGACGGTGACCGAGTTGCTCACCAGGCCGATGCGCGCGGTGATCACGAAGCTGGCCGGCGCCGTGTCGGCGTCCTCGTCGAGGAAGTCACGCCTCAGCTCGATCTGGAGCTGCCCCGCGGCATCGGTGACGCCGCTGCCGAGATGCCGCCAGGGCACGCCGGAGCTCTCGACCGACAGCGCCTTGCCGGCGATCGGCGCGCCATTGCGGCGACTGTACTGCAGCAGCACGCTCATGGTGCGTCCGACCAGATCGCCGCCATCCATGACGTCGGCAATCTCGCCCTGGATGAGCGCGAGGCGCGGCCCGCGGATCACCTGGTTGGGCTTGGGGATGCCGACGTCGTCGCGCGGCTCGAGCAGCGCACTGGCGCGGATGCGGCCGAGCGAGACGTCGGTGGACACGTCGGTCGTGGTGGTGCTCGACCCGGATCCGCTCCCGCTGGTGACCATGCCGGGGCCGAAGAACATCGACACGCCGCTGCCGAAGAGCCCGAAATTCGAGCCCGAGTACGCGCTCGTGGTCTCCGAGGACGCGGCGAACTCGCGTGCGTAGAACTCGCCCTGCAGGCGCACGCTGGTCCATTGGTAGAACACCGGATCGATGAAGCTGATCAGCGGCAGCGGGCGCACGTGGTTGGTGACATGGTCGAGCGTGCCGTCGTCGCGGAACACCTGCTCGCGCACCGCGATCACGTTGACCAGCGTGGCGGCCAGCGCCGAGGCCGTCGCCGCGCTCGAGGTGTCGAGCTGCAGCTGGGTCGCGGCCACGGCCGCGCCGGTGCGTTCGACCAGCGTGCCGAAGGCGATGCCGGCACCGCGCAGTTCGTCGGAGACGTTGGCGTCCTCGGCCAGCGCTCGGGCAAGGGGAGGAAGTAGATCAGGCATGATGGTTTCTCCTGTGGCGGGCGGCGCTCAGAGCGACACCGTCGTGCTGCGTTCGATCTGGCCCAGCGTGGCGGTCACCGTGCCGCGCACGCGGCGCTGGAAGAGCGGGCTGGGGATGTTGCGCGACAGCGTGATCCGGCACTGCCCGGCCGCGTTCGTGGTGTTGCCGGTGAAGCCGTCGGTGGTCGCGAAGGACAGGTCGAAGGGGCCGGGATCGACGTCGATCGTCACGGTCGGATTCACCGCGCCGTTGGCCTTGCGCACCGTGATCACGATGTCGGTGGAGCGCGCGGTGACGACGCCCGAGTTCAGCGTCTCCTGCACGCTGCCCAGCGCCATGAAGATCTGCGGTCCGATGGAGACCTCGGCCGGCGGGTCGAATCCGTCGACGTTGCGCGGCTGCAGCAGGGCGTCCATCAGCACGCGCCCCTCCGCCCAGTTCGATTCGAAGTCCGACTCCTCGGAACGGAAGGTCGATTTCTCCTTGAACGACGACACGCCGATGCCCAGGAAGCCGAAGAAGAGGCCGACATTGGTCGCCCGCGCGCTCTTGGTCTTGCTGTTGACGCTGATGCCGCGCTCGTTGTCGACCGCACCGACGGTCATGTCCATGCGCAGCGCGACGTGGCTCCACTGATGCGCGGTGGGACGGACGAAGTTGATCAGCGACACGTTCTGGGTCACGAGCTGGGTCGCGCTGGGGACCGGGAGGCCGTCGTCGTTCAACTCCTGCACGACGTCGGTGACCACCGTGATGTTCGACTGCGACAGGGTGGTCGCGGTGTCGACCAGGCCACGATCGAGGGCGGTCTGCGAATCGGCGACCCCGCGGCCGATCGAGGCCAGGATATCGCCGAAGCTGGGCGCGAGCTCGGCGAGTTCGCCGGAGACGTCGGCCCCGAGGGCGAGCGCGCCGCCAACCGCACCGGGCATCAGCGCACCCGCCGAGAGGATGCTGCCCTCGGGCAGCGCGGTAGCCGGCGACGTCGCGCCGGCCTGGGTCCGGGTCGGCTTGCCCTTGCCCGGTTTTTCGGTGTTGTCAGCCATGATGCACTCCTTGTGAGTGGTTCATCGGAACAAGCGCTCGCCGCGGACCTCGCGGGCGACGTTGCGGTCGAGCGCTTCGAGCAAGGGAGAGAGCGCGGCGGCCAGGGCCTGCCATGCGACGGTGGAGACGGTCTCGGGCGCGCCGGAGAGCAGGGCGTGGAGCGGATGCGCCAGCGCGAGCCGCGCCGCGGCGGGTGGCGGCGCACCGAGGAAGGCAGCCAGGCTGCGGATCTGCGCGCGCAAGGCCGCGGGCAGGAAGGCCAGCGCATCCTCGTCCGGGACACCGGCGCATAGTGCGGCGAGCCCGCCGGGCAGCGTGCGCTCGAGTTCGATCGCGCGTCTGGCCCCCACGCCGCGCACCGCCGTCCACGGCAGGTCGACCCGCCAACGCGGCGCGGGCAGCGGATCCGCGGGCACCGTCGGCGTCCCCGGCGCCGCGGGGGTGGCCCGCACGACGACGCCGGGACTTGTCGCCAGCGCCCACGGCTGCGGCCCGAGCGGCACATTCACGCCGCGCACCTCCAGCATCCACTCGCCCTCGCCGAGCGCCACGTCGATGCATTCGACGGTGTTGCGCCGGTCCGGACTGCCGACCGCGCCGGCCGGGTGGTTGCCCCAGGCAAGCACGCTGCCGCCGGCATCGCACAGCACCAGGTCGAGGTCGTTGATCAGGGCCTCGCCCGGCGCGTCGTACCAGCACAGCACCGCGCGCAGCCGTCCCGGCCCCGTGCAGTCGATGCGGCGGCGCTCGCCGGTCGCCACACCGACGCGGTCCTCGATCAGCACCGGCCCGTCGGGACCGGGCAGGCTGCCGGCCAGCCACAGGCGACCGAAGCCCGCGCGCTGGCGGTCCTCCTCGCCCTGTCCGTCGCGCCGATGCACCGCCCGTGCGCCGTGGATCAGCAGCGCCTTGAGCGCGGCGCCGCCCGGCGCCTCGCCGAGCACCGGCCGCCAGCGCTGGCGCAGCACCGCCGCCGCACCCGCGACCACCCCGGTCGACATCGAGGTGCCGCCGAGGTACTGGTACCAGGGCAGCGGATTGGCCAGGCCCCAGCCCCGTGCCGAACTCGCCGTGCTGCGCGCGGCGGCGAGGTTGGTGCCGGGCGCACACAGGTCGGGCTTGATGCGGCCATCCAGCGTGGGACCGCAGCTCGACAGCAGCGCGAGCCGCTCGGCGTCGCCCGAGACGGACGCGCCGCGCTGTGCCGGATCGGGAAAGCGCGTGCCAGCGGGATCGAGCGCCGCCCACCCGCCGCGCAGGCCGATGCCGGCATCCGGTCCCTCGGTGGCACCGACGGCAAGAACGCTTTTCGCGCTTGCCGGCGCGTACAGCGTGCCGGCATCGACGGCCCCGTCGCGGTTGCGGTCGCGGCCGGCGTTGCCGGCGGCGACGATCACCAGCATCTCGGCATGGGCGTGAAGGAAATGGTCGCACTCCCAACTGTCGTCGGTATAGGCGCCCGCAGCCTCCACGCCCCAGGCGTCGACGTGGATCGCCGCACCGGCGGCGCGCGCCTGTTCGAGCAGCTCGCGCAGGTCGAGCGGCCGCCCGGCGAGGTAGAAGCCGGGCTGCAGCCGGCTGCGCCATTCCGGCAGCGGGTCGACGTACTGCTCGATCGCCTGCATGAGGATGCGCGCACCCGGCGCCACGCCCACCAGCCTGCCGGCGCTCAAGCCGCCGTCGCCCGCAGCCAGCCCCGCCACATGGGTGCCATGGCCGCTGCCACGATCGGCGCCACCGTCGTCCGCGCCCGGAGCGCGCACGAAGGCCGACCATCCGGGCGCGAGCGGCCAGCTATGGATCGCCTGCACCCGCCCGGCGAAATCGGGATGCGGCGCATCGGTCGCACCGGTTCCCAGGCCGGTATCGGCGAACGCGATCAATTCGCCCTCGCCGCCCTGCGCGCCAGTCGCGCCGCCCGCGCTCTCCGGCAGGGCGGTCGCACCGATCGCGAGCCGCAAGGACAGCGAGGCCGTGCGCGGCAGGGTGCCCGGATCGGCAATCTTCACCCCGACCGCGTCGCGCAGCCGGCCGACCGCACCCGCATCGCCGCTCACCCGCAGCTTGTAGGGGCTGCTCGCGACCACCTGCAGGCCGGCGGCGGTGAGCTCGCCTTCGAGGCGGACGCGGTCTTCCACGCTGAAGGCCACCGCATCGACGGTGTCCGGCAAGGCCGCCACCCCGCCCGCGCCCGCGCGCGCGCAGTCCTCCGCCGCGTAGGGAGCGATCGCGCGCAAGGCAGGAAGCGCGGCACGCAGGGCGACAAGATCGCCACCGACGTCCGCACACAGGCCGCTGGGCGGACAGTCGAAGCGTGGCGTCCAGCCCAGCGTGGCGAGCGTCTCGCGCCAGGCTGGCAATACCGGGCCGGCGAAGCGCAGGATGCAGCGCGGCCCCGCTCCCGGTTCGAAGCATCCGGACGGAAGAATGCGGGGCACGCCATGGACCCGGATCGGATCGAGATCCGTCCAGCTCGCCCAGGCCGTGACCGGCACACGTTCGACCTCGACGAGCGCCAGCTCGCCATAGCGAGCCAACACCGCGCCTGCTGTCGCCGCGGCCGGCACGAGGGCGAAACACGCGGGCGCGACGCCAGGATGCGCGCGCGGGGCGGGAACCATGCTCGACTCCAGGGAAGAAGGCTGCGCGGACAACCGGGGGGACGAGCACCGGCGCACAACCGACCGGCACCGCAGTCACCACCGATGCTTTCACCATAGCCCCAATGCGGGTCGAATTCAAAAGGCGGAGACGCTTTGTCCCACGCCGATCGACTGCGCCAGCTTCCTTGCACGGCGCGGTTAGAATGAATGCCACACTCGCCCACCGTGGCCGCAGAGCGCGCGCCCTTGCCCGGAGTCGGCACCATGTCCCTTGCTGTCCGCCCGTCTGCCTCGTCCTTCACCCGCAGCCTGCTCGCCGTGCTCGCATCGGTGCTGCTCGCCGGCTGCGCCAGCCTGATCCAGCGCGAGCCGGTACGCATCAACGTCGTGGGGCTCGAACCCCTGCCGGGCGCGGGCATGGAGATGCGCTTCGCAGTGAAGCTGCGCGTGCAGAACCCCAACGAGGCGGCGATCGATTTCGACGGCCTCGCCCTCGAACTCGACCTCGACGGCAAGCCCTTCGCCACCGGCGTCAGCGACCGCAAGGGCAGCGTGCCGCGCTTCGGCGAGGCGCTCGTCGAGATCCCGGTGTCGGTCTCGGCGATCGCGGTGGTGCGCCAGGCGCTCGGCGTCATCGAAGGCGAACCGAAGACCGAGGTGCCCTACACCCTGCGCGGGCGGCTCGCCGGCGGGCTGCTCGGCGGCACCCGCTTCAGCGATGCGGGCATGCTGAAATTGCCCGAGCCGCTCCGTAACCCGCGCTGAACGCAGCGCCCGAACCAGTCCCAGGCCCTGCCCCAGGCCGCGCACCGCGGCCCCCAACTGTCCGCCGCCCACAAGGAGACCGCACGATGACCCTGCCCACCGTCCACGACGCCCGCCTCCAACTCGACAAGCGCGTCGCCACCCTCACGCTGGCGCGCGACGACGTGCGCAACGCGCTCACCGGCACCGCGCTGATCGACGACATCGTCGGCGTGGCCGAATGGGTGAACCGCTGCGAGGAGGTCTCCGTCCTCGTCATCACCGGCGAAGGCGCGGCCTTCTCCGCGGGCGGCAACGTCAAGGACATGGCGGCGCGCGGCGGCGACTTCGCCGGCGACGTGGCCGAGGTCGCCACCCGCTACCGCCAGGGCATCCAGCGCATCCCGCTGGCGCTGCAGGCGGTCGAGGTGCCGGTCATCGCCGCGGTCAACGGCCCGGCGATCGGCGCCGGCTTCGACCTCGCCAACATGGCCGACATCCGCATCGCATCGACCAAGGCGAAGTTCGGCGAGACCTTCCTCAACCTCGGCATCATCCCCGGCGACGGCGGCGCCTGGTTCATGCAGCGCCTGATCGGCTACCAGCAGGCCTTCGAGCTCACGCTCTCGGGCCGCATCGTCGGCGCCGCCGAGGCGAAGACGCTCGGCATCGTGCTCGAGGTGGTCGAGCCCGAGCAGTTGCTGCCCCGCGCGCACGAGCTGGCCGCACGCTTCGCCGCCCAGCCTCCCAAGGCCCTGCGCCTCACCAAGCGCCTGATGAAGATGGCGCAGCGCATGGAACTGAAGGACTTCCTCGACCTTTCCGCCGCCTTCCAGGGCATGTGCCACAACGAACCCGAGCACCTCGAGGCGGTCCAGCGCCTGCTCGCGCGCACCTGAACCACGAGCACCCGCAAACGATGAACGGCCACGCCCCCCACTTCGACGTCGAGGACTTCGCCGATCCGGCCGCGGCGCTGGCCCGGGCGCACGAGATCTACGACCTCGCGGTCGAGCACCTGCGCCGCGGCCTGCAGCACTACGTCGACGGCGCCGACATCGGCCGCCACGTGCGCGCCTGCTATCCGCTGCTGCGCGTGCGCACCGACACCGTGGCGCGCGCCGATTCGCGGCTGTCCTACGGCTTCGTCGCCGGGCCGGGCGTGTTCGAGACCACGCTGACCCGGCCCGACCTGTTCGCCGACTACTACCTGGAGCAATTCCGCCTGCTGGTGCAGAACCACGGCGTGGCCTTGCAGGTGGGCAGCAGCACGCAGCCCATCCCGGTGCATTTCGCCCTGCCCGAGCACGACTACCTGGAAGGCCACCTCGGCCCCGAGCGCCGCCGCCTGCTGCGCGATCACTTCGACCTGCCCGACTTGGGCGCCATGGACGACGGCATCGCCAACGGCACCTTCGAGCCCGGCCCCGGCGAACCGCATCCGCTCGCGCTGTTCACCGCGCCGCGGGTGGATTACTCGCTGCACCGGCTGCGCCACTACACCGGCACGCGGCCGGCCTTCTTCCAGAACTTCGTGCTGTTCACCAACTACCAGTTCTACATCGACGAGTTCATCCGCCTCGGCCACGAGCTCATGGCCGACACCGCCTCCGGCCACGGCTACGAGGCCTTCGTCGAGCCGGGCAACGTGGTCACCCGCCGCAGCGACCTCGCGCCGCAGGCCGAGGACGCCGATGGCACCCCGCCGCCGCGCCTGCCGCAGATGCCGGCCTACCACCTGGTGCGCGGCGACCACGCCGGCATCACGATGGTGAATATCGGCGTCGGCCCGGCCAACGCCAAGACCATCACCGACCACATCGCGGTGCTGCGCCCGCACGCCTGGATCATGCTCGGCCACTGCGCCGGGCTGCGCAACAGCCAGCATCTGGGCGACTACGTGCTCGCCCACGGCTACGTGCGCGAGGACCACGTGCTCGACGAGGAGCTCCCGCCCTGGGTGCCGATCCCGCCGCTCGCCGAGGTGCAGGTCGCGCTCGAGGCCGCCGTGGCCGAGGTCACGCAGCTGTCCGGCTACGAGCTCAAGCGCCTGATGCGCACCGGCACCGTCGCCAGCACCGACAACCGCAACTGGGAGCTGCTGCCCTCGCACGGCATGTCGAGCAGCCCGGAGCGCCGCTTCAGCCAGAGCCGCGCGGTGGCGCTCGACATGGAATCCGCCACCATCGCCGCCAACGGCTTCCGCTTCCGCGTGCCCTACGGCACCCTGCTGTGCGTCAGCGACAAGCCGCTGCACGGCGAGATCAAGCTGCCCGGCATGGCCGACAAGTTCTACCGCGAGCGGGTGGACCAGCACCTGCGCATCGGCATCCGCGCGCTCGAGCAGTTGCGCGAACAAGGCGTCGACCGCCTGCACAGCCGCAAGCTGCGCAGCTTCGCCGAGGTGGCGTTCCAGTAGCGGCTGCGGCATCCTCGCGCCCTTCGCCCGCAACATCCGCCATGTCCGCCGCGCCGCCCTCCGCCCACCCGATCCGCGTGCTCTCCGTCATCCCGCCGATGACGCAGCTCAACACGCCCTACCCGTCCACCGCCTACCTCACCGGCTTCCTGCGCTCGCGCGGGGTGGATGCGGTGCAGGAAGACCTGGCGCTGAAGCTGGTGCTGCGCCTGCTCTCGCCCGCCGGGCTGGACGACATCCGCGCCCGCGCCGAGGCGCTGCCGAAGAAGCGGCGCACGCCGCTGGTACAGGGCTTTCTCGACCACTTCGCGCGCTACCGCTACACCGTCGACCCCACCATCGCCTTCCTGCAGGGTCGCGACCCGACCATCGCGCACCGCATCGCCAGCCGGACCTTCCTGCCCGAGGGGCCGCGCTTCGATGCGGTGGACGCCTACGTCGACCCGGACGACCCCGAGGGCGGCGACCCGCTCGCCTGGGCCTTCGGCGCCCTCGGCCTCGCCGACCGCGCGCGCCACCTGGCGACGCTGTACCTCAACGAGCTCGCCGACATCCTGCGCGACGCGGTGGATGCGCGCTTCGAGTTCGTGCGCTACGCCGAGACGCTGGCGATGAGCCAGCCCACCTTCGAGCCGCTCGCCGCCGCGCTTGCCGCCGCACCGACGCTGGTCGACGCGTATTTGAAAGACCTGACCCTCGAAGCCCTCTCCCGCCACTCGCCGCAGGTGGTGCTGGTCTCCACCCCCTTCCCGGGCTCGGTGTACGGCGCCTTCCGCATCGCGCAGGCGATCAAGGCCGCGCATCCGGAGATCGTCACCGTGCTCGGCGGCGGCTTCGTCAATACCGAGCTGCGCGAGCTCGCCGAGCCACGGGTGTTCGACCATTTCGACTACGTCACGCTCGACGACGGCGAGCGCCCGCTGCTCGCGCTGCTCGAGCACCTGCAGGGCCGGCGCGGCAGATCCCGGCTGGTGCGGACCTTCGTGCGCGATGCGGATACGGGCCAGGTGCGCTACATCAACCTCGCCGAGCCCGACGTGCCCTTCGCCGAGGTCGGCACCCCGACCTGGGACGGCCTGCCGCTGGACGGCTACCTGTCGGTGCTCGACATGCTCAACCCGATGCACCGCCTGTGGTCGGACGGGCGCTGGAACAAGCTCACCGTGGCCCACGGCTGCTACTGGAAGAAGTGCAGCTTCTGCGACGTCAGCCTCGACTACATCGGCCGCTACGACGGCGCCGCCGCCGGCCTGCTGGTCGACCGCATCGAGGCGATCATCGCCGAGACCGGCCAGACCGGCTTCCACTTCGTCGACGAGGCCGCGCCGCCCAAGGCCTTGCGTGCGCTCGCCGAGGAGCTGCTGCGGCGCGGCTTGGCGATCTCGTGGTGGGGCAACATCCGCTTCGAGAAATCCTTCAGCCCCGAGCTCTGCCAGCTGCTCGCCGACAGCGGCTGCATCGCGGTCTCGGGCGGGCTGGAGGTGGCCTCCGACCGCCTGCTGCAGCTGATGAAGAAGGGCGTTTCGGTCGAGCAGGTCGCGCGCGTCACCCACGCCTTCACCGCGGCCGGGGTGCTGGTGCACGCCTACCTGATGTACGGCTTCCCCACCCAGACGGTGCACGACACCGTCGACGCGCTCGAATACGTGCGCCAGCTCTTCGAAGCCGGCTGCATCCAGTCGGGCTTCTTCCATCGTTTCGCATGCACCGTGCATTCTCCGGTGGGCAGGAACCCGGAGGAGTTCGGCGTCACCCTGGTGGCGCTGCCCGAGATCACGTTCGCGAAGAACGACGTCGGCTTCATCGACCCCACCGGGGTGGACCACGACCGCCTCGGCAAGGCGCTCAACAAGGCGCTATACAACTACATGCACGGCATCGGCCTGGACACCGACGTGCGCGCCTGGTTCGAGGACAAGGTGCCGCGCCCGCGCGTGGCCAGGCACTTCATCGCCCGCGCACTGGGCGCCTGAGCATTGCACGGGCGACACGGCCGCGGGCGTCGAATCAGGTTCGCCCCATTGGCACCAACAATATGCGCGCGGCTACAATCCCCCGACCGCGCACGCGGACCTTGCTGATCGGATCGCACTGGAAACATGGACAAGCAGCCCACGGAAGGCCCGGAACTGGAGGTGTCGTTCGACGAACTCACGCGCGTCCTGAGCGTGAGCATCGCCCATGACCCGCATTTTCCGCGCATCGACGCCTTGTGGCTGCGCCGACGGCTCGAAGCCGCGGGCTACGCCGACCTGCAGATCCGCCCCGACCCGATCCGCCGCCTGATCGCCCAGTACAACGCCGGCGAGGCGGTGGCGCCGGTCGAGATCGCGCAGTGCGTGGATGCGTCGATGCAGATCGGAGTCTCGCTGGACGGACTGGTCGCACGCCTGAGCATCGTGCCGGCCAAGGGTGGCAAGCCGGCGAGCAAGACCGAACTGCTCGCCCTGATCGAATCGCGCGGCATCGTCGAGGGCCTGCTGCTGGAGGAGATGAACCGCGCCATCGCCGACGGTCAGGCCGACGACCTCGCCATCGCGCGCGGCCGGGAACCGGAACCGGGCAAGGACGGCTGGCTCGAGTACCTGCTGCCGGAGACGCGCGAGCGCGTACCCAGCGTGCGCCCCTGCGGCCGCACCGACTACCGCGACCTCGGCGAGATCCTCGTCGTCCACGCCGGCGATGCGCTGATGCGCCGCCATCCCCCGCAGCCCGGAGTCGACGGCGTCAATGTGTACGGCCGGCCGATCGTGGCGCGGCGCGGTCGCGAGCAGCGCTTCGCCCCCGGCCTGCGCGGCACCGCGATCTCGCCCGAGGACCCCGAGCTGCTCGTGGCTGCCTGCGACGGCCAGCCGGTGCGGGTGCGCAACGGCGCGATGGTGGAGCCGATCTTCACCGTGGATGCGGTCAACCTCGCCACCGGCAACATCGACTTCGACGGCAGCGTGCGCATCCGCAACGATGTGCAGGCCGGGATGACGGTGCGCGCCAGCGGCGACATCGAGGTCGGCGGCGTGGTCGAGCCGGCCACGCTGGAGGCCGGCGGCAGCATCGTGGTCAAGGGCGGCGTGCTCGGCGGGCTGGGCGGCAAGACCGCCGGCAAGGATTACAGCGCGCACGCGATCCGCTGCGAGGACAGCTTCTGCGCCACCTACGCGCAGCAGGCGCGCATCAGCGCGGGCGACTCGATCTTCATCGACGACGTCGCCATGCAGTGCCAGCTCGAGGCACGCAACCACATCCGCGTAGGCAAGCGCCTGCGCGGCCAGATCGTCGGCGGCCATTGCCGCGCCAGCCTGTCCATCCACGCGCGCACGATCGGCGCGAACAGCCGCATCCGCACCGAGCTCGAGATCGGCATGGACAACGGGCTGGAACACGCCATCCAGGAGAAGGCCGAGGCGCGCGACGCACTCGAGAACCGCTTGCTCGAGATCGGCAAGATGCTCACCTTCGCCGACCGCCATCCCGATCGCGTGACACCCGAGATGCTGGGACGTGCCGAGCAGACGGCGAGCGCGCTGTCGGGCGAGATCGAGAGCTTGCGCAGCGAGGAGGAGGATCTGCAGCACCGCCTCGCGCTCACCCGCGAGGCACGGGTGAATGCGGAGCGCGAGATGTTCGAGGGCTGCATCGTGCGCATGGGCGAGCAGCTGTTCAAGCTGTCGCAGGACCGCGGGCCGACCACGGTGCGACTGGCCACCCAGGGGCTGGGCGTGTTCCCGCTCGAGGACGACAGCCGCTTCGACGAGCCGCAGCGCCCGGCGGCGGCCAGCCAGGGCTCGTCCCGGCGCTGAGCGTCGCCACCGCGCCCGGCGGCGACGCCCGCGGCACGGCGGCTTACTTCAGCGCGGCGAGCGCGGCGGCGTAGTCGGGCTCTTCCTTGATCTCGGGCACGAGCTGCGAATACACCACCTTGTCGTTGCCATCGACGACCACGACCGCGCGCGCGGTGACGCCGGCGAGCGGGCCGGAGGTGATCGCGACGCCGTAGTCCTGCGCGAACTTCGGGTTGCGGAAGGTCGACAGCGTATGCACGTTCTTCAGGCCTTCGGTCTCGCAGAAGCGCTTGGCGGCGAAGGGCAGGTCGGCGGACACGACCAGCACCACGGTATCCGCGAGGCCGGCGGCCTCGGCGTTGAACTTGCGGGTCGAGGTGGCGCACACCGGGGTGTCCAGGCTGGGGACGATGTTCAGCACCTTGCGCTTGCCGGCGAAGGCCTCGAGGCCCACGTCGGCGAGATCGGCGCCGGTGAGCCTGAAGACGGGCGCCGCCTCGCCGGCCTGCGGGAAACGGCCCGCCACGTCGATCGGGTTGCCGCCAAGGGTGACTTTGCTCATGTCGATCTCCTTCAGGTGAGGGTTGCGCCGGCACGTGCCTGCGTCGCCGGCTGGTGGGACCGCTAGCCTACACCAAGCCGATGCATGCAGGCGTTCTGGTCCGCGCGCGGAGGCTCCGCACCGAAGTGCGCCGTGGAAGCGGGCCGGGAAGGGCTCGGGCGAGGCGGGGGTCCCGACACCACGCAGACGGAGCCGGCCTGATCTATGGTGAAGATCAGGCGGCAACCCGATGGAGCATCGTGATGGAACCGGTGGATCTCTTCTACAGCTACGCGCACGAGGACGAAAAGCTGCGCGACGAGCTCGACGGCCACCTCGCGCTGCTGCGGCGCAAGGGCGTGATCCGTCCCTGGCACGATCGCGGCATCGTCCCCGGGCAGGAGTGGGACAAGGCGATCGACGAGCAGCTCGCCATGGCAGACCTGATCCTGCTGCTGGTGAGCATGGACTTCCTCAACTCCGACTATATCTGGGGCAAGGAGCTCGCCACCGCGATCGAACGCGCCCGGCGCGGCGACGCCAGCGTGATCCCGGTGCTGCTGCGCGCGGTCGATCTCGAGGACGCGCCCTTCGCCCACCTGCAGGGCTTGCCCACCGACCTGCGCCCGGTGACCTCGTGGCCCAACCGCGACGAGGCCTGGACCGACGTCGCCAAGGGCATCCGGCGCGCGGTCGAGGCCATCCGCCAGCGCTGGGCGAGCGCACCGCCCCCGGCAGCCCCGCCGGCAGCCCCGCCGGAGGCGCCGTCCGTACCGCGCGCGAGCGGTTTCGGTACGGCGGTCGCAAGCGTGCCGCTTCCGGAAGAGCCTGTCCGCACGCTCGAAATGGCGCGTCCGGCGCCCAGGATGGCCGCGACCCGGGACGCCCGCACCGACGCCCTGCTCGAGCGCACCATCGCCGCGTTCGCAAACGAGCTCGCCCTCGCGGCGCGCATCAAGGGCGTGCAGGGCATCGGCAGCGGCGAGGCGGAGGGCCTGGCCGAGGCGCTGATCGACATGCCCGCGCAGAAGCGCGTGCTCTGGGTGGACGACCGCCCGGAAAACAACCGCCATGAGCTGGCCGCGCTGGCGAAACTGCAGGTCGAGGTGGTGAACGTGCGCAGCACCGGGGAAGCGATCGCCTGCCTCGACGCGGACGAGGAAGGTTTCGACCTGATACTGTCGGATTGGGACCGAGCCGAACCGGCCGCCACCGCATCGAGCGCCGGACTCGAGCTGCTACGCATGCTCGCCGCACGCCCGCGGCGACCGCCGGTCATCTTCTATCACGCCGAGTTCGATCCCTCGCGTCGCGCGGCGCGGCGCGAATGCCTGCTGCGCGCCGGTGCCTTCGGCGAGGCGGTGCGGCCGGGCGAGCTGCTCGCCCTGATCCGCAGCGCCTTCGCGTCGGACTGAGCGTCGGGCAGGCCTCAGCGCATGGTCTGCAGGCGCGCGATGCGCTCCTGGGTGGAGGGGTGCGTCGAGAACAGCCCGCGCAGGCCGCCGCCGGAGAGCGGGTTCATGATCATCATCTGCGCGGTCTCCGGGTGGCGCTCGGCTGTGTGCATCGGGATGCCGCGCGCGTAGGCGTCGATCTTGGCGAGCGCGGCGGCGAGCGCGGCGGGATCGCCGGAGATCTCCGCGCCACCGCGGTCGGCGCCGAACTCGCGGGTGCGGCTGATCGCCATCTGGATCAGCATGCCGGCGAGCGGGGCGAGGATCATCATCGCGATCGAGACGATGGGGTTGGGACGCTCCTCGCCCTCGCGGCCGCCGAAGAACATGCCGAAGTTGGCCAGCATCGAGATCGCGCCCGCGATGGTGGCCGAGATGGTCGAGATCAGGATGTCGCGGTTCTTCACGTGTGCCAGTTCGTGCGCCATCACCCCGCGCAGCTCGCGCTCGGAGAGCATGCGGATGATGCCGGTAGTCGCCGCCACCGCGGCGTTGTCGGGGTTGCGGCCGGTGGCGAAGGCATTGGGCTGGGCCTCGTCGATGATGTACACCTTCGGCATCGGCAGCTCGGCACGGCGGGCGAGCTCCGCCACCATGTTGTACAGGTAGGGCGAGGAGGCGGCATCGACCTCGCGCGCCTTGTACATCTTCAGCACCATCTTGTCCGAGAACCAGTAGGCCCAGACGTTCATCGCGCCACCCATCACGAGCGCGATCAGCATGCCCTGCTGGCCGCCGATGGCCGCGCCCATCGCCCCGAACAGGGCGACGATGCCGGCCATCAGGATGGAGGTCTTGATCCAGTTTCCGAACATTGCGGGATCCTTCCTGCGAGAGATTGATTCGTCAGTGTAGCTTGGGGCGTCCGCGACCGCCTTCAAGGCCGCCACGGACGCGCCGCGCGCTCACGTCGCAGACGCGAAGCGTTCGCCCACAGAGACCGGGAAACCGCGCAGGAATTCCCCCGCGGGCAGGCGCTTGCTGCCCGGGCGCTGTAACACCGTGCAACGCAGCGCGTCGCGCCCGCAGGCCACGACGATGCCGTCCGCATCGACCGCGAGCACCCGGCCCGGCTCGCCCTCGCCGGCCACGACCCGTGCCTTCCAGCACTTGACCGCGGTGTCGCGCAGGCTGGACACGGCCCCCGGGAAGGGGTCGAAGGCACGCATGGCGCGCTCGATCTCCGCCGCCGGCCGGCTCCAGTCGATGTCGGCCTCGGCGCGGCCGATCTTGGCTGCGTAGGTGACGCCCTCCGCCGGCTGCGGCGTCGCGACCAGCGCGCCGGCGGCGAGCGCGGCGAGCGCCTCGACGATGCATGCGCCGCCGAGCGCGGCGAGGCGGTCGTGCAGGCTGGCGGTGGTGTCGTCCGCGGCGATCGGCAGCGCGCGCCGCAGCAGCATCGGGCCGGTGTCCAGGCCCTCGTCCATCTGCATGATGGTGATGCCGGTCTCGGCGTCGCCGGCCTCGATCGCACGATGGATGGGCGCCGCACCACGCCAGCGCGGCAGCAGCGAGGCGTGGATGTTGATGCAGCCCAGGCGCGGCAGCGCCAGCACCGCGGGCGGCAGGATGAGGCCGTAGGCGGCGACCACCAGCACGTCGGGCGCGCAGGCGACGAGGCGGGCACGCTGCTCTTCGGTGCGCAGCTTCTCGGGCTGGTCGACCTCGATGCCGTGGGCGAGCGCGAGCTGCTTGACCGCGCTCGGGCTGAGCTTCATGCCGCGACCGGCGGGGCGGTCGGGCTGGGTCAACACGAGCGGGACCGCGTAAGCGGCCTTCAGGATGGCGTCGAGCGCCTGCGCGGCGAATTCGGGGGTACCGGCGAAGGCGACGCGCAGGCCGCCGGCCCCGGATGCGGTGGCGGCCATCACGCGGTGATGCGGGCCTTCTTGGCCAGCTTGGACTTGATGCGGCCGAGCTTGAGCTGCGACAGGTATTCGACGAAGACCTTGCCGTCGAGGTGGTCGATCTCGTGCTGCACGCATACCGCGAGCAGGCCGTCGGCCTCGAACTCGAAGGATTCACCCTTTTCGTTCAAGGCGCGAACTTTCACACGCTCGGCGCGCGACACCTTCTCGTAGATTCCGGGTACGGACAGGCAACCTTCCTCGCACACCTGTTCGCCCGAACGCTCCAGGATCTCGGGGTTGATCAGCGCCATCAGGCCGGACTTGTCCTCGGACACGTCGATGACGACGATGCGCTTGTGCACATCGACCTGGGTGGCGGCCAGCCCGATGCCGGGCGCTTCGTACATGGTCTCGGCCATGTCTGCGATCAGCCTGCGGATTTCGTCGTCGACCCGGCCGACCGGCGCGGCGACCGTGTGGAGGCGGGGATCGGGGTAGCGGAGAATGGGTAGGAGAGCCATGAATACCTTGCTGGGTTAAGCCTTTGAGTGCAGAATTTCAAGCGTTTTCACACGCTTCGGCATGTATTTAGCCGGAATATCCGCGACCGGTATGCAGCACGCGCGCACTGCGCGGTTCGTTGCTTCGACCCCGGCGCATAGCCAGCGTTCCGGGTCGAACCCGGCACGCGAGGTCCCGATCGGATGCGTCCAATGATGCGAATTATATTCCCTCTGCTCGTCGCCTTCGCGAGCCTGCTGGGCCCTGCCGCGCACGCGCAGTCGAACGTGCGCCTCGCCCCCGACGCCCCCGACAGCTACACCGTGGTGCGCGGCGACACCTTGTGGGGCATCTCCGGGCGCTTCCTGCAGGAGCCTTGGCGCTGGCCCGAGGTCTGGCGCCTGAACCGCGACGAAATCCGCAACCCGCATCTCATCTATCCTGGCCAGGTCGTCCTGCTCGACCGCAGCGGGCCATGGCTCAGCGTGGGCCGGCGCGTCGGCGATGGCGGCACCCGCGACGGCCGCCTGCAGCCGAAGGTCCATAGCGAGCCGATCGCCGAGGCCCTGCCGAGCATTCCGCTGCAGATCATCGAGCCCTTCCTGAACCGTCCGCTGGTGGTCGACCAGCCCCGCCTCGACGGCTCGGCCACCATCGTCGCCACCGAGACCAGCCGCGTGCTGACCGGCACCGGCGACACCGTCTTCGCCAAAAATATCGGCGACGACGCGGACATCTGGCACATCTATCGCCCCGCGCGCGCGCTCGAAGACCCGCAGACGCGCGAGGCGATCGCCTGGGAAGCCGCCTATCTCGGCACCGCCCGCGTCACCGAGCGCGGCGAACCGACGACGCTGGAGATCGTCTCCGCGGTCGAGGAGATCGGCACCGGCGACCTGATGATGCCGAGCGAGCCGCCGAGCGTGTTTTCCTACGCCCCGCATGCACCGGACTTCGAGGTCGAGGGCAGGATCCTCTCCATCTATCGTGGGGTCAGCGAGACCGGCCGCCTCAACGTGGTCGCGCTCAACGTCGGCGAGCAGGACGGCCTCGAACGCGGCCACGTGCTCGCGCTCCATCGCAACCGCGGTGTCGCCGAGTACCGCGGCGAGGACGGCAAGGAAAGCTTCCGCCTGCCGGAAAAGCGCTACGGCGTGGCCTTCGTGTTCCGCGTCTTCGAGCGCGTCTCGTACGCGCTGGTGATGGAGTCCGACGGTCCGGTCACCATCGGCGACACCCTCCGCAAGCCCTGATCCGGCACCGGCAAGCCGCAGCCGCCCGATCGTGACCGCGCCTGCCGACGACCTCGCCGACTGGCTGCGCCTCGCCTGCATCCCGGGCGTCGGCACGCAGGGCCAGCGCGCCCTGCTCGCCGCCTTCGGCCTGCCCGGCCACATCTTCGCCGCCGGACGCGGCGCGCTCGCCGCGGTGGTGGGCGGTCAGGCGGCGGACGCCGTGCTCGCCGTGCCGGCACACGAAGACATCGAGCGCACGCTCGCATGGGCGAGCGAGGCCGGCAACCGCGTCCTGACCCTGGCCGACGCCGACTACCCGCGCCAACTCTTCGACATCGCCGATCCCCCGGTGCTGCTCTACGTCAAGGGCGAACCCGCGCTGCTATCGCGCCCGGGCATCGCGCTGGTCGGCGCACGCTCGGCGACCGCGGCCGGCGAAGCCAACGCCGAGGCCTTCGCGCGCACGCTCGCCCAGCAAGGCCTCGTCGTCGTCAGCGGACTGGCGCTCGGCATCGACGCCGCGGCACACCGCGGCGCGCTCGCCGCCGGCAGCACAGGGGCCGGAACGGTGGCGGTGATCGGCACCGGCATCGACCGCATCTACCCGGCGCGCAACGCCGCGCTCGCGCGCGAGATCGCCGCTGCCGGCGCGGTGGTCAGCGAGTTTCCCCTCGGCACGCCGCCTCTGCAGCACAACTTCCCGCGCCGCAACCGCCTGATCGCCGGACTGGCCGAGGGCGTACTGGTGGTCGAGGCGGCGCTCGGCAGCGGCTCGCTGATCACTGCGCGCCTCGCCACCGAGACCGGCCGCGAGGTGTTCGCGATCCCCGGCTCGATCCACTCGCCGCTGTCGCGCGGCTGCCATCGCCTGATCCGCGACGGCGCGAAGCTGGTCGAGACGGCGGAGGACGTCGTCGAGGAACTGCGCGGCCGCCTCGGCTGGCCAGCGCCGGTCGCCGCATCGGTAAAGGACCGCCGGAGTCGCGGCGCGGTACCCGCCGTCCCGGCCGCACCCCCTCGCCAGGCCGCGATCGCGCTCGATGGCGAGCGCACACGCGTGCTCGAGGCGATCGGCCACGATCCGGTGGACCTCGACACGATCGCCGCACGCTGCGGCTTGACGGTCGATGCCCTCTACGCCATCCTGCTGCCACTCGAACTGGAAGGGCGCCTTGCCAAGCTGCCCGGCGGACGCTTCCAGCGCATCACCTGAAAGAGCGGCCGCGAGCCGCCGTCCCCATGCCCCAGCGGGGGCCCGGCCCTTCCGTCTCACCTGCCGATCCACGAGAGGCCGCCTTGTTCGACATCCTCGTATACCTCTTCGAGAGCTACATCCACGCCGACGCCTGCCCGGAAGGGGAGCTGCTCAACCGCAAGCTGTCCGCGGCGGGCTTCGAGCAGGACGACATCTCCGAAGCGCTGGAGTGGCTCGCCGGCCTGCGCCGCGTCGCCCGCGACATCCACCCCGGCACCGCACCGCAGGCCGGGTCGGTGCGCATCTATACCGAGGAAGAGCAGGCCCTGCTCGACGGTCGCTGCCGCGGCTTCCTGAGCCTGCTCGAGAGCGCTGGCGTGCTCGGCACCGCCCACCGCGAGCTGATCATCGAACGCGCGATGGCGCTGGCCGACTTCACCATCACGCTCAACCGGCTCAAGGTCATCGTGCTGATGGTGCTGTGGCAGCAGGAAGAGCCGATCGACACCCTGATGGTGGACGAGTTGCTGACCGAGGAAGACGACTGGGCCTACGAACCCACGGTGCACTGACCGGTCCACCCGCTCGGCTTGCCTGTTCCGGCGGGCCGTCCTTATCATCCGCCGCTTCCGAACCCACGCGCCCTCGCGGCGCGACCCTCGTTGACCGTCGAGCATGAGCAAGCAACTGATCATCGCGGAAAAGCCTTCCGTCGCGCAGGACATCGCCCGTGCGCTGGGCGGCTTCACCAAGGAGAAGGACTACTTCGAGTCCGACGAATATGTATTGTCGTCGGCCGTCGGCCACCTGCTCGAGCTCACCCTGCCTGAGGAATTCGAGGTCAAGCGCGGCAAATGGACCTTCGCCCATCTGCCGGTGATCCCGCCCCACTTCGCGGTCAAGCCGATCGAGAAGACCGAGGACCGCCTCAAGCTGCTCACCCGACTCATCAAGCGCAAGGACGTCACCGGCCTCATCAACGCCTGCGACGCGGGCCGCGAAGGCGAGCTGATCTTCAACTTCATCGCCCAGCACGCCGGCACGAAGAAGCCGATGCAGCGCCTGTGGCTGCAGTCGATGACGGCGCAGGCGATCCGCGACGGCTTCGCCCACCTGCGCGCCGCGCAGGACGTCGAAGGCCTGCGCAACGCCGCGATCTGCCGCGCCGAATCCGACTGGCTGATCGGCATCAACGGCACGCGCGCGATGACCGCGTTCAACTCCAAGACCGGCGGCTTCCACCTCACCACCGTGGGCCGCGTGCAGACGCCGACGCTGGCGATGGTGGTCGAGCGCGAGGACCGCATCCGCAAGTTCAAATCGCGCGACTATTGGGAACTCGAGGCGCGCTTCGGCTGTGCCGCCGGCGAATACCCCGGTCGCTGGTTCGACGAGAAGTTCAAGCGCCCGGAAGGCGACGAGCACGCCACCGCCTTCCGCCTGTGGGACAAGGCCCAGGCCGAGGCCATCCGCGCCAAGTGCGCGGGCAAGCCGGGCGTGGTCAGCGAGGAGGCCAAGCCCTCCACCCAGCTGTCGCCGCTGCTCTTCGACCTCACCAGCCTGCAGCGCGAGGCCAACGGCCGCTTCGGCTTCTCCGCCCGCGTGACCCTGCAACTGGCGCAGGCGCTGTACGAAAAGCACAAGGTGCTGACCTACCCGCGTACCGACGCGCGCGCGCTGCCCGAGGACTATCTCGCCACCGTGGGCGAGGTCATGCGCACGCTGCCCGACCAGTACGCGCCCTTCGCCAACGAGATCACCAGGCAGGGCTGGGTACGGCCGAACAAGCGCATCTTCAACAACGCCAAGATCTCCGACCACTTCGCCATCATCCCCACCGGGGCGCTGCCGAAGAGCCTGTCGGACGCCGAGCACAAGATCTACGACCTGGTCACCAAGCGCTTCCTGGCGGTGTTCTACCCCGCGGCCGAGTACCAGATCACCACCCGCGTCACCCGCGTCGAGGGCGAGGCCTTCAAGACCGAGGGCAAGGTGCTGGTCAATCCGGGCTGGCTGACGGTGTACGGCAAGGAAGCTGCCACCGACGAGAAGGAATCCAAGGAAGGCGGCGCCCCGCAACTGGTCGCGGTGAAGCAGGGCGAGACGGTGTCCACCGAGGACATCGTGGTCAAGTCGCTGCAGACCAAGCCGCCGGCGCGCTTCAACGAAGCCACGCTGCTGTCGGCCATGGAAGGCGCGGGCAAGATGGTGGACGACGAAGAGCTGCGCGCGGCGATGGCCGAGCGCGGCCTCGGCACCCCGGCCACGCGCGCGCAGATCATCGAAGGCCTGATCAGCGAGCAGTACATCCACCGCGAGGGCCGCGAACTCATCCCGAGCGCCAAGGCCTTCTCGCTGATCACGCTGCTCAAGGGCCTGGGCGTCACCGCGCTGACCTCGCCCGAGCTCACCGGCGGCTGGGAATACAAGCTCGCGCAGATGGAGCACGGCAAGCTCAGCCGTGAAGCCTTCATGAACGAGATCGCCGAGATGACGCGCGAGGTCGTCGAGCGCGCCAAGCGCTATGAATCCGACACCGTGCCGGGCGAGTTCGTCACCCTGCAGACGCCGTGCCCCAAGTGCGGCGGCGTGGTGAAGGAGAACTACAAGAAGTTCGCCTGCCAGGCCTGCGACTGGAGCACCTGGAAGATCGTCGCTGGCCGCCAGTTCGAGTACGACGAGATCGAGACCCTGCTGCGCGCGGGCAAGGTCGGCCCGCTGCTCGGCTTTCGCAACAAGATGGGGCGGCTGTTCAACGCCGACATCGTGTTGAACGAGGACAAGCAGCCGACCTTCGACTTCGGCCAGCCCAAGGAAGGCGAGGAAGCCGAGGCGGTGGATTTCTCCGACCAGCAGCCGGTCGGCGCCTGCCCGAAATGCGCCAGCCGCGTCTTCGAGCACGGCATGGCCTATGTGTGCGAGAAGTCGGTCGGACCGGGCAAGAGCTGCGACTTCCGCTCCGGCAAGGTCATCCTGCAGCAGCCGATCGAGCGCGAGCAGATGGCCAGGCTGCTGACCGAGGGCAAGACCGAGTTGCTCAAGGGCTTCGTATCGGCGCGCACCCGGCGCAAGTTCTCCGCCTTCCTGGTGCGCGGCAAGGACGGCAAGGTCGGCTTCGAGTTCGAGGCCAAGGCACCCAAGGCCGGCGCCAAGCCCGCCGCCGGCAAAGGCGACGAAGCCGCAGGCGAGGACGCCGAACCCGCCGCGCCGCGCAAGCGCGCTGCGCGCAAGGCAAGCTGAAGCCCCGCACCGGCCGCCTGGCGCCGCATCGCGACTCGCGTCGCTCCCACAGGCCCTCCTGACACCGCGCCGGTTTTCCGCAGGAGCGACGCGAGTCACGATCGCAGCGCAGCGGATTTGCGCACGCGCGGTATCGCGACTAGCGTCTCTCCCACAGGCCCGCCTGACACCGTGCCGGTTTTCCGTAGGAGCGACGCAAGTCGCGATCGCAGCGCATCGGGTTTGCGCGCGCCCGCGCAAGCGCGGCATCGCGACGCCCGTCTCTCCTGCGAAAGCTTCAGCTCACAGTGAAGCGCACGCCGCGGCGGGGCCGGCCGGGGCGGGCGATGTGCTCGAGCGGCAGCACGTGGGTCTGCTTGACCTTGCCGAGCACGATATCGGTCTTGATGTTGGCGATGCCGGGCAGGCGCAGCACGCGCTTCATCATCAGCTCGGAGAAGGCGGCGAGGTCGGGCGCGACGATGCGCAGCACGTAGTCCGCATTGCCGCTCACCGAAAAACACTCCAGCACCTCCGGCAAGGCCGCGACCCCGTCCTCGAAGGCCTCGGTGCGCACGCCGCCGTGGCGCTCGAGCACCACATGGGCGAACGCCATCACGTCCAGTCCGAGCGCGGCAGGGTCGAGCAGCGCCGCGTAGCCGGTGATCAGCCCGGCCTCCTGCAGGCGCTGCAGACGACGGCTGACCTGCGAGGCGGACAGGTGCACCGCCTCGCCGAGCGTGGCGTTGGTCGCGTCGCCGCTGCGCTGCAGTGCGTCGAGAAGCGCAAGATCGTGGCGGTCTATGCTCAGGGTGCTCATCATCCGGCCTCAGAATGCACGGAACGTGCGTATCGGCAGAGTTTATACCCGCATGATGCGCACACGGTGCGGAGCAGGCCAACCATAATGCCCGTCACCAGACCAAGGAGGAGACGAGCATGAACCTGACCGAATCGCTGCTGCACGCGCTGGTCGACCACGGCGCACGCCAGATCTTCGGCATCCCGGGCGACTTCGCCTTGCCGTATTTCCGCATCATCGAGCAGACCGGCATCCTGCCGCTGCACACGCTGTCGCACGAGCCCGGCGTGGGCTTCGCCGCCGACGCGGCCGCGCGCGTCCAGGGCGGCATCGGGGTGGCGGCGGTCACCTACGGCGCCGGCGCGCTCAACATGGTCAACGCGGTCGCCGCCGCGTATGCCGAGAAGTCGCCGCTGGTGGTCATCTCGGGCGGACCGGGGCTGGGCGAATCGCAATCCGGCCTGCTGCTGCACCACCAGGCCAAGACGCTGGACTCGCAGTTGCGCATCTTCCAGGAGATCACCTGCGACCAGGTGCGGCTCGACGACGCGGCACGCGCGCCGGCCGACATCGCGCGCGTGCTCGGCAACTGCGTGCGCAATTCACTGCCGGTGTACATCGAGATCCCGCGCGACATGGTCGCCCGGCCATGCGCGCCGGTAGTGCGCGAGGCGCCGCGCGCGGTCGATGCCGACGCGCTCGCGGCCTGTGTGGACGAGATCCTCGCACGCCTGCGCGCGGCCCGTGCCCCGGTGCTGATGGCCGGCGTCGAGGTGCGCCGCTTCGGGCTGGAGGACAAGGTCGCAGAGCTGTCGCGCCGGCTCGGCATCCCGGTGGTGACCAGCTTCATGGGCCGCGGCCTGCTCGCCGACCAGGACGCCCCGCTGATGGGCACCTACATGGGGCTCGCCGGCCTGCCCGAGGTGAGCGCGCTGGTGGAGGATTCCGACGGACTGTTCCTGGTCGGGGTGATCATCTCCGACACCAACTTCGCCGTCTCCGGCAAGCACATCGACCTGCGCCACACCATCCAGGCGCTCGAGGCCCGGGTCACGATGGGCTACCACACCTATGCCGACATCCCGCTCGACGCCCTGATCGACGGGCTTCTCGCGCGCGTTCCGCACGCCGACGCGCACTTCACGGTCGACCGCCCCGCCTTTCCGCACGGCCTGCAGGCGGACGAAGCGACGATCGCGCCCGCCGACATCGCCTGCGCGGTAAACGACCTGATGGCGGCCCACGGCAAGCTGCCGATCGCCTCCGACATGGGCGACTGCCTGTTCACCGCGATGGACATCGAGCACACCGCGCTGGTCGCGCCCGGCTACTACGCCACCATGGGCTTCGGCGTGCCCGCCGGCCTCGGTGTGCAGGCCGCCACCGGGCAGCGGCCGCTGATCCTGGTCGGCGACGGCGCCTTCCAGATGACCGGCTGGGAGCTCGGCAACTGCCGGCGCTACGGCTGGGATCCGATCGTGCTGTTGTTCAATAACGCGAGCTGGGAGATGCTGCGCACCTTCCAGCCCGAGTCAGGCTTCAACGACCTCGACGACTGGGGCTTCGCGCAGATGGCCGCGGGCCTGGGTGGCGACGGCGTGCGCGTGCACACGCGCGCGCAGCTGAAGGCTGCGCTCGACAAGGCGATCGCCACGCGCGGACGCTTCCAGCTCATCGAGGTGATGATCCCGCGCGGCGTGCTGTCGGAGTCGCTGTCGCGCTTCGTCAACGCGGTCAAGCGCCTCAACGCCGCCAAGGCCGCCTGAGTCCGCTGTAATCGCGACTCGCGTCGCTCCTACGAGAACCACTGCGCTCTCGGAGACGTCCGTAGGAGCGACGCGAGTCGCGATCGGGCGGTCCCGATGCGTCAGCGCGGGTCTTGTGCGCCGCAATCGCGACTTGCGTCGCTCCTACGAGAACCACTGCGCTCTGGAAGACGTGCGTAGGAGCGACGCGAGTCGCGATCGGGCGGTCCCGATGCGTCAGCGCGGGTCTTGTGCGCTGTAATCGCGACTTGCGTCGCTCCTGCGAGAACCACTGCGCTCTGGAAGACGTGCGTAGGAGCGACGCGAGTCGCGACCGGGCGGTTCCGATGCGTCAGCGCGAGTTTTGTGCGCCGCAATCGCGACTTGCGTCGCTCCTGCGAGAATCACTGCGCTCTCGGAGGCGTCCGTAGGAGCGACGCGAGTCGCCACAGATACAGGAACGGGCCCCGCGGGCCCGTTCATTTGCTGCACAAGCGCGGCGGGAATCAGCCTTCGAGCAGGCTGCGCAGCATCCAGGCCGTCTTCTCGTGCACCTGCATACGCTGGGTGAGCAGGTCGAGCGTGGGCTCGTCGCTCGCCTTGTCGGCGATCGGGGCGATGCTGCGGGCGGTCTTGACAACCGCTTCCTGACCCTGCACCAGCAGGCGGATCATCTCCTGCGCGTTCGGCACACCTTCCGGCTCGGCCATGCTGGTGAGCTTCTGGAATTCCTTGTAGGTGCCCGGCGCCGGGAAGCCGAGCGCGCGGATGCGTTCGGCGATCTCGTCCACCGCGAGCGCGAGTTCGTTGTACTGCGTCTCGAACATCAGATGCAGGGTGTTGAACATCGGCCCGGTCACGTTCCAGTGGAAGTTGTGCGTGGTCAGGTAAAGCGTGTAGCTGTCGGCGAGCAGACGCGACAGGCCCTCCGCGATCTTCGCGCGGTCCTTTTCCTTGATGCCGATGTCGATTTCCATGCTGGTTCTCCTGTGTATGCAGGCTTCACACCGCCCGCAGGGGTTTGCGCTTCATGTTAGCGCCTGAGGGATGCATTGATCAAACCGATTACCCTGATGGATCCGATCAAGAATTCTCATCGCGAATCCACCCACGGCACCTGCCCGGGCGGCACGGCGCGGCCCACCGGACGCACGCCCGGCAGGGCGCTGTCGAGGATCGCCGCGCGCAGCACGTCGATCGCCCCGTTGCGCGGATAGGTCACCCGCCAGGCGAGCGCGACGCGACGCGAGGGCTCCGGCATGGTGAAAGGCCGCACCGCGACCAGCGGATTCTGCGTCGCCATCTCGTCCGCTGCCGAGCTCGGCAGCACGGTCACGCCGAGGCCGGTGGCCACCATGTGGCGGATGGTCTCGAGCGAGCTGCCCTCGAGCGTGCGCTGCAGCCCGCCGATGTTGCGGCAGCTCGGGCACACCTCCAGCACCTGGTCGCGGAAGCAGTTGCCGGCACCGAGCAGCAGGAGCTGGTCGTCGGCGAGATGCTGGGGGTCGATCTCGCTTTCCGCATTCCACGGATGGTCGGCCGGCATCAGCACGCGGAAGGGCTCGTCATACACGGGCTGCGCCACCACGCCCGCCTCGTCGAAGGGCAGGCTGATGATGATCACGTCGAGTTCGCCGCGCTTGAGCGCCTCGGCCAGACGCGCGGTGAAGTTCTCCTGGATGATCAGCGGCATCCGGGGCGCGAGCTGATGCACGCGCGGAATCAGCCGCGGCAGCAGGTAGGGTCCGATGGTGTAGATCACGCCCACACGCAGCGGCCCGGCGAGCGGGTCCTTGCCTGCGGCGGCGATCTCCTGGATCTGACTCGCCTCCATCAGCACCCGCTCGGCCTGGGCGACGATCCGGCGCCCGGTCTCGGTGATCTTGACCTCCGAGGCGCTGCGCTCGAAGAGCTGGATGCCGAGCTCCTCCTCGACCTTCTTCACCGCCACCGACAGCGTGGGCTGCGACACGTGGCACTTCTCGGCGGCGCGGCCGAAATGACGCTCGTGGGCGAGCGCGACGAGATAACGGAGATCGGTCAGGGTCATGGCTTCGACACGATGGAAGGGCGTGCACCCGGAGTCGACGGTGCCCGATGTTACCCCGACTGATCGTTGCTGCGCGCCCCGAAAGCGCACTGGGTATACTCGCGCATTCTGCGCCGCCGCCCGCTTCCGATGCACCTCCACCGCCCCCCCACCGCTCTCGCCCTGCTGTCGCTGCTGGCTGCCGGCACCGTCGAAGCGTCGTCCGCAGATGCCTTCTTCGAGCCCCTGCCGGTGGTGCTCAGCGCCTCGCGTCTGGCGCAGCCGTTGCAGGACAGCCCGGGCGCGGTCACCGTGATCGATGCGGACCTGATCGCCGCGACCGGCTACCGCGAGCTCGCGCGCGTGCTGCGCCTGGTGCCCGGATTCCAGGTCGGCCAGGAGCGCGGCAACCTGCAGTGGGTGACCTACCACGGCCTCGGCATGGACTCGCCGATGCAGATCCAGCTGCTGGTCGACGGACGCGCGTCGCTGACGCCATCCTTCACCGCCAGCGCCGAGCGTGCCCTGCCCGGAGACATCGAACGCATCGAGGTGGTACGCGGCTCGAACTCGGCCGCCTACGGGTCCAACGCCTTCCTCGGCATCGTCAACATCATCACCGACGACGCCAGCCGACATCCCGGCACCCGGCTGAAGCTCGCCACCGGCGCACCCGGCATCCGCGACGCGAGCCTGCGACACGCCGTGCAGAGCGGGCCCCTCAGCGTGCGCATCGGCGCGCATCATGAAGAAGACGAAGGGTTTGCCGATCTGTACGACGGTCGCCGCACCGACGTCCTGAACCTTCGCGCCGACCTGCAGGTGGGCGAACACGATGCACTCGCCCTCAACGCGGGGGTCGCCGAGAGCACCCACGAACTCGGATACGCCGGCTCGATCTTCGACATCGCGGCCCAGCGCGAAGGGCGCGACACCAACCGATCCCTGCATCTGCGGTGGCGGCACGGCCCCGAGGACGACGCGATACGCGTGTCGGCCTACTGGAGCCGGCAGAGTCGCGACGATCTCTGGCGCTACGACTCCGCGGCAAACAGCCGGACCCTGGCGAACGCCTTCCCCGAGCGCCTGCGCGGCACGGTCGGCAACAGCGCCACCTTCGTCCAGCACAACCTGGAGATCGAGCGGCGCGAGCGCGTGGACGAGGCCACGCGGCTGATGTGGGGCGCGGAATGGAAGCGCATCGAGCACGACTCGCCCTTCTGGTATCACGAGCGCCGCAACCATGCGCGGGACGAACACCGCCTGTTCGCCAATCTCGAGCTGCGAACGGGCACCGCCTTCCTGTGGAACGCGGGCGGCATGCTGGAGCAGTTGCAAGGCGACGAGGCGCGGCTCGCGCCACGCGTGTTCCTGAACTGGCAGGCCGCTCCACGGATCACCTGGCGCATCGGCCACTCGCGCGCATGGCGACAGCCGGACCTTTTCGAGCGCAACGTCGACATACGGATCACCGACGACAAGGGCGAGCTGGTCCAGCGCCGGCAATACCCCAATCCGGACCTGCGCCCCCAGCGCATCGACGCCAGCGAGATCGGCTTTCTCGGCGTTTTCGGCGACAGCCGCAGCACGCTCGACGTCCGCCTGTTCCGCGAGCGCATCGAAGACCTGATCGTGCGCAACGCCGTTCCCTCCGACTGGCCGATCGAGGGCAAGCTCCCCGAGGCGATCTCGCGAGGGCTGGGCAGCACGCGCTGGGAGAACCACAGCGGCCGCGTACAACTGAACGGCATCGAAACCCAGCTCCACCTGAAGCCCTGGCGCGGCACCGAGTTCCTCCTTGCGCACAGCCTCATCGACCGCGACGTCGACGACCCACGCATCCGCCGCAACGTCGCCCCCTACACGGCCAGCCTGAGCTGGCTGCAGCGTGCAGGGGCGTGGCGCTCGCTGCTCAGCGTGCTGCGCATGGGGCCGATCGACGCCGGCTTCAGCTATGTTCCCGGCTTCGACTACACCGTGCCGTCCTACACCACGGTGGACTGGAGCGTCTCGCGCAGCCTGCGGCTGTTCGACATGGCGGTGGAGCTCCGCCTGACCGGCATCAACCTGCTCGGCCGCCACCAGGAACTCGCCAATCGCCCCCTGCAGGCCCAGCCCGAGTTCGCCGGCCGACCCGCCAACGAGGTGAGCCGCCAGGCCTGGCTCGCGCTCGAAACCACTTTCTGAACGCAGCCTCTTGAAGCGCCCGTGCCCGACCCGATTTGAAAACGCAGGTTTCGTCGGGAACGGCGCACGCCAGGCCGCGTCCACGACAGGTGGCCGCCGGGACTCCGGCGCCGAATCTTTCCGTTGCCGAACAAGGATGCCCGACAACATGCGCAAACTCCTGACCGTCACCGCCGTCGCGCTCGCGCTCGGCACCCTCTTTCCCCAAGCCTCGGCGCTGAGCGCCGCGCACGCCCAGGCGGCCGCCCCGTCGATGGTCTCGCCCAACCGCTTCGGCCTGCCCGACTTCGGCGACCTGGTCGAGCAGGTGGGCCCGGCGGTGGTCAATATCCGCGTGGTGCAGCGCGCGGCCCAGGGCACGGCGGGCGAGAATCCGCTCGCCAACGACCCCTTCTACGACTTCCTGCGCCGCTTCGGCGTGCCCATGCCGGGCTTCCCCGGCCAGCCCGGCATGGGTCCGCGCGCGCGCCAGGGCATCGGCTCGGGCTTCATCGTCAGCAAGGACGGCTACGTGCTCACCAACGCTCACGTGGTCGCCGGCGAGGATGGCGACGCCGCGCTCTCCGAGGTCACCGTCACCCTGATCGACAAGCGCGAGTTCAAGGCCAAGGTGGTCGGCATCGACCGTCGTACCGACGTCGCCCTGCTCAAGCTCGACGCCAGCGGCCTGCCCGCGGTGAAGATCGGCAACCCCGACCAGGCCCGCGTGGGCGAATGGGTGGTGGCGATGGGCTCGCCCTTCGGCTTCGACAACACGGTCACCGCCGGCATCATCTCGGCCAAGGCGCGCCGCCTGCCCGACGAGACCTACGTGCCCTTCATCCAGACCGACGTGGCGATCAACCCGGGCAACTCCGGCGGTCCGCTGTTCAACCTCGCCGGCGAGGTGATCGGCATCAACTCGCAGATCTACTCGCGCTCGGGCGGCTTCATGGGGATCTCGTTCGCGATCCCGATCGACGTCGCGATGAACATCAAGGACCAGCTCGTCAGCCACGGCCGCGTGCAGCGCGGCCGCCTCGGCATCGCCATCCAGAACGTCGACAAGGACCTCGCCCAATCCTTCGGCCTCACCGATCCGCGCGGCGCGCTGGTCGCCAGCGTCGAGCCGGGCAGCGCCGCCGACAAGGCCGGGCTGCAGGCGGGCGACGTGGTGCTCGCGGTCGATGGCCGCCGCATCGACGACTCTGCCGAGCTGCCGCGGGTGATCGGCGAGAAGCGCCCGGGCACGCGCGTGAAGCTGGAGCTGTGGCGCGACGGCCGCAGCCGCGAGGTCGCCGCCACGCTGGACGAGCTCAAGGCCGAGACCGTGGCCGGCAGCGCACCGGCGCCCAGCCAGGTGGAGCGTATCGGCGAGCAGTTCGGACTGAGCGCGCGTGCGCTCACCGCGGAAGAGACCGCCCGCCTGCAGCTGCGCGGCGGGGTGGTGGTGGAGGGCGCCGACGGCGCCGCGGCCCGCGCCGGCCTGCAGCGCGGCGACGTCATCCTGGCGATCAACAACCAGCCGGTCGCCAGCGTCGCAGACCTGCGCGCCCAGCTCGAGCGCGCCGGCAAGCGCTTCGCGCTGCTGATCCAGCGTGGCGAGGCACGCATCTTCGTGCCGGTACGCCTGGAGTGATGGCAGCGCGCTGAAGGGCGAGCGGGCAAGAGGGCGGGACCGGCGACGGTTCCCGCCCTTTCCACGTCCGCCTGGGCGCACTCAGAAACGGAAGCGCGACACGGATTCCTGCAGGCGCAGGGCGAGTTCGCCGAGCTCGCGCGCCGAACGCACGGTGTGGGCGAGCGCGTCGTTGTTGCTGCGCGCCATGCCGGCGATCTCGCCGATGCGCGCGGTGACCGACTCGCTCGCACTGCGCTGCGCACCCGTGGCGCCGGCGATGCGGTCGAGGCCTTCGCCCACCTCGACCACGAGCGAATTCGCCGCGGTCAGCACCTGCATCACCGCGTCGGCCATCTGCCGGCTGGAGGCGAGGTGACCGAGGCCGTCGTCGAGCGCGCCGCGCACCGAGCTCGAACGCCGGGCCACCTCGCGGGTGATCTGGTCGATCTCGCCCGCCGAGCGCGCGGATTTCTCCGCCAGCTTGCGCACCTCGTCGGCCACCACCGCGAAGCCGCGGCCCTGCTCGCCGGCGCGCGCGGCCTCGATCGCAGCGTTGAGCGCGAGCAGGTTGGTCTGCTCGGCGATCTCGCGCACCTCGCTGGTCATGCGCGAGATCGCCTGGGTGGAGTCGACGAAGGCGACCACCGCGTCGGCCATCTGGCGCACCGCGGCCTCGACCTCGCCGACCTCGCCGACCAGACGCTCCAGGCTGCGCTGGCCCTCGCGCGAGCGTTCCAGGCTGTCGTGCGAGCGCTCGCGCACCGCCTCGGCGTGCTCGGCGATCGCGGAGATGCTGCCGACCATCTCGTCCACCGCGCCGGCCGCGCCCACCGAGCTCTCGTTCTGGCGCTGCGAGCTCGCAGCGACCGCCTCGGCGTCGGCGGCCAGCCGGCTCGCCGCCTCGGTCACCGCGCTCGCCGAGTCGCCGACCTGGCGCACCAGCCCGCCGAGCGTGCCCATCATGTCGTTGAAGGTGCGCGCGCTGCGGCCGATCTCGTCGCGGCCGCGCACCGGCAGTTGCAGGCGCAGGTCGCCGCCACCCTCGGCGATCCGCCCCAGGCCCCGGTTGAGGCCGTCGAGCGGACGGGTGACGAAGCGGGTGATGAAGAGGTAGATGAACAGGATCAGCGGGATCGACACCAGCGCGGCGAACATCGCGCTCTGGTTGCGGAACGCATTCACCGCGGCATTCGCCTTGTCGAGCGAGATGCGCATCGACACCGCGCCGAGCGGCGTGCCCTGTGGCACCTGATGGCAGGCGATGCAGTCCTTGCCGAGCCAGGCGGGCGAGGCCAGCGAGGGAATCACCACGCGCAGATGCTCGCCATGCTCGGCGTCGTGGTCGACCCGCATCGTGGCGCGGCCCTCGACCAGGGCCAGGCGCTCGTCGGCGTCGCGCGCCGCGTCGCGCGCACCGCCCGCCCCGAACACCCGGCTCACCGCCTCGCCGCGGATCACCTCGAGGTCCTGCACCACGCTGAGCTCCTTGATCTGGTCGAGGAAGACGTCGCGCTGCGCCACCGTGCCGGTGATCATCATGCCGGTGAGTCCGGCCATCGTCATCTCATTGACCGTGCCGGCGAAGTCCTTCGCCTGCTCGATCGCCATGTCGCGGTTCACCCGGGTTTCCCAGACGATCATGCTGCCGAACGCGGCCACCATCATCAGCCAGATCGCGCCGGTGAGACGCAGCCATATCGGGGTGTCGGAAAATCGGATCATGTCGGTTCTCGCGGTCCTGCGGACGGTCGGCGGCGTGGGGACAGGCAGCCTCTACTCCTTCCTTACGGCCGCGCACGGCCCGGCTTGAGCGCACTTCTTCCGCGCCGCAACACGAGCGGACGAAGGAATATCGACCGAATTTGTTATAAGTCGGGTGCCGGCAGGCGGATCCCGGCATGCAACACGATGGAACTGGCGCGGCGCATCCTGGTCTGCGCAGTTCCCCGCAAGGTTTGTTCCTTCCTTCAACCCCCGACTCAGGAGGCTCACGATGAAAAAAGCGATCGCCCTCGGCATCCTCTCCCTTACCCTCGCCACCGCGGCTTCGGCCCAGGTCAAGCCCGAGGACCAGATCAAGTTCCGCCAGGCCGGCTACAGCTTCATGAGCTGGAACATGGGCAAGATCAAGGCCAACCTCGAGGGCGAGTACAACCCCCAGCAGGTCCAGGCCGCCGCCACCGCGATCGCCGGCATCGCCGGCTCGGGCATGGGCGCGCTCTACGGCCCGGGCACCGAGAAGGACATCGGCAACCTCAAGACCCGCGTCAAGCCGGAGTTCTTCCAGGAGATGCCGAACGTCGGCAAGCTCGCCACCGACTTCAACAACGCCGCCGCCAACCTCGCCAAGGTCGCCGCCACCGGCGACAAGGCCGCGGTGCAGAAGGCCTTCGCCGACACCGGCAGCACCTGCAAGGCCTGTCACGACAAATACCGGATGGAGTAAGGCGTCAGATATCGAACGACAAAGCCACCTGCGGGTGGCTTTGTCGTTCCTGGCACGGATGCGCGCCTAGGAGTCTGCGCGGCAGAACTCCAGAGCGTGTTTTCTAGCAGAATGATTGGCGAACCGCGAGGTGCGGCACGAGACTGAGGCCGTGGTCAAGTTGCTTTGCGACGGCGCGGCGCGC
>NZ_JTDM01000009.1:0-91655 GCF_000831325.1 Thauera sp. SWB20 | reverse complement strand
CCCCCGCCGACGACGCCTTCGACGCGGTCTTCGCGATCCGCCTGCCGCCCCGCCCCTATCCCGGCCTGCGCCCCTTCGAGCAACATGAGTGGCCGATCTTCTTCGGCCGCGAGCGCATGACCGACGAGATCGTCGACCGCCTGCTCGGCCATCGCCTGCTCGTGGTCCATGGCGACTCGGGCTGCGGCAAGAGCTCGCTGGTGCGCGCCGGCGTGCTGCCGCGGCTGGAGCAGGAGAGCGCGCGCGGCGGCGTGCGCTGGCGTACCTGCACCACACTGCCGCGCGCTGCGCCGCTGTGGAACCTCGCGCGTGCGCTCGCCGCGCTCGACACGCCCGGCGGCGACGGGCACGGGCTGGAGCTGCGCACGATCGCCTTCCGCCGCGCGCTCAACTTCGGCCGCGAAGCCCCGGCGGCGCTCGCCGAGCTGCTCGGCTGCGGCCCGCGCAGCCAGGTCTGCATCCTCATCGACCAGTTCGAGGAGCTCTTCGAGCACGCCCGCCGCCATGGTGCGGAAGAAGCGACCCTGCTGGCCGCCTGCCTGGTCGGCCTGCTCGATGCGCCGCCGGCCGGGCTGTACGCGGTGCTGACCATGCGCTCGGAGTTTCTCGGCGCATGCTCGCGCTACGAGGGCTTCGCCGAGGCGGTCAATCGCACGCAATACCTGCTGCCGCGCATGGAGCACGACGACCTCATGCGGGCGATCCGCGAGCCGGCGGTGCTCTACGACGGAGAGGTGACGCGCGAGCTCGCCGAGCGCCTGATCGTGGACGGCGGCGGCGGACAGGACCAGCTGCCGCTGATCCAGCACGGGCTGATGCTGCTCCACGACGAGCGTGCGCGTGCCGCGGGCCTGGCCCTTGCCGGACCGACCCCGGGCGCGCCGGCGTGGCGGCTCGGGGTGGAGCATTACCACGCCGAGCACGGCCTCGCCGGCCTGCTCTCGGCACACGCCGACGCCGTGCAGGCGCGCGCCGAGCAGCAATGCCTCGGCGGCGAGGCGACGCGGGTGGTGGAAGACCTCTTCCGCGCGCTCACCGACATCAACGCCGAGGGCCAGGCCATCCGCCGGCCCTGCCCGCTCGCACGCCTGGTGGCGGTGACCGGCGCCGAGGAGTCCGTACTGCGCTGCGTGGTGGACACTTTCCGTGCCGACGGCGTGTCCTTCCTCGAGCCCTACGGGCACGAGGCGCTCCCCGCCGACGAGCTCATCGACATCAGCCATGAGGCCCTGATCCGCTGCTGGCGGCGCATCGCCGAGCCACGCGAGGGCTGGCTGGCCCGCGAGTTCCGCAACGGCCTGGTGTGGCGCGCGCTGCTGGTGCAGGCCGACAGCTTCGAGCGCGACCCGGGCAACGTGCTCGGCGCCACCACCACCGACGAGCGCGAACGCTGGCTGCGCCGGCGCAACGCCGCCTGGGCGGAACGCTACGGTGGCGGCTGGGAGCGCGTGCAGCGCCTGCTCGCCGCCAGCGTCGAGGCGCGCGCCCTGCGCGCGGCCGAGCGCGAGGTCGCCGAAAAGCAGCGCCAGGAGGCACGCCGCCTGCGCCGGCGCAGCCGCGCGCTCGCCGTGGGCCTCAGCGTGCTCGCCTTCACCAGCGCGCTCGGCGGGCTCGCCTGGCAGCAGTCGCGGATCGCCGAGGCGGCGCGCCGGTTCGCCGAAGGCGAGCGCGAGCTCGCCCTCACCGCACGCGACGAGGTGGTACGCCAGCTCGAGGCCCTGGTCGAGGCGCGCGAGGCCGAGGCCGCCGCACGCGCTGCGGCCGAGGCGGTGGCGCAGGAGGCGCGGCAATCCGCCACCGCGCTCGCCAGCGTGGTCGACGAACTCGAACGCGCCACCACCGCCGCGAACGCCCCTGCGAGCGGCGACGGACAGGCGGTGCAGCGCAGCCTCACCGAGGCCAAGTCGGAGCTGCGCGCCCAGGTGAGCAATCTCTCCAATCTCTCGGCGCAGCAGGCCGCGCCGCCGGTCTCCGCAGCGCCCGCTCCGGCGTCCGGCGGCGTGGCACCGCGGCTGTGGATCTACATCGCCGAGGAGGGCCAGCGCCCGACCGCCGAGGGGCTGGAGGCGCGCCTGCGCAGTGTGCGCATCGGCGACGCCGCGCTCGAGCTTCCCGGCATCGTGCTGGTCAAGGCCGCCCCCGCGCGCAGCATGCTGCGCTGCTTCCGTACCGAGGAATGCCGCCAGGACGGCGAGGCCCTCGCGCGTGCGCTCGCCGCGCTGCTGCAGTCGCCCACGCCGAGCCTGGAGGATTTCAGCGCGCTCTACGGCAGCAGCGGTTCGATCCGCGCACGCCATTACGAGCTCTGGTTCGCCCCCGGGGCGATCGTGCTGTCGGCACGCTAGCGCGGAGCCTGCATGCCGGGCGCAGCGCTCAGACGTTCCTGAACCGATCCACCCACCAACGCTCCCCATCGACCAGGACGCCGTATTCCAGCGTGGCGGGTATCCAGGTCTGATCGCGATACGAAGGGCGATGGTAAAAGAAGGTCCCGGGGTGCTCGGCGACGTACCGCTCCATGCTGCGGAAGCGCTTGCCTTCCTCGGACCAGCCGCGGTTCAGCTCGCGCCGCTGCGGGAACAGGTTGATGTCCAGGATGCCTCCGCTGGCGTGACCGAGGAAATGCCCCTTGTCCGCGACGAAGGCTCGATCCCCGAGGACGCGGCGCACCGAGGCATTGACGTCGGGAAAGCCGCGCATGCGCCCGCTGTCGCGACGCATGAGCGGCTCGACCGACAGCGCATAGGCGAGCGTGACCCGTTCGCTCACATGATCGAACTGGAACACGGCGAGATCGAGGTTGATCTCCGACAGCTCGGCATCGGGGAAGACCCGGAGATAGGCATCGCACCAGCCATCGACGCGGGCCTCCCAGTCCGCCAGCGCGGCCGGCGGGCTGCGACCGCTGCGTTCATACAGGCCGGCAAGCGCGGACGACATCGTGCTTTCCTATCGTTCGGGCGATCTCAGTCGCCCTGCACATCGAGGATGGCCTGCACGACCCTGCGCCGACCAAGCGCACGGCGCGCCAGGTTCGCCGCCTCGCCGGTGGCGTTCAGCCACTCGGCCAGGCGACAGAGGGCATTGCGGGTCGTGGTCAGATCGCGGCAGTTGGCGAGGAAGATCATCTGGATCTTCTGCACTGGGTCGGACACATAGACACCGAAGGGTGCCGCGACGATGGTCGCATCCGGGAAGCCCAGCTGGCGCATCGCCTGGCTCTCGGTAATGCCTTTCAGGCAGGCGACCAGATGCAGCGGACCGGCCGGTGCTTCCCGTTCGCCGAGTGCCCTGGCGAGGAACAGATGGTCGTGGAGAAAGGGCTGGCCCACCATTTCCCGGGCGGCCGCCACGCCGAAGCCCCCTGGCAGACCATGACAGATGGTGAGCAGCGAGGTTTCGCCCAGAGGCCACAACCAGCCCCCGCTGGATTCGACCGCGCCGAACTCGGCGAGCCCCCCACCGAGCGCGTCTTCCATCGCCTTCTTGCGGTGGCCGAAATCGAGCCGGCTCCAGTCGAGCGGGGCACCGTAGGCGAAACGCCCCTTGCGTGCCTCGCGTCCACCCAGCTTGACCAGCCCGGCCACCGCCTCGCGCAAGGCCTCGCGGCTGCGTGCGACGATGGCGTCGACGTCGGAAGCGGCCGGCGAGGTGGGATTGAGGTCGTCGAAATAGGCCTGGAAGGCCTGATCGCGCTTCAACTCGGCGGCGTCCTTGGGCGCCGTGCCCACGTCGCCGATGCGCACCACCTTGAGCCGCGCCGGCCCATCGTTCCAAGCCTGCTGAAACTCCGCATGGCACACGCCGAGGCCGCGAGCGGGCGCCCAGCCCGCCTCGCCGGTGTAAAGCACCAGGACAATGTCGGCCTTGCGCACCTCCTCGAGCGATTTCTCCCACGCGGTCTCCAGATCGCCCTGCGATTGATCCGGCGCATTGTCGGAGATCCACACCTCGAAAAGCCGCTCGCCGCAGAGGCTTTCCGCTTCGAGTTCGCGCTTCAGCCGCGTGCGGACGACGGTCATCGAAACCCGTGAATCCCCACGGCGCACCGTGGACGCGCAGCGGCTGGAGATCATCACGCGGAGCTTGCGGAAATCGGCCATCGGCCTGTCCTCGTAAGGCGAGGCTGTCATGTTAGGCACCCGGCGGCGATCGTGCATACCCTTGCCTTGCGTGGGGACGCGAAAAAGGGGCAGGTCGACGCATTCGTCGATCTGCCCCTTTTCGGGTTCGCCGGCCGCCGGGCGCTGGCCGGCGGCACATCAACCGCCTCAGGCGGCGCGCGCGCCCTTCAGGATGGCGTTGAGCGTGGCGCTCGGACGCATCACCGCCTTGCACTTCTCGGCGTCGGCCTTGTAGTAGCCGCCGATGTCCACCGCCTTGCCCTGCACCTCGGCGAGCTCGGCGACGATCTTCTGCTCGTTCTCGGCCAAGGCCTTGGCGAGCGGGGCGAACTTGCCCGCCAGCTCGGCGTCTTCCGCCTGTCCGGCGAGGCGCTCGGCCCAGAAGCGGGCGAGGTAGTACTGGCTGCCGCGGTTGTCGAGCTGGCCGGTCTTGGGCGAGGGCGACTTGTTCTCGTCGAGCAGGCGGCCGGTGGCCTCGTCCAGGGTCTTGGCGAGCAGCTTGGCGCGGGCGTTGCCGGTCTTGATGCCGAGGTCCTCCAGCGACACCGCCAGGGCGAGAAACTCGCCGAGCGAATCCCAGCGCAGGTGGTTCTCCTGCACGAGCTGCTGCACGTGCTTGGGCGCCGAGCCGCCGGCACCGGTCTCGTACATGCCGCCGCCGTTCATCAGCGGCACGATCGACAGCATCTTGGCGCTGGTGCCCAGCTCCATGATCGGGAACAGGTCGGTGAGGTAGTCGCGCAGGATGTTGCCGGTCACCGAGATGGTGTCCAGGCCGCGCGCGACACGCTCGAGGGTCACGCGCATCGCGCGCACCTGCGACATGATCTGGATGTCGAGGCCGCTGGTGTCGTGATCCTTGAGGTAGGTCTTGACCTTCTTGATCAGCTCGTTCTCGTGCGGACGATAGGGGTCGAGCCAGAAGATCGCCGGCATGCCGGAGTTGCGCGCGCGGGTGACGGCGAGCTTGACCCAGTCGCGGATCGGCGCGTCCTTGACCTGGCACATGCGCCAGATGTCGCCGGCCTCGACGTTCTGCGACAGCAGCACCTCGCCGGTGGCGAGGTCGGTGATGTTGGCCACGCCGTCCTCGGCGATCTCGAAGGTCTTGTCGTGCGAGCCGTATTCCTCGGCCTTCTGCGCCATCAGGCCGACGTTCGGCACCGTGCCCATCGTGCGCGGGTCGAAGTTGCCGTGCCATTTGCAGAAGTTGATCATCTCCTGGTAGATGCGGGCGAAGGTCGACTCCGGCATCACGCACTTGCTGTCGTACTGCTTGCCGTCGGCCCCCCACATCTTGCCGCCCTGGCGGATCATCGCCGGCATCGAGGCGTCGACGATGATGTCGTTGGGCGAATGGAAGTTGGTGATGCCCTTGGCCGAATCGACCATGGCGAGCGCCGGGCGGTGCTCCTGGCAGGCGTGCAGGTCGCGGATGATCTCGTCGCGCTTGGACTCGGGCAGGGTCTTGATCTTCTCGTACAGGTCGACCATGCCGTTATTGACGTTGATGCCGAGCTCTTCGAACAGCTTGCCGTGCTTCTCGAAGGCGTCCTTGTAGTAGATCTTCACGCAGTGGCCGAAGACGATCGGGTGCGAGACCTTCATCATCGTCGCCTTGACGTGCAGCGAGAACAGGATGCCGGCCTCGCGGCAGTCCTCGAGTTCCTTCTCGTAGAACTCGCACAGCGCCTTCTTGCTCATGAACATCGAGTCGATGATCTCGCCTTCGAGCAGCGAGACCTTGGGCTTGAGCACGATGGTCTTGCCCGACTTGGTGATCAGCTCCATCTTGACGTCGCGCGCGCGGTCGAGCGTCATCGACTTCTCGCCGTGGTAGAAGTCGCCGTGGTGCATGTGGGAGACGTGGGTCTGCGACCACTGCTTCCACTCGCCCATGGAGTGCGGGTGCTTCTTGGCGTAGTTCTTGACTGCGGCGGGCGCGCGACGGTCGGAGTTGCCCTCGCGCAGCACCGGGTTGACGGCCGAGCCGAGGCACTTGCCGAAGCGGACGCGGAGCGCCTTTTCCTCGTCGGTCTTGGGGTCCTCGGGGTAGTCGGGGATCTTGTAGCCCTTCTCCTGCAGTTCCTTGACGCAAGCCTTGAGCTGGGCGACCGAGGCGCTGATGTTGGGCAGCTTGATGATGTTGGTGTCGGGCTCGAGGGTCAGGCGGCCCAGTTCGGCGAGCGTGTCGGGGACGCGCTGGTCTTCGCTCAGGTATTCGGGGAACTCGGCGAGCACGCGCGCCGACACGGAGATGTCGGCCTTCTCGACCTCGACGCCTGCAGGACCGGTGAAGGTGCGGATGATCGGGAGGAAGGCGCACGTCGCCAGCAGCGGCGCTTCGTCCGTGAGCGTGTAGATGATCTTGGATTTGCCTGCAGACATTGATTTCCCCTATATGTTTTAGATCTTGTCCCGACTACCCGATGGCGACCCACTGTCGCCGGCGCGGCAAGGCCGCCGCACGATCGCAGTCGCCCGGAAAAATACCACTTATCGACCTGTCGGGCATCGAAACCTTCTTTCACATCGCGAAATAAACCGCGGCAAGCCTTGCCGGGCCTGGAAACGAGCCCCGCGGTCACGACCCGCGCCACAGACTCGACAGCACGGGCGATCTGCCCGATGCTGCCGCCCTCGCCTTCCTCCTTGCGCCGACGCTCCGCCCGACCCCGGTCCCACGATCATGAGCCTTCCTTCTTCACTGCCCCCATCCGGCGATCCGCGGCCGGCACGCACGCTCGTGTTCCGCGGCCACCAGTTGCTCGTGGACCTCGCGGCGACGCCCACGGCCGGCCCGGATTCCTGGCGGGCCGGTCTCGTCGCGCTGCGCACCCTCGACTTCCCCGTGACCACGGGCGAGGCATGGACGGTGGTCGAGGTCGAGCGCACGATCGAGGCACCCGACGGACATGCGTTCCAGCATCTCAAGTCGCTGCTCGACACGCTTGACGGGGAGACGCTCGCCCTCGCCGCGCGCGCCCTCGAGCTGCTCGAGTTCGACCGCGCGCACCGCTTCTGCGGCGCCTGCGGCGCGCCCACCACACTGCGGACGGATCCGCCGGCGCGGCGCTGCAGCGCGCCGGACTGCGGTCGCGAGCACTTTCCGCGCGTCTCGCCGGTGGTGATCGTGGCGGTCGAGCGCGGTGCCGAGATCCTGCTCGGGCGCTCGCCGCACTTCCCGCCCGGCCTCTACAGCACGCTCGCCGGCTTCGTGGACGCGGGCGAATCGGCCGAGCAGGCGGTGCATCGCGAGATCTTCGAGGAGACCGGCCTGCGCATCCGCGCGCCACGCTATTTCTCCAGCCAGGCGTGGCCCTTCCCGCATGCGCTGATGCTCGGCTACCAGGCCGAGTACGCCGGCGGGGACATCGTCTGCGCTCCGGGCGAGATCGAGGATGCGCGCTTCTTCCATGTCGACGCGCTGCCGCCGCTGTTCCCGATCCGCTACGCGATGGCCAACCAGCTGCTGCGCGACTTCTGCCTGCGCCACGGGCGACCGTGGCCGCCCGCTCAGGCGACGCCTGCCGCGGCCTGAGCGTCGCGCCGGTCCACGATCTTCAGCAGCACCAGCAACACGGTGCCCACGCCCATCATCGCCGCGGCGAACCACAGCCCGCCTGCGTAGCTGCCGAAGGTCTCGCCCAGCCAGCCGGTCACCGCCGGGCCGAGGATCTGCGCGACGCCATAGGAGATGGTCATCTTGCCCATCATCTTGGCCGGCCGCGTCGGGTAGTAACGCCCGGCCATGGTCAGCACCAGGCTGACCATGCCGACGAAGGTGCCGCCGAAGAGCAGGGCGCCGGCGATCGCCCCCAGGCTGCCACCGACCACCACCGGCAGCAGGATGCCGACGATCTGCAGCACCGCGGCGAGGATCAGCGCGTTCAGCGCGCCGGTACGGCGGGCGATGAAATCCCACACGATGCAGGCCGGCATCGCCGCCAGGCCGATGGCGAGAAAGCTCCAGCTCCCCTGGCCCTCCAACCCGGGCAGGCGATTGACGATGGCGACGATGAAGGTCGCGCTGACCACGAAGCCGACGCCGGCACAGAAGTAGGACGCCATGAAGATGCGCAGGAAGAGCGGGCTGGGCGGGTCGTCGTGCATCGGCGCGCCGCTGCGCGTCAGCCCGCTGGTGTCGGGTGCCGGCAGCCAGCGCAGCGCCGGCACCAGCAGCACGCAGGCAATCGCGGTGAACACGAACCACTGCGCACGCCAGTCCAGCCACAGGCTCATCAGCGCCACGGCCACCGAGCAGCCGGCGATGCCCAGACCGATGCCGGCGAAGTGGATGCCGAGCTCGTGGCGATGGTTGTGACGGATCAGCCAGTTCAGGATCAGGCCCGTGCCGAGCAACATCGCCGCCGCACTCGAAAGTCCGGCCAGGTAGCGCGACACCGCCCACACCGTGAAATCGGTGGTGAGCCCCATCATCAGCGTGGTCAGCACCGCGACCACCATGCCGATGCGGTAGAGGCGGTCCTTGAGCACGAGGTCGCTGATCGAGGCGGCGAGCAGCGCGCCGCTCAGGTAACCGGTGTAATTGATTGCCGCGAGCCAGCCGCCCTCGGCCAAACCGAGCCCGGCCTGGGCCTGCATCAGCGGCAGCAGCGGGGTATAGGCGAAGCGCGCCACGCCGAGCGCGAGCATCAGGCTGAAGATGCCCGCACCGAGCACCTTCAGACGCTGGATCTGGTAGTCCATCTTGTCGTTTTCCATCTCCTCCGGACGCGACACGATAGACGGGGAGTCGTATCCATTCAAGCAAATGTTTCGACACGAAGCTTTCATCCGGCCACGCGCCCCCGGCTCCTGGCGACCGGCTAAACTTCGGCCCCTGGACCCGGTGCTGCCGTGCACGCCGATCCGCCCCACGCCTCCCGCAGGCCCATCTCCTGCCACGTCCACAGAATCCTCCCGATGCGCCCGCTGATCCGAGTCTTCCTCCTGCTCCTGTTTACGCTGCTGGCCCCCTGGGCCGCCGCCGAAGCGCCGCCACGGCCGCAGCCGGACGAGCTGCGCGCGCGCGCGCAGGCGCTCGCGGACCGCAAGCTGCCCGAGGCCGAGCAACGCGCCGCGCAGCAGGCGCTGGAACAGGCCCAGGCCAGCCTCGCCAGCGCCGACGACCATCGCCGCCGGCTCGATTCGCTCAAGCAGACACTCGCCGACGCACCGGCACAGATCGCCGAGGCGCGTCGCCAGCTCGCCGCGCTGCCTGCGGCCGCGCCGGTCGCGGCGCCCGCCGCCGACACCCCGCTCGCCCGCCTCGAGGAGCGCCTCGCCGAACAGGAGGCCGCGCTCGCCGACTGGCGCCGCCGCCTCGACGAGGCCGACAGCCTGCTCGTCGCCGCGCGCACCGGCCCCGAGCGCGCACAGACCGAGATCAGCACCGGCCAGGTGCGCATGGCGGCGATCGAGGCCATGCTCGCGAGCGGACGCGAAGCCGGGCGCGACAGCCGCGCGCTCAGCCCGGAGCGCCGCGATGCGCTCGCCGCCGAATGGCATGCGCTCGACGCCCAGCTCGCGCTGCGCCGCCAGGAGCTCGCCGGCAACAGCGGCCTGATCGACCTCGGCCTCGCCCGCCAGGAGCTCGCCCGCCTGCAGCTCGCCCGCCTCGAGGAGGCGGCACGCGCGCTGCAGGACGCGATCAGCCGCCAGCGCGCCAGCCAGGCCGAGCAGACCGTGCAGGCGCTCGCCGACGTAAGTGCCGACGCGAGCCACGACGACCTGCTCGCGCGCGAGGCGGCGATCAACCAGCAGCTGTCCGAATACCTGCTGGGCGCCACCGCGAAGCTCGACGCCCTCACCCGGCGCAACCAGGCGGTAAGCCAGCAACTCGACGTGCTCAACCGCAGCACCACGCTGATCGACGAGCAGATCGGCGTGCTTCAGGGCAGCGTCCTGCTCTCGCGCATCCTGCTCGAGCAGCGCCGGGCGCTGCCCGCCCCGACGACCGACGCCGGCCTCGCCGACCAGATCGCCGACATCCGCCTGTACCAGTTCGAGATCAACAAGCAGCGCGAACAGCTCTCCATCCCGGCCGCCCACGCCGAACGCCTGCTCGCCGACGCCGGCGAGGCCGACCCGGCCGTGCGCGAACCGCTGCTGGCGCTGCTCGCCACCCGCAGCGAGCTGCTCGAGCGCCTCAACCGCGAGCTCAACGCGGTGCTCGCCCAGTCGATCACGCTGCAGCTCGCCGAGCGCCAGCTGCTGGTGAGCGCCGACCGCCTGCGCGCCACGCTCGACAAGCAGATGTTCTGGATCCCGAGCAACCGCCCGCTCGACCTCGCCTGGCTGCAGGCGGTGCCGGCCGCGCTCGCCAAGCAGTTCGCCGCGATCCCGTGGGGCTCGGCCGTCGGCGAGCTGTGGGCGGGCCTGCAGGCGCGGCCCTTCCTGTTCCTGCCGGTGTTGCTGTTGAGCGTCGGCCTGTTCGCGCGCCGGCGCTGGCTGCGCGCGCAGCTCGACAGCCTGCATGCGGACATCGGCTACGTGCGCCGCGACAGCCAGCTCCACACCCCGCGCGCGATCCTGCTCAACATGCTGCTGACCTTGCCGGTAAGCCTGCTGCTGGCGCTCGGCGGCATCGCCCTGCAGATGGACGCGCGCGGCCAGAACGCGGCCCTGGGCGCGGCGCTGATGGACATGGCACAGGCCTGGCTGGTGTTCCGCACCGCCCATCGCCTACTCACGCCGGGCGGGGTGGCCGAACGCCACTTCCAGTGGCCCGTCGAGCGCGTGCGCGCACTGCACCGCAACCTGAACAAGCTCGGTCTGGTGGTGGTGGCGGTGGTCGCGGTGGTGGCGATCGCGGAGCGCCAGCCCGAGAGCCTGGGCATCGACGTGCTGGGCATCCTGATCCTGCTCGTCGGCTACGCCACCATGGCCTGGCTGCTGGTGCGCGGCCTGCTGCACACGCGCCTGGAAGACCGCCCCTCCCCGTTGCGCGTGTTCGTGGGGCTGGCGCTCGGCCTCATGCCGCTCGCGCTGATCGGCGCGCTGGTGATGGGCTACTACTACACCGCGCTCAAGCTCACCGGCCGCCTGGTGGACACCCTGTACGTGCTGATCCTGTGGCGACTCGCCGAAGGCCTGCTGGTGCGCGCGCTCGGCGTCGCCGCGCACCGCATCGACCATCAGCGCGCGGTCGCGCGCCGCGAGGCCGCCGAACGCGAGGGCCGCGCCGGCGCCGACAGCGAGCCGGCTGCGGTGGCCGAGGCGCCGATGCTCGACATCGCCCGCATCAACCAGCAGTCGCTGCGCCTGCTCCACCTGGCCCTGCTGTCCGGCCTCGCGGTGGCGCTTTACTGGGTGTGGGCCGACCTGCTGACGGTGGTGTCCTACCTCGACAACATCACCCTGTACGAGTACGCCAGCGGCAGTGGCGAGACCGCCGGCGTGGTGCCGATCAGTCTCGCCGACCTGCTCGGCGCGCTGGTGATCGCGGCGATCGCCTTCATGCTCGCCACCAACCTGCCGGGCCTGCTCGAGGTGCTGGTGCTGTCGCGGCTCCAGCTCGCCCAGGGCAGCGCGTATGCGATCACCACGCTGCTCTCCTACGTCATCGTCGGCGTCGGCATCGCTTCCACGCTGGGCACCCTGGGGGTGAGCTGGGACAAGCTGCAGTGGCTGGTGGCGGCGCTGTCGGTGGGCCTGGGCTTCGGCCTGCAGGAGATCTTCGCCAACTTCGTCTCCGGTCTGATCATCCTGTTCGAGCGCCCGCTGCGCATCGGCGACGTGGTGACGATCGGCAACGTCTCGGGGACGGTGAGCCGCATCCAGATCCGCGCCACCACGATCACCGACTTCGACCGCAAGGAGATGATCGTGCCCAACAAGGCCTTCATCACCGGCCAGCTCACCAACTGGTCGCTGACCGACACGGTGACGCGGGTGACGATCAAGCTCGGCGTGGCCTACGGCGCCGACCTGGAGACGACGCGGCGCCTGCTGCTCGCGATCGCGGCCGAAAACGCGCGCGTGCTGAAGGATCCTGAACCGCTGGTGTTCTTCCTCAACTTCGGCCCCAGCACGCTCGACCACGAGCTCCGGGTGCACGTGCGCGAGCTCGGCGACCGCAACGCCGCGATCGACGAGATCAACCGCGAGATCGACCGCCGCTTCCGTGAAGCGGGAATCGAGATCGCCTTCAACCAGATGGATGTGCACATCCGCAGCATCGCCGACGGCCGCGAGGCCTTGCTGCAGCAAACGGCGGTGACTCCGCCCGCCGGTTCACCGGGTCAACAAGGATAGATGGGAACGCGGCTGCGCCGGGCGTGGGGCGACTGGCGTCACGACGGGGTGCGGCCGCCGGGGCCGTCCCTGCGCGGATCCTCCTCGATCTCCACCTCGCGGATCACCTCGCCCTCGATGATCAGCCCGCGATTGCCAGCGGCGGGACCGTAGCCGCCCGCACGAGCACCGCCTGCGGCCGCCTGCGCGTCCATCTGCGCCCGCATCGCCTTGCGCAGGGCACGCGTCTTCCACCACACCCAGCCCCAGATCGCCACGCCGGCGGTCAGCAGCACCGCGAAGAAGGCGACCGAGAAGGTCAGCGCGAGCATGAAGACGCCCGCCATGACCACCGCGCCCACCACCTTCTGCAGCAGCGTGGGCGGCTTGGCGGCCGGCCCGCCGAGGGTCTGGAAGATGCCGGAGAATCGGGGATCCCTGTACATGAGTCGGTCCTGTCGGGCGGCGCGGACCGTCCGCGCCGCATGCGGGGGTGTGAGCCCCTGGCGGAAAAAAGATTCCATGCAGGCGAAGATGTGCATGGATTGCTTACACATTCTCGCCCAATCGGAGCGCGCTTGCCGAGCGCGGCGAGCCACCCGCATTGAAAACCCCGCCCGGACACGCGAACATCCGTCCATGCCCGCCCTCGCCCTGCACCAGCTCCGCACCCGCCACATCGGCCCGGTCGATCTCGACGTCGCCGCCGGCGAATGTGTCTGCATCCGCGGCGCCTCGGGCAGCGGCAAGTCCCTGCTGCTGCGCGCGATCGCCGATCTCGACCCGCACGCGGGCGAGGCCCTGCTGGATGGGCGCGCGTGCTCGTCCATGCCGGGCCCGGCCTGGCGGCGCCGGGTGGCGCTGGTGATGGCCGAGGGCCAGTGGTGGGCCGATACCGTCGGCGAGCACTTTCCCGCCGGCTGCACGCCCGCCTGGCTGGACCGCGTGGGCCTGCCCGCCGGGGCGCTCGACTGGCAGGTGGCGCGCTGCTCCACGGGCGAGCGCCAGCGCCTGGCGCTGCTGCGCACGCTGATGCAGGGGCCGGCGGTGCTGCTGCTCGACGAACCCACCGGCAACCTCGACGAGGACAGCACCGCGCGCGTCGAGGCCGTGCTCGACGACTACCGGCGCGAGCACGCCGCCGCGCTGCTGTGGGTCAGCCACGACCCGCGCCAGGCCGCACGGGTGGCGCGGCGCCGCTTCCTGCTCGAGGACGGCAAGCTGGTGGAGGAAGAGGAAGGCGGGAAGGCGGCCGCGGACAAAGGAAAGGCTGCAGGCGCGGACAGGCCCCCCGACACCGAGGGCGCGGCATGGTGATGGAGCTCTCGGTCCTCGACCTTGCGCTCGCCGCGCTGCTGATCCTGGCGCTGGCCGGGCTGTCGCTGCGCCTGGGCCTGGGCATCGAGCAGCGCCTGGTGGTGGCGGCCGCGCGCACCACGATCCAGTTGCTGCTGATCGGTCTGGTGCTGAAGCTGCTGTTCGACAACGCGCACTTCCTGTGGGTGGCGGCGATGGCCGCGGTGATGATCACCGCCGCCGGGCGCGAGGTGATGGCGCGGCAGAAGCGCCGCTTCGTCGGGTGGTGGGGCTTCGGCCTGGGCACGCTGTCGATGTTCGTGTCCTCCTTCACCGTCAGCGTGCTGGCGCTGCTGGTGGTGATCGGCAACACGCCGTGGTATGCGCCCCAGTACGCGATCCCGCTGCTCGGCATGGTGCTCGGCAACACCATGAACGGCATCGCCCTCGGGCTGGACCGCCTGACCCAGGAGGCGAGCGCGCGGCGCATGGTGCTCGAGACCCGGCTCGCCCTCGGCCAGAACTGGAACGAGACCATCGCCGACACCCGGCGCGAGGCGATCCGCGTCGGCATGATCCCGATCATCAACGCCATGGCCGCCGCCGGCATCGTCAGCCTGCCCGGCATGATGACCGGCCAGATCCTCGCCGGCACCGCGCCGGTGGAGGCGGTGAAATACCAGATCCTGGTGATGTTCCTGATCGCCGGTGGCACCGGCTTCGGTACCGTGGTGGCGGTGAGCCTGGGCGCGCGCCGGCTCTTCGACGAGCGCCAGCGCCTGCGCCTCGACCGCCTGCGCACCGGCGCGGATTGAGGCAGGGGGGGCGATGAACGGGCCCGGCGCGCGCACCGCGACATCCCTCCGCCCCCTCTCGCCCGCGCAGGCGGCGGCCGGCGCCACGCCCCGGGTCGGGCAGCCCTCGCCGCTGATCCTGTTCGGTGCCTTCGACCGCCACAACCTCGGCGACCTGCTGCTCGGCCGCATCGCAGCGGAACTGGCCGCGCGCCTCCTGCCCGGACGGGAGCTGCGCTTCGCCGGCCTCGCCGTGCGCGATCTGCGTGCGGACGGCGGTGCCCGCGTGGAAGCGCTCGCCGAACTCGCCGCGGAATGGAAGCCGCCCCGTCGCGACACGCCCCCGCCGGGGCTGCTGCAGGTGGGTGGCGAGATCCTCGACTGCAGCGCCTGGGAGGCGGCAGTGATGCTGCTCGACAACGCCGGCGCCGCACGCGCGATCGCGCTATACGACCACGACCCCGCCGCGCGCGCGGCCTGGGCACGGCACGCGCTCGGGGTTCCGCGTGGTCTGCCCTACCTCGCTGCGCATGCCGCGCTGCCGCCCGGCACGCGCAGCGTGCACACCGGCATCGGCGGGGTCGGCTTCGCGGCCCTGCCCGCGGCGCTGCGTGCCGAGGCGCTTGCCGAGCTGCGCGCGGCCGCAGGGGTGCAGGTGCGCGACCGCTGCACCCGCGACGCCCTCGCCGCCGCGGGCCTCGACGCGGCGCTGGTCCCCGACCCCGCGGTGCTGGTCGAACGCCTGCTCGGCGCCGAGGTGGCGCACCACGCCGCGACGGGCGAGGTCGCGGCGCTGCGGGCACGCTTCGCGCGAGGCTACGTGGCGGTGCAGCTCGCGGCAGAGTTCGGCGACGACGCCACCCTCGCCACGCTCGCGGGCGAGCTTGCGGCGATCCAGCGCGAGCGCGACCTGGGCATCGTGCTGTTCTGCGCCGGGCGTGCGCCCTGGCACGACGACCCCGACGTACTGCAGCGCCTGCGCCGCCGCCTGCCCGATCCGGAGGCGGCCGTCATCGCCGCCTCCCCCCACGTCATGGATCTGTGCGCGTTGATCGCCAACGCCGCGCTATGCTGCGCGAGCAGCCTGCACGCACGCATCGTCGCCGACGCCTTCGCGCGTCCCGCGATCGGCCTCCTTCCAGGCGGGGCACCGCAGGCCGCGAAGCTGCGCGCCTGGCTCGACACCTGGCACCCGCCACGACGCCATCACCTGGCTGCGTCGGGGAACCTCCGCGCGCTCGCGCGCTCCGTGCTGGACGAAGCGCCCGCCGAGCGCAAGGCGCAGGCCGTGCGTCTCGCCGACCTCGCCGAGACGGCGGCGCGCGCAGCCTTCGCCCGACTTTTCGATCCGATCGACCCCGAGGACAAGACCCCATGACCGATCTCTTCACCCCGCTGCAGGCGGGCGATCTCGCCCTGCCCAACCGCGTCCTGATGGCCCCGCTCACGCGCTGCCGCGCCGAGGACGGCCACGTGCCCGGCGCGCTGATGGCCACCCACTACGCCCAGCGCGCCAGCGCCGGCCTGCTGATCGCCGAGGCGACGATGGCGATGGAGGGCAACTCCGCCTTCTGGCACGAGCCCGGCATCCACTCCGAGGCCCAGGTCGCAGGCTGGAAGAAGGTCACCGACGCGGTGCATGCCGCCGGCGGGCGCATCGTATTGCAGATCTGGCACGGCGGCCGCGCCTGCCACCCGCTGCTCAACGACGGCCGCCAGCCGGTTGCGCCCAGCGCGCTCGCGATCACCGGCGACGAGGTGCACACGCCCCAGGGCAAGCAGCCCTACGTCGTGCCGCGCGAACTGCGCGACGACGAGCTGCCGGACATCGTCGCCGGCTTCGCGCGCGCCGCCGAGAACGCCCGTGCCGCCGGCTTCGACGGCGTGGAAGTGCACGGCGCCAACGGCTACCTGCTCGACGAGTTCCTGCGCGACGGCAGCAACCAGCGCGGCGGTCCCTACGGCGGACCGCGCGAGAACCGCGCCCGCCTGCTCTTCGAGGTGCTCGACGCGGTGTGCAAGGTGTGGGGCGGCGGCCGCGTCGGCGTGCGCCTGTCGCCGCTCAACAGCTACAACGACATGATCGACAGCGACCCGATCGGGTTGGCAAGCTGGCTCGCCGGCTGCCTGAACGACTGGCGGCTCGCTTACCTGCACCTGATGCGCGGCGATTTCTTCGGCCAGCAGCACGGCGACGTGGTGACACCGGTGCGCGCTGCCTACCGTGGCGTGCTGATCGGCAACATGGGCTACTCGGCGGACGAAGCGAACGCCGCGATCGCCGCCGGCAAGCTCGACGCGGTCGCCTTCGGCACCGCCTTCCTCGCCAACCCCGACCTGCCCGAACGCATCCGCCGCAAGGCCGCGCTCAATGCGCCCGATCCGGCGACCTTCTACACCCCCGGGCCGAAGGGATACACCGATTACCCGACGCTGGCGGACGGCGCCTGATCCCGCGCCGGTACGCCCGCGCGGGCGTACCGGCGCCGCTCAGACGGCCACCAGGCGGCGGAAGATGCCGAAGCTCCACTGCGCACCCACGGTCAACACCACCACGCGCAACACATGGCACACGGTGACCAGGGGTACGCCCAGCTGCAGCACCTTGGCGGTGATGCACATCTCCGACACTCCGCCGGGAGCGGTCGCCAGCGCCAGCGTCGACAGCGGCACCTCCGCGACCAGGCCGAGCAGGGTCGCGAGGGCGAACGCAAGCACGATCGACATCGCCCCGGTGAGCGCCGCGACGCTCATGAAGCGTGGCGCGGCGCGGAAGAAGGCACGCGAGAAGCGACAGCCGAGGGCACAGCCGATCAGCAGCTGACCGCCATTGACGACCCAGGGCGGCAGCGCCGACAGCGGCACGCCGGCCAGCGTCGCCAGCGCCACACCGAGCAGCGGCCCGAGCACCCACGCATTGGCGATGCGCAGCAGCTTGAACGCCCCCACCCCGAGCAGGCTCGCGCCCACCAGCAGCGGGAAGTGCTGCGCGTCCACATCCCGCGCCAGGGGCACGTAGACGTCGCTGCCCTGCACCCCGGCGAAGGTGAGCGCGAAGGGCAGCACCGACACCACCATCATGACCCGGATGGCGTGCGCCGCGGCGATGCGGTCCACCGCACCGCCGTGGCGATCGGCGAGGTTGGCCATCTCCGAGGCCCCGCCCGGCAGGGCGGCGAAGAACGCGGTCGGCGCATCCACGCCCCCCAGCCGCAGCAGAATGAAGGCGTAGGCCATGCCGAGCACCAGCGAGCCCAGCGCGGCCGCGATCACCAGCGGCGCATGCAGGCTCAGTTGCGCCACCACCTCCGGACTGAAGTACAGCCCGAGCGCGGCGCCGATCGCCCATTGTCCCGTCTGCCGTCCACCGGGGAGCGGGCGCAGGTCCCGGTCGGCCATGCGTGCGCCGGCCACGGCGAACAGCGGGCCGATCATCCACGGCAGCGGCAGGTGCAGGCGTTCGGCCAGCCAGCCGGCGAGCGTGGCGAGCGCGAGCGTGGGAAGGATCTGGCGCCAGGCGGCGAGACGGAGCGTGGAGAGGGCGGACATCGGCAGGAGATCGGCGAGAGATCGGGACGAAACGGAGAAAGGGCCGCTGGGGACGCACCGCGATCCGGGACCACGCTGCGCGGCGGTGGGGGAGAGGGCCGGGGATCCGGTCGGCCGGGCGGGCCTCACTCGGAAGCCGGCCGCGTCGCCGCATCCCACTGGCGCAGGAAGGCCTGCTTCTTGGCCTGGTCCTGGTAGGCGAGCAGCCCGGAGCCGATGCGGATCGGGCGGAAGGCATGCTGCAGGTTGTGGTGGAGCAGCGCGGCAGCGCTGTCCGCGCCCGCGGTGCCGGCGTCGGTGCGCACCGGCAGCAGGCCGAGGTTGGCGGCGAGCAGGGCCTGGCCGCGGGTCGACAGCAGATGGTCGAGCCAAAGCCGCGCCGCCGCTGGATGACGGGCAGCGCGGGCGATGAAGGCGACCCGGCTCAGCACCAGGGTGTAGTCCTGTGGCAGCGCAACCCCGAGCGCCGGGTCGCTGCGCGCACGCCGGTGCACGTACGAGCCGAGCACGTTGTAGGCGAGCACCAGCTTTCCGGCGGCGACGCGGTCGAGCATCTCGCTGCTCACCGCATGCTGCTCCAGGCCTTGCCGGCCCATGCCGCGCGCGAGCTGCCAGAACACGATCGGGTTGGCCTGCGCGTCCTGGGTGTGCAACAGCAGGCCGAGGCCGGAGCGCTCGGGGTCGTAGGTGGCGATGCGCCCGCGCAGCTGCGCCGGGTCGCGATCGAGCAGGCGGATCAGCTCGGCATGGCTGTCGGGGACGTCGGCCTCGTCGAGCAGGCGCTTGTTATAGACGATCACCGCCGGCTCGTAGGTGGTGCCGAAGGCCTCGTCCTTCCACACCGCCCAGCGCGGCAGCGCAGCGGTCTCGGCGGAGCGGTGCGGCTGGGCGTGGCCGTCATTGACCAACTTGACCTGCAGGTCCATCGCCGAGCTCCACATCACGTCGGCACCGGGCACTCCGCGCCGGGCCTCGTCGACCACGCGCGCATGGAGCTGCGCCGAGTGCATGTCGTGGTACTGCACCCGGACACCGGGATGCAGGGCCTCGAAATCGTCGATGACCGGCTTCACCACCTCGAGGTCGGTCGCCGCATAGACGACCACCACGCCCTCCAGGCGAGCCTGATCGAAGCGGTCGGCGATCTGCTCGGCCCGCGCCGTCGCGGTCGCCGTGGCCAGCGCCGCGAGCGCCAGCACCGTCCTCACCCAGGCCCGCGCTCCCCTGCTCCTCATCCTCCCCTCCTCCTTGTGCTGCGGATGCATCCGGTTCCGCACCGTGACGCGGGCGATGGCCCGCATGCGCCGCCTTGGACGCACCCCGGCTTTGCGCCGATAATCCCGCACACGCCTTTCGATTCACTTTCAGCGGGAACACCGATGCGCCTGTTGCTGGTCGAGGACCACGCCGAACTCGCCGAATGGGTGGCGCGCTCGCTCCGGCACGCCGGTTTCGTGCTGGATGTGCTCAATCGTGGCGACCACGCCGACCAGGCCTTGCGCACCGAACGCTACGACCTGGTGATCCTCGACCTGTCGCTGCCCGGGCTGGACGGCCTCGAGGTGCTGCGCCGCCTGCGCAGCCGCGAGAGCGGCCCCGACAAGCCGGCACCCACGCCCGTCATGGTGCTCACCGCGCGCGGCAGCACCGAGGAGCGGGTGCACGGGCTCAACCTCGGCGCCGACGATTATCTGCCCAAACCCTTCGAGCTCGCCGAACTCGAGGCACGCATCAAGGCGCTGCTGCGCCACGCCGGCAACCAGGTGCCGCTGGTGCGCCTGGGACGGCTCGAGTTCGACACCACCACCCGCATGGCGGCGGTCGACGGCCAGGCGCTGGCGCTGACCCCGCGCGAGCTGGCCGTTCTGGAAGCGCTGCTGGCCCGGGTCGGCCGCCCGGTCGCCCGCGAGGCCCTGTTCGAGAAGGTGTTCGAGTTCGATGCCGACGCACGCGTGGAGGCGATCGAGATCTACGTCTCGCGCCTGCGCAAGAAGCTCGAAGGCGCGGGCGTGGCGATCAACACGCTGCGCGGGCTCGGCTACCTGCTCGCCGAGAAGCCGGCAGCCTGACATGGACGGCACCTCCGGGTCCAGACCGGCAAACCCGGGCACGGACGATCGCGAGCACGGCGCGGCTGCCAGGGCGGTAGCTGCGCCCGGACACGGCGGCAGCCTGCGTCAGCGCGTGCTCGTCTGGCTGCTGCCGCCCCTGGCCGTGCTGCTGCTGATCAACGCCTTCTTCACCCATCGCAGCGCGCTCGACGCGGTGAACCAGGCCTACGACCGCACGCTCACCGCCTCGGTGCGCGCGATTGGCGAACGCACCCACTCGCTCGGCGGCCAGATCCAGGTGGACATCCCCTACGCCGCCTTCGAAGGCTTCGAGGCCGATGCCGCCGAGCGCATCTTCCATGCCGTGTTCGACCCTGCCGGCGGGCTGGTCACCGGTTATGCCGACCTGCGCCCACCGGAGCTGCCGGCAGACGACGGCGGCGTGCGCATCTTCGACCTGCCCTATGCCGGCGAGACGGTGCGCCTGGCGGCGATGCGCAAGCGTCTCTACGACCCCGCGCTGCGCGGCGGCGACGCGGTGCTGATCGTGTTCGCCGAGACCACCGGTGCACGCCGGGCGCTGGCACGCGACCTGTTCGTCGCCAGCCTGCAGCGCCAGTCGCTGCTGGTCGCGGTGGGGGCGATCCTGGTGCTGGCCGCGCTCGGCACCGCCTTCCGCCCCCTGCTGCGCGTGCGCGACCACATGCGCGCGCGCGACGAGGAGGATCTCACCCCGGTGCGCATGGAACGCGTGCCGAGCGAGATCGCGCCGCTGATCGACGCGATCAACCACCACATGGAACGCCTTTCGGCAATGCTCGCCGCGCGCCGGCGCTTCCTCGCCGACGCCGCCCACCAGATCCGCACCCCGCTCGCGGTGCTCACCACGCAGGCCGAATACGGGCTGCGTCAGACCGACCCCGAGGAGATGCTGGCGACCTTCGCCAGCCTGCTGCGCAGCACCCGCGCGGCGCGCCGGCTGGCCAACCAGATGCTGACCCTGTCGCGCGCCGAAGCGGTCAACGGCCTGATCGGCGAACGCGCCGCGCTCGACCTCGCCGGCCTGGTGAAGGAGGTGGCGATGGAACTCGCCCCGCTCGCGCTGAAGCGCGACATCGACCTCGCCTACGAGGGCATCGGACACGCCCTGACGATGCAGGGCAACGCCCCGATGCTGCGCGAGATGGTCTCCAACCTGATCGACAATGCCATCCGCTACAGCCCGCCCGGCTCGGCGGTGACCGTCGCCGTCGCCGCCTTCGGCGAGGACGCGGTGGTGAGCGTCTGCGACCAGGGACCCGGCATCCCCACCGCCGAGCGCGAGCGCGTGTTCCAGCGCTTCTACCGCATCCTCGGCCAGGGCGACAGCGAAGGCAGCGGGCTGGGGCTGGCGATCGTGCGCGAGATCGCGCTCGCCCACGGCGGACGGGTGACGCTGCGCGACGGTGCCGGCGGCCGCGGGCTGTGCGTGGAGGTCGAACTTCCGCTCGGCAGCACGCCAAGCGCCTGAACGTCGCTCTTCTCCTCGTCTCCGGATCGCGCTGAAAGCCGATCGAAAGGCGTCGGCGCTGCAATGCGCGCCACGCGCCCGATCCATCCGGCGCGCACATCCGAACGATCGAGGAGACTCCCATGCAACGCCTTTCCGCGCCGGCCCTGGTGGCCGCCGCCCTCGCCCTGCCATCGCTCGCGCTGGCCCAATCGAACGTCACCCTCTACGGCCTGATCGACCTCAACCTCGGCTACGAGAAATCCGGCTCGCAGCGCTACGAGGGCATCGGCCACGGCGAGCTCAACGGCTCGCGGCTCGGCTTCCGCGGCACGGAGGATCTCGGCAACGGCAACAAGGCCCTGTTCGTGCTCGAGAGCGGCTTCGACCCCTCGACCGGCGTGGCCGAGCAAGGCGGGCGGCTGTTCGGCCGCCAATCCTTCGTCGGCCTGGAAAACGGCCTCGGCCGCGTGACCCTGGGCCGCCAGTATTCCCCGGCCTTCGACGCGCTCGATCCCTTCGACGCCACGGGCAACGCCGACCGCAGCGCCGGCCTGCTGATCCGCAAGGCGGGCGCGGTCAAGCCCGCCTACGAGACGCGCTTCGACAACATGATCAAGGTCCGCTCGGCGAAACTCGCCGGCTTCGAGCTCGAGGGCGGCTACTGGTTCGGCAAGGAGAGCGGAACCGACTCGACCGCGCGCCAGGAGGGCGACGGCCATGGCATCGCGATGCTCTACGCCAACGGCGCGCTCGCCGGCTCCCTGGTCACGCAGACCGTGCAGCGCGACGCCAGCGGCGGCAAGGTGCGCACCGACGGCTTCGCCCTGTCCTACGACTTCGGCATCGTGAAGCCCTATTTCGCCTGGTCGCAGGACAAGGAGCGCGGCAGCGTGGGCAACGGCAAGGCGCGCAGCTGGGACCTCAGCGCGGAGATCCGCCTCGATCCGGCGAACACGGTGGCGATCAGCTACGCCGACCGCGACGAATCCGACGGCGCCGCGAGCGAGGACGCCAGCGGCTGGTCGGCCTACTACCTGCACGCGCTGTCCAAGCGCACCACGCTGTACGCCGGCTACTCGCAGCTCGACAACGAGGTCGGCGCCAACTACGCGATCGGCAACCTGACGCCGGCCGCCGGCGACAAGCACCAGGTGATGATGGCGGGCATGCGCCACCGCTTCTGATCCATCCGCCAGGGCGACGCTTTCACGCAGGGCAGGTGCACGCGGAAATCTTCCGCTGCACCTGCCTTTTGCGTCGACGCGCGGCCTTCTGCGCTACGGTGCACGGCGACCTCGACCGCAGCCGCCTTGCGCTGCGGCTGTCTCCGTTTCCTGTCTCCATTCCCTTTCCCTATCAGCGAGCCCTGCCATGAACCCGCATGAGACCCCCTCCCAACCCCGCGGCGAACCCGCCATCCGCACCATCGCCATGCCGGCCGACGCCAACCCCGCCGGCGACATCTTCGGCGGCTGGCTGATGGCCCAGATGGACCTCGCCGCCGGCAACGTCGCCGCCCGCCGCGCCCGCAGCCGCTGCGCGACGGTCTCGGTGGACCGCATCACCTTCCTGCGCCCGGTGTATATCGGCGACGAGGTCAGCCTGTACGCCGACATCGTGCGCGTCGGACGCAGCTCGATGACCATCCAGGTCGAGGCCTGGCGCCGCTCGCGCGACGGCGAGGAACAGGTCAAGGTCACCGACGCGAGCTTCGTCTTCGTCGCCCTCGACCAGGGCGGCCGGCCGCGGGTGATCGACCCCGTGTCCGGCCCGCAGGCGGAGCACTGAGCGCGCACCCTCCGGCACAAAAAAAGAGCGCCCTTGGGGCGCTCTTCGAAAGGCGGCGGGCCGGGAGGGGCCCGCCGCGCTCGCGGATTCCGGTCATCGGAGGATGAATCCCGGAATCCCGGAAGGTGATCTTCGCGCTCAGGCGGTCACCGCCTTGCGCTGCTCCATCATGCGCATCAGGCGCGGGCCGAGCAGCATCGCCGCCGCCGCCACCCACAGGCCGATCGAGATCGGGCTGGCGAACAGCACGCCGACGTCGCCATCGCTGATCGACAGGGCGCGGCGCAGGTTCTGCTCCATCATGTCGCCGAGCACGAAGCCGAGGATGAAGGGCGCGATCGGGAAATTCATCACCCGCAGCAGGTAGCCGACGCCACCGATCAGGGTGCCGAGGATGAGGTCGAAGGTCGTGCCATGCACCGCATACACGCCCACCAGCGAGATCGCCGCCACGCCCGGCACCAGCAGCCAGTTGGGGATCGAGAGGAACTTCACGAACACGCGGATCAGCGGGATGTTGAGCACCAGCAGCATCACGTTGGCGATGAAGAGCGAGGCGATGAGGCCCCACACGATCACCGGCTGGTCCTGGAACAGGGTGGGCCCCGGCGTGATGTTGTACAGCGTGAGCGCGCCGATCATCACCGCGGTGGTGCCCGAGCCCGGCACGCCCAGGGTCAGCATCGGCACCAGCGAGCCGTTGGCCGAGGCGTTGTTGGCCGCCTCCGGCGCGGCCACGCCGCGGATGTCACCGTTGCCGAACTGGTGGTCCTTGCCCGCCATGCGGCGCTCCATCGCGTAGCACATCGCCGAGGCGATGGTGGCGCCGGCACCCGGCAGCACGCCGATGAAGAAGCCGGAGAAGGCCGAGCGCAGCATCGTCCACTTCGCCAGCATCAGCTCCTTCATGTTGAACAGGATGCGGCCGGTGATGGTGATCGGCTCGCTCGCGGTGTGCTCGTTCTGCAGCATCAGCATCAGCTCGCTGACCGCGAACAGGCCGATCACGATGACGATGAAGGGGATGCCGTCCTGCAGGTGCAGCATGTCGAAGGTGTAGCGATAGACGCCGCTGTTGGCGTCGATGCCCACGGTCGACAGCAGCAGGCCGATCAGGCAGGCGGTCATCGCCTTGGGCAGCGAGTCGCCGACCAGGCCGCCGAGGCAGGACAGCGCCAGCACCATCAGCGCGAAGTACTCCGCCGGGCCGAAGGCAATCGCCCACTCGGCGAGCAGCGGCGCGAAGGCTACGATGCCGATGGTGGCGAGCAGCGCGCCGGTGAAGGAAGCGAGCGCCGACATCGACAGCGCGGGGCCGGCGAGGCCCTTCTTCGCCATCGGGTAGCCGTCGAGCGTGGTCATCACCGCGCCGGCGTCGCCGGGCACGTTGATCAGGATGGCGGAGATCCGGCCGCCATACTCGCAACCCGCATACACCGCGCACAGCAGGATCAGCGCGGACTCGGGCGGCAGCTTCATCGCGAACGCGATCGGCAGCAGGATGGCGACGCCGTTGATCGGGCCAAGGCCGGGCAGCAGGCCGACCACGGTGCCGATGAAGCAGCCGATCAGCGCGATCATCAGGTTTTCCGGCGTACCGGCGACGGCGAAGCCGTCCATCAGAAGCGACAAGGTTTCCATGGTTTACCCCAGGATGCCGTTCAGCCACAGCCCGGTGGGCAATGCGACGTCGAGCAGACGGTCGAAGAAGAAGAACATGCCCACGCCCAGACCGATGCCGCCGACGACGCCCTGCTTCCAGCTGCCGCCGAAGAAGCGCGCCACCGGGACGGTCATCAGCGCGGTCGCGATCGTGAAGCCGAGCTTGTCGAAGAGCAGGGCATAGGCAAGCACGATCAGGAACAGCAGGCCGATGCGCTTGAGCACCGGGGGCGGTGCCCACACCGTCTCGCTCGTCTTCTCCAGCATCAGCGCGATCGCGCACAGGCCGAGCAGGAACAGCACCAGCAGCGGGAAAGCGCGCGGCCCCACCGGCTCGTAGGACATCGGCGCCTGCAGGTCCCAGCCGATCCAGATGCCGGCCAGGCTCACCAGCAGCAGCACGCCGCCGAAGATTCTTTCACTCATGGTCGAACTCCCGTGTGCCGCCTGCTGCGGTGCCCCCTCGGGCGCCGCAGCAGGCGGGCAGGGTTTGCGGAGGAGGATTACTGCGCGGTGAGGCCGAGCTCGACGGCGAGCTTCCTGAAGCGCTGCACTTCCTGCTTCACGTACTCGGTCGCCGCCGCGCCGGTGCGGGCGAAGGGGAACAGGCCGCGCTCGGCGCGCAGCTTGTCGAACTCCGGCGAGGCCAGCATCTTGTCGAAGGTCGCCACCCACCAGGCGTAGTCCGCGTCGGCGACCTTGGGACCGACGTAGTAGCCGCGGGCGATGGTCCAGTCGACCTTGTAGCCCTGCTCGATCGCGGTCGGGATCGCCGCCAGCTCGCCCGGCAGGCGCTCGGGAGCGAGCACCGCGAGCACGCGCACGCGGCCGCCCTTCAGGTGCGCCGCCACCTCGGAGGCGTCGCCCGAGTAAACCTGCACATGGCCGCCCATCAGCGCGGTCATCGCCTCGCCACCGCCCTCGAAGGCGACGTAGCGCATCGACTTGGGATCCACGCCCGCCTCGCGCGCGACCAGGGCCGACTTCATCCAGTCCTGGCTGCCGACCGAACCGCCCGCGCCGTACACCACCTTGCCCGGGTTGGCGCGGGTGGCCTCGATCAGGTCCTTGAGGCTCTGGAAGGGCGAGTCCGCGCGCACGATGATCGCGCCGTAGTCGGCACCCACCGCGGCGACCCACTTCACGTCATCCTCGGTGTACTTGCCGAACTTGCCGATCGCCAGGTTCAGGAAGGAGCCGCCGGAGAAGGCCACCACCGTGCCGGCCTCGGCCGGGCGGTTGGCGATCACGGTGTTGTAGGCCACCGCGCCGATGCCGCCGGGCATGTAGGTGACGCGCATCGGCGCCTCGAGGTAGCCGTTCTGCAGCGCGCTCTGCACGAGCTTGCAGGTGAGGTCGAAGCCGCCGCCGGGCTTGGCGGGCGCGATGCATTCGGGCTTCTCGGGGGCGGCATGGACGACACCGGCGGCGAGCGTGGCAAGCACCGCGGTGGCGGCGGCGAACAGGGTCTTCTTGAGCAGCATGGCGATCTCCTCCATATCGGAATATGTTCGCTGCGCGGCGGACACGTGCCGCCTCGCAGGGTGAGGCGGACGATACGGAGGAGGGCTTTCGAATGCCTTTCAGTGAAGCCGCTCGGCAGAAGTGCCGGGCAAGCAGGATCACATCAGCCCGACACCACGCAGGAGCGAGACGCCGACGCTGGTGGTGAAGAGCGAGCCGAGCGTGGTCAGCACGATGATGTTGGCGGCCAGCGTGGCGTTGCCGCCCATCGCCCGCACCATCGAATAGCTCGCCGCCGCCGAAGGCGAGGACGCCATCAGCATCAGCACGCCGAGTTCCATGGCGCGGAATCCCGCCGCCCATGCGCCGAGCGTGAACACGAGCGGCATCGCCACCAGCTTGCCGAAGGTGGCCAGCGCGGTGTTGCCGGCTTCGCTGCGCAGGCTGCGGAAATCCAGCGTGGCGCCGGTGCACAGCAGCGCGAGCGGCAGCGTCATGTCGGCGATGTAGCCGGCCGACTTCATCGCCACCGCCGGCAGCGGGAGGGCGAAGGCCGACACCGGCAGCGCGAGCAGGATGCCGAGGATCAGCGGATTGGTGGCGATGCCGCGCAGGACCTTGCCCGGGCCCTGGCTGCGGTGCAGCGAACGGCTGAGCGTGATCACGCCGAGGATGTTCACCAGGATGGTGAGCACGCCGACGTAGAGCGAGGCCATCGCCAGCCCCGCCTCGCCGTAGGCGTTGCCGCAGTAGGCCAGGCCGACCACGCCGAAATTGGAGCGGAAGGCGCCCTGCACCACCACGCCGCGGTCGCGCTCGGGCTGCACGACGAAGCTCGCCACCCACTCCATCAGCAGCCAGATCGCCACCGTCGCCGCCAGGCCATACACCAGCATGCCGGCGCTCGCCGAGTCCTCCAGGCGCGTGCGCGCGATGTTGACGAAGAGCATGGTCGGCAGGCCGACCACGAACACCAGCCGCGAGCCCGCCGCGATGAAGCCCTCGGTGATCAGCCCGACCCGACGCAGCAGCACGCCGAGGCCGAGCAGCGTGAAGATCGGCCCGGTGACCCCGAGGGAGAAGTCGAGCAGTTCGAGGAATACGGACATCAGGGCCGCAACACGAAGAGCAGCACAGACAGCGTGCCCACCGACACCAGGGTCGACAGGAACACCGCCGAGGCCACGGTGGACTGGCAGGCGCCGTAGCGCTGCGCGAACAGATAGGGCGTGATGCCCGCCGGCAGCGCCGCCAGCAGCACGCCGGTGGCCACCCACAGCGGCGGCACGGCGAACACCTGGGTGGCGAGCAGCCACACGATCGCCGGATGCACCACCGCCTTCAGCGCCACCAGCAGCGCCGGCTCGCGCAGGTTGCCGCCCAAGCTGTAGCGCGTCAGCGAGGCGCCGAGCGCGAACAGCGCGCACGGCGTCGCCGCGCTGCCCAGGCCCTTCGCGACGGCGTCGAGCGGACCGGGGATGTCGATGCCGAGCAGCGCGAACGCCAGCCCGCAGGACAGGCCCCAGATGATCGGCGTGCCGAGCACGCTCTTCGTGAGCTTGAGCAACATCGGCCCCAGCCCCTCGCGCGCGCCCTGCGCGGCCTCGATCAGCGCGGTGGTGGGCGGCAGCATCAGCAGGCTGTGGCAGGCGATCATCACGAACAGCGGCAGCGCCGCCGGCGGGCCGTAAGCGGTCATCACCAGCGGAATGCCGAGCATCCCGGTGTTGGAGAAGCCCGCCCCCAGCCCGAGCACCGCCTGCTCGCCGAGCCGGCGCCCGAACAGCACCCGCCCGCCCAGCATCGCCAGCGCATACACCCCGAAGGCGCCGATGTAGTAGGACAGCAGATAGCCCCAGGGCATCGCGTCGGGCAGCTCGGCCTGCGCGATCGCGCGGAACAGCATCAAGGGCAGCGCGAAGTTGAACACGAACACGGACAGCCCGCGGTTGGCCGCCTCGTCGAACACGCCGGAGCGCGCCGCGACGTAGCCGAGGCCAAGCGTGCCGAAGACCGGCAGGATGATGCCGAAGATGATGTCCATACAGGCCTTCGTGCGGGGCGCGCGACGGACGCGCTGGAAGGATCGGGCGGCTCTCGGGAGCCAGATGCGAACCCGCATGATGCCCGCACACCGTGGCACCGTGCAGTCGTAGCAACACGGATGAGGGCGTTCGCCCGCCTGCACCGCCCCGGCCTGCGTCCGGCCTCGAGTGGAGACTACCGGATCAGCGTCGCGCCAGCCCGATGCGCAGCACCGCCGCCACGTTGCGCGCGGTCAGTTCGACGTTGGCCGCGGCATCGTGCAAGGCCTCGTCCAGCGTGCAGGGCTTGGCCAGCACGCTGAACACCGCGTCGATGCCGTGCGCGTGCACCACGCCGACGTCCGCGCCGAGCGAGCCGGCGATGCCGATCACCGGAATGCCGTGGCGCTTGGCGACGCGGGCAACGCCGATCGGGGTCTTGCCATGCACGGTCTGGAAGTCGATGCGGCCCTCGCCGGTGATCACCAGGTCGGCGTCGCGCACGTGGGCGTCCAGCCCCACGGCGGCGGTGACGATCTCGATGCCCGGTTTCAGCGCGGCGCCGAAGAAGGCCAGCATCGCCGCGCCCATGCCGCCGGCCGCACCGGCGCCCGCTACCGCCTCGACCGCGACGCCGAGGTCGCGCTCGACGATGCGGGCGAAGCGGGCGAGATTGGCATCGAGCGCCTGCACCATCTCGACGCTCGCACCCTTCTGCGGGCCGAACACCGCCGAGGCGCCGCGTGGCCCGGTGAGCGGGTTGTCCACATCGCAGGCGACCTCGATGCGGCATTGCGCCAGGCGCGGATCGAGCGCGGAGACGTCGATGCGCTCGAGGGCGGCGAGCGCACCGCCGCCGGGGCCGAGCTCGCCGCCCTGCGCGTCGAGCAGGCGGGCGCCGAGCGCCTGCACCATGCCGGCGCCGCCGTCGTTGGTGGCGCTGCCGCCGATGCCGAGAATGAAGCGGCGCGCACCGGCGTCGAGCGCGGCACGGATCAGCTCGCCGGTGCCGCGCGAGCTGGTGACGAGCGGGTTGCGCCGGTCCGGCGGCACCAGCGCCAGGCCGCTGGCGGCCGCCATCTCGATCACCGCGGTCGCGCCGTCGCCGGTGAGGCCGTAGAAGGCCTCGACGGGCTCGCCAAGCGGACCACTCACCGTGACGATCTCCTTGCGGCCACCGGTGGCGGCGACCATGGCGTCGACCGTGCCCTCGCCGCCGTCGGCCACCGGCACCAGCACGTACTCCGCGACGGGGAAGACCTGGCGGAAGCCGGCCGCGATCGCCTGCGCGACCTCCAGCGCGGACAGGCTCTCCTTGTAGGAATCGGGGGCGATGACGATCTTCTTCATGGGCAGGGTCTCCGGTCGCTGCGGGTCGAATGCCCGCTGCAGAGGAGCTTAGTCCCTGGGAGCCGACAATCAATCGTCGGATATCACAAAAAAATAAACTTTAATTGACAGTTTATTGTGGAATTTCCCTATTTTCCGCGACATCCAGTTCGAGGCCGATGAACAGCAGCAGGCAGTCGTTCAGACGGGCGAGATCCAGCCCGGTGATCTCGCCGATGCGGCGCAGGCGGTACTCGAGGGTGTTGCGGTGCACGTGGAGCGCGCCGGCACTCGGCGCCGCCTTCATGTCGTGCGCGAACCACGCCGCCAGCGTGCGGCGCAACTGGCCGTCGCGGTCTTGCTGCGCGAGGCGCCGCAACGGGCGACGCAGCTCGTCGGCCCGCCAGCCCTCGCCCAGGCCTGCGAGCAGCACCGGCAGGGTGAGTTCGTCGTAGCAGTGGATCGCCGCCTGCGGGCGATGGCGTCGCCCGGCCTGCAGCGTGGCGCGCGCGGACTGCCAGGAACGAGCCAGGCCATCGTCGCCACCGAAACGGCCACCGAGGGCAAGACATGGCTGCCCGCTGCCCTCGCCGCCCAGGCGTCCGTGCAGGGCCTGGAGGCGACTACGCAGATCTGGTTCCGCCGCCGGCAAGGGCATCAGCACGGCAAGCTCGCGCAACGTCACCGGCGCGCAGGCAAGGCCGGGCTCCTGCTCGGCGAGCAGCCGGCGCAGGCGCTGCTGCGCGGCGAGGACGGCATCGGCCGCCAGCGATGCGTCGGCGATCTCGATCAGCAAGGCGACGCAGGGTCGGGCGAGATCGACGCCGAGCCGGCTTGCCCAGTCGTCCAGCCCGGCGCCCGGCGGGGAGACGCCGATCAGCTGCAGCACCAGCTCCTCGCGCAGGCGCTGGTCGCGCGCGAGCATCTGCATCCACTGCGCCTGCTCGAGCATGGTCTCGGCCGCGAGACGGACCAGCTCGGCCTGCTGGCGGACCGCGTCGGGTTCGCCGCTCAGGCCCACCACGCCCACCACCCGGCCTTCCGCGCGCAGGGGCAGGTTGATGCCCGGCCGGGTGTCTTGCAGGCGCTGCGCGACCGCCGCGTCCACCTCCACCGCCCGCCCCTGCGCCAGCACCAGCAGCGCACCCTCGTGGCGGCTGCCGATGCGCGCGCGATCGCCGCTGGCGATGATCAGGCCGCGCTCGTCCATCACATTGACGTTGGTGCGCAGGATCTGCATCGCGCGATCGACGATGGACTGGGCGAGCGAGGCATCGAGCAGGAACATGGCGGTGCACCGGTGGCGGATTGGACATACACCGGCCACATGCTGCCGCGCGGCGTGCTGCGGAACAAGCGCGGCACCGATGGCGTCCGACGACGTAAGAACGGAGTTTTCCGTCTGCCCGCCCGTGGAGGCTGAACATGACCCGCAGCGAAACCGACAGCCTCGGCCCGATCGAAGTCCCTGCCGAAGCCTATTGGGGTGCCCAGACCCAGCGCTCGCTGCACCACTTCGCCATCGGCGAGGAGCGCATGCCGCTCGCCATCGTGCATGCGCTCGCGCTGATCAAGAAGGCCGCTGCGCGCGTGCACGCCCGCAGCGGCGAACTGCCCGCAGAAGTCGCCCGCCTGATCGAACAGGCGGCCGACGAGATCCTCGCCGGACGCCACGATGCGCAGTTTCCGCTCGTGGTGTGGCAGACCGGCAGCGGCACGCAGACCAACATGAACGTCAACGAGGTCGTCGCCGGGCGCGCCAACGAACTCGCCGGGCAGGGCCGCGGCGGCAAGGCACCGGTGCATCCGAACGACCACGTCAATCGCGCGCAGAGCTCGAACGACTGTTTCCCGACCGCGATGCACATCGCCGCCGCGCGCGCGGTGCACGACGAGCTGCTGCCCGCGATCACCGAGCTGTCGAACGGGCTGGCCATCCAGGCCGAACGCCATGCCGGGGTGCTCAAGACCGGACGCACGCACCTCATGGACGCCACGCCGATCACCTTCGGCCAGGAACTGTCGGCCTTCGTCGCCCAGTTGAACACCGCCGCGCATGCCATCCGCGCCGCGCTGCCCGCGGTGTGCGAGCTCGCCCAGGGCGGCACTGCGGTAGGCACCGGCTTGAACGCACCACCGGGTTTCGGCGTGGAAATCACCGCCGAACTGGCGGCGCTGACCGGCCTGCCCCTGGTCAGTGCGCCCGACAAGTTCGCCGCGCTCGCCGGCCACGAACCGCTGGTGGCCTTGTCGGGCGCGCTGAAGACGCTCGCGGTGGCGCTGATGAAGCTCGCCAACGACCTGCGCCTGCTCGGCTCGGGCCCGCGCGCCGGCCTCGCCGAGCTGAAGCTGCCGGCCAACGAGCCGGGCAGCTCGATCATGCCCGGCAAGGTCAACCCGACGCAGTGCGAGGCCTTGTCGATGATCGCCTGCCAGGTGCTCGGCAACGATGCCACGATCGCCTTCGCCGCCAGCCAGGGACATCTGCAGCTCAACGTGTTCAAGCCGGTCATCGCCTACAACCTGCTGCAGTCGATCCGCCTGCTCGCCGACGGTTGCCGCAACTTCCAGCGCCATTGCGTGGCCGGCCTGGAGGCGGACCGCGCGCGCATGTCCGAGCACCTCGAGCGCAGCCTGATGCTGGTCACCGCGCTCAACCCGCACATCGGCTACGACAAGGCCGCGCAGATCGCCAAGAAGGCCTGGGCGGAAGGCACCACGCTGCGTACCGCGGCGCTTGCGCTAGGCTTCACCAGCGCGGAGGAGTTCGATGCCTGGGTGCGCCCGCAGGACATGCTCGGCAGGTGAGACCTGCATCCGGATGTGATCGACGCGACCGCCCCGCAGGCCTGCAGGCGGCGCACCGGCGCGCCGGAAAGGCCGGAAATCGGCGCTTGCCGCGCTGCCGCATGAACCGGGAAGTCCGAAACAAGTCGAAACTTCGCGACCGGATCCCTGCGTCGGATGCGCACTCATACTGCACACCCGCGACGGCGCGGCAATGTCTCTGTGTTCCGCGCACCGACCATCACAAGGAGGCCATCATGAAGATCCGTACCCTCGTCCCCGCCCTGCTTCTCGCCGCCGCCACCACCGGCTGCGCGACCTGGGACAACATGTCCTCGCGCGAGAAAAGCGCGGCCACCGGCGCCGCGGTCGGCGGCGTGGCCGGTGCCGTGATCACCGACGGCGGCATCCTCGGCACCGTGGGCGGTGCCGCGATCGGTGGTGTCATCGGCGACCAGGTCGGCAAGAAGAAGTAAGCCCGCGTCGCCGCAGGGTGCCGCCGCGGGTGCGTCCCGCGGCGCGGCATCCCCCTGATTGCTTGGTAGAATCCCGCTCGTCCCGCCGCGCCCGACCCCGGGCGGGCGGTTTTTGCTTTCCTGCCGACGAGCCCCGATGACCACCACCCCCTTCCCGCCCGAACTGCTGCGCGACGTCGAGAAGCGCCGCACCTTCGCCATCATCTCCCACCCCGACGCGGGCAAGACCACGCTCACCGAAAAGCTGCTGCTGTTCGGCGGCGCGATCCAGCTCGCCGGCACGGTGAAGGCGAGGAAGTCGGCCCGCCACGCCACCTCGGACTGGATGGAAGTCGAGAAGCAGCGCGGCATCTCGGTGACCAGCTCGGTCATGCAGTTCGAGTACCAGGGCCACACCATCAACCTGCTCGACACCCCGGGCCACGAGGACTTCTCGGAAGACACCTACCGCGTGCTGACCGCGGTCGACGCCGCGGTGATGGTGATCGACGCCGCCAAGGGCGTGGAAGCGCAGACGATCAAGCTGCTCGAGGTCTGCCGCCTGCGCAACACGCCGATCATCACCTTCGTCAACAAGCTCGACCGCGAGGTGCGCGAACCCTTCGAGCTGCTCGCCGAGATCGAGGATGTGCTCAAGATCACCTGCGCGCCGGTGACCTGGCCGCTGGGCATGGGCAAGGCCTTCCGCGGCGTGTATCACCTGCTGCAGCACCAGGTGCTGACCTTCACTCCGGGCGAGGAGCGCCGCAGCGACGGCGAGATCATCAAGGGTCTCGACAACCCCGAGCTCGACAAGCGCTTCCCGATGGAGGTCGGCCAGTTGCGCGAGGACGTCGAGCTGATCGACGGCGCCTCCCCGCCCTTCGACCTCGACGACTTCCTCGCCGGCAAGCAGAGCCCGGTGTTCTTCGGCTCGGGCATCAACAACTTCGGCGTGCAGGAGATCCTGCAGTCGCTGATCGACTGGGCGCCGCCGCCGCAGGCGCGCGATGGCGGCAGCCGCATGGTGCAGCCGGCCGAGCCCGCGTTCACCGGCTTCGTGTTCAAGATCCAGGCCAACATGGACCCGAAGCACCGCGACCGCATCGCCTTCTTCCGCATCTGCTCCGGCCGCTACAGCGCCGGCATGAAGGTGCGCCACGTGCGCGCCGGGCGCGAGATGAAGCTGGCCAACGTGCTCACCTTCATGGCCAACGAGCGCGTGATCATGGAGGACGGCGTCGCCGGCGACATCGTCGGCATCCACAACCATGGCCAGCTGCAGATCGGCGACACCCTGACCGAAGGCGAGAACCTCGGCTTCAAGGGCATTCCCTACTTCTCGCCCGAAATGTTCCGCGCCGCCCGCCTGCGCGATCCGCTCAAGTCCAAGCAGCTGCAGAAGGGCCTGCAGGAGCTCGGCGAGGAAGGCGCGATCCAGGTCTTCGAGCTCGAGGGCGGCCAGATGCTGCTCGGCGCGGTCGGCGTGCTGCAGTTCGAGATCGTCGCCCAGCGCCTGAAGGACGAGTACAAGGTCGATGCGATCTTCGAACCGGCCGACATCCACACCGCACGCTGGCTCACCTTCCCCGATGACGTCACCCGGCGCAACTTCGAGCGCGAACAGGCGCTGCGCCTGGGCAAGGACATCGACGGCAACCCGGTGTATCTGGCCACCAGTCGCTACAACCTGGCAGTGACCGCGGAGAAGTGGCCCAAGGTGACCTTCCACGCCACGCGCGAGCATGGGGAAGTGCTGGGCTGAGCGAGGCAACCGAGCATCGCTGCCATTCATCGCGCAGCCCAGGCCGGGCTGCGTCCCCGCTCAGGTGCTCAGATAACGCGAAAACAGGGTCGCCATCGGTTTGGCTGCAGTCGACAGCGGCAAGGCGCGCAGGCGCAGCAGGCCGAAACACATCGGCGGCGGCATGGGCGTCACGTCGATGCGCTGCAGGCCATAGCCGACGAACTTGTCGTCGAACAGACGGCCCGGACCGATGCCGATGCAGTCCGTGCGCTGCATGAGCTCGAGCATGAGCAGGGTCGATGAACAGTGGATCACGTGCCTGGGCGTCGGCAGGCCCTGCTGCTCCATCCAGCTCATCAAGGCACGTCCGAGACTGCCGGGGCTCAGGTTCATCACGAACTTGGCGTCGCGGAGTTCCGCCCAGGTCGTGGCTGCGGCCAGTGGGTGGCCTTCCCGTCCTTCCAGCACGGCATTGGCGGGTCCGAGCGGCTCGAAGATGACTTCGTAGGGCAGCTCGGCGGGATCGGCGACCGCGATCGCAAAGTCGAGGCGCCCCTCGATCAGGTCGGGCAGAACCTGGCTCAGCAAGCCTTCGGTCAGGTGCACCTCGGCGTCCGGACACAATTTTTCGTACTCGCGCAACACGCGCGGCAGGGCTACGGCCCCCGCCATGGGCGTGACGGCGAGGACCACGCGTGCGCCTGCACCGCCCCGCAGCAGGCGGATTTCCCTCGCCGCCTTGTCGAGAATCGACAGCGCCAGCCGTGCATGGCTGAGCAGCATGCTGCCCGCCGGGGTGAACTCGATGCCCTTGTAGCTGCGGGTCATGAGTTCCTCACCCACGTCTTCTTCCAGTTCGCGCAGCGACTTGGTCAGGGCGCTCTGGCTCAGGTGCATCGAACGGGCCGCTGCACGAATCGAACTGCATTCCGCGACCTGCACCAGCGCTCGAAGTTGATGCTCTTTCATCGGTTTCGTTCGGAATGCTTTGGATTCCGTCCAAACAATCGACTGAGTCTTATTGCCGGAATCATAAGCCGATAAACCGTCCGGGGTGATTCCAAACGGTCTTCACGACAGTCAATGAAATGCCTTTTGCCGCTCGAGCGAATGACTAACATGGCCGCGTGAATTCCATCCAGAGCCCTTCATTCAGGAGATCGACATGACAGCCGTCGTGGGTACACCAAGCACTGCCTACCAAGGCAATGACAAGCTGCTGTATGGCATCATCTTAGGCGTCATCACATTCTGGCTTTTTGCACAGACGGTCCTCAACATTGCGCCGGACATGCAAAAGGACCTCGGTCTCGATGCCAGCATGATGAACAATGCGGTGGCCATCACCGCACTCTTTTCCGGCATCTTCATCGTCGTCATCGGCGGGCTTGCAGACCGTATCGGCCGCGTGAAGACCGTTCAGATCGGCTTCCTGCTCAGCATCGTCGGTTCCCTGCTGATCGCCCTCGCCCCCACCGGCAGCCTGGCGACCACCTTCCTGCTGGTAGGTCGTGCCCTGCAGGGGGTTTCGGCAGCCTGCATCATGCCAGCCAGTCTCGCGCTGGTGAAGACGTACTGGGACGGTCCGGCCCGTCAGCGCGCGGTGAGCCTGTGGTCCATCGGCTCCTGGGGGGGTCGGGTGTCTGTTCGCTGTTCGGCGGCCTGGTCGCGGAGAACCTCGGCTGGCGTTACATCTTCTTCGCCTCGATCGTCGTCGCCGTGATCGGCATGCTGATGGTCAAGGGCACACCGGAAAGCAAGGCCGAAACCAAAGGCGCCTACAAGTTCGACCTGCCGGGCGTGCTGACCTTCATGATCAGCATGGTGGCCCTGCAGATCGTCGTCACTCAAGGCAACAAGATGGGCTGGACCAGCCCACTGATCATGGGTCTGATCGCCGTCGTGGTGATCTTCGGCACCCTGTTCTTCCGTATCGAAAACACCAGCGGCCAGCCCTTCGTCGATTTCAAGCTGTTCCAGAACCCGACCTATACCGGCGCCACCCTGTCCAACTTCCTGCTCAACGGTGTGGCCGGCACCCTGCTGGTTTCGCTGCAACTGGTTCAACTGGGCGGCAACATGACGGCGCAGCAAGCCGGTGGCCTGACCCTGGGTTATGCGATCGCAATCATCGCCTTCATCCGTGTCGGTGAAAAGCTGCTGCAACGCTTCGGCGCCCGCAAGCCGATGATCTGGGGTTGCCTGATCGTGGGCGTGTCGATCGTGATGCTGTCCCCGGCCAACCTGCTGCTCGAGGACTACAACACCCTCGCCATCATCGGCTACACCCTGTTCGGGGTCGGTCTGGCCTTCTACGCCACGCCTTCGACCGACGCCGCGCTGTCCGCGCTACCGGCCGCCCAGGCCGGTTCGGGCGCGGGCATCTACAAGATGGCTTCCTCGCTGGGCGCCGCCTTCGGTGTGGCGATCTCCGCTGCGATCTTCACCGCGCTCAGTGCCAACCCCGAGAGCATCGCCTGGCTCGAAGGCGTGATCACCTTCGCCGGACGCCAGGACAACCTGGCCGTGCGCGAGGCAGCGATCATCGCGCTGATGTTCAACGTCTTCATGGTGGTGGTGGCGATCATGTCGATCATGCTCACCGTGCCGAAGTTCGTCGGCAAGAAGAACTGACCCGCTTCCAGGGCAAACCCTCTCCGCGCCGTGCGCAGTGGATTCCAGCATGGCGCGTGCGCACAGTCAGCCCGGGCCGATCGCATCGGTCCGCACGGCCCGGGCGTTTCATCAACAGGTTTCAGATTTCGATCGGGAGTCATCATGAGCACGCTTTTGCAAGAGTTGTCGGCGAATCAGGAAGCGATGAAGACCTGGCGTCACCACATGCACCGCCACCCCGAGGTCGCGTTCGACGAGCACAAGACGGCCAGCTACATCGCCGGCCTGCTGCGGGAGTGGGGATACGAGGTCACCGAAGGCGTCGGCAAGACGGGTGTGGTGGCCAGGATGCGCTGCGGCGACAGCAAGAAGTCGATCGGCCTGCGTGCCGATACCGACGCCCTCGCCGTGCAGGAAGCGAATGACAGCGACCACAAGAGCACCATCGAAGGCAAGTCGCATACATGCGGTCATGACGGTCATAGCGCCATGCTGCTGGGGGCTGCGCAGCACCTGGCGCGCACTCGTGCGTTCAACGGCACGGTCAACCTGATCTTCCAGCCCGCCGAAGAAATCATGGGCGGCGCGGTCGCCATGATCCAGGACAGTCTGTTCGAGCGCTTCCCGATGGATGCGGTCTTCGGCATGCACAACATGCCCGCGCTGGAGCAGGGCAAGATGTACTTCACCTCCGGCCCGCTGTTCGCCGCGGTGGACAACTGGGAAATCGTGCTGACCGGTGTCGGCAGCCACGGCTCGATGCCCGAGAAAAGCATCGACCCGGTGGTGGCGGGAGCTTCCCTGGTCATGGCGCTGCAGACCATCGTCTCGCGCAACGTCGCGGCCAAGGATTCGGCCGTGGTGAGCGTCGGCGCCTTCCTGGCGGGCGATGCCGGCAACGTCATTCCGCAGACCGCGACCCTGCGCCTGAGCACCCGCACCAGCAAACCGGAAACGCGTCAGCTGGTGCTCGCCAAGATCAAGTCCATCACCGCGGCACAGGCCGAGGCCTTCGGGGTCCGCTACGAAATCCGCGAAGGTTCGCCGGGTGCCGTGCTGGTCAATGATCCCGCGCTGACCGAGGAGTGTGCCGACGTCGCCCGCAAGCTGCTCGGCGAGGATCAGGTGGTGATGCCCGGACCGACCTACATGGGCAGCGAGGATTTCGCCTTTTTCGCCCAGCTCAAGCCGAGCACCTACTGCATCATCGGCAACGGCGACACCGCCATGGTTCACCATCCCAAGTACGACTTCGACGACGACAACCTGCCCGTGGGCGCCGCCTACTGGGTGGCGCTGACCCAGCACCACCTGAAGTAAGCGCGGCAACCAGGCGCTGGAAACGTCTGCAGCCTCGACGAGCCGGTCGCCGAGGCCTTGCAGGCCCGTGGCGCGCGGAAGTTTCCGCAAATCGCGGCGATTCGTCCACCGCGGCCTCCGCAAGCAATGGGCTGTCCACCTGGCCGCGGCCGCAGTGCCCCCCGGACCATCCACACCACCGCTCGCCATCGCCGGTCGCGATGGTCTGGATGCGCTGCTGCGAGCATCTCGAGCACACCCTCGCCGCCATCCCGGCGCCGGTGTAGGAAGTCCCGTCAAACGGGTGGGCAACCGCGATCGCCGGCCGCCTCCACCCAGTAGGTCTGCTTGTGTCCGTGCGCCTCGAAGGCGCGCACGGCCGCCTCCGCCTCGTCCCGGCAGGCGAACACCGCCACCAGGAAGCGGTTGCCGTTGTCGTCGAGCCGCCACAGTGCCCAGCCCGCGATCGGCTCCGCGGCGCGCGCGTTTTCCGTCACCAGTCAGGCGAGAAGCTGGTGCGCGAAGGCCTCGACCTGCGTCCAGTCGGTGAAATCCGTGACCGAGCGCGGGTCGGTGGGGCCGCCGGTGATCCACATGATCAGGCGGATCATGTTGCGGTCGAAGAAGCCGTAGCGCGGGTATTCGATCTTGCCGCCGAAGACCTCCACCTGCTGCGGCTTCCAGCGCAGCTGGCCGAGGAACTTGCGCACGTAGGGGTTGGTGTCGGCCTGGCGCTTGTGCGGCTTGCGGCCGACCGCGTTGACCGAGAAGAAGGCGTTCGGGCGCACCTCGAGCGCCGCCTGGTGGCGGTCGATGAAGGCCTTCACCGCGGGACGATGGTGACCGTAGCGGATGCTGGCGCCGATCACGATGCGGTCGCAGGCCTCGAGCTGTTCAGCGCTGGCCGACTCCACCTCGGCCAGCTCGACCTCGTGACCGGTCGCACGCGCGATCGCGGCGATGCGCTCGCAGATCTCGAGCGTATGGCCGTCGATGGTGGAATAGACGATCAGCAGTCGCATGCCCGCTCCGGTCGCGCCGGTCATTTTCGGGTGACGATGCCCTCGACCACCTTCTTGCCTTCGGAGTAGAGCGCTACCTGGCCTTCCTCGAGCTCGAGGTTCATGCAGCCGGTGTTGCCCTTGAGCTTGCCGTCGAGCCATTCGCGGCAATAGCGCGCCTGCTCGTCCACCCACCAGCGCGCCTTGGCGCCGGTGGTGTCGGTGAGCGTACCGTCGGTGCCGAACTGGAGCGTGTAGGCCGATTCGGTGCGCAGATACACACCGATGAAGGTGGCGCCGGTGAGCAGCTTCTCGACCTCGGCCTTGTCCTTCATAAAGTTCTGCGCCAGCGCGCCAGTGGAGACCGTGACCAGTGCGACGGCGGCAATCAGGCTACGGACGGGTTTCGAGTATTTGCGCATCGTTGTCTTCCTTTGTTGCGGGTACGGATCCGGGGAAAGCGATCGGAGACGCCGGGCTGGAGCGGATTCAGCCGCGCGCGCCCAGCCGGCCGACGAGGCCGCGCAAGGTCTCCTGGAGGTCGGCGGGCATCACCACGATCTTGGCGCTGCCGGAGTCGCCCAGCTTCTCGAGCGCGGCGATGTACTTCTCGCCGAGCAGGTACATCATCGGGCCCGCCTGGTCGCCGATTCCGGCGGTGACGCGGCGGATCGACTCGGCCGAGGCCTCGGCGAGCATGACCTGGGCGTTGGCGTCGCGCTTGGCGGATTCGAGCCGCGCCTCGGCCTCGAGGATGGCGGCCTGCTTGGCGCCCTCGGCCTTGGTCACCGCGGCCTTGCGCTCGCGCTCGGCGGCGGCCTGCAGCTCCATCGCCCGCTGCATGGATTCGGAAGGCTTGATGTCCTGGATCTCGACCGACTTCACCGTGAGGCCCCAGTCGACCGCCTCGTCGGCGATGCTCTCGCGCAGGCGCGCCTTGATCTTGTCGCGCGAGGACAGCGCCTCGTCGAGCTCCATCTCGCCGACGATCGAGCGCAGCGTGGTCATGATCAGGTTGCGGATCGCCTCGGAGAAGTCGGTCACGCCATACACCGCCTTGACCGGGTCGGTGACCTTCACGAAGGCGATCGCGTTGGTGAGGATCACCGCATTGTCGCGGGTGATGACCTCCTGCTCCTGCACGTCGAGGATGATGTCCTTGGTCACCAGCTTGTAGGCGACGCGGTCGAGGTAGGGGATGAGGATGTTGAGCCCGGGGCGCAGCGTGGCGTGGTACTTGCCCAGGCGCTCGACCACCCATTCCTCGCCCTGCGCCACCAGACGCACCCCCTTGGCGATCGTGATCACCACGAACACCAGCACCGCGATCGCGATCGCGAGTCCTTCCGACATGATCATTTCCTTGCTTTCCTTGTTGCTCAGGCCTTCGTCACCTTGACGTAGCTGCCCTCCACGCTCACCACCTTCACGCGCTCGCCGGCCGCGATCGCGCTCTCGGCCACACAGGCCCATTCGTCGGCGCCGAGCACCGGGCGCTGGAAGCGCACCTTGCCGCGCTCGAAGGGCGCGACCGCGCTCACCAGCAGGCCCACTTCCCCGATCACCTCGCCGGCGGCGGTGCCGATCAGGGTCCTGACGCGCGCGCGCTTCGCGAAGCTGAACCACAGCACGGTCATCGCCATCGAGGCGATGATCCAGACCGCGATCTGCTGCGACAGCGCCAGGTCCGGCATCGCGAGCAGCACGAATCCGGTGAGCATCGCACCGAGCCCGAACCAGATGATGAAGAAGGAGGGCAGGGCAAGCTCGAGCAGCACCAGCGCGATGCCGGCGATCTCCCAGTGCCACCATTCGAGGAACATCGTGTCGTTCATGGGCAGACTTTAGCGCAGCTCGCCGGGGAACGGGTTCGCGGGTGAGGATCGGTTCCCGTGTGGCGTTTTTCGGGCAGTGGGAAAGCTGTGACCGAAGGGGATCGGAAATTGTGGATAAGTCGTGAAGGCGGCGACGGCGGGTTTTTCATCCACAAACCGTACTCGTTTCCCGCGGCCATCGTGCACCGGGTTTTGCTTGATGCAAGACGCTGATTCAGCCATGAAAAACCGGGTTGTCCACAGAATCGGGCGGTACATGATCTTTATGATCTTTTAAATCTTTAAATTCTGTGTACACCAAGAAGCGGACCCCTGCTTGCGGCTCGAACCCCCCATCGGTGCAGCATTTCCATCTCGACGGCCTGTATCGCGACTTACGTCGCTCCTACAGAATCCACCGCTCTTCTGGAGCCGTACCGTGGGAGCGACGCAAGTCGCGATGCAGCAGCCCGGCCCGTGCGCCCGTGCCAAACCTGCCAGGCGCTGCGAGGCTCAGAACGGCGGATCGTCCGCGGCGACGGTCTGCGCGGACACCGGCCGCGCGGCGGCCATTTCCTTCTGCACACGCGGCAGCTCGGCGCTCACGCCGGTTTCCACCGCGGCGCCTGCAAGCTCGCCGCCGAGCGCGGCCACGACCGCCGGCAGCAGGTGGGCGAGTTCGCCGGTCATGAGCGCGAATTCGGCGTTGAACAGCGCCTCGGCGTCGTCCTTGTCGGCTTCGCCCACCTGATCGCGCACGATGTCGAGGAAATCGAGACGCTTGATCTCGAGCTTCTCGGTCAGCACGAAGCTGATGCGGTCGTCGAAGGTCAGCGCCAGCCGGGTCGGCAGCTTGCCGGCTTCCAGGTGGCCCTTGACGTCGTCGCCTTCGAGCGGGTGACGCGCATAGCGCACCGCGGCCTTGTCCTCGGCCACCGAGCGCAGCTCGCAGTCCTGGTCGATGGTGAAGCCGTCCGGGGCCTCGCCACCGGCCAGCCAGTCGGCCATCGCCGACATCGGCGAGCGCTCGGTGCGCAGCAAGGTCAGCGGGAAGCTGTCGAGGGTGTGGCGCAGCTGCTCGAGCATGTCCTCGGCCTTGCTCTGGCTGGCGGCATCCACCACCAGCCAGCCATTGATCGGGTCGATCCAGGCGAACATGCGGCGGCGGCGGGTGAAGGCGCGCGGCATCAGTTCCTGCGTCACCTGCTCGCGCAGCTCCTTCAACTGCTTGCGACCGAGCTTGTAGCCCTGTTGCTCGGCCAGCTCCTCGGCGCGCTCGTCGGCCTCCTGCTTGACCACCGCGGAGGGCAGCAGGCGGTGCTCGAAGCCGAGGCAGACCAGCCACTGGCCGCCCACGGCGTGCACCAGCACCTCGTTGCCCAGCGGCGACAGCCAGCCGCGACTCTCCATGTCCTGGCTGCCGCAGGGGTGGAAGGGCTTCTTCGCGAGCTGTTCCTCGAGGCGCTCGGCGCTCATGTCCCAGTTGGCGGGAAGGCGATAGACCTGCAGATTCTTGAACCACATGACGAAGGGGTTTCCTGTTGGTGAGAGGGAAGATGAGACGACGCTCGGGAGCGAAAAACGGCTGTGCGAGCCGTCCGGCCCGCACATGCAACGCCACCGCACGGGAAGTTCGCTGGCCAGGCCACTCGCGCACGGCAGCACGCTGCCATGGCAAGCCGGCCGCCGCAGCGCCGTCGGGAGTCCTTGGGGCCCTACTGTTCGAGCCCGCCGGACGCGGCGATCATGCGGATGATGCGCACGGTGTCGAGGTCGGACTGGTGGTAGGCCGAGCGCACGAATTCCGCGTAGCGCGCGTCCTCGCCCTGGTCGGGCAGCGAGGTGTGGTAGGCGAAACGCAGGAAGAGGGCGCCGGGCTCGGGTTCCTCGATGGTGATCGTGAGGCTGCCGCCGGCATGCTGTGCGTTGGCCTCGGTTTCGAAGCGGATCCAGCGCAAGGTGTCGAAGTTCACCCGGTCGCGGATCACGGCGTGGCCGAAGTGCAGATCGCGGACCAGGCTGCCCTCGCCGCGCTCGACGATGCGGCAGGCCTCCAGGCCGGGCAGGAAGGCGCGCGCGTCCTCGGCGCGGCAGAGCAGGCCGAACCACAGCTCTTCGCGGGTGAGCGGGGTCAGCAGCGGGTTGGCGAGATCATTGACCTCGATCAGGTGTTCGAATTTCAAGTGCTTCTCCCGAGCGGGCAGGGCGGCAGTTTACCCGCTCGGCCCGCGCACGGCACGACCTCGGTCGCTCCCCATCCTGCACGGTGAGCCGGGGCGTCGATCTTGCCGCGGCGCTCGCCCTGCTAACATGCGTCCCATGCAACTCGAACGCCTCCTCCACGCCCAGGGCTTCGGCAGCCGCAAGGATTGCCGTGCCCTCATCCGTGCCGGCTACGTCAGCGTCGCCGGCGAAGTCTGCGACGACCCCACCGAGGAATTCGACCCCGGCAGCCGCGATGGTTCGCCCGGGCTCGAATTCACCGTCGATGATCAACCCTGGCGCTTCCGCGCCCAGGCCTACGTGGTCCTGCACAAGCCTGCAGGCTACGAATGCTCGCAGAAGCCGACCTTCCATCCCTCGGTGTTCACCCTGCTGCCACCGCAGCTGCTCGCGCGCGGCGTGCAGTGCGTGGGCCGGCTCGACCAGGACACGACCGGCCTGCTGCTGCTCTCCGACGACGGCCAGTTCATCCACCAGTGGAGCTCGGGAAAGAAGCGTACGCCCAAGGTCTATGAGGTGACGCTCAAGCATGCGGTGGAACAGGACTTCGCCGACCGGCTGGTCGCCGGCGTCGAACTGAACGACGAGCCCGCGCCGATCGCGGCTGCGGCGTGCGAGCTGCTCAGTCCGACCACGCTGCGGCTGACGATCTGCGAGGGCAAGTATCATCAGGTCAAGCGCATGGTCGGCGCCGCCGGCAACCGTGTCGAGGTGCTGCACCGCAGCCGCGTGGGCGGGCTCGACCTGCCGGCCGGGCTGGCGCCCGGGCAGTGGCGCTGGCTCGAGGCCGAGGACCTGGCCCGCCTGGCCGACTACGCCGACGCGACTTCCTGAGCCTGCCTGCCATCGCGCTCCGCCGCATGCGCCGGCCTCCGCACCGGATTCCGTAGGAGCGACGCAAGTCGCGATTGGACGCTCGCCCTCGAGCGGACGGTGCTATCGAGGCCCGATCGCGACTTGCGTCGCTCCTACGGCGCCGATACGCCGCGCTGTCTCCCGTGGGAGCGACGCAAGTCGCGATTGCGGTGGCGAGACGAGTGCCGCACGAACCGGCGCGCCGATCGCGACTTGTGTCGCTCCTACGAGGCCTCGGAAGCTCAGAAGCGCATCTCGAGGTTCACCCCGACCCCCCAGGCGCGCTCGCGCTCGCGGTCCTCGCGCTGCGGCCAGTAGTGGCCGACGATGAACTCGCCGATCAACCAGTCGCGATAGACCGGCTGGGTCCATTTCATCCGCACGCCGTATTCATCCACGTTTTCTTCGGCACCGGTTTCTCCGGTCACCAGCATCTCGCCCGACAGGATCCGATCGTCACCGAAGCGCTTGAACAGCCCCAGGCTGCTACCCCAGGCGAAATCGTCGGTCTTTTCCGAAATCGTCGTCGCATTCTGCCAATTCAGCGAGAGCGAGGGCGTGAAGGCGTGCTCGTAGTCCAGCGCGGTGGTCGAGCCGAACTTGTCCTTGTTGTTCCAGAACACCGTTTCGCGGAATTCGATCCGGTCCAGTTCGGTCAGCGCCCACTGCTTGCGATAACGCGCCTGGGTGTAGAACTTCATTCCGCCGCGCACACCGACACGGAAATCGAGGTTCTTGCGCAAGGCCACCCCCACGCCGGCAAAACCGGTCTGGTCTTCCTTGCGGCGTTCTTCGAGCAGGAGCTGTTCGCGCGTAAAGGCTTCGGATTGGTCGGTCACGAGTTCGCGCTCGTTCTGCCGGCCGATGAAAACGTAGGCCTTGTCGCGCAGGTTGGGGAGATCGAAACGCGCACGGAAACGCACGTTGGTATTCCAGCCTTCGTCCTGACGCCACAGGTTGCGTAGCCCCAGACGCCCATTGGTCACCTTGCCGCCCTCCTCGAAGGGACGATCGCCGAACCAGTCATTCACCGTTTCCCCCAGCCATACCGAGAAACCGCGCACCTGCGTGCGGCTCTGCTCCAGCAGAGCCTGTTCCTGCGCCGCCTCGGGGGAGGGAAGTCCTTGCTGTTGCGCCGATTGGGCGATTGCGAGCGCGGGAAAGGCGAGGATCAGGGCGAGCGGAAGAAGTTTGCGGCCATGCATGGGGAAAGATCCTGATTCATGGGCCTGGCGGCCTCTCGGGTGGTTCGTGGTCGGGGAAGCGACCACCCATGGCCGGCATCATGCCGGCACTCTCGTGCGCTGGGCAAGCTTGGTGGCCCGGCCGTGGCGGCTGCGGGTTTGTTCTTCTGTTTTTCTATTGATTTAAATAACAAAGAAGTTAACAGTGGCGCGTTTCTTGTGGATAAGTACCCGGAGACCTTGCCGGCAAAGCGTTCGTGTTCTTCAAAAGGCGGTTGAGAAGCCCCTTGGTCGGCTGTGCGCGTTTTGTTGAGCCTTTTCCGGCCGATCGCGTGAAGTCGGCTTGTTCACAAGCTGTCCCCATTGTTTATCCAGGATTGTCCCCACCATGCATCGATTCCGGTCGCCCGCCCGTCCCCGCTGGGAGATCTTCTGTCAGGTTGTGGATAATTTTGGGGATATCGGCGTGTGCTGGCGGCTGGCGACCGATCTGGCACGCCGTGGAGGTGGAGCGGTGCGGCTCTGGGTGGATGAATGGGAGGCCTTGCGGCGCATCTGTCCGGCCGCCGCCGCGGTGGATGAGCGGGCGGGCGGAAGCGTGCAAGGGGTGGAGTTGCGGCGCTGGACGAGGGCGTTCGTTCCGCTCGTGCCGGGCGAGATCGTCGTCGAGGCCTTCGCCTGCGAGCTGCCGACCGCCCAGCTCGAGGCCATGGCGGCGCTGCGGCAGGCGCCGTTGTGGATCAACCTCGAGTACCTGTCGGCCGAGGCCTGGGTGGCGGGCTGTCACGGCATGGCCTCGCCGCATCCGCGCCTGCCGCTGGTGAAGCATTTCTTTTTTCCGGGCTTCGATGCGGGCACTGGCGGATTGCCGCGCGAGGCCGACCTGCTCGCGCGCCGCGACGCCTGGCGAGCCCGTCCCGAGGGACGCGCCGCCTGGCTGGCCGCGCGCGGCATCGCGAGCAGCCCGGATGCGCTGCGGGTGTCGCTGTTCGCCTACGAGCAGCCGAAGCTCCCCGCCCTGTTCGACGCCTGGACCGGCAGCGGTCGCGAGATGCTGGTGCTGGTGCCCGAGTCGCGCGTGCTCGGCGACGTGCAACGTGCGCTCGGTCGCGAGCGCCTGCAGGCGGGCGATCGGGTGGTGCGCGGCGCGCTCACCGCCTGCGTGCTGCCCTTCACCGACCAGGCGGGCTACGACGAGCTGCTGTGGGCCTGCGAGCTGAATTTCGTGCGCGGCGAGGACTCCTTCGTGCGCGCGCAGTGGGCGGCGCGGCCCTTCGTGTGGCAGATCTATCCGCAGGCGGATGCCGCCCACCACGACAAGCTCGAGGCTTTCCTGGCGCGCTACCTGCAGGGGCTGCCGGCGGCCGAGGCGGATGCGCTCGCCCGCTTCTGGCGCGCCTGGAACGGCTGCGCGCCGGATCGCGCGACGCCGGCCGAGGCCTGGCCGGCCCTCGCCGCGGCGCTGCCCGCGCTCGATGTCCATGCTCGCCGCTGGTGCGATGTGCAGGCGGCCTTGCCTGACCTCGCGACCGCACTCGATACATTCTGTTCCCACATCGCGCACGCCGCGCGGTAGAATCGCGCGCTAATTTTTTCAAGGACATGCGACCACGAGTCGCGTCGAACCATTCAGGAAACAGCATGAAAACCGCTCAGGAACTCCGCTCGGGCAACGTCATCATGGTCGGCAGCGACCCGTTGGTGGTGCAGAAGGCCGAATACAACAAGTCCGGCCGCAACTCCGCGGTCGTGAAGATGAAGTTCAAGAACCTGCTCACCGGTGCGCCGTCGGAGTCGGTCTACAAGGCCGACGACAAGTTCGAGGTCGTCGTCCTCGACCACAAGGAAGTCACCTACTCCTACTTCGCGGACCCGATGTACGTGTTCATGGATGCCGACTACGAGCAGTACGAAGTCGAAGCGGACAACATGACCGACGCGCTCAAGTACCTCGAGGACGGCCTGCAGTGCGAGGTGGTGTTCTACAACGGCAAGGCGATCTCGGTCGAGTTGCCCAACAGCGTGGTGCGCGAGGTCGTCTACACCGAGCCCGCCGTCAAGGGCGACACCTCGGGCAAGGTCATGAAGCCGGCCAAGATCAGCACCGGCTTCGAGCTGCCCGTGCCGGCCTTCGTCGAGATCGGCGACAAGATCGAGATCGACACCCGCACCGACGAGTACAAGAACCGCGTCAAGTAAGCGGTTCCGGTGTGACGGATACGATGGGGCCCATGTGGGCCCCATCGTTTTTCCGCTTGTTGCGGCGTGCATCTTGCAGTTCTTCTTCGCGACGGGATTGCGTACCCTGCAGGCTGTCGCCGTCGAATCCGCTCTCGTCCTTCATGAACGCGTCCCGCCTGCTCCTCGCCCTCGCCGCCTCCGTGCTCGTCGTCGCCTGCGCACCCGAGCCCGCGCCGGCGCCCAAGGTCGAACAAGCCGCTCCGGCGCCCGAGGCGCCGCGTGGCGAGGCTGCCGAGGCCCGGCGCGAAGCCGCCGAGGCGGCACGCGAGGCGATGCAGAAGGCCGGCGAGGCCGCGCGCAAGATCGGCGAGGCGGGCAGCGCCGCGGTGGAAGCGGCGGTGCGCACGGCGGCGGAGAAGGCCGCGAGCGAATTCGCCAAGGACGCTTCGCGCGCATCATCCGACGCGGGAGCGCTGAATCAGGCGCCCGACGAAGACCGTGGCGGTGATGGCCGCTCGCCCGAGACCGCGCGCGACGCCAAGGAAGCCGCCGAGCAGGCGGCGCACCGCATCGCCGAGGCCACCCGCGACGTCGCGGAGCGCCTGCGCGAGGTCGGCAAGGGGGCGCTCGAGAGCATGCGCGCACGCACCGAGCCGACGACGCAGGAGGCCGCGCCGGTCGAGGAGCGCGCCGCCGTTCCGCCCGGAGGCGGCAAGGAGCCCGCCGGCCGCTGAGCGGCACGGCGCCGGCGAGGGGCGCATCCATGGCGATCGCGGCGGTTCTTCGTACCCTGTTGCTGCTGGCATGCCTGCTGTTCGCCCATGCGAGCCCGGGCGCCGATGCCGGCACCGCCGCGCCGGCGCTCGATCTCCCCGCGCCGGGCCAGCTCCACGTCTATGTGCGCGAAGGCTGCCCGCATTGCGCGGAGGCCAAGCGCTTTCTCGCCGGTCTCGCCGACGCCCGCCCCGGGCTGCAGGTCGTGCTGCGCGAGGTCGATCGCGACCCCGCCGCGCGCGACGCCCTGGTGGCGATCAGCGAGGCAGTCGGGGCGTGGCCGCCGGGCGTGCCCACTTTCGTCTATGGCGGCCGGGTGCTGGTCGGCTTCGACGACGCCGAGCACGTCGGCGCCGAGCTGCTGCGCCTGCTCGACGAGGCCCCGCCGCCGCCGCGCGACCGGGTGGAGTCGGGCCTGTTCGGCACCCTGAGCGCGAGCGAGCTCGGCCTGCCGATGTTCACCCTGGCGCTCGGCCTGCTCGACGGCTTCAACCCCTGCGCGATGTGGGTGCTGCTATTCCTGCTGTCGCTGCTGGTGAGGCTGCAGGACCGCCGTCGCATGGCGATGGTCGCCGGCACCTTCGTGCTCGCCAGCGGCGCGGTGTACTACGCCTTCATGGCGGCCTGGCTCAACGTCTTCCTGCTCGTCGGCATGACGGCCGCGCTGCGCGTCGGCCTCGCCGTGCTGGCCATGCTCATCGGCCTGATCAACGTGAAGGACTTCTTCGCCTTCCGCCGCGGCGTCTCGCTGTCCATCCCGGAGTCCGCCAAGCCGGGCATCTATGCGCGTGCCCGCGCCATCCTGAAGGCCGAATCCCTGCCCGCCTCGCTCGCCGCGGTCGCGGTGCTGGCGGTGGTGGTGAACTTCGTCGAGCTGCTATGCACCGCCGGCCTGCCGGCGATCTACACCGCGGTGCTCACCGGCCAGGACCTCTCGCCGCTCGCCCACTACGGCTACCTCGGCCTCTACATCCTCGCCTACATCGCCGACGACGCGCTGATGGTCGGCACCGCGGTGCTCGCCCTCGGCAGCGGCAAGCTCGGCGAGCGCGGCGGCCGCATGCTCAAGCTGCTTGCGGGCGTGGTGATGCTGGCGCTCGGTGCGGTGATGCTGCTGCGGCCGGAGTGGCTGATGTAGCGGGGCCGCTCAGTCCGCGCCGCGACGCCACACGGCGGCGAGCGCGCGGAGCTTGTTCCAGGTCGACAGGCGCTCGTCCGACACCGCGTCGAGGAAGTCCGACAGGCGCTTGGACTTGACCATCGTGTACAGCGTGAGCGCCGTCGACACGCCGAACACCAGCGCGAAGTAGGCCAGGCGCTCGGCGAGCGGCGATTCCGCCTCGGCGAGCAGGTTCATGCCCAGGAAGCCGGTGGTGATGGTGCCGATGAGGCCGAAGATCGTCACCACGGTCAGGCGCACCACGGTGTTGGCCTGGCGGCGCAGGCTGTCGGCCTCGAGGTAGCCGTTCATGTCCGCGGTGCGCTCCTTGATCTCGGCGTACAGCGCGTCGGTGCCCAGATGCGCGCTGGTCATGCGGAACAGCGCGCGTGTCTGCGCCTGCTCGGCGATATCGTGGAACCAGTAGCGATGCGTGAAACGCAGGAAGCCCTCGAAGCTGGCGCGGATCGCGCGCTTGAAGCGCCGCACGCTTTCCGGGTCGGTGACGTGCAGGCGCTTGAGCGCCTCGACCAGGCGCTCGGAGAACATCAGCAGCGCCGACTTCTGGAAGTGCGCGATCAGGAACAGCAGGAAGTGCTGGTGGCGGAACTGCGCCAGCACGCCGCGCTCGCGGTCGGTGAAATAGGCCGATTTCGCATCGCCCACCACCACCAGCGCGTGGCCGCTGCACAGGTAGCGGGTCCAGGGCGCCGCGCCGCTCGCGGACCAGAAGCGGTCGTAGCAGTGGCGGCGCTCGAAGTCGTCCAGATGCGGTTCGGCGTAGGGCAGGGCGTTGCCGCCGCCCTCGCGTTCGGCTTGTGCCGTGTGCGGTCCCGCGCCGGTCACCAGGCCGAGGCGGACGAAATCCCTGCGCGTCAGCGCCTGCGGGTCGTCGAGGGCGAGATAGGCCGTCAGCGGCATGCGGTGATACTCGATCTGGCGATAGCGCAGCGTGCCGGGCTGGGCCGAGTAGGCGCTCGCCAGCGGCTGCATCAGCCAGGCCCAGTGCGCGGCGATGCGCGGTGCGCGATGGCGGCTGACGTGGGTCAGGAAGGCCTCGCGCTCGTGCGCGTCGGTGCGCGCCAGCACCGACCCGTCGCGCCCGATCAGCTCGGCGACGGCGAGGCTGTGCAGGGCGCGGCCGTGCTCGTCCCAGCCCGACGGGTAGGCGCGGCCGATGCGATACATCAGCTCCTGCACCGCGGACAAGGGCAGGTCGCCGCCGGCGACCTCGACGTTGAGGATCACCACATCGACGTCGAAGAAGAAATACAGATGCACATGGACGACGTCGAGCGTCACCGGCGCGTCGCCGTCGCGTGCGGCCACGCGCAGTTTCGCGATATCGCGGCGACGGAACACGCGCATCGCCGGCCCCGCGTCCGCCGAGTCGCCGCGCTGCGCACGGCCCTCGCCGTAGAGGAACTGCTGCACGTAGGGCAGGAAGGTCACGAACTCGTTGTAGTGCCGCTCCTGGAAGACGCTGCCTTCGACCTCCAGGTCGTGCTCGACCTCGCGCCACGGCGAGGCTTCGCCCAGGTCGCGCAGCACCTGCCACGGCCGCTGCTGCGGCCCCAGCGCGCCCGTCGCGGTCAGCAGCCGCAGCGGCCACAGCAGGGCGAGGCGGAAATGCTTCACCGTCGGCTCGGCAGCGTGCTCGGCCATGACCTGTCTCCCTTCGCTTCGCGGGTTCTCGTGCGGGCAGTGTAGCGACAGGCGAGGGCAGGCGGGCTGCGAGCGTGCCAGGGGGCGGTGGCGGGCAGCGCCGGATGGGTCTCGACTGGGCACATGCTTACGCAGTCCGTGTATTTGCAGCGGATGCAGGCTTCGGTAAGGACGTGGGCCATGGCCGTTCCTCCTTGAAGAGTCAACCTGTATGAATCTATTGTTGCTAGCATGGAGCCGACAACGACTCCTCTGCACGCCCTGCCGATGAACATCACGCAACACACCGATTACGCGCTCCGGGTACTCATGTAGCTCGGGGCCATCCCCGAGCGGCGCATCACCATCAAGGAGGTCGCCGAGCGTTTCGACATCTCGCGCAGCCACCTCATGAAGATCGTCACCGAACTGGTGGCGAAGGGCTTCGTCGACGGCGCACGCGGCAAGGGAGGGGGTTTGAGGCTCGCGCGTGCAAGCAGCGAGATCGGTCTCGGCAACGTGGTCCGCCAGCTCGAACCGAGCCTCGCGCTCGTCGAGTGCTTCGGAACGCAGTCGCACTGCCTGCTGGATCCGGCGTGCCGGCTCAAGGGCGCGCTGGACGGTGCCCTGCAGGCCTTCCTGGCTGCACTCGACCGCGTTTCGCTTGCCGACCTCGTCGGCAGCGACGCACGGCTGCACGAGGCACTCGGCCTGCAAGCGGCGGCGCGCGCCATCGCGCCGATCACGATCGTGCGCCCGCCCGCCGGCCGGGAGCGGCGATAGTCGGGGCGCGCTGCGCCACCGGATGACGGTCTGCCTGTGCTTCGTGGCCGCGCAAAGCTGCGGGCGGGTTCTCCGCGCGCTGGTCGCAACGTATTCGCTGCCGGGGGGCGGGCCATGCTAGTTTATATCATGTTGTGATATAAATTCCTCGAGCCGCCCAAACACGCCAGCAGAGATCGATCATGTCTTCCCTCCATCTGCCGCCCATGCTGTGGTCCTCGGACGCCGCCTGGACCGAACTCTCCCGCCGCCCGCCCTCGCTGGCCACCCTGGTCTTCGGGGTCGCCCTGCCGGCCGCCATGTTGCCCCCCGCGATGTTGTCCCATGCGACCGATGTCGGATCGGCCCACTATCTGCCCGCCCTCTCCGCTTCCGCCTGGCAGTTCGTGGAGTTCGCGCTGTTCGCCGCGCAGCTCGTCGGCTTCCTGATGATCCGCTGGCTGATCGGCGCCGTCGCGGCGACCCATGGGGTGCGGGCGAGCGCACGCGACGCTTGTCTGCTCGCGACGGTATCCCTGCTCCCGCTCTGGCTATCGTCGTTCGCGCTCCTGCAGGACGGGACGCTCGCCGTCCTGGTACTGCCGGTGCTGGCGATCGGCGCTTCGGTCGCGCTGCTGAAGCGGGGTGTCCGCTGCATGCTCGGGGTTCGTGAAGAGATCGTGGCCCTGGAGATCGGCATCGTCGCGATCCACTGCGGTGTGCTGGCCTGGGCCGCAACGATGGCGGTGTTCCTCGTCCCGGGCCTCCCGGCGCTTTGACGCGGAAAGAACGCGGTCCGGCCCCCGGGGCGAATGGCGCGCTCCCGCCCTGCCTTTTCAGGATGAACGCTGCAGCAAGGCCAGGCGGATCCGTTCGATGGCGTGCGAGGGGCTCAGTCCCTTCGGGCAGACCTCGGTGCAGTTCATGATCGTGCGGCAGCGGTAGAGGCGATAGACGTCGTCGAGGAAGTCCAGCCGCTCGGCGGAGGCGGTGTCGCGGCTGTCGGCGATGAAGCGATAGGCCTGCAGCAGGCCCGACGGCCCGATGAACTTGTCCGGATTCCACCAGTAGGACGGGCAGAACGCGCTGCAGCAGGCGCACAGGATGCATTCGTACAGGCCGTCCAGGCGCTCGCGCTCGGGCGGGGTCTGCAGCCGCTCGCGCTCGGGCAGGGGCTCGTCGTTGATCAGCCAGGGCCGGATCGAGTGGTAGTGGGCGAAGAACTGCGTCATGTCTACGACGAGGTCGCGGATTACCGGAAAGCCGGGTAGCGGGCGCAGCACGATCGGCTCCTTCAGCCCGTCGAGCGCGGTCAGGCAGGCGAGGCCGTTGCGGCCGTTGATGTTCATCGCGTCCGAGCCGCACACTCCCTCGCGGCACGAGCGCCGGAACGACAGGCTGTCGTCCTGCACGCGCAGCCTCATCAGCAGGTCGAGCAGCTTCTTGTCGCCCGCCTCCGGCTGCACATCGTAGGCCTGCATCCGCGGCGGATCGCCGCGCTCCGGGTCGTAGCGATAGATGTTCAGTCTCATGTCCGCCCCTGCGCCGCTCAGGCGGCGAGCGCCACCATGGCCAGGCTCAGCAGCACGCGTGCCAGCACGCCGAGCAGCACGACCGTGATCAGGCCCAGCACCGCCAGCCGCAGTCCGCGCGGCTGGAGGTAGTCGAGCACGATGTCGCGCATGCCTACCCAGGCGTGCGCGCACAAGGCGCCGAACAGCAGCGCGATCAGCGGCCCCCCCAGCGCGCCGCCGGCCAAGGCGCGCCACGCGGAGAAATCGAGCGGCGACGCGAAAGGCAGCGCGAGCATGGCGAGCAGGATCAGCACCAGCAACAGCAAGGCGCTGAGGCGTTGCACCACCCATGCCCGTTGCCCTGTGAACAACCTCATGACAGCCCCCACACGAGAAGGAGCAGGGCCAGCGCGGGCGCGGCGACCAGGATGAGGCGTGCGCTGGCGCGCGCACGCTCGAGCTCGCTGCCGATGCCGACGTCCATCAACAGGTGGCGGATCCCGGTCAGCACGTGATGCGCGAGCGCCCACGCCAGCACACCGGCCACCACGAGCGAGAGCGGCGACGAGAGCAGACCGCGCACCGAGGCGAAATCCGCTTCGCTGCGCAGCGAGGCGTGGAGCAGCGCCGCGAGGACGGGCAGGGCGATGAACAGCAAGACCCCCGACACCCGGTGCGCAATCGAGGCGATCGCACCGATCGGAAAGCGGATCTGTGCCAGATTCAGGAATACCGGCAAGCGATGAGGCGGCTTGTCCATGCGGGCTCTTGGGCAGTACGAGCCCGCCGGCGGCGCCGGAGCGGCTCGTACCGGAACCATAGACCAAAGCCCGGCGCAGCGCAGGCGTGATGCGTGCTGAAGCAAGGGGTGCCGGGCCCGGCGGAATCCGACGCCGCGATCGTGCTCGGGCGTTCGTCCGCGTCTCAAGCGGATCGCGGCTTCGTTGCGGCCGCGATGTCGTCGCGCCAGAGCCAGATGGCGGTCATCGCCAGCAGGAGGCCGGCGGTCGCGCTCGCCAGGCCCAGCGCGTCGAGGCCGGCAATGCGCGTATCGCCGACCAGGCGCACGAGCAGCGGACCGGCGATCTGTCCGGCAGCGAAGCCGGTGGTCATGCGGGCCAGCAGCGCCGTCGGGTTCGCGGGCGCGCGTTCGCGCGCCAGCTGAAGGCCTGCCATGGTGGTCACCATGAAGGTGCCGCCGACCAGCACCGCCGAGGCGGCCAGTACCCACAATGCCGGCTGCAGCAACGGCAGCAGGGTGCCTGCCGCCATCACCCCCTGGGCGATCGCCCACACCTTCCTGCGCGGCCAGCCGTGCAGACGGTGCGCGGCGAAGGCCACGGACAGCGCCGCCGCCGCGCCGAAGATCGGCCAGGTGAGCCCGAACACGAGCGGGTCGGACACCAGCTGCCGCGCCATGGTGGGCAGGAAGGTCGCGGGAATGATGTAGCCGAAGCCGAACGCGCTGTAGCACAGCACGATGCCCAGGTTCCCGCTCGCGACCGCCGGCGGTGGGGGCTTCGGCGCGTCGGGCGTGCCGGCAGGGCTCGCTGCGGCGGATTGCCCGCGCAGACGCCAAATGACATGGACGGCGCCGACGACGGCGAGCAGCCCGAGCTCCACCCACAGCACCGCGGCCGCCTGTGCGCCGCCCAGCCAGGTCAGTACACCCGTGGCCGCGATGCCCACGCCCACCCCGGTGTAGATCCATCCGCCCAGCGAGGTCGAACTCCGCCGCGCCAGTTCGGGCAGGCACCAACTGCTGGCGCACACGAGCACCCAGGCGCTGAAGACGCCCGCGCTCGCCCGCAGGGCCAAGCCGAGCCACGGCAAGGCGGCGTTACCCCAAGCCATCGCCAGGGTGGTCGCGGCGACGCCGAGCAACCCGACCTGCAAGCCCAGCCGGGGACTGCGCGCGAACCACGAGGCGCTGATCGCACCGAGCAGGTAGCCGACGTAGTTCGCCGTCGCCCATTCCGTCCCGGTGACGGTATTCAGGCTGCCATCGCGCACCATGAGCGGCATCAGCGGCGTAAATGCGAAGCGACCGATGCCCATCGCGATGGCCAGCGCAAGGAGGCCGATGAAGACGATGGCGCCCGGCGACAGAGACGACGGAGGATTTTTTTCCATGGCGGGATTAGACGCTCGTCGGATAGAATCGAATAGTGAATTTTTAAGAAATAACGTTCTCGATATGAGAAGGATCAGCCTGGAAGACCTGCACATCTTCCGATGTGTGGCGGTGGAAGGCGGTGTGCTGCGTGCGGCGGACCGGCTCAATCGGGTGCCTTCCAACGTCACGACCCGCATCAAGCAGTTCGAGTCCCGACTGGGTACGCAACTCTTTCGGCGGCAAGGACGGAACGTGGTGCTCACCGATGCGGGTCATCGCCTGCTCGGGCACGCCGAGCGCCTGTTGCGGCTGGCCGACGAAGCCGAGGAGGACCTCTGCAGCGGGGTAGTCGCGGGCTCGCTGCGCCTGGGCTCGCTGGAGAGTGCGGCCAGCGTGCGCCTGCCGCCCATCCTCTCGCGGTACCACGCCGCGCATCCCCGAACGCACGTGGAGTTGCAGACCGGAACGACCGCGGCGCTGCTGCGGCGACTCGACAATCACCGGATCGACGCCGCCTTCGTCTCCGAACCCTTCGACAAGGGAAGCCTCTCGGCCGTGGCCGTCTTCGCGGAAGAGCTGGTCCTCATCACCGCGCGAGGCGGCCCCCGCATCGGCGGTGCGCAGGATCTCGCCGACCAGACGGTCGTCGCCTTTCCGCATGGCTGCTCATACCGGCGCCTGCTGGTCGACTGGTTCGCCGCGGCCGGCGTCACCCCGCGCCGGTTCCTCGACCTCGGCTCCTACCATGCTATCGTGGCCTGCGTCGCGGCCGGAACCGGCGTCGCCATCATGCCGGCGAGCGTCCTCGACAATGCCGTCATGGGCGATTCGATCCAACGCCACGAACTGCCGGAGGCGATGCGGACGAACCGGACGAACCTGGTCTGGGCGGGCGAGCCCGGCGGGCCACTGAGCGCGCTGCTGGAGCTGCTGCGGGTCGGCGCCCAGGCTGGTGCCTGCGGGCGCCATGGTCGAACAAGCAAGTCGATGCCTTGAGGCCCGCCCGGCATCCCCGCCGACGTCGACCTCCGCGAGAGGCCGCGCCAGGGCCTCGGCCGCAACGAGCTCGCCATCGGCGACCGGGTTGGCTTCGTCGGCCGCGACCATCAGGAGCGCAGCGGCTGCGTCATCCGCCTTAACGACAAGACCGTCACCCTCGATTGCGCGGGGCAGCAATGGCGCGTGGCGTACAGCCTGCCCTACCGCGTGGTCGATGCCGACCCGGTGATGATGGACGGGGTCGAGATCCTCGGGCCGGCAAGGTAGCGGCGGGGGTGTCGACGAGGGAAGTGATCGCGCCGCCGGTGCCCTCGACGGCGAATGCGGGCGGATAGGAACACGGATACGGGAGGATGAATCGACGATGAAGCTGATCGAAACATTGCAGGACGAACACGTGCTGATCGATCAGGTGCTCGGATCGTTTCGCGCGTTCGTAGACGGATTCATCGATGGCACCGCGGACCCGGACGACGGCGGACGCTTCGCCGCGTTTTTCACCGAGTTCGCCGGCCATTTCCATCACGATCGCGAGGAGCGGGTGTTCCTCAATGCGCTCGTCACCGACGCGGAACTCCCGGGCGACCGCGGACCGGTGTACGCCGTGCTGCACGAGCACGCCGAGATGGCGGCGTGGCTGTGCGAGATGCTGCCGATTCTCGAACAGCGGCCGCCGTCCGAGGACGACCGTGTTCGGCTGCGCGCGCTGGCAACTCGCTACTCGCACGCGCTCTGGCGTCATATCGACGCGGAGAATTCCGTCCTCTACCCGGAGGGCGTCAAGCGGCTTCGTCGCAGCGGCGTTGCCGAATTGCCGGATCGGCCGATGAGCGAGGCAGAGGCGGCCGCGCGTGAGGGCGCCGCGGCCCTGCTCGTCCGTTACCCGCCGGTCGAGGACTTCGCGCTCACGCGCGGTGACGGTTGCTTCATGTGCCGGGCCCATGGCGAGACCTGCGACGGACTGGAGGCCGAGTGGTGGACCGAGATCGAGTGGGAGGAGTTTTACCTCGGCTGACGCCAGTACTGAAACGCCTCGTCCGCAATGACCCGAGCTGCTGCGCGGGCAAGCCCTCGAGTACTTCGACACCCGGGCCAACACCGCGCGCAGCGGCCAGCTTCTGGAGCTGAGGCGCAAACAGGCCCTGGTGCTCGACACCGCCACCGGCCAGCGCTGGCTGATCCCCTACGCTGCGATCAATCCCGACGGCGCCGACGTCGACATCCGCGAGAAGCCGCGCCAGGGCCTGGGGCGCAATGAAGTCGCCATCGGCGATCGCGTCGGCTTCGTTGGCCGCGACCAGCAGGTGCGCAGCGGCTGCGTCATCCGCCTCGACGACAAGACCGTCACGCTCGACGTTGAGGACGATGGGATCACTGTTGCGTGCGTCCTGCACCACGCCCGGGATGTTCCCGCGATCTGGAACTGGCCAAGGCACTGAAGACACGCGCTAAGTGCCATGCGTTGCAAAGCGCAGATGTAAAGCAGGCGCTCACCACCGAAGCGCGGGGATCATCACCCCCACACTTGTAGAGAATATCGTCATTTTTCGACACGACCCGATATCATGTCGATTCCGTCGACACGTCCCATCGACGTGCCGATGAATCATCCAGATATCGACACATGCTCTTCGACCCGCGCAAGCCATACAACGACCTCCCTGCCCTTCCCCCTCAGGCGGAAGTCGAGTCGCGGGCCATCCTGAAGGCTTGCAGCTCGACATCCCGATGCTCTACCTGTCCAAAGCCATCATCGAAGCCAGGCAGGACTACTACCGCCTCCTGCTGAATGTCAGCCGGGATGCCGCCTGGGAGCCGTGGATACTGTTCATGCTCGACGCGGTCCGCAGTACCGCGCAATGGACGACGTCCCGGATCAAGGCCATCAGAGCGCTCATCGACGACACAGCCGAACGGATGAAGCGCGACGCGCCCGGCATCTACTCGCGCGAGCTGACCGAGCTGATCTTCGTACAACCCTATTGCCGCATCGCCAACGTCGTCGACGCCGACATTGCCCAACGCCAGACGGCATCGGTCTATCTGAAGCAACTCGTCGACATCGGCCTCCTGCGCGAGATGAAGGCAGGACGCGAGAAACTCTTCATCAACCCGCACCTGATTCAAGCACTTTCCGTAGCCTGACATGGCCGCCTGGACAGATCAGTGACCGGGAGCGCATTGCAGGCGACACCGACAACCCCGCACGCTGGCAGGACACGGACCCATGGACAAACTCAAGCTTACCTATTTCGACGTTTCCGGCGGACGGGCAGAGCCCGCACGCCTGGCCCTGCACATCGGCGGCATTCCATTTGAGGACCACCGTTTTGCGTTCGGTGATTTTGCCGAGGTTCGCAAGACCACACCGCTGGACCAGGTGCCGACGCTTCACGTCAATGACGTGCAGGTCACCCAGAGCGACGCAATCACGCGCTATGCCGGAAAGCTGGCCGGGCTCTACCCCGAAGACGACCTTCAGGCCTTGTTCTGCGACGAAGTGATGGGCGCGCTGGAAGACATCAACACGAAGATCGTGGCGACTTTCGGAATGACCGGCGATGCGCTCAAGCACGCCCGCGGGGCGCTGGCGGCGGACGTATTGCCGCGGTATCTGCGCTGGCTGCAGAACCAACTCGAAGCCCACGGCGGCGAATTCCTTGCGGACCATCGCCTCACCATCGCCGACCTCAAGACCTTCGTCATCCTGCGGTGGCTTGGCTCCGGCAAGCTGGACCACATTCCCGCCGACCTGGTCGAGACCGTGGCGCCAAAGCTCGCGGCCTTCGTCGACCGGATCGCGGGGATTCCTGCCATCGCCGCGTATTACAAGTTGCGCGGCGGGTCGTGATCCCGGGTCGTTGTCGATCCCGCCGCCGATGCGTGGGCGGGCATTGGGGGCGGATCGTGAGAACCCAATAGCCCGGTGATCGCCCAATTGAGCCGGCGCGTCACGGTTGGCGCTCGGGCACCGGGGAGGCCTTTCGATTGGAATGCGTTCGGCAGGGGGCTGTTCGTTTCGGTCGCTTCCTGCCTTTTCAGCCATTGAGGGCGACCGCCACCTGATCGCCACCGGCCGCTACGGGGCACTCAGCCCGAACTCACACATTCGGCCACGACCCGCCGTTCAGCTCGCAGGCAGAACGGCCGTTCGGGTGGCCGCTCTGCCCAGAAACCGGCCATCCGATCGACGCGATCAACTCAGAATCCACGCACGGAAGCACTTGGGTGAACCGTAGTCAAATCAGTAAGGGTGGCGGCATCGAGTTCAGACCGCGCGCGGCCCGGGCAGTGCGCTCGGCGTCGGCGGGCCTCAAGGGTCGATGGCGGCAAACAGGATCGAGTCATGCAGGTCCGAACGGTTCTCCTTCACGCACAGCACGTAATGCGCGCCGCGCTCACGGGTCGTGCGCGCAATCACAATTGAGTGCAATGACCCTCTCCCGATCCGCGCCAAAGCACCCGCAACGCTTCCATCGGCGCCGTGCCCAGCGGGTGCTGCGGGCGAACGATGGCGAGTTCTAACGCGACCGGCCACCTGCAAGGCATGGATCGGCCCCTTGGTGACCTGCTGGCGAACCTCACTTGGGGCGATAGGCGCCTGGCGTGCTGCCGGTCCATTTCCGGAACGCGCGATGAAAGGCGTTGGGGTCCTCGAAGCCCATTTCCTCGCCAATGACGGCGATCGGGATCTTGGTTTTCGTCAACAACTGAATCGTCGCGTCCCTGCGGAGTTCATCCTTGATCGCCTGGAAGGTGGTGCCTTCCGCAGCCAGCCGGCGGGTCAGCGTGCGCACGGACAGGTGCAGCGCGCTCGCGGTCTGCCCGGCGGTGGTCGGGAGGCTGAGGCGCGGACGCAAATGCTCGCGGACCTTCTGCCTGGTCGGGTGCTGCTCGAAGGCGACGAACAGCCAGTCGCCGGGGGCTCGGGCGAGGAAACGGGCGAGCGAGCGCCGATCCTGGCGGATCGGCGTGGCCAACTGGGCGGCCTCGAAGTAGAGGGCTGAAACCGCTTGCTCGAAAAACACCGGGCCGGGATAGAGAAAACCATATTCCGACGCGTGGCTCGGGCGCCGATAACTGCAATCGACGCGCGCCAGGGTCATGCGGTGCCCGGTGAGCCAGGAGGCCACGCCGTGGATCAGCTTGAGCAAGATCTCCTGTCCGAAGGTATTCGCCGCGGCCTGCGGCATCCGCGGAATCAGGGCCATCCGGACGAGACTGCCTTCGCGGGAAAGTTCGATGCGGAAGTCATCCAGTAGCAGATGAAAGAAGCGACTGAGTCGGAACAGGGCGGTCTGCAGCGTCGCCGAGTCCAGCAGGCTGAGGCAGAGAAACTTCAACGAGCCCGAATGCACGGGCCGCGAAAACATTCCCGGCAGTTCGTCATCCAGTTGGTTGGCCAGTTGCCGGTAGAGCGTGGCGAACTGTTCGGTGGTCACCCTGGCCGTTTCCGCGTCAAGGAGGACCGGAGCGATACCCGCCTTCGCCAGCGCTTCCGCTTGCCCCGCCGGATCGAGCGGCGTGCCGTTCAACAGATTCAGCACGAAGGACATCGGGATCGTGCCGGCAGTGATTTCGGTCGGGGCCATGGTGCGGCGCTTTGCATCGCAATAATGGCCGATTATGCAAGTGTTTCGGCGCAAGTCGCAATCGGCATCGGAAGCGCTCGTTCTTAGAATCGCTCCTGAAATCCACGCATAAGTGGATTGGATTGCCAGATCGTCCGGCAGCCCCTGCAGTCTTGTGTCGATGGGGGAAGCCGGGTTCAGGCGCAAGGCGCATGGCGGAAGGTGTTGGTTGGCCCAAGCCGGCGCGCAAGAAGAGAGAAAATTTTCCGGAGACTTCGCTCGTGCCCACCGAATCCATCCAAGCCGCAGCTTCGGCTTACGCCTACCCGCTGCTGATCAAGCAACTTCTGCACACACCGCTGGCGACCGCCGCCGATCAGGAGATCGTCTACCGCGACAGTCACCGCCAGACCTACCGCGACCTGGCCGCCCGGATCCGTCGCCTGGCCAATGCACTGCGCGATGCCGGGATCGGCCCGGGCGATACCGTCGCGGTGATGGATTGGGACAGCCACCGCTATCTCGAATGCTTCTTCGCCGTGCCGATGATGGGTGCGGTGCTGCAGACGGTGAATGTCCGCCTGTCGCCAGAGCAGATCCTGTACACGCTGAATCACGCCGGTGCCGACATCGTCCTGGTCAACGCCGATTTCATCCCGGTGCTGGCGGGCATCAAGGGCCAGCTGGAGACGGTGAAGCGCTTCGTGCTGATCTCCGATACCGGCAACGACATGGCCATGTGGCAGATTCCCTTTGTCGGCGAGTACGAGGCCTTGCTGGCGAAGGCGTCGAGCGAGTACGACTTCCCCGACTTCGACGAGAACACGCGGGCGACGACCTTCTACACGACCGGTACGACCGGGCTGCCGAAGGGCGTCTATTTCAGCCACCGCCAACTGGTGCTGCACACGCTGGCGGTCGCTACGCATCTGGGCACCGCAGAGGGCCACGGCCGTCTGCACCGCGGCGACGTGTACATGCCGATCACCCCGATGTTCCACGTCCACGCGTGGGGCGTACCCTACATCGCGACGCTGCTCGGCCTCAAACAGGTCTATCCCGGCCGCTATGCGCCCGAGACCCTGGCCCGCTACGTACGCGACGAGAAGGTCACCTTCTCGCACTGCGTGCCGACCATCCTGCAGATGCTGCTGACCAACGCCGAGGCGAAGGCGGTCGATCTCAAGGGCTGGAAGGTGATCATCGGTGGTTCGGCGCTGCCCAAAGGGCTCGCCACCGCGGCGCTGGAGCGCGGTATCGACGTCTTCACCGGTTACGGTATGTCGGAAACCTGCCCGATCCTGACCATCGCCCGGGCGCCCGGCGACGTCCCGGCCGAGGATCTCGACGGCCAGGCCGAACAGCGCATCCGCACCGGCTATCCGGTGCCGCTGGTCGATCTCCACACCGTCGACGGCGACCTCCTCGACACGCCCCGTGACGGCAAGAGCTCCGGCGAGATCGTCGTCCGCGCGCCGTGGCTGACCATGGGCTACCTGCACAACCCGTCCGCATCGGACGAGCTGTGGGCGGGTGGCTACCTCCATACCGGCGACATCGGGGTCATCGACCCGGCCGGCTGCCTGCAGGTGACCGACCGCCTGAAGGACGTGATCAAGACCGGCGGCGAGTGGGTGTCCTCGCTCGAACTCGAGAACATCATCTCCCAGCACCCGGCGGTCAGCGAGGTCGCCGTGGTCGGGGTGAAGGACGACAAGTGGGGCGAGCGTCCGCTGGCGATGGTTGTCCTCAAGCCGGGGCAGACGGCCACGGCCGACGAGATCAAGGCCACCGTCGCGAAATCCGCCGAAGCCGGCCACATCTCGCGCTACGCGGTGCCCGACGAGATCCGTTTCGTGGAGGAGCTGGCGCGCACCAGCGTCGGCAAGATCAACAAGAAAGCCATTCGCGAACATCTGGCCTGACGGCCATCGCAAACCAGGAGTCAATCGCGTGAAAAGACTGCAAATCAAGAAAGCCGCCGTACTCGGCGCCGGGGTCATGGGCGCGCAGATCGCGGCGCATCTCGCCAATGCCGGCGTGCCGGTCGTCCTCTTCGACCTGCCCGCGAAGGAAGGCGACAAGAACGGCATCGTCAAGAAGGCCATCGACGGCCTGAAGAAGCTCGAACCGGCGCCGCTGGCGAACAAGGCGGCGCTGAAGCTGATCTCGGCCGCCAACTACGACGAACATCTGGCCCAGTTGGCCGGCTGCGAGCTGATCATCGAGGCGATCGCCGAGCGCATGGACTGGAAGAACGACCTGTACGGCAAGATCGTGCCGCACATTGCGGCCAATGCCATCATCGCTTCCAACACCTCCGGACTGTCGATCGACGCGCTGTCGCAGGCGCTCCCGGCCGATGTGCGTCCGCGCTTCTGCGGCATCCACTTCTTCAACCCGCCGCGCTACATGCGCCTGGTCGAGATCATCGCCACCCGCACGACCGATGCGGGCACGCTCGATGGGCTTGAGACCTGGCTGACCTCGCGCCTCGGCAAGGGTGTGATCCGCGCCCTCGACACGCCCAACTTCGTCGCCAACCGTATCGGCGTTCTCTCGATCCTGGCGGTGATGCATCACACCCGGCGCTTCGAGCTTGGCTTCGATGTGGTCGACGCCCTGACCGGGCCGAAGATCGGCCGCCCGAAGAGCGCCACCTACCGCACGGCGGACGTCGTCGGCCTGGATACGCTGGCCCACGTCGTGCGCAACATGCACGGCACGCTGCCCGACGATCCATGGCATGCGCATTTCAATGTGCCGGCCTGGCTGGAACAGTTGATCGCGCAGGGGGCCCTGGGCCAGAAGACCAAGGGCGGCATCTTCCGCAGGGTCGGCAAGGAAGTCCACGTGCTGGACCTCGGCCTGCAGGATTTCCGCCCCTCGACCGGCGAACTCAGCGCCGAGGTGGCGGGCATCCTCAAGGACAGGAACCCGGCCAGCCGCTTCGCCGCACTGCGTGCCTCGAAGGACCCGCAGGCGAAGTTCCTGTGGGCGATCTTCCGCGACGTCTTCCACTATGCCGCCGTGCAGCTCGAATCCATCGCCGACAATGCTCGCGATGTGGATCTCGCGATGCGCTGGGGTTTTGGCTGGGCGCAGGGGCCGTTCGAGATCTGGCAGTCCGCCGGCTGGGCGGACATCGCCCGGGCGATCGCCGCCGACATCGCCGCCGGCGAGACGATGAGCGATACGCCGCTGCCGGCCTGGGTGCTGGAAGATCGCAAGGGTGTGCACACGCCGCAGGGCTCGTGGTCGCCGCGCCGCAAGGCCTATGTGCCGCGCTCCGCGCTGCCGGTGTACCAGCGCCAGCTTTTCCAGGAAGCCGTCCTCGGCGACGGTTCGCTGTCGCCCGAGCAGTCCGGCGAGACGCTGTTTGAGAACGACGGTGTCCGTCTGTGGCGTCTGCCGGCGGTCGACGCCGGCATCGGCATCCTCTCCTTCAAGTCCAAGATGCACGCCATCGGCAGCGAAGTGGTGGAGGGTGTGGTGGCAGCGGTGCGCCAGGCCGAGCAGAGCCTGTCCGGCCTGGTCATCTGGCACCAGCCGCCGTTCGCCGTCGGCGCCAACCTGGCCCAGGTGGCCGAGGGGTGTGCGGCCGGCGATTTTGCCAAGCTCGACAGCTATGTCGCCGCCTTCCAGCAGGCCGGTCAGGCGCTGAAGTATGCGGCGGTGCCGGTGGTGGCGGCGGTACAGGGCATGGCGCTGGGCGGCGGCTGCGAGTTCGCCATGCAGGCAACGCGCCGCGTGCTGGCGCTGGAGAGCTACATGGGCCTGGTCGAAGCGGGCGTCGGCCTGATCCCGGCCGGCGGCGGCTGCAAGGAGTTTGCGCTGCAGGCGGCGGAATGGGCGGGGCGGACCTCGACCCCGGCCGAGCTGATGGCCTTCCTGCAACCGGTGTTCATGAACATCGCCACGGCCAAGGTCTCGAAGAGCGCCGCGGAGGCGGTGGGCTACGGCTTCGCCCGAGCGACCGATACCGTGCTGTTCCATCCCGACGAGCTGCTCTACGTGGCGATCCGCGAAGCCCGTGCGCTGGCCGAATCCGGCTATGCGCCCCCCGCCACGGCGCGTGCCGTGCCGGTGGCCGGGCGCGGCGGCATCGCGACCCTGGAGATGACGCTGGTCAACATGCGTGACGGCGGCATGATCTCCGCGTACGACTACCAGGTCGCCCGTGCCGCGGCGGTTGCGCTGTGCGGTGGTGAAGTCGACAGCGGCAGTCTGGTCGATGAGGCCTGGCTGCTCACGGTCGAGCGCCGCCTGTTCGTCGAACTGCTGAAGAACCCCCAAACCCAGGCCCGGATCCAGCACATGCTCGAGACCGGCAAGCCGCTCCGCAACTGATCCGGCCCAGGAGAACACCATAATGAGCAAACAGATTCAGGAAGCCTACATCGTCGCCGCGACCCGCCTGCCGGTGGGCAAGCGCAACGGCATGTTCAGGAATGCGCGGCCGGACGACATGCTGGCCCACGCCATCCGCGCCGTGGTCGCGCAGGCACCGGGCGTCGACCCGGCCCGCATCGGCGACGTCATCGTCGGCTGCGCCATCCCCGAAGCCGAGCAGGGCATGAACGTGGCCCGCATCGGCGCGCTGCTGGCCGGTCTGCCCAATACCGTCCCGGGCATCACCATCAACCGCTTCTGCTCCTCCGGCCTGCAGGCCGTGGCCGACGCCGCCAATCAGATCCGTCTGGGCCTGGCCGACGTGATGATCGCCGCCGGTACGGAGTCGATGACCGCGATGTCCAACATCATGGGCAACAAGGTGGCGGCCAACCCCGCCTGGTTCTCCGATGAAAACATCGGCATTGCCTACGGCATGGGCCTGACCGCCGAGAAGGTGGCGCAGCAGTGGGGCATCGGTCGCGAGGCGCAGGATGTCTTTGCCGAAGCATCCCACCGCAAGGCCTGCGCCGCGATCGCTGCCGGCCATTTCAGGGCCGAGACCTCGCCCTTCACCGTGCGCGACTACAAGCCCGATCTGGCAAGCGGCGAAATCCGCCAGCGCGAGCGCACGCCGACCGACGACGAGGGCGCACGCCCGGACATCTCCGTCGAGAAGCTCGCCAGGCTGCGCCCGGTCTTCCATGCCAAGGGCTCGGTCACCGCGGGCAACGCCTCGCAGATGTCCGATGGCGCCGGCGCTGTGATGCTGGTCTCGGAGAAGGTCCTGAAGGAACACAACCTGACCCCGCTCGCCCGCTTTGCCGGCTTTGCCGTCGGCGGGGTGGCGCCGGAGATCATGGGCGTCGGTCCGATCGTCGCGATCCCCAAGGTGCTGCAGCAAGCCGGCATCCGCAAGGAAGACCTGGACTGGATCGAGCTGAACGAAGCCTTCGCAGCGCAGGCGCTGGCCGTGATCAAGGAGCTCGACCTCGACCCGTCGAAGATCAACCCGCTGGGCGGCGCTATCGCGCTCGGCCACCCGCTCGGTGCCACCGGCGCCATCCGCACGGCGACGCTGCTGCACGGCATGCGCCGCACCGGCGGCAAGTACGGGATGGTCAGCATGTGCATTGGCACGGGCATGGGTGCCGCCGGCATCTTCGAAAGCATCTGAACGAACAGATCGAAAGAGAGAACACCATGAGTGATTACATCGCCCCCGTGAAGGACATGCGCTTCGTGATGGACGAGATCGTCGGTCTCGACGCCATCGCCGCGCTTCCCGGCTACGAAGAAGCCACGCCCGACATGGCGGACGCCATCCTCGAGGAGGCGGCCAAGTTCGCCAGCGGCGTGCTGGCCCCGCTCAACTGGATCGGCGACACGCAGGGCTGCAAGCTCGGGCCTGACGGCGTCGTCACCGCCGACGGCTGGAAGGAGGCCTACAAGGCCTTCTGCGACGCCGGCTGGAACGGCCTCGCCTCGCCGACGGCGCACGGCGGGCAGGGCCTGCCGGAAACCATCGGCATCGCGGTCAAGGAGATGGCCTCGGCCGCCAACCTGTCCTTCTCGCTCGGGCCGCTGCTGACCGCCGGCGCCGTGGCTGCGCTGCTGACCTGCGCCAGCGACGAACTCAAGGCCATCTACCTGGAGAAGATGATCTCCGGCGAATGGACCGGCACGATGAACCTGACGGAGCCGAATGCGGGTTCCGACCTGGCCCTGATCCGCAGCCGCGCCGAGCCGCAGGCAGACGGCAGCTACCGCGTCTTCGGCCAGAAGATCTTCATCACCTATGGCGACCACGACATGACGGACAACATCGTCCATCTCGTCCTCGCCCGCCTGCCGGACGCCCCGGCGGGCGTGAGGGGCATCTCGCTCTTCCTGGTGCCGAAGTTCCTGGTCAATGCCGATGGTTCGCTCGGCGAGCGCAACGACGCCTACTGCGTGTCGATCGAGCACAAGCTCGGCATCCACGCCAGCCCGACCTGCGTCATGGCCTTCGGTGACAAAGGCGGCGCCGTCGGCTATCTGCTGGGTGAGGCGAATCGCGGCCTCGAGTACATGTTCATCATGATGAACGAGGCGCGCATGGGCGTCGGTCTGCAGGGGGTCGCCCTCGGCGAGCGCGCCTACCAGCAGGCGCTCGGCTATGCCCGCGAACGCAAGCAGGGGCGGGACGCCGTGACCGGCGAAGCGCTGGTCACGATCGACAAGCATCCGGACGTGCGCCGCATGCTGATGCTGATGAAGTCGCGCGTCGAAGCCTGCCGCGCGGTCACCTACTTCACCGCCGGGCTGCTCGACCGTGCGCACGCCGGCACCGATCCCGAGCAGAAGAAGCGCGACCTGTTCCTGGCCGAACTGCTGATTCCCGTGGTCAAGGGTGGCGGCACGGAGATGGCGGTCGAGGTGACTTCGCTCGGCATCCAGGTGCACGGCGGCATGGGCTTCATCGAGGAGACCGGCGCCGCGCAGCACTGGCGCGATTCGCGCATCACGACGATCTACGAAGGCACCACCGGCATCCAGGCCAACGACCTGATCTTCCGCAAGCTGATGCGCGACCAGGGCGCCACCGCCCAGGCCGTCCTCTCCGAGGTGCAGGGCACGGCCGACGCGCTGCTGGCTTCCGACCGGCCCGAACTGCGTGCCATCGGCGCGCAACTGCTGGGCGCGAAACAGGCCTGGTCCGACGCCACGGAGTGGGTACTGGGCACTGTCAGGTCGGACGTTGCGGCCGTGCTGACCGCGGCCCTGCCGTACCTCAACCTAGCCGTCCTCGTCTGCGGCGGCTGGATGATGGGCAGGGCGGCCTTGGCCGCCGCCGGCTACCTGGACAGCGAAGCCGGCGACCAGCGGTTCTATCGCAGCAAGATCGCCACCGCCGGCTTCTACGCTGACCAACTGCTGGCGCAGGCCGAGGCCTGGAGCAAGGTGGCGATGGCCGGCGACGCGGCGATCCGGGGCTTTGGCGACGTGCTGTTCGAATGAGACAGAGCCCGTCCGCGAGGTAACAGGCCGGTTTCGACCAGCGGAGCTCCCTCTCTCCCTCTGTTGGCGATTTGCCCATCCGGCACATGTGCCGGATGGGGTCTTTTCCTGCGCGGCTGATCCCGGAAAACCCATCCCCATCCCTATTCCCATTCCCATGCCCCTGCACGGGGGCGCTCGAGCGGTCGAATCGACGCTCGCATTGCAAGAAAACCTCAAAACAACACCGCCCATTCAGGCGATATCGACCAAAGGAGCAAGACGTGAAGGAAACGTTCATCGACAAGGCCCCCGATCGAGCCAGGTGCCATGGCTGTACCCCTGCTGATCGAGACCCTGCAGCGCAGGCAATCCGTGCCGTTGCGCAAGGGGCGGCGCGGGCGAGCACGACGACTGCAAGCGGCGTTCGCGGCCAGTGGCGCGCGTCGTCGATTCGCATCCTGGGGACTGCCGTGCTTGCACATACGTGCCTCATGGGCGCGGTACAGGCGGCTGAGCTGACCGCCGGAGGGCCCGGCGTCGCGAAGCCGAAGGAATTCCAGTTCGGCGAGGTGACGGTCCGCACCAAGGGGACGATGACCTACGGCACCATCATCCGCGCGGATGACCGTAATCCCGAGCTGGTTCCGTACGGCAACGGCGTAGCAGTGGGCGTCAACGGTACGGCGAGGGGCGGCACCAACAATGACGACGGCGAACTGAATTACGGGCGTGGCGACCATACCTCGACCGTGCTCAAGGCCGTGCTCGATGCCGACCTGAAGTACCGGAACCTGGGGATGTTCGTGCGCGTCAAGGCCTGGCACGACTTCGACCTTGAAGATGACAGCGTCCCGCACGGCAATGCGGCCAACGGCTACGCGCCCGACAAGAACCTTAGCGACAAGGGCTTTAGTCGCCTCGGACGTTTCTCGGGGGCCGACCTGAGGGCCAACGTCTACGGCAACTTCGACCTGGACGGCAAATCCCTGCTCACCCGCATCGGCTATCAGACCATCGACTGGGGCTCCCCAGGTACGATTCTGGGCGGTCTGGAGCAGATCAACCCGATCGACAATCCCGCGCGCCTGCGCGCCGGCGCGGTTCCCGAGGAGACCCGGATTCCGATTCCGGCGGTCTTCGCCAGGCTGGGCCTGAACAAGAACACCAATGTCGAGGCGTTCTACCAGTTCGGCTTCCGCCCCAGCGAACTGGCGGGCTGCGGCACCTTCGGTGCATTCGTCGACTACGCGACTGCGGGCTGCAACCAGGTCTTCGTCGCGCCTGTGACGGTCAGCGATGCACAAGCCGAGGAGCTTGGGCTGGTCGTCAAGCGCGGGGCGGACGGGGATCCTTCGGACGGCGGCCAATATGGCGTCGGCGTGACTTATCTTGCCGAGAACCTGGGGCAGTTCGGCGCCTATTTCGCCAACTATCACAGCCGCCGGCTCGCGGTCAGCGTGCTCAAGTCGTCAGGGACCGCCCCGCTCATTCCGGGCGACCCCAACGGCGAGAATGTGCAGTACTTCGTTGAATATCCGGAAGACGTGAAGGTCTGGGGGCTGAACTTCAAGACGCGCCTGCCTGACCAGACCCGGGTCTTCGCTGAATATACCTACCGCCCCAACCAGACCATCCAGTTGGCGACCGCAGATTTGCTCTCGGCATTCGTGTCGAACACCGCCCCGAGCCTGCTCCGGGCCGATGCGACGGCGACGCCGGCGGGCGGTGTCTACCACGGCTACGACCGCCTCAAGATGAGCCAATTCAGCGCCGGTGCGTCCAGGCCGTTCGGCAAGGTGCTGGGCGGCGACTTCACCCTGGCGGGCGAAGTCGGCGTGAAGTACATCCACGACCTGCCGGACGTGAGCGAGCGGCGCTACGTTCGCTCCGATCTCTACGGGCAAGGTCCGGTCAACGGCGTGTGCTTGCCTGGAGCGTCGGCTGCGCAGTGCAGCAACGACGGCTACGCCTCGGCGCTGTCCTGGGGCTACCGCCTGAGGGCGTCTTCCGTATATGGCAATGTCTTCGATGGCGTGGATCTCAAGCCGTCCATCACCTTTGGCCATGACGTGAAGGGCTGGTCCTACGACTCGCTCTTCATCGAGGGACGGCGTCTGGCGATCGTTGCGTTGCAGGCGGACGTGAAGAAACGGTTCTTCGTCGAGGCCTCCTGGACGCCGATCTGGGGCGGTCGATACAACTTCGCGAAGGACCGGGATTTCTTCGCCCTCGCCGTCGGCGCGACCTTCTGAAGACAGGGACAGCCGGCAGCTCGCTCAACCCCTTCCGATTGCAAGCCGCACAGCTTGGGAAGGGGGCGGCTGCCGGGTCCGATACAGCCGGTGCCGGCAGATCTGGAAATGACAAACGCGGGCCCCGGATCGAGCAACTCGACTCAGTGGGCATCGCATGCATGGCGAAACAACACGCCATAGACGCGCCAGTCGGCGCCAATAACAAGGAGGATGACTCATGAAGATTCTCGTACCCGTCAAACGCGTTGTCGATTACAACGTGAAGGTTCGCGTCAAGGCCGATGGCAGCGGCGTGGATCTGGCCAACGTCAAGATGAGCATGAACCCCTTCGACGAGATCGCGGTGGAAGAAGCGGTGCGTCTGAAGGAAGCCGGGGTGGTGACCGAAGTCGTGGCGGTGAGCTGCGGCGTGGGTGCCTGCCAGGAGACGCTGCGTGCGGCGCTGGCGATCGGTGCCGACCGCGCCGTCCTGGTCGAGACCGACGTCGAGCTGCAGCCGCTGGCCGTGGCCAAGCTGCTCAAGGCCGTGTGCGACAAGGAACAGCCGAATCTGGTGATCTGCGGCAAGCAGGCCATCGACGACGATGCCAACCAGACCGGCCAGATGCTGGCTGCGCTGGCGGGCTGGGCGCAGGCGACCTTTGCTTCGAAGATCACCCTTGCCGATGGCAAGGCCGCGGTGGCGCGTGAAATCGACGGTGGCGTCGAGACCGTGTCGATCAAGCTGCCGGCGGTGGTCACCACCGACCTGCGCCTGAACGAGCCGCGCTACGCCACGCTGCCCAACATCATGAAGGCCAAGAAGAAGCCGCTCGACACCGTCAAGCCGGCCGACCTCGGCGTCGATGTCACGCCCCGCCTGACCACGCTGAAAGTGTCCGAGCCGCCCAAGCGCAGCGCCGGTGAGCGCGTGGCCGACGTGGCCCAACTGGTCGACAAACTCAAGAACGTTGCGAAGGTGATCTGAACATGGCCATTCTCGTTATTGCTGAACACGACAACCAATCGCTCAAGGCCTCGACGCTCAACACCGTGGCCGCCGCTGGCAAGCTCGGTGGCGACGTCCACGTGCTGGTGGCCGGTGCCGGCTGCGCTGGCGTGGCCGAAGCGGCCGCCAAGGTGGCCGGTGTGGCCAAGGTGCTGGTGTGCGATGCTGCCCACTACGAAGCCCAGACCGCCGAGAACGTTGCCGAACTGGTGAAGGGCCTGGCCGCCGGTTACAGCCATGTGCTCGCCCCGGCGACCCCGGCCGGCAAGAACATGCTGCCGCGCGTGGCCGCGCTGCTCGACGTGGCGCAGATCAGCGAGATCGTCGCGATCGAAAACCCCGACACCTTCGTGCGCCCGATCTACGCCGGCAACGCGCTGGCCACGGTCAAGAGCGCCGATGCGATCAAGGTCATCACCGTGCGCACCACGGCGTTCGACGCCGCTGCTGCCGAGGGCAACGCCGCCCCGGTGGAAGCCGTCGCTGCGGGCGCCGATCTCGGTGTCACCGCGCTGACCGGCCGCGAGATCGTCAAGAGCGCGCGCCCCGAGCTCGGTGCCGCCAAGGTCATCGTCGCCGGCGGTCGCGGCCTGGGCAGCGGCGACGCCTACCACCAGTTGCTCGAGCCGCTCGCCGACAAGCTCGGCGCTGCGCTCGGTGCCAGCCGCGCCGCGGTCGATGCGGGCTACTGCCCCAACGACTACCAGGTCGGCCAGACCGGCAAGATCGTCGCCCCGCAGCTCTACATCGCGGTCGGCATCTCGGGCGCGATCCAGCATCTGGCGGGTATGAAGGATTCCAAGGTGATCGTGGCGATCAACAAGGATCCGGAAGCCCCGATCTTCCAGGTCGCCGACTACGGCCTCGTGGGCGATCTGTTCCAGGCGGTGCCGGAACTGACTTCCATCCTTGCCTGATCGGAGCTCGCGTTCTCGTTTCCATCGGGTTCGTTAGATCTCATCTCCCTCCCCTCTGAGACTCTCGAACCGTTCCGGCTCGGCAAAGCAGTGCTTTCCGAGCCGTTTTTTTGACTTCGCATCAGGGGTCATGATCGCCCAGGTCAGGATCCCGCCAAAGGAGTATCGAACCATGCGCGAATCAATGGAGTTCGACGTGCTGATCGTCGGCGGCGGCCCGGCCGGGCTGTCGGCTGCGATCAAGCTCAAGCAACTGGCGGCGGCAAAGGGTCAGGAGATCTCGGTGTGCCTGATCGAGAAGGCCGCCGAGATCGGCGCCCACATCCTCTCGGGCGCGGTGATGGACCCGGAGGCGCTCACCGAGCTCTTCCCCGACTGGAAGGAACAGGGCGCCCCGCTCAACACCGCGGTCACCGAGGACAAGGTGCTGTTCCTCTCCGAGACCGGCGCCCGCCAGGCCCCCAACCGCCTGCTGCCCGACTGCTTTGTGAACCACGGCAATTACATCGTGCGCCTGGGCAATCTGGTGAAGTGGCTCGGCGAACAGGCCGAGGCGCTCGGTGTGGAGGTTTACCCGGGCTTTGCCGGCGCCGAGATCCTGTTCGACGAGGCGGGCGCGGTGAAGGGCGTCGCCACCGGCGACATGGGGCTCAATCGTGATGGCACGCCGGGTCCGCACCACCAGCCCGGCATGGAGCTGCACGCCAAGTACACCCTGTTCGCCGAAGGCTGTCGCGGCCACCTCGGCAAGCAGCTCGAGGCGAAGTTCAAGCTGCGCGACGGCGCCGACCCCCAGACCTACGGCATCGGCATCAAGGAGCTGTGGGAAGTGAAAACCGAGCACCATCGCCCGGGCTTGGTGGTGCACACCGCCGGCTGGCCGATGGACAACGCCACCTACGGCGGCGGCTTCCTCTATCACCTCGAGGACAACCTGGTCGCGCTCGGCTTCGTGGTCGGGCTCAACTACGAGAACCCGCACCTGTCGCCGTTCGAGGAGATGCAGCGCTGGAAGACCCACCCCGAGATCCGCAAGTACCTCGAGGGCGGCAAGCGCCTGCAGTACGGTGCGCGCGCGATCGCCGCGGGCGGCCTGCAGAGCCTGCCCAAGCTGGTGTTCCCGGGCGGCGGGCTGATCGGCGACGACGCGGGCTTTCTCAACGCCGCGCGCATCAAGGGCAGCCACGCCGCGATCAAGTCCGGCATGCTCGCCGCCGAGGCGGCGTTCGAGGCGCTGGCTGCGGCGCGTGAGCGCGATGCGCTCGAGGCCTATCCGGCCGCCTTCCAGGCTTCCTGGCTGCATGCCGAGCTGCACAAGACGCGCAACTTCAAGCCCTACATGAAGAAGGGGCTGTATCTGGGTTCGCTGCTGTTCGGCATCGACCAGGTGCTGTTCAAGGGCAAGGTGCCGTGGACGCTGCACAACACGTCCGACCACGACCAGCTCAAGCCCGCGGCCGAGTGCGCCAAGATTGCCTATCCCAAGCCCGATGGCGTGCTCACCTTCGATCGCCTGTCCTCGGTGTTCCTGTCCAACACCAACCACGAGGAAGAGCAGCCCTGCCATCTGCAGCTCAAAGACGCTTCGGTGCCGATCGCGATCAACCTGGCGAAATACGACGCCCCCGAGCAGCGCTACTGCCCGGCCGGGGTGTACGAGATCGTGCAAGAGGCGGCCGGACCGCGCCTGCAGATCAACGCCCAGAACTGCGTGCACTGCAAGACCTGCGACATCAAGGATCCGACCCAGAACATCAACTGGGTGGTGCCGCAGGGCGGCGAGGGGCCGATCTATCAGGGCATGTGAGCGCCGGGGCACCGCACAGCCAGCGCCCCCTCACTGCGCCTGCTCCCGACCACAGGATGATGAACCGATGAATCAGAGCAAGACCAGCGCCCCTCACCGCATCGTCATCGTCGGCGGTGGCGCCGGCGGTCTCGAGCTTGCCACCCGCCTGGGCGATACGCTCGGGCGCCAGGGCAAGGCCGAGATCACGCTGATCGAGCGCAAGCAAAGCTACGTCTGGAAGCCCAAGCTGCACGAGATCGCAGCCGGCAGCATGGATATCGGCGACCACGAGGTCGGCTATCTCGCCCATGCTCATCGGCACGGTTTCCGCTTCCGCATCGGCGAGATGACCGGCATCGACCGCATCCGGCGCGAGGTCCAGGTAGCGCCGTTCGCCGACCGCAAGGGGCGCGAAGTCACCCCGGCACGCTCGTTCCCATACGACACCCTGGTCATCGCGGTGGGCAGCCAGAGCAACGACTTCGGCACCCCCGGGGTGCGCGAATATGCGCTCAAGCTCGAGACCGCGGCCGACGCGCGCCGCTTCCACACGCGCATGGTGCATGCCTGTGCGCGCGCACAGGCGCAGCAGGCGCCGCTGCGCCCGGAACAGCTCAAGGTCGCGATCATCGGCGCCGGCGCGACCGGCGTCGAGCTGTCGGCCGAGCTGCACCACACCATGCGCCAGGTCATGGCCTACGGACTCGACCGGGTCGACGCGAAGCGTGACATCAAGGTGGTGCTGATCGAAGCCGGGCCGCGCGTGCTGCCCGCCCTGCCCGAGCGCCTGTCGCGCGCCACCGGGCGCCTGCTGCGCAAGCTCGGCGTCGACGTGCATACCGGCGCCAAGGTCGCGGAGGTGCTCGCCGACGGCGTGCGCCTGGCCGACGGCTCGATGCTGCCGGCAGAGCTGACCGTGTGGGCAGCCGGCGTCAAGGCCGCCGAATTCCTCACCCGCCTCGACGGCCTGGAAACCAATCGCCTCAACCAGTTGCTGGTACGCCAGACCCTGCAGACCACGCTCGATGCCGACATCTTCGCCATGGGCGACTGCGCCGCCTGCCCGTGGCCGGAGAAGAACGGCTTCGTCCCGCCGCGCGCCCAGGCCGCGCACCAGCAGGCCTCGCACCTGTTCAAGCAGATCCGCAGCCGCCTCGACGGCAAGCCGCTGCAGGACTACCACTACCGCGACCTCGGCTCGCTCGTCTCGCTCGGCAAGTTCAGCACCGTCGGCAACATGATGGGCGGCCTGGTGCGCGGCGACCTGTTCATCGAGGGCTGGTACGCCAAGCTGATGTACACCTCGCTCTACAAGATGCACGAGTTGGCGCTACACGGCTGGGCCAAGGTCATCCTGGACACCCTGGCGCGCACGCTGACGCGGCGCACCGAGCCGCAGGTGAAGCTGCACTGAGGGGCATCCGAACCAGGCGATCCATCCACCTGGCGCTAGGTGCCGGAACTCCCTTTTGCCCGCGCTCGTTTCCGAGTGTTGCCGAATTGCCGTATTGAATCCGACTCCCGTATAAACCGGCCACGGATCGCGAAAGGCTCCCCGCCTGCCCGAACCCGACCCGACATGACCTTTCTTCTGGCCACCTCTATCTTCTCGAAAAGGATCGCCCGCGCGCTGGCGAGAGTGTTGGTTGGGCTGCTGATGCTCTCGCATGCCCTGTTCGCGTTCTCGAGCGCAACATCCCTGTCGCACGCACCCTTGCGTGCGACTACACACGCGCATACTGGGGCGGCCACGGATCAAAACGATCATGGTCATAGCCATGATGACTTCGAGGACGAGGGCAGCCCACACCAACACGGTCACAACCCGGCTGATCACAGCCACGACAAGCCGAACGTGCCACCCACGCACGCGATGGGCGTTCCGCCGCTGTCCAATCAGCCTAAATCCGGCAGTTACCCCACCCCGTTTGCATGATCAGGCAGCAAACGAAGTGGGGTAACTGCCGGATTTAGGTTCACAGCTCCGCAACGCTGCCTTTCGGGGTGACAGCTTGACTCGGAAAACTGTCTTCGGGCCATTCAGGTGCTGGACGTCTCTTCTGGGTCGGTTCGAGACCCCCACGAACAGTTCGCGGACCCGCGCACGGAGGTCTCAGTCCGGCCCGTTGCGGACCGCCGCCATTCCTGCTGAACAGCCACTCGGAGGGCCGGAGCACTCAGAGCGCTGTCGGGTTGAGCAATTCATGCTCGTTGAACCAGGAGTGGGTGCCATCATTCAACGCGAATCCCCCGAGGATAGGCGGATGCATTCTGCAACTTGACCAGACTTCCCCCCAAGTCAGCACTGGCTCCTGCCGAGAGCGTGTGCATCGAAAGCAGCAAGTGCGATCATCGCCAGTCGTCCCCCGGCATGATCCGCTTCATGAACTCATTGAACATCGGCACCGTGAAGGCCGTGTCGCCGTGATTGGGGCTCCAGATCATGCCCTTGGTGATCAGGGAGCTGCGTGTCGGAGCCAGTGAAGACACGGGCGCGCTGAAGCAGTTGGCGATGTCGCCCGATCTGTGGGGGCCCTCGCCCAACTCGGCCATTGCGCGGAGATACCGCTTCTCTTTTGGGGTGAGGCGGTCGAAGCGCACGCGGAAGAAGCTCTCGTCGAGCGCCGCCACGGCGGTGACGGACGCTGCATTGACGGCGTCGATATCGATCGGCGATGCGTGCGCTGCCTGCCAGGTGTGACTACCCCACTGCTGCAGGAAGTAAGCGTAGCCCTGAGTGACCTGCAGGATCTGGCTCACGGCTCGTTCGGTGATCGCCACGCCCTCGTTCTCGATGGGCTTCTCGATTGCAAGGCGGGCCGCGGCGGGTGGCAGCGGTCCGATCATGGGGAAATCGAACAGGCGTTCGGCATACGACTTGGCGTTCCCCATCTGCCCGCGCAGTTGTGGCAGACCAGCACCGACCAGCACGACGGGCAACTGCCGCTGCTCGGTCCGATGCATCGCCGTGATGAGGGCTGCCAGTTGCGCCTCCTCCACGTACTGCAGCTCGTCGACGAAGATCGCCAAGGCCGTGCTGGCCGATCTGGCCGCCAGGCCAACTTGCTCGAACAGTGCTTGCAGGTCGTGCTCAAGGTCGCCGTTGTCGGCCAGGCCCGGCTCGGGCTCGTAGTCGATCCCTACCTCGATGTCGCCGAAAGTGACCTTGAGCTTGCCGACGAAGCCCGCCAGCGCGCGCAGACCGCGGACGGCGTAGTCCTTCGCGGCCGCGATCTGGCTCAGGCGCAGCAGGGCCTGACGCAACTGCGGTGCAAGCAGGGCAGGCAGCGAACGCCCCTCGGGCGCCTCGATGCGGACCGTGTGGATTCCGGCCGCCTCGGCATCCATCCTGATGCGGTCCAGCAAGACCGTCTTGCCGACACCGCGCAGGCCAACCAGCATGGCGCTCTTCGCCGGGCGACCGATCCTCGCGCGCTCGAGCGCGATGCGCAAGGACTCGCGCAGGTCGTCGCGGCCGGCAAGTTCGGGGGGCGGAGTGCCCGCACCGGGGGAGAAGGGATTGCGGATAGGGTCCATGCGGTGCAGTTTATATAAAGATTTGAAAAGTTACAACGCACGTATAACTTAACAAAGTTTCCTATAGATGGTCGCTGAATTTGGTCGCATGTGCGCTTTGGAGTGTCTGCTGGCCCGATGGTGCACTGTGCGTGAAGAGGTCCGTAGGGATGGCCGCCGTGACGGACCATATCCTCATTTCCGTCGTTGCAGCGCAGCACCTTGAGCGGGCTGCTGCGGACTGGCTGGCGTCCCGGCGCGCACTTGGCCGAGCACGACGCTGCCGCCTGACTGGTTCGTCCTGGCACCCCGCGCGGGAACCTTTCCCCCCGCGTCATGAGTCCGAGACGCACCCCCGCCCACTAAAATGGCGGCTCACGTCTCCGCCTCCCGCCCCATGTCCGTTTCCGCCACCCGCTACACCCCGATCGACGCCCCCGCCTCGATCGCCGACGCCATCCGCATCCGCGGTGCGCGCCAGAACAACCTGCGCAACCTGTCGCTCGACCTGCCGCTGAACCGCCTGACGGTGGTGACCGGGGTGTCGGGCTCGGGCAAGTCCTCGCTGGTGTTCGACACGCTGTATGCCGAGGGCCAGCGGCGCTATGTCGAGACCTTCTCGCCCTACGCGCGCCAGTTCCTCGACCGCATGGACAAGCCGCAGGTGGATCGCATCGAAGGCGTGCCGCCGGCGATCGCGATCGACCAGACCAACCCGGTGCGCACCTCGCGCTCGACGGTGGGCACGATGACCGAGCTCGCCGACCACTTCAAGCTGCTCTACGCGCGCGCCGCGCATCTGCACTGTCGTTGCTGCGGCAAGCCGGTGCGGCGGGATTCGGCGGTGAGTATCGCCGCCGACCTGCGCGCGCGCGCCGCGGCGGCGGGCGATCCGCGCCTGGTGGTGTGCTTTCCGGTGACCGTGCCGTCGAGCTTCAGCGAGGAGGAAGTGACCGGACTGCTCGCCGCGCAGGGCTACACGCGCATCCAGGAACGCCTCGCGGGCGTTGGCGCGGAGGGGCAGGACGTGCTGCAGGTGGTGCAGGACCGCTTCCGCGCGTCGAATGCCGAGGATTCACGCCTGGCGGAGGCGCTGGAGGCGGCGCTGCAGCGCGGACACGGGCGGCTTGCCGTCTACGCCTCGGGCGAGGGGGTGAGGGCGGAGAAGTCGGCGGGGACGCCGGGCGAGGCGGTGTGGCGCTATTCGTCCGGCCTGCATTGCGCCGACTGCGACATCCACTATTCGGAGGCCACGCCCGGCCTGTTCTCGTTCAACTCGCCGATCGGCGCCTGCGAGACCTGTCGCGGCTTCGGACGGGTGATCGGGGTGGATTTCGGCCTGGTGGTGCCGGACGAATCGAAGACGCTGGCCGAGGGCGCGATCAAGCCCTGGCAGACCGAGAGCTATCGCGAGTGCCAGCAGGACCTCGAGAAGATGGCGAAGAAGTACGGCGTGGCGATGGACATCCCGGTGCGGGATCTGCCGCCGGAGCATCGCCAGTGGCTGTTCGAGGGCGACCCGAAATGGAAGAACTGGGACAGCTCGTGGCCGCGTTACTGGTACGGCGTGCGGCATTTCTTCGACTGGCTGGAGACCAAGGCTTACAAGATGCACATCCGCGTGCTGCTGTCGCGCTACCGCAGCTACACGGAATGCCCGGCGTGCCATGGGGCGCGGTTGAAACCCGACGCCTTGTTGTGGCGCTTGCCGACCCGCGCTCAGGCTTCATGTAGGAGCGGCGCAAGCCGCGATCACCACGTTTCATCGAGCGTTGGCGCCGCCGAACCCCCGATCGCGGCTTGCGCCGCTCCTACGGGGAGTGCGCCGACCGCCGGCGAGTCACCGACCGCCGGGGGGGTGGTCACCGTCGGCGGGGCGAACGCGGCAGCCGGCGTATCGACCGTCGGGACTGCGCCCGCTGTCGGCGAGGCAGCCGCGGCGGCGGGGATTGCGATCGCGGGGGTGCAGGGCCTCGCCATCCACGAGCTGATGGCGCTGCCGGTCGACCGCATCCGCGACGCCATCGCCGCGCTCGCGCTGCCCGGCGTGGCGGACGAGGCCACCGAGCTGGTGCTCGGCGAGATCCGCAGCCGACTCACCTACCTGGCCGACGTCGGCCTCGGCTACCTGACGCTGGACCGCCAGTCGCGCACGCTGTCGGGCGGCGAGGTGCAGCGCATCAACCTGACCACCGCGCTCGGCACCTCGCTGGTGAATACCCTGTTCGTGCTCGACGAGCCCTCGATCGGCCTGCATCCGCGCGACATCGGCCGCATCCTCGGGGTGATGACGCGGCTGCGCGACGCCGGCAACACGCTGGTGGTGGTCGAGCACGACCCGCAGGTGATGGTCGCCGCCGACGAGCTGCTCGAGATCGGCCCCGGCCCGGGCGAGCGCGGCGGCGACATCGTCGCGCGCGGCACGCCGGCCGAGATCGCGGCGAATCCCGATTCTGTGACCGGCCCCTGGCTGGCGGGCACGAAGCGCATCGACGTCGACCGTCCGCCGCGCCCGGTGGACGCCGCCACACCGCGGCTGAAGCTGGTCGGCGCGCGCCAGCACAACCTGCGCGATCTCACGGTCGGTTTCCCGCTGCGGCGCCTGACCTGCCTGACCGGCGTGTCCGGCTCGGGAAAATCGACGCTGATCCAGGACGTGCTGTTCCCGGCGCTGGCCAAGCATTTCGGGGAAGCGGCGGAATCGCCGGGGGTCTTCGATCGTCTCGAGAATGTGGATAACTTGCGCGGCGTGGTCATGGTGGACCAGTCGCCGATCGGCAAGAGCTCGCGCTCCAACCCGGTGAGCTACGTCGGCGCCTGGGACCCGATCCGTGCCCTCTTCGCCGCCCTGCCGGAGGCGAAGCAGCGCGGCTATACCCCCGGCACCTTCAGCTTCAACGCCGGCCACGGCCGCTGCCCGACCTGCACCGGCTCGGGCTTCGAGCACGTCGAGATGCAATTCCTGTCCGACGTGTGGCTGCGCTGCCCGGACTGCGACGGCAAGCGTTATCGGCCAGAAGTGCTTGAATTGCAATGGAACGGGCTGTCGGTGGCCGACGTGCTGGAGCTCACCGTGCATGAGGCGCTGGATGTGTTCCGCGAGCATCCCAAGGTGCTCGCCGCGCTCGCGCCGCTCGCCGACGTCGGCCTGGATTACCTGCGCCTCGGCCAGCCCGTGCCGACGCTGTCGGGTGGCGAGGCGCAGCGCCTCAAGCTCGCCGGCCACCTCGCCGAGGCCGCGCAGAAGAAGCCTGTACGCAAAGCCAGTGTTGTGGATAAGTTTGGGGACAAGGCTGGGGACAAGACCGAACCCGGCCTGCTCTTCCTCTTCGACGAGCCCACCACCGGCCTGCACTTCGAGGACGTCGCCAAGCTGCTCGGCGCCTTCGACAAGCTGCTGCAGGCGGGCCATTCGCTGATCGTGATCGAGCACAACCTCGACGTGATCGCTGCTTCCGACTGGATCATCGACCTCGGCCCCGAGGGCGGCGAAGGCGGCGGCGCGATAGTGGTCGAAGGCCCGCCGGAGGCGGTGCGCGCGCACGCGAGCTCGCACACCGGTGCCGCGCTGCGCGACTACGCTGAGGCGCTTGCTCGCACCCGTGCAGGAAATCGGGGTCTGTCCCCTGTTTCTGCGGATGCGGAGGCCCCGGGTTCCCGTAGGAGCGGCGCAAGCCGCGATCACGGCGGTTCCGGCCGCGCCGTCGCCACGGAAAGCGCAATCGCGGCTTGCGCCGCTCCTCCGGGAGATCGGTCGCTCGTCGCCGCCGAGCCGCGGGTGGAATACCGCCCCGTCGCCGCCCCCGCCATCGAAATCCGCCACGCCCGCGAGCACAATCTCAAGAACGTCAGCCTGCAGATTCCGCGCGACCAGTTCACCGTGATCACCGGCCTGTCCGGCTCGGGCAAGTCCACGCTGGCCTTCGACATCGTCTTCGGCGAGGGCCAGCGCCGCTATCTGGAATCGCTCAACGCCTACGCCCGCCAGTTCGTGCAGCCGGCCAGCCGGCCCGACGTCGACGGCCTCTTCGGCATTCCGCCCACGGTGGCGATCGAGCAGCGCACCAGCCGCGGCGGGCGCAAGAGCACGGTGGCGACGCTGACCGAGATCCACCCCTTCCTGCGCCTGATGTACGTGAAGCTGGGCACGCAGTTCTGCCCCGACTGCAACGTGCCGGTGACGCCGCAGAGCTTCGAGGCCATCGTCGCGCAGCTCCAGCGCGAGCTGCGCGGCGCCTCGGTCGAAGTGCTGGCGCCGCTGGTGGTCAACCGCAAGGGCCTGTACACCGATCTCGCCAAGTGGGCGCGCGGCAAGGGCCATGCGCAGCTGCGCGTCGATGGCGAATACCTGCCCACCGCCAAGTGGCCGCGATTGGACCGCTACAAGGAGCACAACATCGAGCTGCCCACCGGCATGGTGGTGGTGCAGCCCGAGAGCGAAGCCACGCTGCGCGAGTTCGTGCGCCAGGCGCTGGAGATCGGCAAGGGCGTGATCAAGGTGCTGGAGATCGGCAAGCTCGGTGCGGTGCCGATCACCTTCTCCACGCTGCGCGCCTGCCCGAGCTGCGGCACCGGCTTCCCCGAGCCGGATCCGCGCCTGTTCTCGTACAACGCCAAGCACGGCTGGTGCCCCAAGTGCTACGGCACCGGGCTGAAGACCGCGGCGCGCATCGAGGACCCGGACGCGCTCGACCTCGGCGACGCGGAAGAAGTCATCGTCAGCGACGAACCCTGCCCGGCCTGCGACGGCGCGCGCCTCAACCCGGTGGCGCGCGCGGTGCGCTTCCGCGACCTCGGCCTGCACCAGCTCGCGGCACAGCCGGTGGACCGGGCGGCCGGCTTCTTCGCCGACCTGGCATTGAACGAGCGCGAGACCGACATCGCCCGCGACCTGGTGAGCGAGATCCGCGGTCGCCTCGCCTTCCTGCAGCACGTGGGCCTCGGCTACCTGGCGCTGGACCGCGCCGCGCCCACGCTGTCGGGCGGCGAGGCGCAGCGCATCCGCCTGGCGGCGCAGCTCGGCTCCAACCTGCGCGGCGTGTGCTACATCCTCGACGAACCCACGATCGGCCTGCACCCGCGCGACAACCGCCTGCTGCTCGACACCCTCGAGGCCCTGCGCGACCGCGGCAACACCTTGCTGGTGGTGGAGCACGACGAGGACACCATCCGCCGCGCCGACCACGTCATCGACCTCGGCCCCGGCGCCGGCGTGCGCGGCGGCCGGGTGGTGGCCGAGGGCACGATCGCCGACCTGCTGGCGGCGCCCGAATCGGCCACCGGCGAATGCTTCCGCCACCCGTTGCAGCACCCGCTGCGCCCGCGCCGCGCGGTGGCGCTGGAGAACCCGGCGATCCGCATCGAGGGCGCCAACCTGCACAACCTGCGTGACATCGACGTGCGCATCCCGCTCGCCCGCCTCACGGTGGTGACCGGCGTGTCCGGCTCGGGCAAGTCCAGCCTGGCGCGCGACGTCATCCACGCCAACCTGCGCGCCCGCCTCGGCGACCCTGAGGCGACCCGCGCCCGCCGCCGCGGCCAGGCGCAGCCGGAGGCGGTCGACCAGCCCCTGGTCGGCTGCGCGGCGATGCCCGGCTGGCACCAGGTCGGCCGCGTGCTGGAGGTCGACCAGACGCCGATCGGCAAGACGCCGCGCTCCTGCCCGGCGACCTACGTCGGCTTCTGGGACGCGATCCGCAAGCTCTTCGCCGACACCTTCGACGCCCGCACGCGCGGCTGGAACGCCTCGCGCTTCTCCTTCAACACCGGCGCCGGGCGCTGCCCGGTGTGCGACGGCGCGGGCCAGACCACCGTCGAGATGAGCTTCCTGCCCGACGTCAAGACGCCGTGTGAGGCCTGCGGCGGCGCGCGCTTCAACCCCGAGACGCTGTCGGTGCGCTGGAAGGACAGGACGGTGGCCGAGGTGCTGGCGATGCCGGTGGACGAGGCGGTGGATTTCTTCTCCGCGCATCCCGCGATCGCCCACCCGCTGCAGCTGCTGCAGGACGTCGGCCTCGGCTACCTGACCCTGGGCCAGCCCAGCCCGACGCTGTCGGGCGGCGAGGCGCAGCGCATCAAGCTGGTGACCGAGCTCGCCAAGGTGCGCCGCCGCCCGGGCGATGCGGAAGACACCGGCGGCGTGCCGCTGCCCGCCGACAAGCACAGCCTGTACGTGCTCGACGAGCCCACCGTGGGCCTGCACATGGCCGACGTGGACAAGCTGATCCGGGTGCTGCACCGCCTGACGGATGCCGGCCACACCGTGCTGGTGATCGAGCACGACCTCGACGTGATGGCCGAGGCCGACTGGCTGATCGACCTCGGCCCGGAGGGCGGCGAGGGCGGTGGCCGGGTGGTGGCAGAAGGCCCGCCCGAGGTCGCGATGGCGACGCCGGAATCGCACACCGGCCGCCATCTGCGCGAGTTCCTGGCGCAGCGCAAGACGGAATGATGCAGTGCAGCGGAACCTGTGCCGGATGGCGCAGTCAGTCAGGCTGAATCTCAGGGAAGGAATACAGCATGCGCAAGGTCAGAGTCTGGGATCTGCCCACTCGTCTTTTTCACTGGCTGCTCGCCATCCTGGCGGTGGCCGCCTACGTCACCGCCCAGATCGGCGGCAGCCTCATCGAATGGCACGGCCGCGTCGGCATCGCCATCACCGGGCTGCTCGCCTTCCGCCTGGTGTGGGGGGTGATCGGCTCGACCTACGCCCGCTTCGCCGACTTCGTCCCCGGCCCGGCCCACCTGTGGGCGCACCTGCGCGGGCACTGGAGCGGGCTGGGGCACAACCCGCTCGGCGCCTTGTCGGTGCTTGCCCTGCTCGGGGTCATGCTCTATCAGGCCGTCACCGGGCTGTTTTCCAATGACGAGATCGCCTTCTCCGGTCCGCTGCGCGCGCTGGTGAGCAGCGAGACCAGCGACTGGCTGTCCGGGCTGCACCGGCAGAACTACTGGGCGATCATCGTGCTGGTGGGCCTGCACGTGTCGGCCGTGCTGTTCTACGCGCTGTTCAAGAAGGACAACCTGCTGCGGCCGATGGTCACCGGCATGAAGGAAGTCGACGAAGCCGACGCCCAGCCCGCGCAGGGCGGCGGCGCGCTGGCCTTCGCGATCGCGCTGGCGATCACCGCTGCGGTGCTCTACTTCGCCACCGGCAGCTTCATCGAGCCGCCTCCGCCTCCGCCGCCCGCCGCCTGGTGAGGGGCGACAGCGCGCACCGATGGACGGTGGTCGGTGCGCGCCAGACATGCCTCACAGCAACTTTCGCAAGGCGTCGGCCAGGGTGTTCAGGCGACCGACCAGCTCCCTCGCGCGGGCGAAATGAGCGCCTTTTCGCTGCGCTGGCAGGCGTTCCAGGAAGGTCTTGAGCGCGTCCAGCGTACCGACGACCGACTCCCGTTCGCGGCGTGAGCTGTAGGCGAGCAAGGCCTGGTACTCCTCCTGTGCCTTGCTGAAGCTCGCATCATTCGCCTGGCGATCCGCATTTTCTTCGCAGGCGGTGTCGAACAAGGCTTCGCTCAGGGCGAGGTCGAGGGGTGCGACACGATCCCAGAAGTCGCGCGCCTGGAATGCCGGGTCCTCGATCTCCTTGCGCACGGCGGCGATGCGTTGCCGTGCCGCCTTGCCCTCGTCCGGGGTGAGGGTGCCGAGCAGCTGGCGCAGCAGGTCCGCATGGAGGACGCTGAGCGCCGGGTAGTAGAGCCGCCCGCCCGCCTCGAGGGCACAGTTTTCGGCGTTGCGGTAGGCCTGTGCCATGCTCTTCAGCGCTGCATCCAGCTGGTTGTCGGCGGTGAGTTTCAGCTTGCGCTTCCAGATGCTGCCGAGCAGGCAGTGACGTTCGGCATTCGGAGCGACGGCGAGCACTCCGGTGATGAGCTGCTCGGCCTCGCCGAGCAGGGCCTTGCCCTTTGCCATGGCCTCGGGCCCGCCCGCCGCGAGCAGGCCGCTGCCCCGTCGCGCGAGCATGTTTATGAGTTGCTCGGTGGCCTTCATCGAGGCGCTGCCGTCCCCGGCCCCCTGGGCTGCCCGGTAGCAGGCGATGGCGCGATCATGGTCGCCGAATTCCGCCCACAGCTGCCCGAAGGCCTCCTGGATGTCGCCATGCCCCGACCATCCGCGCCGCTCGCACAGCCTCGCGAGCGCGTCGATGCGCTCCTCGCGACGCTTGCGGTCGTCGGCGGATTCCATGGCCTGGTAGCGACTCTGCTGGGTCAGGCGCTCCAGTTCGGCGATCACCTCCCGCGGTGCGACGAAGTCGTAGCGTGCGGCATGGCGGCGGCGCTCGTGGCTGCTTGGCGGCCGCCGCAGCAGCAGGCTGGGGTCGCCGTAGCATTGGTAGGCGCCCCAGGTGTTGGTGGTGGGGAAGCGGTCGAAAGTGGCCCGGCGGGCGGCGAGCACCGCCTCGCCGAAGGTCTCGCCGGCAAGGAAGGCTTCGTAGAAGGTGCTGGCGAACAGCTTCGCCGCGTCGTCCAGTACCCGCCATCCGGCGGCGATGACGCCACGGACGCCCATCTCGATCAACTGGGTCGCGAGGTTGGCGGCGAGCATCGGATTGCCGGGCCGGTTCTCGCCGAGCATCGCGCGCTCGGCCTCGATGCGACCGAGGGAGCAGCAGTTGATGAACACGAAATCGGGTACCACCCGCATCTGCTCGATGTGCGCGGTGGTGAGCACGCTGTTCTCGCCGATCAGCATGCCGGTCGCAGTGACGGCCTCGTCGGCCGGCTTGGCGCTGTGGTCGGCATCGATCGTCGGCAGGGTTTCACGATAGATGCCATGGCCCGACAGGTGAAGGATGCGCCAGTCGCGCTGGTAGAGCGCGATCTGGATCTGCTCGGCACTGCCACCGAGCAGCGCGGGCGGCGTGTCGAAGCCGCCGTCCTTGAGCAGCTGGGCCACCTCGGCGGCTTCTTCGCGCGCACCGGCCAGCTGCGGAAAGTAGTCGCCCAGACGCCCGAGGTCCGGATCGCCCACGACCAGCGCGTGAAAGCCGTCCGCGCGCTGGATGCGCTGGCGGAAGCGGCCCGTCGAGAGTTGGCGTACGAGGCCGCTGCGCACCGACAGCGGGGCGCCGCCGCGATCGCTGCGGTCGTCTTCCATGCGATCGCGCAGCAACTCCCAGGGAATGCCGGCGACGGCCGAATCGATGATGAGCTGGGCGCGGCGGCGGTCCGGTGCCTGGTCCTTCAGCCAGTTGGGCAGAAGCAGTTCGAACAGGGTGCGGCCGACTTCCTCGTTGTCGCTTTCCGTGTCGATCAGCTGGCGGGTGAAGCGCTCGATGCTGCCGAGCGCAATGCCGTTGTAGAGCTGCTCGGTCCGCGCAAGGTCGCCATGGACATTGAACAGCAGCTGGGTGCCGCTGCCGTCGGCGATCCTGACGGCGCTGATCGCGATCCGGGTCCATGCATCTTCGCCGAGCTCGGCGTAGGCACGCTGGCGCCCGCCCTCGTTCTTCGCCAGCGTGTCCTCGATGCAGAAATGCCTGCGCAGCTCGCCGTCGAGCGTCACCGCGTCGCGTGCCGCGTTGAGCGCCTGGATCGCACGGTCCTCCAGCAGCTCGACGAAATCCAGCTGCGTCAACTCGATGCGGTCGTCGAGCTTCGCGTCGGCGAGGCGTTCGCGCGCCTTGCGATGGCCGCGCAGGATGGCGGTGACCGAATCGCGCAGGCTCAGCTCGCCGATCGCCGCACCGATCAACAGCGCACACACCGGCAACTGCAGCGGTTTGCCGGCGGTGGCGGCCTGCCGGTCGTGTGTGCGCTTGCGCTCCTCGTGCCGCGTGATCGCATAGGCGACCAGCGCGCGCGCCACGCCGTCGCACAGGCTTCCCGGCGAGAGCTCGCCGACGCGGCCGATGCCGATGACGATGGCGCCGGCGGCGAAGCGCTCCTCGGGCTGGGGTGGGAAGAGGGCATAGCTGCCCAGCGGGCCCGCATAGATGCCGGCATCCAGGCGGTTCTGCATGCGACCGTTGAGGGCGCGGTCGAGGATGTATTCCGCCTGCTCGAGATTGTTGGTGCCCTGTATGTGGCCGACCAGAACCGGTGCGTCGACGAAGATCAGGTCGCCGTGAATGACCCGGACCCGCGTCCGCATCTCCTCCTCGCGCTCGGTGCGGGGGGCGCGGAGCGTGGCGCCGGTCGCCGCGGCCAGCAGGTCGGAGCGCGTCGGGTAGTGTGAAAGCATGGCCGGGCTGACGGGGGCATATTCCCCGGGGGCTTCGACGGCGCCGCGGGCCTGGATGGGGACGGGCTTGCGCGTCAGCGCGGAGCGCCCGGTCTCGCCCTTCTCCAGCAGCTCCTGCAATGCCGGGAAGGCCGGCGTGTGCGCCGGCATGTCGCCATGCACCGCGTTCATGTAGTAGAGCCGTCCGCCTTCCCGGCACTTCGCGGGGATTCCGCTTGCCCAGGTGACGCGGCCATCGCCGTCGGCCGTCTTGAGCAGGCGGAACCGTCCGTCCTCGGCGATCTCGGCGAGGCGGGGCGTTTCCTTCGCCGTGCCGGCGACATAGATCAGGCGCTCGTCGTCGATCAGGGGATCGCCTGCGAGCAGCGTCCGCCACAGTTCTCCGGACTGGGTGAGCGCAGCCTCCGGCGGAACGGGCCAGCGTTGGCCGTCGGCGGTGCAGTAGCGCTGCCAGGTCGCGGGCAGGCGGATCTCCTCGCCGTTTTCATCGGCGGCGTTCGGCAGCAGCTCGAGCACACCGGGGAAGTGCTGGGCGATCTCGAGAAGCTCGCGCTCGGAGTTGTGCAGGTCGAGCATCGCCAGCTTGGCGAAGAACTCGTCGCGCTTGGTCAGCAGCAGCGTCACCGCGTGCGAGCCCTGGTTGGGCGTGCCGAGCATGATGACGCGCGCCTCGGGGCGCGGCTGTTCCTTCCAGCGCTTCCAGAGCCCGCGGTCCTGGGCGAAGGCGGCGCGGATCAGCACGCCGCCCATCGAATGGACGATCGCGTGCACCGGCAGCTTGCCCGCCGTGGCATCGCCCAGCGCGGTGGACAGGGTGTCGCCGAGCCCCTTGATCGAGTCGACGACGGACTTGCGCCAGTCGTAGCCATGCATGCGTACGACATAGCCGCTGCTGCGCAGCGCATTGGCCAGCGCGAGGTAGCTGCCGGCCAGCGGATCGCCCGGCTCGACCGCCGGATTGTCGATGCGCAGCGTCTTGCGGAAGCCGCCGCAGGCCAGGGCCGGCACGCTCGCCCACACTTCGCGGCCGGCGACCTGGAGTTCGGAGCCGCACAGGCCGGGTACGAGCACCACGATGCCTCGCGCGCCCTGGAGCGGGGGGTCGGCGAGCGCACGCGGTGCGAAGAGGCCGCGCGCGGTCTCGGCGGGCAGGGGCCATTCCCCTGCGTAGTCGTGGAACAGCGTGGCGGTGTCGACGGCGTCGGTCAGCGCGGCGGCGACCGCGGCTGCGCTGTCCTCGTTACCGAAGTAGCTGAAGTGATTGACGGTCGGGCCGGCGCGGAAGAACACCTTGCGTACCGGGCGGTCGGGGCCGTCCAGCATGGCGCGCGTGTCGACCACGAGGTCGTGGTCCTGCTCGAAGTAGCGGTCGATCAGGCAGAAGCGCAGCTCGGCCAGCCAGTCCTGTTCCCGGGGGGCGGCGTCGCCCGCGACGACGAACAGTTCTCCGCGTCCCGGGTTTCCGTTGAGGATGCGGACCAGCGCGGAGCCGGGCATCTGCGCCTCGAGGCCGGGCAACTGGTCGGCCCGCTTGCGGCTGCCGATGATGGCCGCCGCGGTTTCCGCCAGCATGTCCAGCCCATGGCTGGCGAGGGAGGCGAGCCCGCTCGTGATCATGCCGCGGCTGTTGCTGCGGCGCATCTCGTCGGCGATCGCGGCCAGCACCAGCAGCGAGAACCACTGGTCGAGCTTCTCCCCGGCGAGGGAGGTGCCGATGACCGGGCAGGCCACGCGCACGAAACGCTCGATCTGCAGCGCCGGGCGCGCCTCGAGTTCGCGCAGCAGCGCGAAGAGCTGTGCCTCCTGCTGCATCAGCGCCTCCGCCGCAGGCGGATTCTCCCGCTGCGCTGCAGCCAGCACCGCGGTGATGCCGGCGCGATCGACGCGAGCCGGATCCAGCGCGAGCAGTTCGCCGACCAGGCCACCACGGGAATGCGACAGGAGGCGCAGCGAACCGCTGCGTGGCAGCAGGCGCGCGAGCTTGAGCGCGTTCTCGATCGGGCTGCGGGTCAGGGTGCAGTGCTCGAGCGCGAAGATGCGCTCGCCGTAGCATGCGCGCAGGCGCGCCCACTGTTTGGGCTGGCGCAGCCACAGCTTGGAGAAGCTGCCGCGCGTGTTCGATGCCGTGCCGTGAAGCAGGATGAGGGTGCGCTCGCCATCGGGAATCGGCGTTTTCAGGGGTTCGCCCCGGATGCCGTCGTCGCCCACGAGAAACACCCCTTCGCGCGGCACCGAGCGTGTCTCGGCCAGGTCGACGATCTTGTCCAGACCCGCCTTCACCGGATCGAAGCCCATCCAGCGCAGGGCCCGGATGGTCAGTTTCCCGGCGAGCCCGCGCGTACCCGTGACCGGCGCGGCGATGCTGGACGGCAGATCCCAGGCGCCATCGTCCGCACCGCTTCCACCCCGTGCGCTGGCGCCGCCCGCCTCCTGCAGGCGCTTGCGCAGATCCGCGCCCACGGTCCAGAAACATGCGCCGCCTTCGAACTCGATCTCGACCAGGGCGTCCTCGGGAATCGCCTCGGCGACCGTGTCTTCGGCCGTGCCGCGACTGCCGGTCGCGCCGAGGCGAAAGGAACGCGCCGGCGCCACACCGGCGAACAAGGGCGAATCACCCCCGATCCAGCTCGCAAGCCGAAGCGGTTCGTCGGGCCGCACCCGACCCGGTATGCGGACGATGGTGACTTTGGGCTGATTGCTCATGGAATGGGCTCCCGCTCCGATCTTCAAGCGTTGAACAGATGCTCGTCGTCGGCCGCTGCCACGGCAGCCCGCGCGCGCAGGCCGCGGGTCGAGGCAGATTCCCGGGTGCGGCGTGTGCAGTCCCTGAAGAGAAGCACCCGCCTCGACCCATGGCGACGAATCCTGATTCACATATAGACGATGCGGGTAGCGTTGTCCGCTGTGAATCCGCGGCGTATTTGCAGCCGGCATTCGAGGATGTTCGATGGCGGGGAGCGTGGCGATGCCGCCGGCCTGCCGGCGGCGGCTCGATGCCTGCCTAGGAGTCTGCGCGGCAGAAGCCAAGCGTCGGTGAGTTAAGTCCTCGCGGGCGTTTCGGGGCCGGTAGACTGTCGAGATGACGAGCTATCTGCCCTATTGCCCGCAGCAGCAGATGC
>NZ_JTDM01000008.1:0-29884 GCF_000831325.1 Thauera sp. SWB20 | reverse complement strand
CGGCGGCGGCGCCGAAGGCCTGGACGACGGCCGGCACGGCGGGGTCCGCGGTGGGCTGGCGCTGCTCGAAGGTCCGGCTGGCGACGATGCGGCGGCTGGCGGTGTGCACCAGGCGCGCGTCGAGGCGCAGCACCGCCTCGGGGCGGCCGCCACGGTATTCGCTCTGGAAGGCGCGCAGGTCGCTGTCGAGCTCGAAATCGGCATGCAGCTGGCGCTCGTCGCTGCTCAACGCACCCACCCGGCCGTCGGCGCGGAAGGCTTCGAGCAGGCGGTCGCGCAGCAGCGCGGGCGCCGGATCGCTCCAGCCCGCGCCCTGGTAGACACTCACCCGGTTGCCCTCCGGCATCACCACGATGCGTTGGCCGGCCAGATGCACGCCGGCGGCCGGACGCACGACGCGCAGCGACCATGGCAGCGCGCGGGCGGCTGCGGAGGCGGACGGGGCGCCGCCCGCGGGAGTGGACGTCGCCGCAGGGCTGGCGATGGAGTTGCCCGGGGACACGTTCGCCGAAGCACCAGGCGCGCCCGTCGACACCGGCAGCACATACACGTCGAGCGGCGCGGCCTCGGGCAGCACGCTGCACGCCGGCAGCAGCGCGATCGCGCACAGCGCCGCCGCGGCGAACGCCCGACGCGGGCGCGCGGGGCCGGCGCCGCGGCGCGGAAGGAAGGACGACGATCTCACGGGGTGAACTCCTTGGTCGGTTCGAGGCCGAGCAGGTAGTCGGCGGGACGGCTCTCGAGCTGGCGGGTGATGGTGCGCAGGGAAGCCAGCGTGGTGCGCAGCTCCGCCACCGCGGGGCCGATCTCGGCCAGGCCGCGCATGCCGCCGTCGAGCGGCGCGCGGTTGTCGGCGATCAGGCGGTCGACCGTGCCCATCGCGCGCTCGAAGGCCCTCATCGCGTCGCGTGCGCTGTCCAGGGTCTGCGTGCCCTGCACCTCCACCAGCCTGTTGGCCGAGCCGAGCATGCGGGCGGCCTCGGCGAGCGCCGTGCTGGCGTCGCGGCTGGCCTGGGTGACCTCGCGCAACGCGGCGTTGAGGTCCTCGCGCTGCGCGGCGAGCGCGCCGGTGGCCAGCTCCAGGTTGCCCAGCGTGCGCCCGAACGAGGCCACGTTGTCGGCCGAGAGCAGCTCGCGCGCCTGCACCAGCAGGTCGTTCACGTTGGTGATCGCGTCCTCGCCGTCGGCGAGCAGGCGGCTCAGCGGCGAAGGCGCGGCGATGATGCGCGCCACCTCGTCGCCCTTGGACACCAGGGGCGTGCTCGCCGGATCCTCGCCGCTGGTCAGGCGGATCATGGTCAAGCCGGTGATGCCGGCAGGCACCAGGCGGGCGCGGGTGTCGCTGCGCACCGGCGCGGCGCTGTCCACGCGCACGCGGGCGATGACGCGGCGCGCATCGGCGGGATCGAGGCGCAGGCTGACCACGTCGCCGATCTTGATGCCGTTGAACTCCACCGTGCCACCCTTGGACAGGCCGGAGACCGCCTCCTGGAAGACGATGTCGTACACCTCGAACTGGCGGTCGGCGTCGCTCTTGCCCAGCCACAGCGCGAACATCAGCGCGGCGCCGACGACGAGCACGGTGAAGAGGCCGATCAGCACATGATGGGCGCGGGTTTCCATGTCAGTTGTTCTCCGATGCAGCGGGCACGGCCTGCGCGGCGGCCACCGCGGTGGCGGCCGCGCGGCCGCGCGGGCCGTGGAAGTATTCGCGGATCCAGGCGTCGTCGATGGCGGCGACCTCGTCCAGACCGGCGTTGACCAGCACTTTCTTCTGCGCCAGCACGGCGACGCGGTCGGTGATGGTGTAGATGGTGTCGAGGTCGTGGGTGACGATGAACACCGTGAGCCCGAGCGCGTCGCGCAGGGTGAGGATGAGCTGGTCGAAGGCCGCGGCGCCGATCGGGTCGAGGCCGGCGGTGGGTTCGTCGAGGAAGAGGATGTCGGGGTCGAGCGCGAGCGCGCGCGCCAGCGCCGCACGCTTGACCATGCCGCCCGACAGATCCGACGGAAACTTGTCGCCGGCGAGCGCCGGCAGTCCGGCGAGCGCGATCTTGAGCTCCGCCAGCTCCGCCGCCTCGCGGCGCGACATCCCGGCGTGCTCGATCAACGGCAGCGCCACGTTCTCGGCCACGGTCAGCGACGAGAACAGCGCGCCCTTCTGGAACAGCACGCCGAAGCGGCGCTCGACCTGCTTGCGGCGCGCGTCGGGCAGGCTCAGCAGGTCCTCGCCGAACACATGCACGCTGCCCGCGCGCGGCCGGTTGAGGCCGACGATGGTGCGCAGCAGCACCGACTTGCCCGTGCCCGAGCCGCCCACCACGCTGAGGATCTCGCCGCGGCGCACGTCGAGGTCGAGCTGGTCGTGCACCACCTGGGCGCCGAACTGGTTGCGCACGCCGCGCACCTCGACGATGTTGTCGCGCGGATCGGATGCGGCGCTCGCCAGCCCCGCCGTCACCACCCCATCTCCATGCAGAACAGCGCCGCGATCGCATCCACCACGATCACCACGAAGATCGACTGCACCACGGCCGAAGTGGTGTGCTCGCCCACCGACTGCGCGCTGCCCTGCACGCGGAAGCCTTCCAGGCAGCCGATCACCGCGATCAGGAAGGCGAAGATCGGCGCCTTGGCCATGCCGACCCAGAAGTGGATGAGCCCGACGTTGTCCTCGATCCGCGACAGGAACAGCACCGGCGAGATATCCAGCGTCATCGCCGACACCAGCATGCCGCCGACGATGCCCGCGATCATCGCCACGAAGGTCAGGATGGGCAGCGCGACCAGCAGCGCATACACGCGCGGCAGCACCAGCAGCTCGACCGGATCGAGGCCGAGCACGCGGATCGCGTCGATCTCCTCGTTGGCGCGCATCGAGCCGATCTGCGCGGTGAAGGAGCTCGCCGTGCGGCCGGCGACGATGATCGCGGTCAGCAGCACGCCGAACTCGCGCAGGAACGAGTAGGCCACCAGGTCGACCGTGAAGATGCTGGCGCCGAAGTTCTGCAGCACCGTGGCGCCGAGGAAGGCGACCACCGCGCCGACGAGGAAGGTCAGCAGCGCGATGATCGGCACCGCGTCGAGGCCGGTGCGCTCGAGGTTGGCGACCAGCGCAGTCATGCGCCAGCGCCGTGGCTGCACCGCCACGCGCAGCGCGGTCTCGAGGATCAGGCCGATGAAGCCGGTCAGCGACGTCACGTGGCGCCAGAACACCAGCATGGTGTGGCCGATGTGGGCGAGCACGTCGCCAAGCGCGTAGCCCTCGTCCCCGATGGGGCGCTCCTCGCGGCCCTCGATCGCGTCGGCCACCGCCTTCAGCAGCGCACGCCGCTCGCGGCTGAGTGCGCCCTCGTCGGCCAGCAGGGCGGCGACGCGCTCACTGCCGAGCAGGCCGTGCAGCAGGCGCGCCCCCGCGGTGTCGAGCGTGCCGAGCTCGGCGAGCTCGACGCGCGTGCCGGCGTCGAGCCGGCCGCGCAGAGCCTCGGCCTGACGGCGCAGCGCCGCGTGGTGGGCCAGCGTCCAGTCGCCGCGCAGGCACAGCACCGCGGCCGCGCCGTCGCCGGCGAGCACGGCCTCGCCGGGGCGCACCTCTTGCCGTGGCGTCGCGCTCATCGCGTCTCCTCCCCGCTGCCGGGCCGCTCCTCATCCCCTCCGCCGCGCGCGAGGCGGGCGAACAGGCCGTCCATGAACTCGCGCTGCAGGCGCGCCAGGCCGATCTCGCCGCCGCTCATGCGCGCGAGCACCGGCGCCGCCGCCACGGCGTACGAGATCGCCCCGAACACGAAGGTCTGCAGCGCCAGCGCGCTACGCATGCGGAAGATCCCGGCGTCGATCGCCTCCTGCCACAGCGGCAAAAAAACCGCATGCACCGGCTCGACCACGCGCGCGACGAGATCGTCGAGGCGCTCGCCGGGGTCGGTCATCTGGCGCATCACGAAGCGCATCGCCTGCGGCTGGCGCGCCGCATGCACGAACATCGCCTCCACCGCCGCCACGATGCGGCGCTCGATCGGCCCCGCGGCGGGCGCCAGCATGTCGAGCGCGGCGAGGTCGGCGCGCACCTGCGCCTCGATGCGGTCCACGACCGCGGCCCACAACTCCGCCTTGGAGCCGAAATAGTGCGCCACCATCGACACGTCGCAGCCCGCGCTCACCGCGATCGCGCGCAGCCCCGCCGCCTCGAAGCCCTGCGCCCCGAAAGCGTCGAGGGCAGCGTCGAGCAGGCGTGCACGGTAATTCGCGTCCGGACCGCGCGGACGGCCACGGCCGCGCACGGTACGGGCGTGTTCGGCAAGATCGGACATGCTGGAAAAGGAGAAGGAATCGAGGCGGGATGGTACAACATGCATCGAGTCGGTTCCGGTCGAATCTCTCCGGCGGCCACGCCGGCTGGCCCGAATCGGGCGGCACGAAAGGCAAGGTCGCACCGGTTCCCACCGCAGATGAGCAAATGAAAGACCTGACCCCAGCTTGACCCATAGCTTGACCTATTATCCAACAAGTGTTGAAATACTACGAACACATCACAGAGCTCCCCCCGAGGAGAATCTCATGAGCATGAAACGATCCGGCCGGTTGGCCTGGTTGGGCGCCGGTGTCCTCGTCCTGGCCGCGGCCGGCGCCTGGCAGTTCCTGCGCCCCGCTCCGGACGACGGCAGCTTCGTGCGCGGCAACGGCCGCATCGAGGCCACCGAGGTCGATGTCGCCGCCAAGGCGCCCGGGCGGGTGGACGCGATCCTGGTTAACGAAGGCGACTTCGTCACGCGCGACGACGTGATCGCGCGCATGGACGTCAAGTCCCTGCAGGCCCAGCTCGCGCAGGCGCGTGCCGAAGTCGCCAACGCCCACAGCGCCCGCGAGACCGCGCGCGCCCAGGTCGCCCAGCGCCAGGCCGACGTGACCATGGCCGAGGCGGTGCTGGTGCAGGGCCGCGCCGAATACGACGTCGCCCGCCGCACCGCGGCGCGCTCGCAGGCGCTGCTGAACGATCGTGCCACTTCCGCGCAGAAGGCCGACGACGATGCCGCCCGTGCGCGCACCGCCGAGGCCAGCATCCACGTCGCCGAGGCCCGCATCGTCGCCGCCCGCGCCGGCGTGCGCGCCGCCGAGGCCCAGGTGCAGCAGGCCGAGGCCGCGATCCGCGCCGCCGAGGCGGTGGTCGCCCGCCTCGAGACCGAGATCGCCGACGGCGAGCTGCGCGCCCCTCGCAGTGGCCGCGTGCAGTACCGCGTGGTGCAGCCGGGCGAGGTGGTGGGCGGTGGCGGCAAGGTGGTGAGCCTGGTCGACGTCGGCGATGTCTACATGACCTTCTTCCTGCCCGAGATGGCCGCCGGCCGCGTGGCCCTCGGCAGCGAGGTGCGCATCGTGCTCGACGCCGCGCAGGCCTTCGTGATCCCGGCCAGGGTGTCCTACGTCGCCAGCGTCGCCCAGTTCACGCCCAAGACCGTCGAGACGCAGAGCGAGCGCCAGAAGATGGTCTTCCGCGTCAAGGCACGCATCGACCCCGAACTCCTCGCCAGGTACCCCGAACAGGTCAAGACCGGCCTGCCCGGCATGGCCCACCTGCGCCTGGACGCGCAGCGCGAGTGGCCGCCCGCGCTGCAGCCGAGGCTGCCGTGAGCACTCGACGAGACGGCACGAACGGCGCGCGGGCCGCCTTGCCCGGCGCCTCGGACGCCCCCTCCGCCCGACCGGACAGCGCATCGCCCGCACCGGCCGCAACCGCCCTGCCACCGGTCGTCCGCCTCGTCGATGTCCACCACCGCTACGGCGACACGCATGCCGCCGACGCGCTCACGCTCGACCTCCCCGCCGGCTGCATGGTCGGCTTCATCGGCCCCGACGGCGTGGGCAAGTCCACCTGGCTCGGCCTCGTCGCCGGCGCGCGCAGGATCCAGCGCGGTACCGTCGAGGTGCTCGGCGGCGACATGGCGGACGCCCGCCACCGCGCGCGCGTCTGCCCGCGCATCGCCTACATGCCGCAGGGCCTGGGCAAGAACCTCTACCCCACCCTGTCGGTGTTCGAGAACATCGACTTCTTCGGCCGCCTGTTCGGCCAGTCCGCAGCCGAGCGCCGGCGCCGCATCGACACGCTGCTCGCCGCGACCGGCATGGCCGCCTTCGCCGACCGCCCCGCCAACAAGCTCTCCGGCGGCATGAAGCAGAAGCTCGGTCTGTGTTGCGCGCTGATCCACGACCCCGACCTGCTCATCCTCGACGAGCCCACCACCGGCGTCGATCCGCTGTCGCGCCGGCAGTTCTGGGAGCTCATCGCGCGCATCCGCGCCGACCGCCCGGGCATGAGCGTGCTGATCGCCACCGCCTACATGGAAGAGGCCGAGGGCTACGACTGGCTGGTGGCGGTGGACGCCGGCCGCGTGCTCGCCACCGGCACGCCCGCCGAGCTGCGCGCGGCCGGCGGCGCCGACACCCTGGAGGAGGCCTTCATCGCCCTGCTGCCCGAGGCGCGCCGGCGCGAACATCGCCGGCTGGAGATCCCGCCGATCGAGACCGGCGCGGTGGTCATCGAGGCGCGCGGCCTGCAGATGCGCTTCGGCGACTTCGTCGCGGTGGATGACGTGAATCTGCAGGTGCGCCGCGGCGAGATCTTCGGCTTCCTCGGCTCCAACGGCTGCGGCAAGTCCACAACCATGAAGATGCTCACCGGCCTGCTCGAACCGAGCGCCGGCGAGGCGCTGCTGCTCGGGCGCAGGCTGGACGCGACCAACATCGAGACGCGCCGCCGCGTGGGCTACATGTCGCAGTCCTTCTCGCTCTACGGCGAACTCTCGGTGCAGCAGAACCTCGACCTGCACGCGCGCCTCTTCCACCTGCCCGCGGACGAGGCCGCCTCCCGCATCGCCGAGCTCGCGCGCCGCTTCGACCTCGCCCCGGTGATGGACATCCAGCCCGACGCCCTGCCGCTCGGCCTCCGCCAGCGCCTGCAGCTCGCGGTGGCGGTGCTGCACCGGCCCGACGTGCTGATCCTCGACGAGCCCACCTCGGGCGTCGATCCGGTCGCGCGCGACCATTTCTGGGCGCTGATCGCCGACCTGTCGAGGAAGGACGGCGTGACCATCTTCATCACCACCCACTTCATGAACGAGGCCCAGCGCTGCGACCGCATCTCGCTGATGCACGCGGGGCGCATCCTCGCCAGCGACACCCCGGCCGCCCTCGCCGCCGCGCGCGGCTGCGAGCGCCTGGAGGACGCGTTCATCTCGTATCTGGAAGAGGCGAGCGGCGTCGCACCGCCCTCCGCGACTGCGCCTGCTGCAACGCCCGATCGCGACTTGCGTCGCTCCTACGGAACCATCACGCCCCCGGAGCCGCGACGTGGGAGCGACGCAAGTCGCGATTCAGGCGGTGCCGACGCGACGGCGCGCGTTCCAGGCGCCGAGGCGAGCACGCCGATTCCGGGCACCGGAATCGCGACTCGCGTCGCTCCCACATCCCGGCCCGCCGATCGCCTCGCCCGCTTCAGCCTCGCCCGCCTGGCGAGCTTCTCGGCGCGCGAGGCCACCGAGCTGCGCCGCGATCCGGTGCGGCTCACGCTGGCGCTGCTGGGCAGCCTGGTGCTGATGCTGGTGATGGGCTACGGCATCACCATGGACGTCGAGGACCTGCACTACGCGGTGCTCGACCACGACCGCAGCGTCGCCAGCCAGAGCTACACCCTGCGCATCGCCGGCTCGCGCTATTTCCTCGAACAGGCGCCGCTCGAGGGCCACGCCGACCTCGACGCGCGCATGCGTGCCGGCAAGCTGGCGATGGCGATCGAGATCCCGCCCGGCTTCGGCCGCGACCTCGCGCGCGGCCACGCGCCGCAGGTGGCGGTGTGGCTGGACGGCTCGATGCCGCTGCGCGCCGAGCTTGCGCGCGCCTACGTCGGCGGCGTGCACGCACAGACCCTCGCCGACGTGATCGCCGAATCCGGCGCCGGCCCGGTGCGCGCGCTCGCCAGCGTCGAGCCGCGCTACCGCTACAACCCCGAGCTGCTCAGCCTGGTGTCGATGGTGCCCAAGGTGATCCCGCTGCTGCTGGTCTTCATCCCCGCCATGCTCACCGCGCTCGGCGTGGTGCGCGAGAAGGAGCTCGGCTCCATCCTCAACGTCTACACCACCCCGGTGACCCGGCTCGAGTTCCTGCTCGGCAAGCAGCTGCCCTACATCGCGCTGTCGATGTTCAACTTCGCGCTGCTCTTCGTGCTCGCGGTCACGCTCTTCCAGGTGCCGTTCAAGGGCAGCTTCCTCGCGCTCGCCACCGGCGCGCTGCTCTACGTCACCGCCACCACCGGCCTGGGCCTGCTCGCCTCCACGCTCACCAACAGCCAGATCGCCGCACTCGCCGGCACCTCGATCGGGACCCTGCTGCCGGCGATCCAGTTCTCCGGGCTGATGGACCCGGTGAGCGCGCTCGAAGGCGGCGGCTACTGGATCGGCGCGATCTACCCCACCACCCACTTCCTCACCATCGCCAGCGGCACCTTCTCCAAGGCGCTCGGCTTCGCCGACCTCGCCGGCGCCTTCGTGCCGCTCGCGCTCGCGATCCCCGTGCTCACGCTGCTGTCGGCGCTGCTGCTGAAGAAGCAGGCCAAGTGAGACCCGCAACCATGGTCCGCCACCCGACTCCACCGAAGCAGCCGGACCAAGCCGGCCGCAGCACCCACCTGCGCAACACCTGGAACCTCGGCCTCAAGGAGTTCCGCAGCCTGTCGCGCGACCTCGCGATGGTCTTCCTGATCGTGTTCATGTTCAGCGCCTCGATCTACGCCGACGCGCGCGCCAAGCCCGAGAGCCTGTCGCGCGCCGCGATCGCGGTGGTGGACGAGGACGGCTCGCAGCTCTCCGGCCGCATCGTCGCCGCACTGCAGCCACCGCAGTTCCTGCCGCCCGAGCACGTCGGCCTCGCCGACATGGACCGCGGCCTCGACGCCGGCCGCCACACCTTCGTGCTCGACATCCCGCCGAACTTCCAGCGCGACGTGCTCGCCGGACGCAGCCCGGCGCTGCAGCTCAACATCGACGCCACCCGCCAGGGCCAGGCGCAGACCGGCGCGGCCTACATCCAGAACATCCTCGCCGACGAGGTGCGCGCCTTCGTGCAGCGCATGCGCGCCCCGGCGCCGCAGCCGGTCGAGCTCGTGCCGCGCGCGATGTTCAACCCCAACCTCGAGGCGAGCTGGTTCGCCGCGATCAACGCGATCATCAACAACGTCACCATGCTCGGCATCCTGCTCACCGGCGCCGCACTGATCCGCGAGCGCGAGCACGGCACCATCGAGCACCTGCTGGTGATGCCGGTCACCCCCCTCGAGATCATGCTGTCGAAGATCTGGTCGATGGGCGTGGTGGTGCTGGTGGCCTCGTCCTTCTCGCTGCAGGTGATGGTGAAGGGCGTGCTCGGCATCGACGTGGCCGGGTCGGCGCTGCTCTTCGGCGCCGGCACCCTGCTCTACCTCTTCGCCGCCGCCTCGATCGGCATCTACATGGGCACGATCGCACGCTCGATGCCGCAGTTCGGGCTGATGTCCATCCTGATCCTGCTGCCGCTGCAGATCCTCTCCGGCGGCGTGACCCCGCGCGAGAGCATGCCCGAGGCCATCCAGACCATCATGGGGCTGGCGCCGACCACGCACTACGTGTCGCTCGCGCAGTCCATCCTCTTCCGCGGCGCCGGACTGGACGTGGTGTGGCCGGCCTTCGCGATGGTGGCGGCGATCGGCGCGGTCTTCCTGGCGCTGGCGCACCATCGCCTGCGCCAAACCATCGGAACGATGCAGAATTGAACCCTTGCGAAAGGAGAATGCGATGAGCCCATCCGCCCCCAAGCCGCCCTCGGGCGAGGTCGCTCCGGCGCCCACGCGCGCCCGGCGCAGATCGGCGACCACCGCGCCCCCCGGCACGGCCGGCAAACCCGCACGCGCCGCGCGGTCGGACACTGCGAGCGCGAACACGTCCAGCGCGCAGGCCGGAAAGTCCCCCGCCCGGCCCGCAGCCTCCGCCGCCCGCAGCTTCGCCGAGCCCTTCGCCCCGCCACCGCCGCGCAACCCGCTCGATCGCCGGGTGCACGCTGCGATCGCGCGCGCCACCGCCTCGGTGTCGCCGATCGCGCTGCTGCTCGCGACGGTGGACTGGGCCGGCCACCTCGCGGTCTCGCCGGGCAAGCGCATGGAGCTCGCCGATCTCGGCATCGCGCAGATGCGCCGCCTGCTGCGCTACGCGCACCAGCTCGCCATCGCCCCGGCGGGCAGCGCCGCGCACGAGTGCATCGAGCCGCCCGCGCAGGACCGCCGCTTCCAGGCGCCCGAGTGGCACGCCTGGCCCTTCAACCTGATGCACCAGTCCTTCCTGCTCGGCCAGGAATGGTGGGACGCCGCCACCCACGGCGTGGCCGGCGTCTCGCGCCATCACGAGCAGGTCGTCGCCTTCGCCGCGCGCCAGCTGCTCGACCTGTTCTCGCCGGGCAACTTCCTGCCCACCAACCCGGTAGTGCTGCGCCAGACCCTGGCGAGCGGCGGCATGAACCTCGCGCGCGGCGCCGTCCACGCCGTCGAGGACTTCGAGCGCCTCGTCGGCGGCGCCCCGCCGGCCGGCGCCGAGGACTTCGTCGTCGGCCGCGACGTCGCGGTCACCCCGGGCAAGGTGGTGCTGCGCAACCGCCTCATCGAGCTCATCCAGTACGCGCCCGCCACCGCCGACGTGTACGCCGAGCCGGTGCTGATCGTGCCGGCCTGGATCATGAAGTACTACATCCTCGACCTCTCGCCGCACAACTCGCTGGTGCGCTACCTGGTCGAGCGCGGCCACACCGTGTTCTGCATCTCGTGGAAGAACCCCGGGACGGACGAGCGCGAGCTCGACATGGACGACTACCTGCAGCTCGGCTTCTTCGCCGCGCTCGACGCGATCAATGCCATCGTCCCGGGACAGAAGGTGCACGCCACCGGCTACTGCCTCGGCGGCACCCTGCTGGCGATCGCCGCGGCGGCGATGGACCGCGACGGCGATGCGCGCCTCGGCTCGATGACGCTGTTCACCGCGCAGACCGACTTCACCGAACCGGGCGAGCTCGCGCTCTTCATCGACGACAGCGAGGTCAGCCTGCTCGAGGCGCAGATGGAGGAGACCGGCTTCCTCACCGCCGGCCAGATGGCGGGTGCGTTCCAGATCCTGCGCTCCAACGACCTGCTGTGGTCGCGCGTCGTAGGCGAATACCTCATGGGCGAGCGCACGCCGATGAACGACCTCATGGCCTGGAACGCCGACGCCACGCGCATGCCCGCGCGCATGCACAGCCAGTACCTGCGCCGGCTCTTCCTCAACGACGACCTCAGCGAGGGGCGCTACCCCGTGGGTGGCAAGCCGGTGGCGCTGTCCGACATCGAGCTGCCGGTGTTCTGCGTCGCCACCCTCACCGACCACGTCGCGCCCTGGCGCTCGGTGTACAAGCTGCACTACCTGGTGCCGACCGAGATCAGCTTCGTGCTCACCAGCGGCGGCCACAACGCCGGCATCGTCAGCGAGCCCGGCCGCCCGCGGCGCAGCTTCCGCATGCACACCCGCCCCGCGGGCGGCAACTACGTCCCGCCGGACGACTGGCTCGAGCGCACGCCCGAGCAGGAAGGCTCGTGGTGGCCGGCCTGGAGCGACTGGCTCGCCGCGCGCAGCGGCACGCGCGTGGCGCCGCCGGCGATCGGTGCCCCAGACTATCCCGCGCTCGACGACGCGCCGGGCTGCTACGTGCATGAGAAGTGAACGGACGATGCGGGCAGCTTGACCGCGCCGCCGATGCAACCGCCCCCGCCGCGCCCCGCACACCCCGCTACGCCCGCGGCGGGCTGCAGGAGCGGGTGCAGGAGCGGGTGTGGGAGCGGGTGTGGGAGCGGGTGTGGGAGCGGGTGTGGGAGCGGGTGTGGGAGCGGGTGTGGGAGCGGGTGTGGGAGCGGGTGTGGGAGCGGGTGTGGGAGCGGGTGTGGGAGCGACGCAAGTCGCGATTCCCGCCCGCCTCGATCCGCCTGCGCCCAGCGCAGCGCTGCCGCCTTGATCGCGACTTGCGTCGCTCCCACAGCCACCCCGAGCGCTGCGGTCGTCCTGCGCGAGCGCCGCGTTCTTGCCGTCGGAGCGCCGCGGTCTTCCTGTGGGAGCGACGCAAGTCGCGATTCCACCTCTCCGCACCGCCCCCCTCCCCATCGCCCGCCCCGGCGATCCGCTTCGTTCCCCCACAGAGCCCCCCATGGAAAAGATCGTCTTCCTCGACCGCGCCACGCTCGCGCCGCAGATCCGCCTGCGCCGTCCGTCCTTCGCCCACGACTACGCCGAACACGCGCGCACCGCCCCCGCCGAGGTCGTCGAACGCCTCGCCGGCGCCACCATCGCGATCCTCAACAAGGTCCGCCTCGACGCCGCGGCGATCGCGCAACTGCCCGCGCTGCGCCTGGTCGCGGTCGCCGCCACCGGCACCGACTGCGTCGACAAGGCCGCCTGCGCGGCGCGCGGGATCGCGGTATGCAACATCCGCGGCTACGCGCGCGACACCGTGCCCGAGCACGTCTTCGCGCTCCTGCTCGCGCTGCGCCGCCAGCTCATCCCCTACCGCGACGACGTGCTCGCCGGCGAATGGCAGCGCGCCGGGCAGTTCTGCTTCTTCAACCACCCCATCCACGACCTCGCCGGTACCCGGCTCGGCATCGTCGGCGCCGGCGACCTCGGCCAGCGCGTGGCGGCGATCGCGCGCGCCTTCGGCATGGAGCCGGTGTTCGCCGCGCGCAAGGGCGAACGCCCCGGCGACGACAGCTACCTGGCCTGGGACGAGGTGCTCGCGACCAGCGACGTCATCAGCCTGCACTGTCCGCTCACCGAGGCCACCCGCGGCCTCGTCGGCCTGCCCGAATTCCGCGCGATGGCGCGGCGTCCCCTGCTGATCAACACCGCGCGCGGCGGCATCGTGGATGAGCACGCCCTCGTGCAGGCGCTCGACGAGGGCCTGATCTCCGGCGCCGGCTTCGACGTCACCGACGGCGAACCGCCCGCGCCCGACAGCCCGCTGATGCGCATCGCCGCCCGCCCGAACGTCCTCCTCACCCCGCACATCGCCTGGGCCTCGGATGAAGCGCAGCAGGCGCTGGCCGATCAACTTGTCGATGTCATCGAAAAATTTGTTGCTGGCCAGCCGAAGAATCTCGTCTCCGGCGGGTTTGCGTAGGCGCGACGCGAGTCGCGATCCAGCGGTCGATCAATCGCGGCGCGGATCCCGCGCGCTGCGATCGCGACTCGCGTCGCTCCCACAGAACCGCCAACGCCCGGTGTGGGACGTAGGCGCGACGCGAGTCGCGATCCAGCGGTCGATCAATCGCGGCGCGGACCCCGCGCGCTGCGATCGCGACTTGCGTCGCTCCCACAGAACCGCCAACGCCCGGTGTGGACGTAGGAGCGACGCAAGTCGCGATGCATTCGGCCAAAATCTAGAAATTCGCCTTATAGTCGAAGCATTATTTTTTGTTGCACTGCACAAAAAATTTCTCTACGATTGCACCTGTCTCCTCCACCCTCCTCCTTTGGTGTGGATTTGCCCGGGCCTCGCAAGACGCCCGGGCTTTTTCTTTTCAGCTCCCCTCGGCGAGCATGCGGCGGATCTCGGGCACGCACGAACCGCAGGACGTGCCGCAGCGCAGCCTGGCCTGCAGCGCGTCGAAGTCGCGCACGCCGGCGCCCGCGGCGATCGCCGCCGTGATGTCGGCCTCGGACACGTTCAGGCAGTTGCACACCACCCGCCCGCGCCCCGCATCTCCCGTCGGCGGGGTCGCCAGCGGTGCCAGCAGCCACGGACGCAGCGCCGCCGCGTCGCGGCGCTCGACCACCGCCTCGCTCAGCCAGCCCGCGGCTGCGGTCTCGCCGGTCAGGCGCAGGCCGACCAGGCGGCCGTCCTCGATCAGCGCACGCTTGCTGATCCCGCGCGCGGGGTCGGCATACGACAGCAGCCCGTCGCCCTCGAGGCCGAGCAAGGCGTCGAGCTCGGCGAGCCAGCCGGCCGGGATCGGACGGTCGTGCGCGACCCGCATCACCACCGCCGGCGTGTCGCGGCCGGCGAGCGCGAGCGAGGCGTAGGCGAAGCGCTCCAGCCAGGGCGACAGCAGCGCGGCCTCCTCGGCCGCAGTCCGCCCGGGGCGTTCGGCACGCACCAGCAGCATGCGGTTCGGCAGCTCGACCGGCTCGATGCGCACCGCCGCGTGCTTGAGCTCCGGCTGCTTCGACAGCGGATCGCAGGCGCCGCCGAAGAGCAGGTTGATCCCGGCCGAGTTCAGCGCCCGCCGCCCCCAGTGCATCCCGACGAAGGCCATGCCGTGCCGTAGCGCGCTCGCCGCGGCCACGCGCAGCACCAGCTCGCCGTGCCGGCTCGACACCTTGACCAGGTCGCCGTCGACGAGGCCGCGCCGCGCCAGCTCCTGCGGGTGCAGCTCGATGCGTGCCTCGTCCGCATGGCCGTACAGGCGCGCCACCTTGCCGCTGCGGCTCAGGCCGTGCCAATGGTCGCGCAGGCGGCCGCTGGTGAGGGCGAGCGGATAGCGCACGCCGGTCTTCTCGGCAGTGAGCGCGCGCGCCGGCACGACGAAGCGTGCGCGCCCGTTCGGCGTCGCGAAGCGACCGTCGGCGTAGAGACGCGCTCGCGCCGCGGCATCGGCGCCATCCACCGCCGCCCCCGCCGGAAACGGCCACTGCTGCGGGCCTTCACCTTCCAGCAGGGAATAGTCCAGCCCGGTGATGTCGAGGTCGCGCCCGGCGGTGCTGGCGACGTGCTCGGCGAAGATCGCCTGCGCCGACGCGTAGGCGAACATCGCCGCCGCCTGCGGCTTGCCGATGCGCGGTGCGAGCGCGCGTGCGAAGTCGCACACGATGCGCCAGTCGGCACGCGCCTCGCCCGGCGCCGGCACGGCCGCGCGCACGCGGCTGATGCGGCGCTCGGAGTTGGTCACCGTGCCCTCCTTCTCCCCCCAGGTGGCGGCCGGCAGCACGAGGTCGGCGAAGGCCGCGGTCTCGGTGCCGGCGAAGGCCTCCTGCAGCACGACGAAGTCGCAGGCCGCCAGCGCCTCGTGCACCAGGGCCTGCTCGGGCATGGACTGCGCCGGGTTGGTGCACGCGATCCAGATCGCCTTGACGCGGCCCTCGCGCGCCGCGCGGAACAGCTCCACCGCGGTCAGGCCGGGCTCCGAAGGCACGCTGTCCACGCCCCACAGCCGCGCGATCTCCGCGCGATGCGCGGGATTCGCCAGGTCACGATGCGCCGGCAGCAGGTTCGCCAGGCCGCCGACCTCGCGCCCGCCCATCGCGTTGGGCTGGCCGGTGAGCGAGAACGGCCCGCAGCCGGGGCGGCCGATCTTGCCGGTGGCGAGCGAGAGCGCGATCAGCGCGGCGCCGTTGTGGGTGCCGTGCGTCGACTGGTTGAGCCCCTGGCACCACAGCGACAGCGCCGCCGGCGCCTCGCCCCACCAGCGCGCCGCGGTGACGATGTCCTCCGCCGCCACCCCGCACACCGCCGCGGCCACCGCCGGGCTCACCCCGTGCACATGCGCGCGCAGCGCCTCGAAACCCTCGGTATGGGCGGCGATCCAGGCTTCGTCGGCCAACCCGTCGCGCAGCAGCACGTGCAGCATGGCGTCGAACAGCCAGACGTCGGTGCCGGGCAGGATGGCCAGGTGCAGGTCGGCCATCGCCGCGGTGTCGGTGCGGCGCGGATCCACCACGACGATCTTCATGCCCGGCCGCCGCGCCCTCGCCTCCTCGATGCGGCGGAAGGCCACCGGATGCGCCCACGCCGGGTTGGCGCCGGCGATCAGGATCGTGTCGGCGTGGTCGAAGTCCTCGTAGCAGCACGGCGGCGCGTCCGCACCCAGCGTGGCCTTGTAGGCGGCGACCGCGCTCGACATGCACAGGCGCGAGTTGGTGTCGACGTTGTTGCTGCCGATCAGCCCCTTCATCGCCTTGTTGAAGACGTAGTAGTCCTCGGTGAGGAGCTGGCCGGAGATGTAGAAGGCGACCGCGTCCGGCCCATGCTCGGCGATCACGTCGGCGAAGCGCTGCGCGGCCACGTCGATCGCCGCGTCCCAGCCGATGCGCGTGCGGGCCTCGCCGCGGCGGGCGCGGTATTCGGGGTAGAGCACGCGGGTATCGTGGCCGGCGGTGAGGTGCAGGGTCGAGCCCTTGGTGCACAGGCGGCCGAAGTTGGCCGGATGTGCAGGGTCGCCGCGCACGCCGGTGATGCGGGTGCCGTCGTGCTCGATCAGCACGCCGCAGCCGACGCCGCAGTAGGGACAGGTGGCAGGGGTCTCGCCCGGCGCCGCGGCGCGGATCGGGATCGTGCGCCGGCCAGCGGGCGAAGGCCGGGCAGGTTCGGGCAGGGGATGGGTCATGGTTTGCCTCGTCCGTAGGGGTCTGGATCGGGTCAGCGCGAACCTCCTTGCCCGATCGACCCACCACCGTTGGCGTGTCGAACGCTGTCCGGGGAAGATCGGATGCAAACTGCGTGCCAGCCGTGTTTTCCGCATCGTGCGGGCCGTCGCGGCGTCGGCCCGGGCGCAGACATGCACCGTGCTGGGGTGCGGTGCACGCGCACGGTGCGTCGATCCGCGCAGCCGCCCGCGCCCTGCCCGGGACCCTCCCCCTGCCCGGCGGATGGACGTGCGGACCGGTAGTGTTCTGATCAGTGTGCAAAAGCCCGAACGGGCTTGCAGAGAAGGGTGGTCATGGTAAGAGGTTGATTGTGCAGATCGACCTTGATCCCTGGGGAGGGCAAACCATGACCACGAGCAAGGGTAATACGGTGTCGTTGTCGGCGAAAGAGCTGGTGTCTGGCGACCGTGACCTGATGAAGTCGCTGATGAAGGAAGCGCTGCAGGAAGTGCTCGAAGGCGAGATGACGGAGTTTCTCGGCGCGGCACCGAGCGAGCGCAGCGAGACGCGCAGCGGGTACCGGGCGGGCTACTACCACCGGGGGCTGGTGACCCGGATCGGCAAGCTGGAACTGCGGGTACCGCGCGACCGCAGCGGCGAATTCTCGACGGCGCTGTTCGAGCGCTACGCGCGCAGCGAGAAGGCGCTGGTGGCGGCGTTGGCCGAGATGTACGTGCAGGGCGTCTCGACCCGCAAGGTCAAGGCGATCACCGAAGAGCTGTGCGGGCACAGCTTCTCGGCCTCGGCCATTTCGGCGATCAACAAGAGCCTGGACGAGGCGCTCGAGCGCTTTGCCAGCCGGCAACTTGAAGAGGCGTATCCGTACGTGATTCTGGATGCGCGCTACGAGAAGGTGCGCGAGGACGGGGTGATCCGCTCGATGGCGGTGCAGATCGCCATTGGCATCAACTGGGAAGGGCAACGCCAGGTGCTGGCGGTGGAGGCGGCCAACCGGGAGAGCCAGAGCAGTTGGAAGGACTTCCTGCTGCGGCTCAAGGAGCGTGGGCTCACCGGCGTGGAGTTCGTGGTCTCGGACGACCACGCAGGCCTGAAGAAGGCGATCAGCGAGGTGTTGTGCGAAGCGGCCTGGCAGCGCTGCTATGTGCACTTCCTGCGCAACGCGCTCGACTACCTGCCGAGGAAGGCCGACGATGACTGTCTGCAGGAGCTGCGCTGGATCTACGACCGGCGCAACTTGCAGGAAGCCAACCGCGACCTGGCGGCGTGGATCACCAAGTGGCAGGGCAAGTACCCGAAGCTCGTCGACTGGGTCGAGAGCAATATCGGCGAGACCTTGAGCTTCTACCGGCTGCCTCGGGCGCACCACAAGCACTTGAAGAGCACCAACATGCTCGAGCGGCTCAACGAGGAGATCAAGCGGCGCACGCGCGTGGTGAGGATCTTCCCGAACACTGAGTCGTGCCTGCGGCTGACCCGGGCGCTGTGCGTCGAAACCCACGAGACGTGGCTCGAAGACAACCGTTACCTGAACATGGCCCTGTTGGCCGAGCAGAAGAAGGAGCAGTTGAGACTGGCCGCTTGACGGCCGCCGCCGTGGTCGGCGCTCCGGGCTACGCCCTGCGCACCGACCACGGCAACCCGGAATCAACCGATTACCTGATCAACCCTTTTGCACAACTTGACGCACACAACTTGCGGACCCGAACCTGCCGACCTATAGTTGAACGAAAGCGGACGCCCCCTCCGTGCCCCGACGCGGGCGCTCGGCTCCGCTGCCGGACCGACACGGCCAGGGAGTCCCTCGATGGTTCCGATCGCTCGCGATACCCCACCACCTCCTTCAGGGCGCCGCGTCCTCGCGCTCGGTCTGCTGATGGGCGCCAGCACCGGCTTCCAGTTCACCGAGTTCCTGCAGGTCTCCCTCAGCCTGAGCTGGTTCCTGCCGGTGCTCGCGGCTTGGCTCGCGCATCGCCATGGCATCGGCGTGTTGCGCGCAGCGTGGCCGCTCGTGGTGTTGCCGGCGTTCGGCGCGAGCCTCGACCATGGTGTCGTCGGATTCAGTCTGGGGGTCTCGACCGCGACCCTGCTGCTCGCGCTGACCGTCTCCGCGGCGGCGGACGCGCAGCTGCGCCTGCCGCCCCTCAGGCACTGGCTGCGTGGCAACACCGTATGGCCGGCGAGTCTGGCCCTGTGCCTGCTCGTCGTCGCCGCGCTGGAGACCGCCGCATGGCGGGTGGATGCATGGCGGATCGACGTGCTGGCACTTCCGGCCGTGCTCCTGCTGCTCGCCGCCATCCGCTGGGAGGCGGTGGCAGCCGCTGCATGGCCGACCGTCCCCCGCCGGCACGGCGGCGCGTTCGTCCTCGTGGCCGCGACGATCGGGCTGGCCGGGCTGGTGCTCAGCGGCACGGTCGGCTCCGGGCCGCTCTACCTTCGCGTCGGCACCTACAGTCCGGCGCCCTTCGTCGCCATCCTGTGCTTCGGCCTGGTCGTCCTTGGATTCGCGCCAGCGCGCAACGTGGCGGGCCTGCTGCTGGCGGGCCTGGTCCTCGATCGCCTGCTTGCGCTCGCACTCGGCGCATCACCCGCAGCCTTCGCGTTGGCGACGGACTGGCGCACCCTCGACTGGGAGGCCCTGCTCGCCAGCCTGGCGACGACACTGGCCGGCCACGTGCTGCAGCCCTTCTTCAAGGGCGGCTCGTTCTCTGTGCCCAACGCCCGGCCCGTGCTGCACCTGCTGCTCGCCTGGATCGCGCTGCTGCTGTTCACCCCGCTGCTGGCGGGCTTCGCCGCACCGTCGGGTACAGCGGGGCTGTGGCTGGTGGCGGCGATCGCATTCACCGCCGGAACGTACTGGCGCGAGCGCAGCCTGGTCTTCGTGCCGCCCCTGCTGATGTTCCTGTGGCTGCTCGCCGCGCTCTTCGCACCGGCTGGCGGCCCGGGCCGCGCGCCCGGCATGCTGGCGACACTCGGCATGCTCGGCTTCGCTTTCGCCTTCTGCGGCACCTTCCTCGCGCACAGCCGCGAGCTCTCCGCGCTCGGCGCAGCACGCGCGCCGGCCGGGGCGCCCGCGGTACAGGCCGAGGCGATCGAGCGCGTCGACGTCTCGCCGCTCGCCGAGGTAGTCGAAAAGGTCGATCGCTCGGCGACCTGGCGTTCCTTCCTCGTCGCCGCCGCACCTTTCGTGGTGCTCTGGCAGCTGTTCGAGCTGTACGGCTTTCGCCAGTTCGTGGAGAACACGATCGACAGCTTCGGCGAAGAGCCGATGCTGGAGGACTGGCACTATGCGGTCGCGGCCGTGCTCGCGCTCGCACCGCTCGGTTTCACGTTCTGGGACTGGCTCGACCGCCAGGATCGTTTCCGCCTGCTCGCGCTGGCGAGCGGGAGCATCACGGGCGCGATCGCGTGGCAGGTGTTCGGCAGCCTGCTCGGCGCCGGCATCGGGGAGCTGTTGGGGGACTTCGGCGACACCCCGCTCGTGGCGGGCGGCATGCTGGTCTTTCCGGTGCTGCTGCTCGGCTCCGGGCTGCTGGCAGGCAGCGACCGCCGCATCGCCCGTCCGCTCTTCCTCGCGCTGTGCGTCCTCGCCGGCGCGGCCACGGTCGCCGTGCTCGCGTCGCTGACGAGCGAGGACATGGTCGAGGCGCAGGAGCTGCCGCGGCTGCTTGCCGTGTTGGGCTTGATCGTCTTCATCTGCGTCGCGCTGGCGCGCTTCATCCGGCTGCGCCTGCTGCTCGCAGGCGACCGTCCGCGCGAATGGCTGTTCGGCACGCTGCGCGACAAGGGTTTCTGGGTGCGGATGGCCGCCACCGCAGGCCTGCCGTCCTCATCCTGGCGCCAGGGCGCCCTCGCCGAGCCCGCCTTCTGGGCCTTGTTCGCGGCGCGCTTCGTGGTCTACGCCGGTGGCGTGCTCGCGCGCTCCTGGGCCGTGGTCGGCGCCGTCGTGATCCTCTTCGGCCACCTGCTCTTCCACGCCGGCAAACGCCTGAGCGCACGCGAGATGTGGTGGCCGCGGGCACGCGCCGGAGCGGACCGGCCGATCCTGTTCCTGCGTGGCTTCGACGATGATCAATGCACCTACCGCCGCCGCCCGTGGCAGCTGCTCGCGCGCTGGCTGGACCTGTGGTCGTTCCGCCAGAACCTGGACGAGGCGCTGGTCGACGAGCTCGCACAGTTCGGCCCGGTGGTCGCCCTCGGGCGACCCGGCGACACGCGCACGCCCTTCGGCGCGCAACGCCATTACTCGGCCGACGCCGACTGGCAGCAGACCCTCGCCGACGCCGCGCGCTCGGCGCAGGCCATCGTGCTGGTGGCGAGCGACTCGCCGGGCGTGCAGTGGGAATACGCGCTGCTGAAGGACGAGGCCATGCTCGACAAGGTGCTGCTGATGTTCCGCCCCGATGGCGCACACACCGCCGCCAACCGCCATGCGGCCGAATGGATGTGCCCGGGTGGCGCCGCCGCGGTCGATGCGGCCATCGCCGCCGGCCTGCGCCCGGTGAGCCTGCGCTTCACCCAGGGCCAGCCGATCCTCACCGCAGCGCAGACCGCCAACGCCGCGGCCGGCGTGCTGGCGCTGCGGCTGCATTTTCAGTGAGCGAAGCGTGCGGTGCTCGGCTCAGGAGCGGCTCAACAGGAACAACAGCACCACATTGAGCAGCAGCGAGGCCAGCGCGATCAGCTTCAGCGCCAGCGTCGGCCGGCGCTCGAGCAGCGGCGTGCGGCGCGGCACCGCGAGCGGCTGCCAGGCGCCGCGCTCGAGCGCGAGGCGGAACTCCTCGGCGGTCTCGAAGCGGGCGGCGGGTTCGCGCGCGCACGCCTTGAGCAGCACCGCCTCCAGCCAGGCCGGCGTGTCGGGGCGGTGGCGGGTGGGCGGGACGGGTTCGCCGAAGCGCGGGTGCTGGAAGGGCTCGACCTCGCCGTAGGGGAACTTGCGCGTGAGCAGCTCGTACAGCGTCACCCCGCAGGCGTAGAGGTCGGAGGCCTCGTTGGCCGGCGTGCCGGCGAAGAGCTCGGGCGCCATGTAGGACGGCGTGCCCGGGTTGTTGATCTCGCGCAGGTCCTCCGCCTCGCTCGCCGCCACGCCGAGGTCGAGCAGACGCAGCACGCCGTCGCGGCCCAGGTGCAGGTTGTCGGGCTTGATGTCGCGATGCACGATGCCCAGCCGGTGCAGCACGCCGACCAGGCGCAGCAGGCGCGCGCCGAGCTCGGCGACCTCGTGCGCGCGCAGGCGCTCGCCGCGCGCGAGCAGCGCCTTCAGACTCTCGCCCTCGTGCCAGCTCATCAGATAGTACAGATGCGCGCGCGCGGGCCAGTCGGCCACCTGCGGAAAGCCCTGCGCCGGCACCCGCCGCGCCAGCCACTCTTCGCGCACCAGCGCGCGGCGCGCGTCCTCGTCGTGCTCGTGGGCGGGCAGCAGGGTCTTGAGGACCCAGCGCGACGCCGCATTCGCGCCTTGCGGCGCTCCCACAGGAACCGACGCGGATTGGGGCGACGTCGACAGGGTCCGGGCCGATGTAGGAGCGGCGCAAGCCGCGATTGCGGCCGTGGAATCCTCGATGCGGCAAACCCGATACAGCACGGTCAGCCGCGACACATGCAGCACCGCCTCCACGCGCAGTCCGTCGAGCGTGTCGCCCTCGGCCAGGCGCGGCGGCAGCGGCAGGCGGCGGCCGGCGGCGAGGCGGTCGCGCAGGTTGTCGGCGGGCAGCGCGCGCACGCAGGCCACCAGCGCGCTGGCGTTGTCGTTGCCGCCGGCGCGCAAGGCGGCTTCGACGAGGGCATCGGCGGCGGCCTGCGGGTCCAGGCCGGCTTCCGCTACCCTCGCGCACGCTCCGGCCTCCTCGGACACCCCCACGCCATTTTCACGCCCCGCCCTTCCCTGCGCCTCCGTTCCCCGCGTTACGGGTTTCGGTGTCACCACCCCCACCGCAGCCCGTCCCCCACCCTCCCTTTCCTTCTCCTGCCCCGCCTGGCGCGCGAGCAGCGCCGCGATCGCCTCGTCGCCGAGCGTGTTCCACACCCCGTCGGTCAGCAGCACGAAGACGTCGCCCAGCGCCAGCTCGCCGTCGTCGTGATCCACCAGCAGGCGCGACTCCAGCCCCAGCGCGCGGCGCAGCACGTTGCTCAGCTCCGGGTGCGGCCAGGTGTGGTCCTCGCTCAGGCGCAGAAGCGCGCCGTCGCGCCACAGGTAGGCGCGCGAGTCGCCCACGTGCGCGAGGTGCCAGCGCCGCCCGCGCAGCACCAGCGCGGTGAGCGTGGTCGCCATGCCCGCGGTCTCGGCGGTACGCGCCGACTGCGCGAGCAGCCAGCGGTTGGCCGCGCCGAGCACGGTGTCGAGCGACTTCTGCACGCTCCAGGTGTGGGCCGTGGAGAAGTAGTCGGCGAGCAGGCTGCGCACGGAATACTCCGCCGCCTCGCGGCCGTGCGCGTGGCCACCGACGCCGTCGGCGATCGCCAGCAGCACGCCCTTGGCCGCGCGCTCGTCGCCCTCGGGCATCGCCGCGGCGACGAAGTCCTCGTTGGCCGGGCGCGGCCCGGTCCGGCTGGCGTGGCCGAGGAGGATCTCCAGGGGGGTCAGGTCTTTCATCTGCTCACTCGCCTTTCTCGACGTGAAGCCAACGGATGCGGGATGATCAAACTCAGGACCTGACCTCGTTCGGGACCCCATTCGGCCATTCAGATCTTCGCCGAGGTCAGGTGCGCCGCGCCCCAGGTCGTGCGCCAGCGCGTCTTCACCGCGGTGAGCCCGACCAGCGCGAACACCGCCAGCGCCGCAAAGATCAGGAAGCCGGCCTGGTAGCTGCCGGTGAGCTGGCGCGCGAAGCCGAGCGAGGACGCCAGGTAGAAGCCGCCGATGCCGCCCGCCATGCCGACCAGGCCGGTCATCACGCCGATCTCGCGACGGAAGCGCTGCGGCACGAGCTGGAACACCGCGCCGTTGCCCATGCCCAGCGCCAGCATCGCACCCACGAAGGCCACCAGCGCCATCCACGCCTGGGGCAGGCCGACGCTGACGATGGCGAGGAAGATCGCCGCCAGGATGTACATCACGGTGAGCGACTTCACGCCGCCGATGCGGTCGGCCACGTTGCCGCCGATCGGGCGCACCAGCGAGCCGGCGAACACGCAGGCCGCGGTGAAGTAGCCCGCCATCTTCGGATCCAGCCCGTACTGGGTGTTGAAGTAGATCACCAGCGACGAGGCCAGACCGACGAAGCCGCCGAAGGTCACCGAGTAGAAGAACATGAACCACCACGCGTCCTTGTCCCGGAGCACCGCGAGGTATTCGGCGAAGCGCTTGGGCGGCGGTGCGTCGGGCGCGTCCTTGGCCATGAAGCAGAAGGCCACCAGCACGATCACCAGCGGGATCAGCGCCAGCCCGAACACGTTGTGCCAGCCGAAGGCCATCGCCAGCCCGGGCGCGAACAGCGCCGCGAACGCGGTGCCCGAGTTGCCGGCCCCGGCGATGCCCATCGCGGTGCCCTGGTGCTCGGGCGGATACCAGCGCGAGGCCAGCGGCAGCGCCGCGGCGAAGGACGCGCCCGCCACGCCGAGGAAGACCCCCAGCACCAGCACCTCGTTGAACGAATGCACGCCCACCAGCCAGGCGTAGGCCAGGGCCCCGATCACGACGAGCTGGCCGATGATCGCCGCCTTCTTCGGCGACAGGCGATCGACCACCACGCCCATGATCATGCGCAGGATCGCTCCCGCCAGCACCGGCGTGGCCACGATGAGGCCCTTCTGCGCGTGCGACAGGCCGAGGTCGGCGGCGATGCCGACCGCCAGCGGACCGAGGATCACCCACACCATGAAGGCGAGGTCGAAGTAGAGGAAGGCGGCGATCAGTGTCGGCGTGTGGCCGGCCTGCAGGAAGGATTTCTTGTCCATGTCGGGCTCCAGGGTCGTGCTTGAAGCGCACCATCGGTGCGGGAATCTCCAGCGCGAACCTCTTCGCCCGACCGCCCCGCCGTCATTGGCGGGGTCGTACGCTGTGCTGGTGTCTGCTCAGCAAGCGTCGTGCCACATTTGAAATCGTTCTAAATCAGTCAGTTGGACTTTGCGCTCGACGGTGGCGACGCACCAGCTTGGTGTGCGGTGCACAAAAGCGGTGCGCACGCGGGCGTGCCGGCTTGCGCGCAAGCCCCCCCCCCGCGCCGACGAGGAAGCACGCCTGCGGGCAGCATTCATGCTATTTTCTCGATAATTTTATTTATTCTCGATTTACAAAAGCCACCATGCCCGCCCCCCTCGTCATCCTCATCCTGTCCCTGCTGCTCGGCCTGCAACCGATCACCACCGACCTTTACCTCCCCGCCCTGCCCGCGCTCACCGCCAGCTTCGGCGCGGTCCCGGCGCAGGCGCAGCTGACGCTCACCGCGCTCCTGCTCGCCTTCGGCGCGTCACAGCTGTTCTGGGGCCCGCTGTCCGACCGCATCGGACGCCGCCGGGTACTGCTGATCGGCCTCGCCGGCTACACGCTGGCGGCGGTCGGCAGCGCGCTCGCCGGCTCGATCGAGGTGATGGTGTTCTGGCGGGTGCTGCAGGGCGCGTTCATGGGCGCGGGCACGGTATGCGCGCGCGCGATCGTGCGTGATCTGTATGCGCCGCAGGAAGGGGCGCGCGCGATGAGCAAGGGCTTGTCGGGCCTGGGCGTGGCCGCCTGCCTGAGCCCGCCGCTCGGCGGCGTGCTGGCCGAATGGTTCGGCTGGCGCGCCACGCTGGCGGCGCTGACGGTGATGGGCGCGGCGACCCTGTTCGTGGTCGCCCGCCACTTCCAGGAGACCCTGCACGAACGCCACCCCGAGGCGCTGCAGCCCGCCGTCCTGCTGCGCACCGCGCGCGGCATCGTCGGCAACCGCAGCTTCTGGACCTACGCCTCGCTGTGCACCGCGTCCTTCGGCGGACTGTTCTGCATCCTGTCGGCGTCGTCCTTCGTCTTCATCAACCTGCTCGGCACCTCGCCGAGCTTCTACGGCGTGCTGCTCCTGCTGTCGGCCTTCTACATCGGCGGCACCATGCTGTGCCGGCGCATGATCCAGCGCTTCGGCGTGCAGCGCAGCGTGATGATCGGCGGGGCCCTGTCGCTGAGCGGCGGCGGCCTGATGCTGGCGTTCGCGCTCTCCGGGGTGAGCACGGTGTGGACCATCATGGTGCCCGCCTTCATCTTCATGCTCGGCCACGGGGTGCACCAGCCCTGCGGCCAGAGCGGCGCGATCGCCCCTTTCCCGAAGGCGGCCGGCGCCGCGTCGGCGATCACCGGCATCCTGATGATGGTGGTGGCCTTCGGCGCCGCGTACTGGGTGGGCGCCAACATGGACGGCAGCGCCCTGCCGATGATCGTCGGCGTGGCCTTCTGCAGCGCCGCCGTCGCGTTCATCGCCTGGGTGCCGGTACAGCGCGTGAGGCTGGGGGCCGTGTAGGGGCGACGCGGCCGGTCGCCCCTGCGGGAGCGGCGGGCGGAGGATCGATGCGGGGGTGGGGGCGACCCAGCCTCGCCCCTCCGGGAGCGGCGGGGCCGACGATCGATGCGGAGTGGAGATCACCCGCTGGGTCGCCCCTTAGGTCGCCAGCCACACCTCGCCGCCCTCCACCTTCACCGCGAAGCTCGCGCACGCCCCCACGTCCGGCGCCACCGCCTGGCCGTCCTGCAGGTTGAAGTTCCAGCCGTGCAGCGGACAGGTCACCTTGCGGCCGTGCACGATGCCTTGCGAGAGCGGGCCACCCTTGTGCGGGCATTGGTCGTGCAGCGCGAAGACCTCGTCGTCGGCGTTGCGGAAGACGGCGATGTCGTCCGCGCCGGGGCGCCGCACGACGCGGGAGCCGAGGCGGGGGATGTCGTCGAGCAGGCAGATGCGTTTCCAGTCGGTCATGGTGGGTTCCTTCTTCGGAAGCTCGGTTCGGTTGTTATTTGTAGGAGCGACGCCAGTCGCGATGCCGGTGCCCGGAATCCGCGCCGCGCTCGGTCGGGGGGGGGGGGGTGATCGCGACTTGCGTCGCTCCTACGGGACGTCATCGAGGCGCCGTGGTTTTCGTAGGAGCGACGCGAGTCGCGATTCCGGCGCCCGGAAACTCAGGCCTCGACCCTGATCGGGATGAACTGCTTCACCGTCTCCTCCTCGCGGCTGGTCTGCCACGGATCGCGCGCGTCCTTGAGCGCGTCGAGCAGGCGCGCGTGCAGGCGGCGGCGGTTCTCGCCGTCCTCGACCACCTTGGCCTTCACGTAGTCGAGGCCGACGCGGTCGAGCCAATGCACCGTGCGCTCGAGGTACCAGCCCTCCTCGCGGTAGAGCTGCAGGAAGGCGCCGGCATACTCCATGACCTCCTCGTCGCTGCCCACCTTGCACAGATACTGCGCGACCTCGGTCTTGATGCCGCCATTGCCGCCCACATACAGCTCGTAGCCGGAATCGACGCCGATCACGCCGACGTCCTTGATCCCCGCCTCGGCGCAGTTGCGCGGGCAGCCCGACACCGCAAGCTTCACCTTGTGCGGCGCGTACATGTCGAACAGCATCTTCTCGAGCTTGACCCCCATGTCCATCGCCAGCTGGGTGCCGAAGCGGCAGTGCTCGGCGCCGACGCAGGTCTTCACGGTGCGGATCGACTTGCCATAGGCGTGGCCCGACACCATGCCGGCCGCGTTGAGGTCGGCCCAGATCGCCGGCAGGTCCTCCTTCTTCACCCCGAGCAGGTCGATGCGCTGGCCGCCGGTGACCTTGACCGTGGGCACCTGGTACTTCTCGGCGGCGTCCGCGATCGCGCGCAATTCAGAAGGCGTGGTCAGCCCGCCCCACATCCGCGGCACCACCGAATAGGTGCCGTCCTTCTGGATGTTGGCGTGCGCGCGCTCGTTGATGAAGCGCGACTGCGGATCGTCCCTGGCCTCGTGCGGCCACGACGAGATCAGGTAGTAATTGACCGCTGGCCGGCACTTGTCGCAGCCGTTCGGCGTCTTCCAGTTGAGCGTCTCGAACACCGCCTCCTTGCTCGTCAGGTGGTGCTTGAAGATCGCCTCGCGCACCACCTTGTGCGAATGCTCGGTACACGCGCACACCGGCTTGTCGTTGGCGCTCACCGCCTGGTAGGCGCCGCCGACGGTGGAGGCGAGGATCTGCTCGACCAGGCCGGTGCACGAGCCGCAGGAGGACGCCGCCTTGGTGTGCTTCTTGACCTCGTCGAGGGTGAACAGGCCCTTCTCCTTGATCGCCTTGACGATGGTGCCCTTGCACACCCCGTTGCAGCCGCACACCTCCGCCGTGTCGGGCATGCTGGCGGCGCGGTTCTCGCCCTTGTGGCCGGCGTCGCCCAGCTTGTTCTGGCCGAACATCAGGTGGTCGCGGATCTCGGCGACGCTCTGGCGATCCTTCATGAGCTGGAAGTACCACGAGCCGTCGGCGGTGTCGCCGTACAGCACCGAGCCCACGATGCGGTCGTCCTTGAGCACGACGCGCTTGTACACCCCGCCCTGGCGGTCGTGCAGCACGATGTCCTCGGTGCCCGGGCCGCCGCTGAAGTCACCCGCCGAGAACACGTCGATGCCGGTGACCTTGAGCTTGGTCGAGGTGACCGAGCCCTCGTAGCGGCCGATGCCGAAGTTGGCGAGGTGGTTGGCGCACACCTTGCCCTGCTCGAACAGCGGCGCCACCAGGCCGTAGGCGATGCCGCGGTGCGCCACGCACTCGCCCACCGCGTAGATGCGCGGGTCGGTGACGGTCTGCAGCGTGTCGGAAACATGGATGCCACGCACCCGGCCGCTGCCGCAGTAGAGGCCGGCGGATTCGGCGAGCTCGTAGTTCGGCCGGATGCCGGCGGCGACCACGACGAGGTCGGCGGGGATCTCCATGCCGTCCTTGAAGCGCACCGCGCCCACGCGCCCGTTCATGCCGCCCTGCGCGTTGCGCGCCGGCAGCAGCGCCTCGGTCTGGCGCGCGAGCAGGAACTTCATGCCCTTGGCCTCGAGCGAGGCCTGCAGCATGTCGGCCGCCGCGCGGTCGAGCTGGCGCTCCATGATCCACTCGCCGAGGTGCACCACGGTCACGTCCATGCCGCGCAGCATCAGCCCGTTGGCCGCCTCCAGGCCGAGCAGGCCGGCGCCGATCACCACCGCGTGGCGGTACTTGCCGGCGGCCTCGATCATCGCCTCGGTGTCGGCGATGTCGCGGTAGCCGAGCACGCCCGGCAGGTCGTTGCCGGGGATGGGCGGGATGAAGGGCGTCGAGCCGGTGGCCAGCAGCAGGCGGTCGTAGTCGGCCTCGGTGCCGTCGCCGGCGAGCACCTTGCGGCGCACGCGGTCGATCTTCACCACCTTGCGGCCGGCGTGCAGCGTGATGCCGTTGTCGCCGTACCAGTCGAGATCGTTGAGCATGATCTCGGGCAGCGTCATCTCGCCCGCCAGCACCGGCGAGAGCAGGATGCGGTTGTAGTTGCCGTGCGGCTCGGCGCCGAACACGGTGATGTCGTAGAGGTCGGGCGCGAGCTTCAGCAGCTCCTCGATCGTGCGCACGCCCGCCATGCCGTTGCCGACCAGCACGAGTTTCATCTTCTTCATGGGGTTTCTCCGCAACAAGGCCGATTGGGTCGGAATGAAAACGGCGCCCATCCCGCTCGATCCCCAGCAGGGGGCGAGTGGAATGGACGCCGTTGTCCACCAGACCGTAAAACGCTGCGGCAGCACTCGCTGCCGCTCACCCGACCGCCGTTGGCCAGGGGCTCGAGGGAGAATAAGCATCAAACATGCCAGCGCCTGGGGGCGATCGATCCGACCAAAGCGCCGCCCAACCCCCACCGCCCGCACTGCTGCGGTGCAGCACCCACACCCACATGCACAGCCCTGGTGCGAAGCACACCGCACCGGAATCCCCAACCCGCAGCGTCCGGGGTCGCATCGAATCGCACCTCCCCGAACCTCGTCACGCCCGGCCTGGCATGTAGGAGCGACGCCAGTCGCGATCACGGCGCCCGGAATCCGCACCACCCCGGCCCTGCCGCCGCCATCGCGACTTGCGTCGCTCCCACAGAAACCCGTAACGCTCCCGGCCTTGGCGCACGAGCGACGCCAGTCGCGATCCCTCCAAAACTCGCAGCGCCCGGGGTGGGACGTAGGAGCGACGCCAGTCGCGATCACGGCGCCCGGAATCCGCGCCACCCAGCCTGGCCGCCGCCATCGCGACTTGCGTCGCTCCCACAGGAACCCGCAACGCTCCCGGCCTTGACGCACGAGCGGCGCCAGTCGCGATCCCCCCAAAACCCGCAGCGCCCGGGGTGGGACGTAGGAGCGACGCCAGTCGCGATCACGGCGCCCGGAATCCGCGCCACCCAGCCTGGCCGCCGCCATCGCGACTTGCGTCGCTCCCACAGGAACCCGCAACGCTCCCGGCCTTGACGCACGAGCGGCGCCAGTCGCGATCCCTCCAAAACCCGCAGCGCCCGGGGTGGGACGTAGGAGCGACGCCAGTCGCGATCACGGCGCC
>NZ_JTDM01000007.1:0-33423 GCF_000831325.1 Thauera sp. SWB20 | reverse complement strand
GCTCCCAGAGAAACGGAAGCCCAAGCATGCGGACTCACCCGGGGCTACGTAAGGATGGGGTTCGTGGAGCGCTTACCGACGACGCCAAGGCGGAACTCGCCCGAGCACTGAACACGCTGGTGGTGACCTCGGTCGCCTTTCCTCTGCCCGTGCTACGGGCTGAAGCCGCGATGGCAAAAGCTGAAAAGCTGGCCGAGACCGACAAGCGCGATGCCAAGCAGAACGAGGAGCTCAGCACCTTGCTGTCGTCCGTGCGCACGGAGATCGAGATGGCGCAGATCCTGGGTTATGGCAAGAAGGCGGATTTCAAACCCATCTTCGATCATGTGAAGTCCATTGAGCAAAAGTCGGCTGGTGGCAAAAGCGGCAAGGGATGGTTCGACGAGTTGAAGACGCGCCTCCAAAAGCTGTTTTGAGGTGATGAAGGGGCCGACTGTTCGGTCGGTCAGTCTCGCGATGTTCGCAGTCAGCCCCAATAGATTCGCCTATTTTCACTAACTCACACGAGGCATATCACCATGAATGAGCAAACATCGAATCCCAATGCGACGAACAAAGAAATAAACGAACAGGCCGCGGTAAGCAGCCTTCCTGTCAGTCCAGAGGCCAAGGCTGAAGTCGTCACGGAGGTACAGCCTGAGGTTCAGAAGGAAACGGACTCGCAGGCGGCAGACAAACGTAAACAAGTCCTCGATGAGGCCGTCTCGGCCTTGTCGCTGACCAAATCAGCGCTGGCCGCACTTGACGGAAAGGACGCTGCACGCGCATTGGCAACGCTGGCCGAAGTGACGGGAAAGCTGGAGCTGATCGTTGCGCGCGAACCCACGCTCGCCCTGGCCCCCGTTGATGTGCGCACCATCGTGCACGACTTGTTCGCCAACACGGAAACCATTGAGGCGATGACCGACGAGGCGCTGGATGCCCTCAAACATGGCGAGGTGCAACAGGCACGTCACGTGCTGGCTTTGCTGGCCAGTGAAATCGTGATCGCGGTCACCAACATCCCTCTGGCGTCCTATCCCGCAGCCGTGAAGTCAGTCGTGCCGCTGATCGATCAGGGCAAGATTGAAGAAGCCAAAGCCGCGCTGCAGGCAGCGCTCAGCACGCTGGTCGAGACGCGCAGCGTGCATCCGCTGCCCGCCCTGCGCGCCAGGCTGCTCCTGAAGCGCGCCGAGACCTTGGTAGAAGATGGTCAGCGGAGCGAAGCGTCCAATGAGCGCCTGGAGACATTATTGAACGAAGCGCGGCAGCAGTTGGAAATGGCAGAACTGCTGGGCTATGGAAAGAAGAAGGACTTTGAGCCCCTGTATGCTGAACTCAAGAAAGTCAAGCAAAAGACGGCTGGGGGAGGCGGCGGAAAAGGCTGGCTCGATGAAATCAAGGCAAAGCTGTCCAAGTTGTTCTGAAACCGCTGGATAGGGCGTAAGAGGGGCGCGTCGCGCCCCTCTCTTGGCTCAGGAGTGTTTGCTTTTTCACCCCATTAGATCTTTAGGAGATATAGCATGAATACAGACACCATCACCGATTCCAGTGCGGATGAGCCCACCAAAACACTGTGTTCATTGACCGAAAATTGGTGGATTTTTGCGTTGCGCGGTGTCTTGGCATTGATTTTCGCAGCCCTTGCGTTCTGGATGCCACAATCGGCTCTGTTGGCCATGACCTTAGTGTTCGGCGCATTTTCCTTGGTCAATGGCGCTTTCAACTTGGTTGCAGCGGTGCGCCATATCCAGAAAAAAGAGCGCTGGGGCTGGCTGCTGTTCAGCGGCATTGTCGGCATACTTACCGGCGTCGTCGTCCTGGTTGCTCCTTGGGTCGCCACGATGGTCATGGCTTCTTTTTTATGGGCTAGCGTGGGGTTCTGGGCGATTTTCACCGGTGTGCTGGAGATATCCGCCGCCGTTCGGCTGCGTCAAGAAATCAAGGGTGAAATTTGGCTTGCCTTCAGTGGACTGCTCTCGATTGTCCTTGGCGCTATCGTCTTGTGGATATTTTTTTCCCGTCCGGTCGAGTCATTCCTGGCCGCAGGCTGGCTGTTGGGCTTCTATGCGGCAGTCTATGGTGTCACGCTTTTGTTCTTGAGTTGGCGTCTTCGCAAAACGCGCCAGGGATAAGAGCGGGTCAAACTAAATTCTATGGATATGAGCATCCTCGATTCATACCTCCATAGAAATGACATCGAAGGAGTCATACATGCAGATGCAATATAGCTATCGAGCTATCGACAAAGAGTTTCATGAACCTTGGCAGAGAGCTTTGGGAAATGTGATCGAGCACGCCCTCAAGCCATTGCTCGACAAACACACTAAAGATTCAGCGCAACTTCAAATCGTCCTTGATCGCGACAAGATCAAGCGGCAATTTCTGGCCAGTGGCTATATGCACCTGCCCGGCAAAAAGACTGTCAGCGTTACTGCATCACATGACGAGCTGACGCCCCTCGCGCAGATGCTCGCACAGTCGTTGTTCCGTCAGGCCAAGAAGCATTTTGACCGACTGCATGCTCAGGATCAAATCAAGCGCAAAGCACGACGCGAGCGCTTGCGCGAGCTCAAGGTGCGGATTGCCGCAAAACCCGCATCAGCCGCCCATGAGGCCGAGGCGACCCGAATGCCTCTACTGTCGAAACTTGAGGCTGTCGCAAGGCGTGAGCTGGCTTATCTGCGTGCCGTCGGCGATTTACCGCGCGATTATCCGACGCTGCGCGACGTGGTGGATGAAGCGATTGTCCAAGCTGAGGTGGAATGGCAATCCGTGCCGGAAGAAAAAGCGGCTTACATCGGTCTTCTGAAGCATCTGTTCGCCGTCCTGGATCACGAAGTGGCAAACAGCCGGCAATTTGGCGAATTCGTTTCTCTGGACGCGCCGGTCGAAGCGGATGCCCAGGACGTCGCCGAGGCCATGGTGGAAGAGGAAGTCTTCGAATTTTATCAGCCCGACGACACACTCAGGCTGGCCGATATCATCGCTGACAGTCAGCATCCCGATGCCGCAACGATCGCGGAACAGGAGGAGCTAGTTGATCGGTCGAGCGAGTTCGCTTTTGCATTCGACCTGCTGAAGGACATGCCGCGTTTGTGGCGGCGCATTTTTCTGCTTATCCGTGTGGACGGGCTGGATGCCAGCAGCGTCTCTGAAATCCTGCTGATTCCTAGTAAGGAAGATACTGTCCAAAGGTGGCTCATTCAGGCCGAAGCGTTCATCGCTGCTCATCTGGAAGAGGCCGGAGTAAGCAAAGACGGGAACGATTGGCTCCAAGGCGTTGATTGGTCGGCATTGTCTGTGACCCGAAGCGCGGCAGCCTCACTGTGGTCCAAGGAGGCGAACCATGAAGAATGATCTTCACCTCGTCTGTCCGCATTGCCAGTCCATCAACCGCGTACCGACTGCGAAGCTATCGGAACATCCCAACTGCGGCCGCTGCCAGCAGCCCTTGTTCACGGGCGAACCCATCGAGTTGACCACGGCTACGTTCTCGCGCCACGTGGAGCGCAGCGACCTGCCACTGTTGGTCGATTTCTGGGCACCTTGGTGCGGGCCGTGCAAGATGATGGCCCCGCAGTTCCAGCAAGCGGCGCGCCAGCTCGAACCCAGGGTCAGGCTGGCCAAGGTCAATACCGAGGCAGAACCCCACCTGGCCGCGCAGTTCGGCATCCGCAGCATTCCGACGCTCGCCCTGTTCCAGGGTGGGCGGGAGATCGGGCGTCAGGCCGGCGCCATGGGCGTGCAGGACATCGTGCGCTGGGTATCGGCACAGCTTGGGCGCTGACCGATGCAGGGCCTGCTGGGCGTTACGCTGAGTCTGCTGGCGGCGTGCAGTCTGGCCGCCGTGGTGACGGCTGCGCTCAGAGTGCCCGCCTTGCTGGGTTACCTCGCCGCCGGCGCCTTACTGGGCCCCTCAGTCACCGGCGTGATCGCGCCGGGAGAAGCGCTTGATTTTCTGTCCGAGCTGGGAGTGGCGCTACTGCTGTTCATGGTCGGACTGGAATTCTCCCTCGGGCACTTTTGGCTCACTCGCAAGACCGTACTGGTGGCTGGCAGTTTGCAGATGGTCGTTGTGGCCGCACCTCTGACCCTGATGCTGATGGGGTTGGGGCAGCCAGCTCAGAGCGCTGCGCTGCTCGGCGCTGCGGCGGCCATGTCTTCCACGGCGCTGGTCAGCCGGCAGTTGGCCGACCAGGGTGAACTCACCACACGCCATGGCCGCAGCGCCATCGCCGTGCTGGTCTTTCAGGATCTGGCCAGCGTGCCCCTGTTGGCCTTGCTGGCGATCTGGGCGCGCGGCGAGTCGCCGAAGGTCGAGAGCATGCTGCTCGAAGTGTTGGGCGTGCTGGTGTTGTTCGCAGCAGCGGCGGTTGCTTCGCGCCGTCTGTTGCATGGCCTGCTGGGCTGGGTGGCTCGCCAAGGTCATGAGGAAGCGTTCATGCTCGCCTCCTTGTGTGTGGTCGTGGCCGCGGCCGCCGCTGCGCACGCCGTCGGCGTATCCGCCGCCCTGGGCGCGTTTCTGGCCGGGATGGTGCTGGGCGAGAGCGACGTCCGGCACCACATGGAAAACCACCTCAAACCGTTTCGCGATGTGTTGTCGGGGGTGTTCTTCGTGACTGTCGGCCTGCAGCTGGACGGAGCACAGATTCTTTCGGCACCGCTGACGGTGTTGGCGTGGCTGGCAGTGCTGGTGCCTGTCAAGATCGTGTTCAATACCCTGGCCTTGCGGGCGACGCGCCTGTCCGCCCTCGATGCCTGGCGCACGGGCATAGCGTTGGGGCATGGCGGCGAGTTCGCCCTGCTGTTGTTGGGCATGGTCTTGCAGCAGCATCTGATTCCCGCGACCGTCGTACAACCCATGCTGGTCGCGCTGGTGCTCAGCATGGCCTTGGCACCGCTGCTGATCCGCCATCACGATGTACTTGCCCGGTTCTTGAGCCGCACCGGCGGCGTCATTCAGCCACCCCAGGCTGAAGAAGTTGAGATCGCCGCGCAGACGGCGCGATATCGAGACCATGTCATCGTTTGCGGCGCGGGCGAGCTTGGCCTGACCGTCAGCGAGATTCTTCGCCACGCCGGCGTGGCGCATCTGCTGCTGGAGGCGGACGCGCAGAAGGTCGAGGCCGCGCGTGCCGCCGGCGCGCCGGTGTTCCATGGCGATGCCAGTCGGCCCGATACCTTGCTGGCTGCCGGCTTGACGCATGCGCACATGGTGGTGCTGACGTTCGCCCATGCCCAGCAAGCGTTGCGCATCGCCCAGGCGATTGCCGAGCGCCGTCCGGCGCTGACCTTGTGGGTGTCATGCAGAAGTACGACCGCGGCCGATGCATTTCGCGCCATGCCCAACGTGCGCGTGTACCAGCAATCCTTTGCCGCAGGCCTTGGGCTGGCGGAACAGGTGATGTCGACGCTTGGCATGTCGACCGAGCTGATTGAAGGACACATCAGCGCAATGCGCCGCCGTCTCGACAGCAGCCGTTTTCCAGGGAGTTCATCGTCATGAAATCAACACGCCTTAACCCATTTCAGGTCTTCCGTGACCAATGGGCCATCATGAGTTTATACGAGCGCTTCGAGCAGGTCGTCGCCCTCGTTCTGTCGGCGGTAATTGCCGTCATCATCGTGGTGTCGCTATTCCAGCTCATCGCCATCGTCTTCACGCTGCTGGTCCTCGATGCCTTCAATCCCCTGGATCACAAGGTATTCCAGAGTGTGTTCGGCATGATCATGACGCTCTTGATCGCGATGGAGTTCAAGCATTCCATTGTTCGCGTGGCGCTGCGTCGGGACAGCATCATCCAGGTCAAGACCGTGATCCTCATCGGTCTGATCGCGCTGGCGCGCAAGTTCGTGATCCTTGACCCCGAGGCGAGCCCCGCAAAGATAGCCGCGCTGGCAGGCGCCACGCTGGCTCTGGGTGCGACCTACTGGCTGCTGCGCAAGCGCGGCGACCGCGCCGCCGAGACCTCTGAGCATGACCCGTCATCATTCCAGTGATCCGCGCACGGCGCTGTTGCAACACCGCTGGCTCAACCGCCTGCAGACCGGGCTGTTGGTCCTGACCCTGGTCGGGATCGCAGCCGCAGCAGGGAGACTGCCGTTTGGGGAAGGCGGCCTGTGGCTCGCGCTGTTTGCCGTTGCAGGTGCGTTGCTGCTGCAACCGGTAGCCGCGTCGGCGCTGAGCTTGCGCCTGTACCGCGTACGGGCCTTGCACCCGCAAGAAGCCCACGAGATGTGGGCCCTGTTGCGCGAGCTGCCCGCCCGTGCCGGTTTGCCCGCCACGCCGGTGCCGCACTATGTGCCCAGTGCCGTCGTCAACGCCTTCGCCACCGGATCGAAGCAGGAGGCATCGATCGCCCTCACCGATGGCCTGCTGCGCAGCCTGAGCCCACGCGAGCTGGCGGGTGTGCTCGCGCACGAGATCGCGCACATCACCAATGAGGATCTGCGCGTCATGAGGCTGGCGGATTCCGTCAGTCGCCTCACGAGCCTGCTGGCCCTCATGGGACAAGTCGCGATCCTGCTCAACCTGCCCGCGCTGCTGGTTGGCGCGGCGGAGGTCTATTGGCCTGGTCTATTGTTATTGGCCGCATCGCCCCAGCTGGCCCTGCTCGCACAGCTCGGCTTGTCTCGCGTGCGTGAGTTCGACGCTGACCGCCTCGCGGCGGAACTGACTGGCGACCCGCAGGGGCTGGCGTCCGCGCTGGCGAAAATCGAGCGGGTCAGCCGCTCCTGGCGCGCCTGGTTGTGGCCGGGATGGGGCAATCCCGAACCCTCCTGGTTGCGCACGCATCCGGCCACGCAAGAACGCATCTCACGCCTACTGACGTTGGCGCCTGGGCCAGCATCAGCGTTGCCACTCCACGCGCCCCATTTCTTGCCGGAATCCGCTTTGACGCCGCGCCCACCGCGCTGGCGCCCGAGCGGGCTGTGGCGCTGATTGCCTATCAACAGGAGACTTCTCATGGCCTACCCCGACCCGTACCAACGTCCCGCGCCGGACCACTTCGTCCGGCGCTGGCTCTTCATCACCGCCTGTATTGCCGCGCTCATGCTGCTGTGGCAGTTCCTGCCCGCCATCGAGGCCTGGTTCAGTCCGCGCGAGGCGGCAGAACGCACTGTGACGGCGCGTGGCGATCTGGCGGCGGACGAGAAAGCCACCATCGAACTGTTCGAGAAATCGCGCGCCTCGGTGGTCTACATCACTACCGCACAATTGGTACGCGATGTCTGGACGCGCAACGTCTTCTCCGTGCCGCGCGGCACTGGCTCGGGCTTCATCTGGGACGACGCCGGCCACGTCGTCACTAACTTCCACGTCATCCAGGGCGCGTCCGAAGCCACCGTCAAACTGGCCGACGGCCGCGACTACCAGGCCGCACTGGTGGGGACGAGCCCCGCGCACGACATCGCTGTGCTCAAGATCGGCGTCGGTTTCAAGCGCCCGCCGGCCGTGCCGGTCGGCACCAGTGCCGACCTCAAGGTGGGTCAGAAGGTGTTCGCTATCGGCAACCCCTTCGGCCTGGACTGGACGCTCACCACCGGCATCGTCTCCGCGCTCGACCGCTCGTTACCCGGAGAAGCGGGCGGCCCGGCCATCGATCACCTGATCCAGACCGACGCCGCCATCAACCCTGGCAACTCCGGTGGGCCGCTGCTCGATTCGGCAGGAAGGCTCATCGGCATCAACACGGCGATCTATAGCCCCTCCGGCGCCTCGGCCGGGATTGGTTTCGCCGTGCCGGTGGACACCGTCATGCGCGTAGTCCCGCAACTCATCAAGACCGGTAAGTACATCCGTCCGGCGCTGGGCATTGAGGTGGACGAACAGCTCAATCAGCGCCTGCTTGCACTGACCGGAAGCAAGGGCGTGTTCGTGTTGCGTGTTACCCCTGGTTCGGCAGCGCACAAGGCCGGCCTCGCGGGTGTCGAAGTCACGCCGCAAGGCATCGTGCCGGGCGACCGCATCATCGATGTTGATGGCAAGGCGACGGACGATGTGGCCAAGCTGCTCGCGCGGCTAGACGACAGGAAGGTCGGCGATGTGGTGGTCTTGTCAGTGGAACGGGCCGGCAAATCGCGCGAGGTGCGTGTGGAGCTGCAACCCGGGAATTGATTGAACTGAACCTGTGGATCAGGCGGTAGTGCAGCGTCGCGGTGATTGAGGTTCTCAGGTCTTCGGCCAGGTAGCGTTCCGCCTCAACCTCCGTAATTTTCGGATGCGATCTGCCTATCCGAATAGGCAAGCATGCAACGCCGGAACCTCTTGCCAATCATCGAAGGAGAAAGCGAGGCGCAATCCGCATGAGGTGGACGCAGGCCAGGAACGAGGCAAACAGGAGGCCGCATTGGAACTCAGACTACTGCGCTATTTCGTTGCGGTCGCGGAAGAACTGCATTTCGCGCGAGCGGCCGAGCGCCTTGGCGTAGAACAATCGCCTGTGTCGCGCGCAATGCGAAATCTCGAAGCCACGCTCGGCGTGCAGTTGTTCGACCGCAGCGCGCACCAGACGCGACTGACCTGGGCCGGTCAAGTGTTCCTCGGTGAGTGCCGGCGCGTGCTGGCCACCGTGGAGCAGGCGGTGAGTGCCGCAAAGGCGGCGGCGCAGGGCTATCAGGGTTATCTGCGCATCGCCATCTGCGACAGCTTGGCGCAGCCCCACATTGCCACCTTGCTGGCGCGCAGCCGCGAGGAAGAGCCCGAACTGGAGATTCGCGTCTTCGAGCTGCCTTTCGCGCAGCAGCTCAAGGGCCTGCACAACGATCTGCTGGACATCGGTTTTGCGCTGTCGGACGCGGTGAGCGAAGGCCTTGTCGCCGAGCCCGTGTGGACCGATCCTCTGTCGGTGATCGTGCCCGTGCGCCACCCCTTGTTGGCGCACGCGGAAGTGCCATTGGATGAAGCCTTGAAGTTTCCGTTGGTACTGTGCCATCCGGACGCGGGATCGGGCTGCCACCACCAGATCCAGGCGGTGCTTCAAGGTGCGTCCAAGCCGCTCAAGCTGGTAGATCGTAAGCGCTCCACGAACCCCATCCTTACGTAGCCCCGGGTGAGTCCGCATGCTTGGGCTTCCGTTTCTCTGGGAGCACGAGCATGTCGGAGCGCAGCACGTTCTGGTTGTCGCACCTTTCGGCGATCGAGGCCGAAGGCATCACCACGAAGGCCTACGCCGAGCGCGAGGGCCTGTCGCCGCAAGCGCTTTACCAATGGCGTAAGCGCCTGGTGGCCGGCGGTCGCCGCAGCCGCGCCAAGCTTGGCGGATTCGTTCCGATCCAGATCGAGCCTTCGATGACGGCCCGCACGGGCTGCACGGTAATGATCGGCGCACAGCTGCGGCTCGAGTGCGCGACGCTGCCCGGCGTCGACTGGCTGGCCGCGCTGTCGGCGGCGCTCTCGGAGCGGGGGCGCTGATGCATCCGGGGCACACCATCGGCGCGGTGTATCTGTACCGGTCGGCGATCGACTTTCGCAAATCCATCGGCGGGCTGTCGGCGCTGGTCGAGCAGGAACTGGGATTGAACCCGTTCGGCGACGCGCTGTACCTGTTCATCAACCGCCGCCGCGACAAGCTCAAGGCGCTGTACTGGCACCGCAACGGCTTCTGCCTCTGGTACAAGCGGCTCGAAGCCGAGCGCTTCGCCTGGCCGGCGGCCGAGGCGAGCCAGCCCACCTGCACGCTGACGATGAAGGAGCTCGAGTGGCTGCTCGAAGGCTTCGACCTGTGGGCGGCAAAGCCTCATAAAACGCTGCATTACCAATCAGTTACGTAGCGTGATCGGGTATAATTCCGGCATGCCACAGCGTACCGCCGCCCCTCGTTCGAATGCCAATGTCGGCGTGTGCGCGTCCGTCCTCCCCGCGCAGTTGCCCGACGATCCGGCGGTGCTCAAAGCCTTGCTGCTGGCCCAGCAGCGTGCCTTCGAGACGCAACTCAATACCCAACTTACAGTCCAGTTCGAGACGCTTCGACGCGCGCAGGAAGCCACCCTCAAGGCGTACGAGGCCGACCTCCAGAAAGTCGTCCATACCCGCGAAGTCGAACTCCAGAAAGCGTTCGATGCGCGTGAGCTCGAGCTTCAGAAAGCGTTCGATGCCCGCGAGGCCGAACTGCAAAAAGGCTTCGAGGCACGCATCCTCGAGCTCTACGAGCAGCTGCGCCTGGCGCGTCGGCGCATGTTCGGGCCCAGCAGCGAATCGCACGCGGGCCAGGGCTGGCTCTTCGACGAGGCCGAAGCGCTGGCCGCATCCGCATCCGAGGCGGGCGATACCGCGACCCTGCCGCTCTCGGCCACTGAACCGTCTGGCCAGACGCCCGTCGACGCCGGCAAGAAGAAGGCGCGCGGCAAGCGCAAGCCCTTGCCGATCGAGCTGCCGCGCATCGACGTCGTCCACGACGTCCCCGAGGCCGAGCGTACCTGCGCCTGCGGCACCCCCATGGTCGAGATCGGCCAGGACGTCAGCGAACAGCTCGATATCGTGCCGATGCAGGTGCGCGTGCTGCGCCACATCAAGAAGCGCTACGGCTGCCCCAAGGGCGATCAGGCGCCGGTCAGTGCCCGCGCTCCGGCGCAGGTGCTACCCAAGAGCAACGCGAGCAACGACCTGCTGGCGATGCTGCTCGTCACCAAGTACGTCGATGGGCTGCCGCTCGCGCGTTTCGAGTACGTGCTCGCCCGTGCGGGCGTGCTCGTGCCGCGCCAGACCCTGGCGCGCTGGGTGATCGGCACCGCGCAGGCGCTGCAGCCGATCGCCAACCTGATGCGCGACGTGCTGCTCGGGCATGACGTCATCCACATGGACGAAACCCCGGTCCAGGTGCTCAAGGAACCCGGTCGGGCGGCAACCAGCAAGAGCCAGATGTGGGTGCAACGCGGTGGCCCGCCGGGTAGGCCGGTGATCCTCTTCGAGTACGATCCGAGCCGCGCGCAGGCGGTGCCCTTGCGCCTGCTCGAAGGCTGGAAGGGGTATCTGATCGCCGACGGGCTCGAGAGCTACGGCGCAATTGCCTTCACCGAAGGGGTGACCCGGCTCGGTTGCTGGGTCCATGCACGCCGTCGTTTCGTCGATGCCGGCAAGGTGCTGCCCGAAGGCAAGCGTGGTCGCGCCCACGAGGCGCTGGCCCTGATCGGCAAGCTCTACGCCATCGAGAAGGAGGCGCGCGAACTGAGCGACGTCGAGCGTCTGGCGCTACGCCAGAGCCGAAGCCGTGCCGTCATCGGTGAGCTTCGCGCTTGGCTCGACCAGGTGCTCCCCACCGTGCCGCCCACCTCGATACTCGGCGGTGCCCTGGGCTACCTGCATCGGCAGTGGCCGCGACTGACGCGCTACCTCGAGCGCGGCGACCTGCCGATCGACAACAACCCCGCCGAAAACGCCATCCGCCCCTTCGTCGTTGGGAGGAAGGCATGGCTCTTCTCGGACACCCAGGCCGGTGCGCGTGCCAGCGCACTCATCTACTCGCTGATCGAGACCGCCAAAGCCAACAACGTCGAGCCGTACCTGTGGCTGCGCCACGTGCTGCGCGCCTTGCCCACCGCCACCACCGTCGAACACGTCGAGGCCCTCCTGCCCTGGAATCTCAAGGCTGAGCAGTTGATCACAGCGTAGCGAGCCCCAGAAGGATGGGGTTCGTGGAGCGCTTACGGTAGATCAGGTGACGAGCCTAGGCGTGATGCTGACTCTGGTCGGTGCCGGTTATGGCCTAGGTTTCGCCATTGCCTCGCAGGTGCAGACCCTGAACCGCCCCGACATAACCGTTCGCCCCTTGGCCGGCACGCCGCCCATGCTGTCCACCTACCTGCTGCGCCGCAGCGCCGAACCCTCTGAGCCCATGAAGCGGTTTCTGCAGCGCGCCCGCGAGGAGTTCCTGCCAAAGGGAGATGAACCGGCCTCGTGACGTTGAGCGCTCGGGTACATTGGCTACTGCTGGCTGTCCATGGCTCGCACTGGACTTGCTCGGAGCGCGCGTTGACCAAGCGTGGTTTTTCAGTCCATAATTATGTCCATCTCGGTTCGCCGAGTGCGGAAAACTCGTTATCAATCAACGAGTTGGGAACACGATGATGTTCCCTTCACCCGCTCCATCTGAATTCAAGCACTTGCGCCAGCCTCCCGGGGCTGGCGTTGTGCTTTGTGGCGCCATGTAGCCATGGTGCAGCCAAATCCGGGCAATCTGGCCACCGCGTAGTCACGCACTCGGCCTGCGCTCCGGTCCGGCCTTCACGCGACGGAAAGTCGGCGGCCATACCCCCCAGCGCACTAGAACCGGCCACAAACGACGCACAGGGGCGCGGCGATCATCATCTGCCTTGCCGAGGCGATCCGGCGATCTTGGGCGCTAACCGATGCCTCGCAAACTCTGGCGCGCCGAAATGCAGTGGAGACGCGGCTCGCATCGTCGGCACACGAGCGCCGGCAGATAGCGCGGTGAGCGTCGAACGAAAGGCCTGACCCCGCCTGTTTCCTCGTCTATGTTGAATCAATCGCCCGCGACGAAGCGCCTGTCGCGCAACGCCCGAGCACCATTCCCACCCTGATGCGGCCAGCCGGTTGAAGGGTGTTCCACACCTGCAGCCGGCCCGAGGTCGGGCGCGCCCGGATCGTTCGCCGCCATCGTTCCACCTATCCGCGGACTCGGAGAATCACGATGATGTTTCCCGGTATCCGCCGCGGGTCCGACTCCCTGATGGCGCGACGGCCGGACAGCCTCATCCACGGACTGGACGATAAACCGCGCGCCCTGACGCTCGCTGCACTCGGGCTCCAGCATTTCATGGTGGCGGCGCCCAACCTGGCGATCGTCGTCATGATCTGCCGGGCCGCGGGCGTCGACGCGGCCGCCGCCGAGGGGGTGCTCTCGTTTTCGCTCATCGCGCTGGCCATCGCGACGCTGGTCCAGTGCAGCAGACGACTCGGCTCGGGGTATTTCATCGTCAGCTGCAACTCGGGGATCTATCTGTCGGCCTCGCTCGCCGCGGCCACCGGGGGGCTGCCGGTCGTGTGCGGGATGACGCTGGTCGCCGGGATCTTCCAGGCCTTCTTCGCCAGCCTGCTGGTACGGGCCCGCCGATTCTTCCCGAATGAGATCGTCGCGCTCTCGATCATCATCGTCGGCATCGAGATCGGCGTCATCGGCCTGAACCGCCTCTCCGGCGCGGGCGTCCCCGGCCTGGTGGTCGGCGGCGCCACCTTCTTCGTCTCGGTGGTCTTCGGCGTCTTCGGGCGCGGCCGCTGGCGCCTGTATTGTTCCCTGCTCGGCATGGCCTGCGGCTATCTCGTGTACCTGACGACCGGCATCCCCGGCCCGAGCAGCGCAAGCGACGCCTTCTCGTCGGCGCTGTTCGGCCTGCCCTCCTCCGCACATCTGGGGCTCGAATTCGACGTCGGCTACTTGCTCCCCTTCCTCTTCGCCGCGGTCGCCGCGTCGCTCAAGACCATGGGTGCCGTCGACATCTGTGCGCGGATCAACGACGCCGCCTGGGTTCGGCCGGAGATGCACGCGATCCGGCGGGGCGTGCTCGTCGATGGGCTGTCCACCACCCTCTCGGGCTTGTTCGGCAGCACCGGCACGAACTCCTCGACCTCGAGCGTGGGGGTTTCGCACGCGAGCGGCGCAACCAGCCGCGTCATCGGCATCGCCGTCGCCGCATGGATGCTGGTGTTCGCACTCAGTCCGGCGTTCACGCACCTCGTGGTCACCCTGCCGGATCCCGTGGTCGGCGGGATGCTGGTCTTCACCGGCTGCCTGGTCATCGCCAACGGATTCCAGGTCCTCGGCACCGTCCCGATGGACATGCGCCGGGCCGGAGTGGTCGCGTTTCCGCTCCTGGTGGCGATCGCACGCGTCGCCAACGCCCCCCTGTTCGCGCAACTGCCCGACTCGGTGAAGCCGCTGATGTCCTCGGCGCTCGCGATCGGCGTGTTCGCCGCGCTGCTGGTCAACGCCTTCCTGAGCTGGGGCAACGCCCGCCAAGCCACGGTCGCCCTCGATCCCGGCCACCCCGTCGGCGAGCGCCTGCGCCAGGTCCGGAGGATCCTCGACGAATGGAACGTGGCCCACAACGTCAAGGTTCGCGTCATGCTCACCCTGCGCGAGCTGCTCGACGAGCGCGCCTCCAGCCTGAAGCTCGCCTTCAACGGCTGCACGCTGCACATCGGTCTCACGCGCGCGGCCCCGGCGCAGGACGCGCAAACCACCCCGGACGGCCGCTTCTTCGCCGACCGGGTCAGCGACGCGATGGCCCACCGCAAGCGCGCGGACGGCAGCAGCGTCATCTCGCTATGTTTCGAGCAGTGAGGCCGACATGCCCATCGCGATCTGGACCCCGGCGCTCTCGCTCGGGGTCGACAGCCTCGACGCCGATCACCAGAAGCTGATCGACACGCTGAACATGGTGTTCGATGCGATGCTGTTCGATCGCAGCTCCGCGGCCCTGCACAGCGCACTCGCCACCCTCGACGACTACGTGACCGGGCACTTCGCGCGCGAGGAGGCGTGGATGCAGGCACGCGACCACCCGGACCTGGCGCGCCATCGGCAGGAACACGAGGCGCTGCGCGATCAGCTCGCGCTCCTGTGCGCCATGAGCGACCTGTCGGACCAGGAGCGTTCGGTCGAGCTCCTGATGGTGCTGCGCGACTGGCTGCTCGGCCACATCGCCCACTCGGACCGCGACGCGTCCGGGCCATGAAAGGCCTGGGACAACCGAGGGCAGCCCCACGGCCGTGTTTCCTCTGCAATCAAGGGGAAGACCTGCCCCCAGAGACACTTGGCGCGGGCTTCCCGGCTTCGGAGCAGAACCACAGCTTGTTGCCCTCGCTGTCCAGGAAGGCGCCGACCCAGTAACAGCCGTCCTCATAGAGTTGCACCGCGTCGCTGATCGTGACGCCACGCGCAGCCAGTTCCCGCTCCATCCGCGGCGCGTCCGCAACCGCAACGGTCAGGCGCGGATAGGGCGATTTCTCCGCCGCGCCGCCGGGTCCGGCAAGCGGCTTGAGCAGGAGCGTCAGGCTGCCCAGGGCGAAACCGACGTCACCGTCCGCCTGCGGCCTCGGCTCGAGGCCCAGCTTGCTGCGGTAAAAATCCTCCGCCCTCGCCAGGTCGTCGACGGCGAGTGCCACCACCTTCAGTTCCTGCCATCCCAGCGTGTTCATCTCCACACCTCGCCGCTTGCCGATGAAAAACGGGGACAGACCCCGATTACGCTGCGGCGCTTTGACGGGCCACGCGGTGGACGACTCCCCGCAAAGCCCGCCGGAAGCGGTCAATGCGGGCGGCCCGAAAAGCCGATGCTCATCTTGCAACTTTGCCGCGGCTCACTACCTTTAAAGCACAGGGGCCGCATGAGGGGAAGGCGATGGGCCTGAAAATCTACATATCCTCGACCTTCGAGGACCTGAAGGACTATCGGCGCCGCGTGTATGAGCAGTTGCGGACCTTGCGCCACGACGTCATCGCGATGGAGGACTACGTCGCCGCCGACGAGCGCCCGCTCGACAAGTGCCTGCGCGACGTGCGCGACAGCGACGTCTATATCGGCCTGTTCGCCTGGCGCTACGGCTACGTGCCGCGCGCCGGCAATCCCCAGCGCCGCTCGGTGACCGAGCTGGAGTACCTCGAGGCGAAGAAGCACAAGAAGCCCTGCCTGATCTTCCTGACCGACAATCGCGCGCCGTGGCCGCCGGACCAGATGGACTCCACCACCGGCGACAACGACAGCGGCAAGAAGATCGCCGCCTTGCGCAAGGCCCTGCGGGAAAAAGGGCTGGTATCGACCTTCGAGACGCCGGAGGCGCTCGCGATCAAGGTCGTCACCGCGCTCTACAGCTGGCAGTCGGAGACATCGCGCGCCCAATCGCAGCTTGGGCATGCTGCGGTCGAAGAGGCCCTGGCGCCCGGGGTTCAGGCGGCGGCACGCAGGACCAACCCCTTGATGTGGGTGCCGGGCTCGCGCCTGAGGGTGCGCTTCCTTGGCGCCGACGGCGCCTTCGCGGCACGCATCCTGCGTCTTGCGCAGATCTGGAGCGCCTACGCCAACATCTTCTTCGTCGCCAGCGAGGACAAGGATGCCGAGGTGCGTGTCGCCTTCGACAAGGATGGCGGCTCCTGGTCCTACGAGGGCACGAACGCCCTGGCCGTGCCGCCGAGCGAGCCGACCATGAACCTCGGCTGGCTTGTGCCGGCGCTGCCGATCGACGACGTCGAGTCGGTCGTGCTGCACGAGTTCGGCCACGTGCTGGGCCTCGCCCACGAACACAACAACCCCAGCGGCGACATTCCCTGGGACGGGAAGGAGGTCCTCAAGCTCCTGGGCGGCCCGCCCAACCACTGGGACCAGAACACCATCGACCAGTACCTCTACCGCACTTGGGAGACCGACCGCTTCCCCTTTGCCAAACCCTTCGATCCGCTGTCCATCATGTCCTACTTCTTCCCGAAGGAGGCCACCAGCGGCAAGCCGATCTTCAGCACCAACACCACCCTGTCATCGGGCGACAAGGAGTTCATCAGCCGGCTGTATCCCTACGCCACGGGGGGCTGAATGGAACTCGGGTGCAGATCCCGATCCCGCGCCCCGCTGGCTCGCCGCACCATCCGCCGGCACCGTTGTCGAGATCGCGGTTCGGCACACGCTGCAAGGCCCGGGAGATCAAAATGACCAACACGAGCGACGGTGGCACCACCCTGACGCTGCACGACGCGGCGAAATTGCTCGCCGGCGGAGGCATTTCGACGCACGACGCCGAGGTCCTGCTGGCAAACGCGATACAGCAATGCGAGCTGCACGCCAACGTCAAGCGCTGGGCCACCGAGCAATGGGATGGGCCCCTGCTGCCGGGCAACATCAACCCGCGCGAGACTCACATCGAACGCAGCGATCTGGACGCCTGGCGCAGCGGCCGCTGAAGCACAATCTTGCCAAATCTTGCCAGCCACTGCGCCGGCGCCGCCGGCGGATGCCGCCTACTTTGAAAGTCTGCGTGGCCGGATGCACAGCGCAGGCAAGTCGGTATCTTGCGGGTGAAGTTGAAGCCCGTCGTTCCTCGTGAACAGGCAAAACGGGACGTCGACGCCGTCATAGCCCACGACCTCGAAGAGGCCTCCCCGGCGGTTGCGGTGGGCTTCATCGACGCACTGGAACGGGCTTATACCCACATCTCCCGCCATCCGGGGAAGGGTTCGCCGCGCTCTGGGCATGAGCTGGACCTTCCTGATCTGCGCTCGTGGAGGCTTTCGCGCTACCCCTACTTGGTCTTTTACGTCGAACGCGCGGACCACATCGATGTCTGGCGCGTACTGCACGGCGAACGCGACATTCCCGCGTGGATGCAGGCCCCGGACGCCTTCGCCTGACCCAAGCGCCCGCAACGCCACGGACCCGTCATCACGGCCCACCCGCCGGCGCGCCGTTCCAGCGGTTGCCACTGGCCGGAGTGAAACCTCCACCTTTCGCAGCGGCAGGGCGAAACGTGTATGGTCGTCTCGATCTGGCCGGACTGAAACACTCCCAGCCCCGAACCCGCGTTGGGGCGCGGCAAACCGACGGTGGCGGTCTCGACCGGATGCGGAAGAGACATTCATCACCCCGATGTTCCCACGACAGATTCCCAGCCGATGGGGATCCTTCAAAAGCTGCCGTGCTGCCGGTCGGCGTCCCCCGGCTCGAGCGCTCGTTCGGCGTCTTGCGCGGTCGGGTTCACATCTCGCCGTGGCGCGCGAGGTAACGGCGGATTGCCTGGATGAGCTGCTCGGCGCTCGCATGGACATCCACTTCGATTCCGAGCGTACGCGCGACATCGCGTGCCTTCCCGAGGTCCGGGTGCGAGTGCCCCCTTTCCGCGGCCTTTACCATTTCCCGCGCCCGCTCGAGATCCTCGGCCGACTGTCGCTTGAATTGATTCAGGATCCAGTTGAGCATCTTCCGCGGCCTTTCCGGGAATGAGAACATTGCACAGGCCGGCACGGTCGCAGCGCAGCCGCCACCTCGACGCTGGCCAGCTATCGGCGCCGACCGCTGGCCGCAAACGCCTCGACCTTCTTCGTCGGTCCGGAAACGATCAGCAGGTCACCCGGCGACACGACGCTGCCCGGCTTGCCGTGCTGAAAATCCTCGTGTGCGCGCTTGATGCCGACGACCGTCACGCCGAAGTGCTCGGGCACCGCCGATTCCGCGAGCGAGCGCTCGTGCGTGACGCTCGGCGCCTGAATCTTCGCGATCGCAAAGCCGTCGTCGAATTCAATGTAGTCCATCATGCGGCCGCTGATGAGATGCGCGACGCGCTCGCCCATGTCGGCCTCCGGGTAGACCACGTGATGTGCGCCGATGCGCTCGGCGATCTTGCCGTGCTCGGGCGTCATGGCCTTGACCCAGATGTCCGGGATCTCGAGTTCGGTCAGCGCCATCACCGTCATCAGGCTCGCGGCCAGGTCGCCGCCGATCCCCACGATGGCGTGCGCGAAGTCGCCCACGCCCAGCTGGCGCATGGTCATCGCACTGGTCGAGTCCGCCTGCACCGCATGGGTGAGCAGATCCGCCCATTCGTGCACCGGCTCCGCATCGCGGTCGATGCCCATCACGTCGTGCCCGAGCTGCATCAGCGAATTGGCGACGGCTCCCCCGAAGCGCCCGAGGCCGATCACGACCACACTGTCGCCTTTCGAGAAGGCGAACTGCTCTGTAAATAACCTAGCCAACAACGGGATGCTCCTCTGGATAGCGGAAGGGCATGCGGTGCTCGCCGAGCGCGAGCGACGCCGCCAATGTGATGGTGCCGACCCGGCCGATGTACATCAGCAGGATCAGCATCAGCTGGGCGGAATCCGGCAGGTCTGCAGTGATGCCGGTGGACAGGCCGACCGTCGCGAAGGCCGAGATCACCTCGAAGATGACCCGGTCGGTGGCGATCTCGGTGGTGTGCAGGATGAACACCGTGCCCAGCACGACGACCGCACTGCTGAGGACCAGCACGGTGATGGCCTGGCGCTGGGCCGAATGGCTGATGCGCCGGCCGAAGGCCTCGGTGTCCATCCGGCCGCGGATCTCGGCGATGACCAGCATCACCAGGATCATCGCCGTGCCCACCTTCACGCCACCGGCCGTGCCGGCACTGCCGCCGCCGATGAACATCAGGAAGTAGTGCAGGCCGAGACTCTCGTGCGTCAGCCCACCGATATCGATCGAGTTGAATCCGGCCGTGCGTGCCGACACCGACGCGAAGATCGCCGACAACAGCTTGTCCCCTGCCGGCATCGATCCGAGGGTGCGCGGGTTCGCCCACTCGAAGGCAAGCAGCAGGATCGCGCCGCCAGCCAGCAGCACGGCCGTTCCCACGAGTGTCAGCTTGGTGTGCACGGACCAATGCTGGGGGTCCCTGAGCTTGTTGCGGAGGTCTTGCAGCACCGGAAAGCCGAGACCGCCGATCACGATCGCAAGCATGACGGGTGCGAGGAAGTAGCTGTCGGACGCGTAGCGGATCAAGCCATCGGCGTGGATCGAAAAGCCGGCGTTTTTGAAGGCCGAGACGGAATGGAACAGGCCGCTCCAGGCAGCCTCGGCCAAAGGCAGGTCGTAACCGAGATGCAAACGCAGAGCCAGCGCCAGTGCGGTCATCACCTCGACGATCACGGTCACGAACAGCACGAGCTTGGCGACGCTGCTGACGTCGCCGATCCCGAGTGTGTGGGTTTCCGCCTGCGCCGTGAGTCGTGTGCGCAGGCGAAAGGAGCGATTGACCAGCAGCCCGAGCAGCGTGGCGGCGGTCATCATCCCGAAGCCGCCGATCTGGAACAGCGCCATGATCACCCACTGCCCGAACGACGACCAGTAGGTGCCGGTGTCCACCGTCACCAGGCCGGTCACGCACACGGCCGACACCGCGGTGAACAGGGCTGCGATCCATGGCGCGCCGACCGCATCCGCGCGGGAGCATGAGCAGCGCGGTCCCGATCAGGATCGTGATCAGGAAGGCCAACGGAACGATGTGCGCCGGGTGCTGGACCTCTCGAACCTTCAAGTCAAGACTTCCTTCGCGTCATGCTGCTGCGCCGCAACTGGCGCTTGTCGGCTGCGGATCATACGCCCGCTTGACCGGACATGTCGGCTCTCGACACCTGCGGTTCTTCGACGAGCCGGCGATCCTGCGGCGTACGGGACGGCAGGCGGTCCGCGCTGCGACGGCTTGGCCGGCACGCGCGATGACGAGCTCCTCGCCACGCCCCGCCACGGTGCGCGCTGCCTGACGAACGCACCCCTCTGGTGCGTCTTCTGCGCACCATCATGGCGTGACGCATTGGATTCCGCCCGATTCATCGCACTGGAACGGTGCTTGCTAAGGATGCCCGTCACTTTCGGAGGCATCATGCAACCCGTTCAAACGAGCAACGACGTGCTGTTCATCCTGCTGGGCGCCATCATGGTGCTCGCCATGCACGCCGGCTTCGCCTTTCTGGAGGTGGGGACGGTACGGCGGAAGAACCAGGTCAACGCGCTGGTCAAGATCCTGTCCGACTTCGCGGTGTCGACGCTGGCCTATTTCTTCATCGGCTACGGCATCGCCTACGGCGTGCATTTCTTCTCCGGCGCCGGCGCGCTGGTGGAGCACCACGGCTTCGAGCTCACGCGCTTCTTCTTCCTGCTCACCTTCGCGGCGGCGATCCCCGCCATCATCTCGGGCGGCATCGCCGAGCGCGCGCGCTTCCAGCCGCAGCTGGCGGCGACCTTCCTGCTCGTCGGCTTCGTCTATCCCTTCTTCGAGGGCATCGCGTGGAACCAGGCCTTCGGCATCCAGGCCTGGCTGAAGGCGAGCTTCGGGGCGGAGTTCCACGACTTCGCCGGCTCGGTGGTGGTGCATGCGATGGGCGGCTGGATCGCGCTGCCGGCGGTGCTGCTGCTGGGCGCGCGGCGCGGGCGCTATGCGCGCAACGGGCAGATCTCGGCGCATCCGCCCTCGTCGATCCCCTTCCTCGCGCTCGGCGCGTGGATCCTGATCGTGGGCTGGTTCGGCTTCAACGTGATGTCGGCGCAGCGCCTGGAGAACATCTCCGGGCTGGTGGCGATCAACTCGCTGATGGCGATGGTCGGCGGCACGGTGGCGGCGCTCGCGGCCGGGCGCAACGACCCGGGCTTCGTGCACAACGGGCCGCTCGCCGGGCTGGTGGCGGTGTGCGCGGGTTCGGACGTGATGCACCCGCTCGGTGCGCTGGTGGTCGGCGCGGTGGCGGGGGGGCTGTTCGTGGTGATGTTCACGCTGACGCAGAACCGCTGGAAGATCGACGACGTGCTCGGGGTGTGGCCGCTGCACGGCCTGTGCGGCGCCTGGGGCGGGCTGGCGGCGGGCATCTTCGGCAGCCAGGCGCTGGGCGGGCTGGGCGGGGTGGCGTTCGCCTCGCAGGCGATCATGACCGCGCTCGGGATCGCCGTCGCGCTCGCCGGCGGGGTGCTCGTCTATGGCGGGCTCAAGCTCGCGGTGGGCCTGCGCCTGGACCACGAGGAAGAGTTCAACGGCGCCGACCTGTCGATCCACCGCATCACCGCGACGGCCGAGCGCGAGTCGAACTGGTAACTGGCAGGCGGTCGTTCGCCGACCCCGCGTTCAGTCCCGATGCGCCGGCCAGGCCGGCAGGCGCACGTCGAAGACGAGCGCGAGCAGGCGGGAGCCGGTAGCGGCGGCGATGCCGGCCAGGGTGGCGATCGGCAGCGGCAGGCCGATCGCGTCGAGCGCGAGGAAGACGCCGCAGCCGAACAGCGCGCACATGGCGTAGGGGCGGTGGTCGCTATAGACCTTGGGCACCTCGTTGCACAGCACGTCGCGCGACACGCCGCCGAACACCGCGGTGATCGCCCCCATCATCATCGACACCAGCACCGGCATGCCGGCGGCGTCGGCGAGAGTGGCGCCGGAGATGGCGAAGAGGCCGAGGCCGAGCGCGTCGGCGAGCTCCATCAGGCGGCCGCCGACCTTGTGGCGCAGGGTCTGCAGCCATAGCGGCGTCGTCGCCACCATGGCCAGCACCAGCCAGAGGTATTCCTGGTTCTCGATCCAGAACAGCGGGCGGCGGTCGAGCAGGATGTCGCGCAGGGTGCCGCCGCCGAAGGCGCTGACGAAGGCGACCGAGAACACGCCGACGATGTCCATGCGCTTGCGGGTGGCCTCGATGAGGCCGGACATCGCGAAGGCCAGGGTGCCGCCGACTTCGATTGCGACCAGGAATGGGTGGAGGTTCATTGGGGTGCGAGGCGTGAAGAGTGAGGCGTGAGGCGGAAGGAGTGAGGCGTCAGGGGCAGGGCGGTCGGGGTTGCTGCGACAGCCAGTCGGCGGCGGCGGTTCCGGCGGCGAGGCCGGTGGCGAAGCAGGCGGTGAGCAGGTAGCCACCGGTAGGCGCTTCCCAGTCGAGCATCTCGCCGGCGACGAAGACGCCGGGGCGGGCGCGCAGCATCAGCTGCGCATCCAGCGCCTCGAAGCGCACGCCGCCGGCGCTGCTGATGGCCTCGTCGAGCGGGCGCGTGGCGACGAGGCGCAGCGGCATGGCCTTGATGGCCGCGGCGAGGCGGGCGGGATCGTCGAACTCGGCCTTCGCCAGGCATTCGCGCAGCAGGCCGGCCTTGACGCCCTTGATGCCGGCCTGGCTGTGCAGGTGGCTGGAAAACGAGCGGCTGCCGCGCGGGCGGGCAAGCTCGGCGGCGAGGCGCTCGAGGCTGCGGCCGGGGGCGAGGTCGAGCTCGAGCACGGCCTCGCCGCGCGCGAGCAGGGTGTCGCGCAGCGGCGCGGAGAGCGCATAGACCAGGCCGCCTTCGATACCGGTGGCGGAGATCAGGCATTCGCCGGCGCGCGCATGGACGCGGCCGGCGGGGTCGGTGCAGCGTGCGGCGACGGACTTGAGCGGCTGGCCGCGGAAGTGATCGAGGAAGTGCGCGCTCCAGCCCGTGCCGGCGGGGCCGACGACGTCGAAACCGCAGTTGGCCGGGAGCAGGTCGGCGATCTCGACCCCGGCGGCGCGTAGCGGTGCCACCCAGGCGCCATCGGAACCGAGCTTCGCCCAGCTGCCGCCGCCGAGCGCGAGCACGAGCGCGTCGGCCTCGACCGTCTGCTCGCCGTCCGGGGTGGCGAAGCGCAGGTGCTGCAGGCCCGCGCGGAGCGCGCCATCCTGCGCGGGATCCTCCGCCCAGCCCAGCCAGCGGTGACGCACCGCGAAGCGCACGCCGGTCGCGCGCAGGCGGGCGAGCCAGGCGCGCAGCAGCGGCGCGGCCTTCATCTCCTGCGGGAAGACGCGGCCGGAGCTGCCGACGAAGGTCTCGACACCCAGGCCGTGCGCCCATTCGCGCAGCGCCTGCGGCGGAAAGACCTCGATGCGCGGCGCGAGCGTGTCGCGGCGGGCGCCGTAGCGGCCGAGGAAGTCCGCCAGGGGCTCGGCGTGGGTGAGGTTGAGCCCGCCGCGCCCGGCGAGCAGGAACTTGCGCCCGACCGAGGGCATGGCGTCGTACACCGTGACCGTGCAGCCGCGCTCGGCGAGCGCGCCCGCCGCCATCAGGCCGGCGGGGCCGCCACCGACGACCGCGACGCGTGCGCGCTCCACGGGTGCCTAGGCCGGAACGAAGCGGCGGCCGAAACCTTCCGGCACCGTCGCCTTGCGGCGTTGGCCGTAATCGAAGAAGACGATGCCGGTCTTGCCGCGCGCGACCTCGCGTCCGCTGGCCGCCTCCGCCATGCGCCACACCAGGTCGCAGCCGTGCTCATGGAAGTCGGCCGCGCCCATCTCCACCCGCATGGTCTCGCCGTGGAAGGCCTCGGAGCGGTATTGCAGCGCGGCGTCGGCGACGATGATGCCGAGGCCCTCGATGTCGAGCTCGGAATAGCCCATGGACTTGAGGAAGCGCACGCGCGCCTCGGAGACGATGCCGAGCAGTTGGGCGTTGTCGAGGTGGTTGCCGTAGTTGATGTGCGACACCAGCAGCGGGATGTCGGTGGAGAAGGTGAAGCGCTCGGGCAGCTCGATCCGGATGCGGGCCATGGTGGATGTTTGCGGAGGCGGAAACGGAAGAGGCCCGAGCGTAACGGCCCGGGCCTCGGCGGGGCAAGCGCAAAGCCGCCTGCCGGTGATGCGTGATCAGGCCTGCGGCGGGATGCGCAGCACCTGGCCAGGATAGATCTTGTCCGGGTGGCTCAGCATCGGCTTGTTGGCCTCGAAGATCGCCGGGTACTGGTTGGCGTTGCCGTAGTACTTCTTGGCGATCGCCGACAGCGTGTCGCCGCGCGCCACGGTGTGGAACTGCGCCTCGGGTTCGGCACGCGCCACCGACAGGCGGTTCTCGACCTCGGCCACGCCAGCGACGTTGCCGGCGGCGAGCAGGATCTTCTCGCGCGTGGCCTGGTCGGGCGCGGTGCCACTGACGACGACCAGGCTCTTCGCGGCGTCGAAGCTCACGCCCAAGTCCGCCGGCGCGAGCTTGAGCGCGACGATGTAGTTATGGATCGCCTGCGCCGCCCTGGCATTGGCCGCGGCCGGATCGGCGGCCGCCGCGTTGGCCTCGCCCGTCCCGAACAGCTTCTCGCCGGCTTCCTTGATGAATGCGAACAGCCCCATGAACACCTCCCTGTCGTTGGTTTGGCTACACGTGCACGGTCAGGATAACCCCTGGGTCATTCCCGGTCCATGCACGGCGCCTGAACGCAGGGTCGGATGACATTCATCGTTACGCACAAGAACGGTGCATGAATGCGTCAAACGTCATAGTCGGCGCAGGTTTGACGAAGATCATGCACCAAAGAGGGGAGTTGATGCACAATATTGGCCTGCACTGCGCGATGGCCTCGGGTAAAACCGAGGCCATCGCGTGTGCGCGTGCGCAAGAAAAACCTGTCTTCAATCAATCCATGGGTCCAACATCATGAAATATCAGTCCCTCGAGGAGTTCCTGGCCTACGTCGAACAGCGCAACCCCGGCCAGCCCGAGTTTCTGCAGGCCGTGACCGAGGTCATGGAGAGCCTGTGGCCCTTCATCTCGGCCAACAAGCGCTATGCGGAGCACTCCCTCCTCGACCGGCTGATCGAGCCCGAGCGCGCGATCTCGTTCCGCGTCTCTTGGGTGGACGACCGTGGCGAGGTGCAGGTCAACCGCGGCTACCGCATCCAGCACAGCTCCGCGATCGGCCCCTACAAGGGCGGCCTGCGCTTCCACCCCTCGGTGAACCTGTCGATCCTGAAGTTCCTCGCCTTCGAGCAGACCTTCAAGAACGCGCTCACCACGCTGCCGATGGGCGGCGGCAAGGGCGGCTCCGACTTCGATCCCAAGGGCCGCAGCCCGGGTGAGGTCATGCGCTTCTGCCAGGCCTTCATGACCGAGCTGTACCGTCACGTCGGTCCCGACACCGACGTGCCCGCCGGCGACATCGGCGTGGGCGGCCGCGAGGTCGGCTTCATGGCCGGCATGATGAAGAAGCTGTCGAACAACTCGGCCTGCGTGTTCACCGGCAAGGGCCTGTCCTTCGGCGGCTCGCTGATCCGTCCCGAGTCGACCGGCTACGGCACGGTCTACTTCGCCAACGCCATGCTCGAGCGCGCCGGCCGCGACATCAAGGGCATGCGCGTCTCGGTGTCGGGCTCGGGCAACGTCGCCCAGTACGCCATCGAGAAGCTGATGGAGCTCGGCGCCAAGCCGATCACCTGCTCCGACTCGAGCGGCACCGTGATCGACGAGGCCGGCTTCACCCCCGAGAAGCTGGCGATCCTCATGGAGATCAAGAACCACTACTACGGCCGCGCCTCCGAATACGCCGAACGCGTCGGCGCCCGCTTCGAGCCGGGTGTGCGTCCGTGGCATGTGCCGGTGGAAGTCGCGCTGCCGTGCGCGACCCAGAACGAGCTCGACGGCAACGACGCCGCCACCCTGGTCAAGAACGGCGTGATCGCGGTCGCCGAGGGCGCCAACATGCCCAGCACCATGGAAGCCGCGAAGATCTTCGAGCACAACGGCGTGCTGTATGCGCCGGGCAAGGCCTCCAACGCCGGCGGCGTGGCGACCTCGGGCCTGGAGATGAGCCAGAACGCGATGCGCCTGTCGTGGACCCGCGAGGAGGTCGACGCCCGCCTCAAGGAGATCATGCTCGGCATCCACGCCGCCTGCCTGAAGTACGGCGAGCGCGAGGACGGCACGGTGAGCTACGTCGACGGCGCCAACGTCGCCGGCTTCGTCAAGGTCGCCGAGGCCATGCTGGCGCAGGGCGTGATCTGATCCCTGCGTGCCGTGCCGGCGCGCCGGCATGGCACGTGGGGTTCGCGCCTTGCGGCGCTCCTACGGAAACCGCCGCAGCCCCCCTGCAGGAGCGCCGCAAGGCGCGAATCCGACGTTTCCGAATCGACGGCAGGCGGTCCACGCAACCACAGCCTCTCGACGCTCCTGCACGGCAATCCCCATGCGACTGCCCCGCCCGCTGCCGGCATCTCGTGCGGGTCGACGGCGTGCATCCGCTAAACTGCCGCGCAAACCCGTCAATAGGAGTCCGTCGCCCATGATCCAGGCCACCATCGTCCCGGTCACCCCGTTCCAGCAGAACTGCAGCATCCTGTGGTGCGAGCGCACGAAGAAGGCGGCGGTGGTCGACCCGGGCGGCGACCTCGACCGCATCCTCGCCGCGGTCGCCGAGCTCGGCGTCACGGTCGAGAAGATCCTCATCACCCACGGCCACATCGACCACGCGGGCGGCACCGCGAAGCTAGCGCGCGAACTCGGCGTGCCCATCGAGGGGCCGCAGGAGGAGGACCGCTTCTGGATCGAGGGCATGCCGCAGCAGAGCAAGATGTTCGGCTTCCCCGACGTCGAGTCCTTCGAGCCCGACCGCTGGCTGCACGACGGCGACACCGTCACCGTGGGCGAGCAGACGCTGAAGGTCATCCACACCCCCGGCCACACCCCCGGCCACGTCGTCTTCGTGCACGAGGGCGCGCGCCTGGCGATCGTCGGCGACGTGCTCTTCGCCGGCTCGATCGGCCGCACCGACTTCCCGCGCGGCGACCACCAGACCCTGATCCGCTCGATCCGCGAGAAGCTCTTCCCGCTCGGCGACGACATCACCTTCATCCCCGGCCACGGTCCCACCTCGACCTTCGGCGAGGAGCGCGACAGCAACCCCTTCGTCGGCGCCTACGGCTGAGCTGCGGGGCGTTCGCCGCGATGCCTGCGACGTTTTTCGCGTTTCGTCATTCGACCTCCCCGTTCCCCTGGACCTTAAGCCGGATTCGGGAAATCCATCGCTTGTTCGGCCCGATTTTCGGGCGCACCATCTTTCCCTGAGCATGGCTTGCGGGTGCTGCCCGCATAACGACAGGGAGTGTTCGAGAACATGAGCGACGAAACCAGCAAGAAAGGCTACCAGTGGCGATTCTTCCGCTCGGGTGGCTTCGACCAGGTCCGCATCGAGACTGCCGACGACCTGCGCCACCTCGGCGAGCTCGACCAGAAGCTGTGGTCGGTGCTGGCCTGTCCGACCTCCGGCCTGGAGTTCGATTCGCGCACGCTGCAGCTGCTCGACGTCGACAACGACGGCAGCATCCGCGCGCCCGAGATCATCGACGCCACGCGCTGGGTATGCACGGTGCTGAAGGATCCGGGCGTGCTCTTCCAGGGCGGCGACGGCCTGCCGCTGGCGGCCATCGACGAGACCAACGCCGAGGGCGCCAAGCTGCTCGCCACCGCCTCCAAGGTGCTGGCCTACGTCGGCAAGGCCGACGCGGGCGAGATTTCCATGGGCGACCTCGCCGAGACCGAGAAGCTGTTCGCGCCCGAGCACCAGAACGGTGACGGCGTGGTGCCCGCCGAGCTCGCCGGCGATCCGCGCCTGGCCGGGGCGATCACCCGCATCGTCGAGACCTACGGCGCCGCCGAGGACCGCAGCGGCAAGCCGGGCGTCGACCAGGCGCGCGTGGACGCCTTCTTCGCCGCGGCGCAGGAGGTCTCCGACTGGCACGCCCGCGCCGAGGCCGACGCTGCCACCGTGCTGCCGCTCGGCGACGCCACCGGCGCTGCTGCCGCGGTCTTCGAGGCCGTGCGCGAGAAGGTCGAGGACTACTTCACCCGCTGCCGCCTCGCCGCCTTCGACGAGCGCGCCGCCGCCGCGCTCAACCCGGCCGACACCGCCTATGTCGAGCTCTCGCTGCAGTCGCTCGATGCCGCCTCGGCCGCGGTCGCCGCGCTGCCGCTCGCGCTTGTGGGCCCGGGCCGCGCGCTGCCGCTGGCGGTCGGGCTGAACCCGGCCTGGGAGGCGCGCATCGCCGCGCTGCGCGACGAGGTCGTCACCCCCATCCTGGGCGCGCGCGAAGTCCTCACCCAGGCCGAATGGCAGGACCTGGCCGGGCGCTTCGCCGCCCATCGCGCCTGGGTGGCGGCGATGCCGGCCAACCCGGTGGCCGTGCTGCCGGTCGCCGACGTGCGGGGGCTGCTCGCCGACGGCACCTGCGCCGCGCTCACCCGCCTGATCGACGAGGACCTCGCCGCCGAGACCGCGGCCGGCCAGGTCGACGCGCTCGAGCGCCTGGTGCGCTACAACCGTGACCTCGTCCGCCTGCTGCGCAACTTCGTCACCCTGAGCGACTTCTACTCGCGCCACGACAAGGCGATCTTCCAGGCCGGCACGCTCTATCTCGACCAGCGCAGCTGCGAGCTCTGCCTGCGCGTGGGCGACATGGCCCGCCACGCCACGCTCGCGCCGCTGTCGGGCACCTACCTGGTGTATTGCGAGTGCCAGCGCCAGGGCGAGGCGCCGATGAACATCGTCGCCGCGATGACCGGCGGCGACGCCGACGAGATGATGGTGCCCGGCCGCAACGGCATCTTCTACGACCGCCAGGGGCGCGACTGGCGCGCCAGCGTGGTCAAGGTGGTGGAGGCGCCGATCAGCGTGCGCCAGGCCTTCTGGTCGCCGTACAAGCGCATCGGCCGCATGATCGGCGAGCAGCTGCAGAAGTTCGCCGCCGCGCGCGACAAGGCGGTCAATGACCAGGCCGCGACCGGCGTCGCCGGCGCCAGCGCCAAGATCGAGGCCGCCCCGGCGGCGGCCGCAGCGCCCGCCGCACCGGCGGCACCGTTCGACATCGCCAAGTTCGCCGGTATCTTCGCCGCCATGGGTCTCGCCGTCGGCGCGATCGGCACCGCACTCGCCGCGGTGGTGTCGGCCTTCCTCGGCCTGCCGGTGTGGCAGATGCCGCTGGTGGTCGTGGGGGCGGTGCTGGTGATCTCCGGTCCGTCGATGCTGCTGGCCTGGCTCAAGCTGCGCCAGCGCAACCTCGGCCCGCTGCTCGACGCCAACGGCTGGGCGGTCAACACGCGTGCGCGCATCAACATCCCCTTCGGCGGCGCGCTCACCGGCGTCGCGGCGCTGCCGCCGGGCGCCTCGCGCGCGCTCACCGATCCGTATGCCGAGAAGAAGACGCCGTGGAAGAGCTGGCTCTTCCTCGTGCTGCTGATCGCGGCGGTGGTCGTGGCCTGGCAGCAGGGCTATCTGGACCGATTCCTCGGCTGATCGGGAGCACCCCGGCTGGCAAGCAGGCCGATGCGGGGCCGGCCGGCGGGTGCGGGCGCAATGCCCCAGGCACCCGCCGGCCGGCCCTTTTTCGTGGCGCACACGCCTGCCGCTTTCCCCGTGGGAGCGCCGCAAGGCGCGAAGACGGCGGTCAGGAAGCCGATGCGGGTGCGGGCCTCCACCGCCGCATTCGCGCCTTGCGGCGCTCCTGCATCAAGCATCGCGGGGGTGGAGGTGGCGCCGCGGCCCGTGGGGCGCGAACGGGCGCGGCGCTTCGGCTATGCTTCGCCCCCATGCTCGCATTCGTCCAGGTCCTCGCCAGCGGAGTCGCGATCGGCTGTGTCTATGGCCTGGTCGCACTCTCCTTCGTGCTCATCTACAAGGCCACCGAGACGGTCAGCTTCATGCAGGGCGACCTGCTGATGCTCGGCGCCTTCGCCGCGCTCGGCCTGCACGCCTTCGCCGGCTGGCCGCTCGTCGCCGCGGCGGTGGCGGCGGTGCTGGCGGTGGGCGTGCTCGGCGCCGTGCTGGAGCGCGCCGTGCTGCGGCGCGCGCTCGGCCAGCCGCACCTGGTGGCGGTGCTGCTCACCTTCGGCCTGGGCATGATGATGCGCGGCGGCGTCGCCTCGGTGCCGGCGGCGGCGCAGGACATGCACCGCCTGCCTTTCGCCGCCGACACGCTGGCGATCGGCCCCCTCGTGCTCGCCGCCAGCCACCTGTGGGTGATCGCCGCCACCGTGCTGCTCGCCGGCCTGCTCGCCGCCTTCTTCCGCCACACCCGCACCGGGCTGGCGCTGCGCGCCTGCTCGGAGGACGCGCGCAGCGCCGCGCTGATGGGCATCCCGGTGGCGCGCATGCACACCCTGGCGTGGGCGCTCGGCGCGGCGCTCGCCGCGGTCGCCGGGCTGCTGCTCGCGCCGATCACCTTCGTGCATCTGAACATGGGCTTCATCGCCCTGAAAGCCTTCCCCGCCGCGGTGCTGGGCGGGCTGACCAGCCTGCCGGGCGCGCTCGTGGCCGGCATCTTCCTCGGCGTCGCCGAGGCGCTCGCCGGGCTGGCGTTGCCCGAAGGCACGAAGGATTTCGTGCCCTACGTGCTGCTGCTGGCGGCGCTGCTGCTGTTTCCGCAGGGGCTCGGCGGCGCGCGAGGGCGGGCGTGAGCGCACCCATCCTGCGCGGTGGCGTGCCGGCGGTGCGCGCCGCATTGCCCTGGCTGGCGGTGCTGCTGCTCGCGCTCGCCGGGCTGGGTACCGACTACGCGCTCGGCAAGGCGACTCTGGTGGCGACCTACGCGATCGCCGGCCTCGGCGTGGTCGTGGTGGTGGGCCAGGCGGGCCAGATCGCCCTCGGCCAGGCCGCACTCGTGGCGCTCGGCGCCTATGCCCAGGCGCTGCTGGTCGCGCGCGGCGTGCCGGCGCCGCTGGCCCTGCCCGTCGCCGCGGCCGCCGGTGCGCTCGGCGGCGCGCTCGCCAGCCTGCCGGCGCGGCGGCTGGGCGGGCTGTATTTCGGCATGAGCACGCTCGCCTTCGCCCTCATCGTCGAGGAGGCGCTCGCACGCTGGGAGTCGCTTACCCACGGCGCCGCGGGCCTCACGGTGGGGGCCTTCACCCTCGCCGGCTGGCGCGCGGACTCCACCCTGGCGCAGGCCACGGTCAGCGTGGCGGTGCTCGCGCTCGCGATGCTGGCTTGCGCACGCCTTTTCGCCTCGCGCCACGGGCGCGCCTGGCGCGCCGTGCGCGACGACGAAATCGCCGCCGCCGCCTGCGGCATCGACAACGACGCGGCGAAGATGCAGGCCTTCGTGGTCGGCGGCGCGCTGTCCGGGCTGGCGGGCGGGCTCTACGCGCACTGGATCGGCTTCATCAGCCCGGAGCAGTTCGGCCTGGTGTTCTCCTTCGAGTTGCTCATGCTCGCCTTCATCGGCGGCGCACGCCGCCTCGCCGGCGCCGCCTGGGGGGCGCTGGTGATCGTCGCCATCCCGCCGCTGATCTCGCTGCTGCGCGACCGCCTGCCCGGCGACTGGGCGCGCGCCTCGGGGCTGGAGCTGCTGCTGTTCGGCGCGGTGATCGTCGGCGTCGTGCTGCTGCGCCCGGCCGGACTCGCGGGCGAAGCGAAGGGGCACGACCGGTGAGGCCGCCGAGGTGGGACGGCGCTTGATTCTCGCGCTGCAGCAGACGATAGTAACGCTCTCGTAATTCTGCATGCAGTTTGCGCCGGAGCCCGCCATGAGTGCCTGGAGTTGCCCACACGACCTCGATGGAATCTGCCAGCGCGTGCGCGGCGCGATCTGCTCGCCGGGCATGCGCGGCTGCGAACTCGAGGGCAAGGTGCGCTTCGCGCTCGACGAGCTCAACGAGCCGCGCAAGCCGGTCAAGGCGCGCCCGGCGGAGACCAGGCCCGAGCCCAAGCCCGGCGCCGCCGCAGCTCCGCGCCGCCGCCTGCCGTTCTGATCCACGCTTCGCATCACCCACCGGCCCGGCTTGCGGGCCACTCGCGCGCGCTCCGCGGTCGCCATGCCGTAGCCGCGCACGGCCATCCAACCAACCTCCAGGAGTTCTCCCGATGAGCCCCTTGCGTCGGCTTGCGCTCGCGCTCGCCTCCTCGCTGTCCCTCGCCTGCGCCCTGCCTGCCACGGCGGCGGGGGTGAGCGCCGATGAAATCGTCGTCGGCACCGTGTCCGACCTCTCCGGCCCGATCGCCATGCTCGGCGTGCCGGTGCGCGACGGCATGCTGATGCGCTTCGACGAGGCCAACGCTGCCGGCGGGGTGCATGGGCGCAGGATCCGCCTCGCGGTCGAGGACGCCGGCTACGACCCCAAGCGCGCGGTGCTCGCCGCGCGCAAGCTGGTGCAGCACGATCAGGCCTTCGCCTTCATCGCCAACATGGGCACGCCGGTGGTCATGGCGAGCATGCCGATCATCGTCGATGCCGGCCGCCTGCACCTGTTCCCCTTCTCGCCCCACCGTGCGACCTACGAGCCGCTGCACCCGCTCAAGTTCCAGAACTTCGCGCCCTATCAGGACTACATGGAAGCCGCCACCCGCCACATGGTGCGCGAGCGCGGCTACCAGCGCAGCTGCCTGCTCTACCAGGACGACGACTACGGCCTGGAAGTCATGAAGGGCGTCGAAAAGGCGCTGGCCGGGCTCGGCACCGAGCTCGTCGAGCGCACCAGCTACAAGCGCGGCGCCACCGATTTCTCCAGCCAGATCGCGCGCCTGCGCGCCGCGCGCTGCGACCTCGTGGTGCTCGCCACCGTGGTGCGCGAGACCGTCGCCGCCATGTCCGAAGCGCGCAAGATCGGCTGGGACGTCGACATGCTCGTCACCGCCTCCGGCTATTCGGCGCAGACCCACGAGCTCGGCGGCGCCGCGGTCGAGGGCCTGTACGGCGTCTCGGTGCTGCCGCACCCCTACGCCGAGGGCGCGAACAGCCAGCTCGCCGCCTGGATCGAGCGCTATCGCGCGCGCTTCAACACCGAGCCCAACGTGTGGAGCGTGATGGGCTACACCCTCGCCGACCTGTTCGTGCGCACCGCCGAGGCCACCGGGCGCGAGCTCACCCCCGAGCGCTTCGCGCACACGCTCGAAGGCATGGCGTTCACCCGCGACTACTTCGGCAGTCCCGCCTACCGCTTCAGCGCCGACGACCACCTCGGCAACCGCAAGGGCCGCCTCGCCCAGATCCGCAACGGACGCTGGGAGCTGATCACCGACTACCTGGAGTGAGGCGCACGCCGCGCTCCAACGATCGGCGTATCGCGACTTGCGTCGCTCCCACTGGAAAGCTGCGATCGCGACTTGCGTCGCTCCTGCCGGAGCGTCACCCCGACCGCGGTGGTTTCACTGCCGCCTTCCACGGGTACTGGGATGCGGCGGCAGAGACTCCCGGGGCCGTGCCGGTTTTCGTGGGAGCGACGCAAGTC
>NZ_JTDM01000006.1:0-31090 GCF_000831325.1 Thauera sp. SWB20 | reverse complement strand
ATGGCGCCCAGCAGCAGCAGGCGCTCGCGCGTGCTCATGCACTCCCGGCGCGGCTCCAGCGCGGAACCGCGCGTCATGCAGGTGCGCCAGAAGAACACGCCCAGACCGGCGTAAAGCGAGGCGGGGAGGAGATGAAGTAGAATTGTGCGCATACGTAGCCGCAGTTTACTCCAAGTCACGCGCCCAAGGCCTGCCCCAACATGCTCGACAATCTGACCCAACGCCTGTCCAAGGTCGTCAAGACCCTCCGCGGCCAGGCCCGCCTGACGGAAGAAAACATCCAGGAGGCGATGCGCGAGGTGCGCATGGCCCTGCTCGAGGCCGACGTCGCGCTGCCGATGGTCAAGGACTTCGTCGCCAAGGTCAGGGAGAAGGCGGTCGGGCAGGAGGTCATCGGCTCGCTGACGCCCGGCCAGGCCCTGGTCGGCGTGGTGCACGACGAGCTCAAGGCGCTGATGGGCGGCGCCCACGAGGGTCTGGACCTGTCCACCCAGCCGCCCGCGGTGGTGCTGATGGCCGGCCTGCAGGGCGCGGGCAAGACCACCACCACCGGCAAGCTCGCCAAGCTGCTGCACGAGCAGCACAAGAAGAAGGTGCTGGTGGTCTCCACCGACGTCTATCGCCCGGCGGCGATCGAGCAGCTGAAGACGGTGGCAGCGCAGGCCGGGGTGGGCTTCTTCCCCTCCGAGACCGCGCAGAAGCCGGTCGACATCGCGCTCGCCGCGCTCGACTACGCGCGCAAGCACCACATGGACGTGCTGCTGGTCGACACCGCCGGCCGGCTCGCGGTGGACGAGGCCATGATGGCCGAGATCCAGGTCCTGCACGCCGCAGTCAAGCCGATCGAGACCTTGTTCGTGGTCGACGCGATGCTCGGTCAGGATGCGGTGAACACCGCGCGCGCCTTCAACGAGGCGCTGCCGCTCACCGGCATCGTGCTGACCAAGCTGGACGGCGACTCGCGCGGCGGCGCGGCGCTGTCGGTGCGCCACGTCACCGGCAAGCCGCTCAAGTTCGCCGGCGTGGGCGAGAAACTCTCCGGGCTGGAGCCCTTCCACCCCGACCGCATGGCCAGCCGCATCCTCGGCATGGGCGACATCCTCGGCCTCGTCGAGGATGCGCGCCGCGGCGTGGACGAGGAGAAGGCCAAGGCCTTCGCGCAGAAGCTCAAGACCGGCAAGGGCTTCGATCTCGACGACTTCAAGGAGCAGATCGCCCAGATGCGCAAGATGGGCGGGCTATCCTCGATGATGGACAAGCTGCCGGCACAGTTCGCCCAGGCGGCGGGCAAGCTGCAGGACTATTTCAAGGCCGAGGAAGACGAGATCGAGGTCAACCAGATCTCGCCCACCGGCTACCCGATGCGCATGCTGAAGAGCAGCCCGGCGATCGGCAGCGGCATCCGCCCCAACTGCGAGGCCTACGGCTACCTGCTCGACTCCAGCGGCAACTGCCAGTACATCGAGGCCTATAACCGCGAGGTTGCCGCGCACCCCGAGGCGAAGAAGGTCAAGGTCTTCGACAAGACCTGCCTGTGCACGCACATGCGCAACTTCGACTGCTGGACCTGCGGCCACTACACCTACCGGCTCAAGGACACCACCGTGCGCGAGGACGGCGGCGACTACCGCATCCTGTCCGCCGAGCACGTGTTCAAGGACTACCAGTTCAGCACCGAAGGCCGCATCGCCCTGCCCGACTGAACCGAGGATGCGCGGATGCGATGCCGTCCGCGCAATAGTTCCTCGGTGCGAGGCCCAAGGCCTCCGATACTCATCCGATGAGATTCCCACTCGACCGTCCGATGCAGGTCGCGGTGGTCTACGACACGCAGCTCAACCTGTTCCTGATCGGCAAGCTCGTCGACCGCATGCAAGATGCGCGTGCACACAACTTCGAGCGCCCCACCGCCGCGCTCGAGTGGTGCCTCGCCAATGCGCCCGACCTCATCATCGTCGACTACATGATGCCCGAGATGGACGGGCTGGAATTCATCCGCCGCATCCGCGCCTGCCGCGACCGCGACGACCTGCCCATCCTGATGGTCACCGCCAGCCACGAGCGCGACGTGCGCTACGCGGCACTCGACTGCGGCGCGAGCGACTTCCTCACCAAGCCGGTCGATGCGCGCGAGTTTGAAGCGCGCGTGCGCAACATGCTCAAGCTGCGCCAGGCCCACCTCGCCAACGAGCACCGCGCCGAGACCCTCGCCGCCGAGGTGCGCCGGGCGACCGCCGACATCCTCGACCGCGAGCGCGAGACCATCACCCGGCTGTCGCGTGCGGCCGAGTTCCGCGATCCCGAGACCGGCGCCCACATCCAGCGCATGTCGCACTATTCGGCCCTGATCGCCCGCCGCCTGGGCCTGGGAGACACCTTCGCCGAGACCCTGCTGATGGCCGCACCGATGCACGACGTGGGCAAGCTCGGCATCCCCGATACCATCCTGCTCAAGCCCGGCCGACTGACTGCGGACGAGTTCGCGGTGATGAAGCGCCACCCGCAGATCGGCCACGACATCCTCAAGGGTTCGTCATCCAGCATCCTGCGCCTGGGCGCAACCATCGCCCTCACCCACCACGAGAAGTTCGACGGCAGCGGCTACCCGCAGGGACTCTCCGGCCAGTCGATCCCGATGGAGGGCCGCATCGTCGCGGTCGCCGACGTGTTCGATGCGCTCACCTCCGCACGGCCCTACAAGCCGGCATGGCCGATGTCGCGGGCGATCGCGCTGCTGCGCGAGCGGCGCGGCACCCACTTCGACCCGACCTGTGTCGACGCGCTCTTCCACACCTGGGAGGACGTGCTCGCCGTGCAGTCGCGCTACCAAGACGAGCACGCCCCGGAGCCGCCCGTCTCGCCCCCCTGCTGAGGCCTGCGCCCCCCACCCCCGGGGGCGCCTGCGTCAGCCCTTGCGCTCGATCAGTTCGACCTTGTAGCCGTCAGGATCCTCGACAAAGGCGATCACGGTGGTGCCGTGCTTCATCGGTCCCGCCTCGCGCACCACCTTGCCGCCGCGCGCGCGGATGTCGTCGCAGGCCTTCTTCGCGTCCGCGACCTCTAGGGCGATGTGGCCGTATGCGGTGCCGAGTTCGTACTTGTCCACGCCCCAGTTGTGGGTCAGCTCCAGCACCGCTCCGTGAGCCTCGTCCTGGTAGCCGACGAAGGCGAGGGTGAACTTGCCGTCCGGATAGTCCTGGCGGCGCAGCAGGCGCATGCCCAGCACCTCGGTGTAGAAGGCGAGCGAGCGCTCGAGATCGCCGACGCGCAGCATGGTGTGAAGGATTCGCATGGGGTGTCTTCCTGTATCGTGGTGGTTTCAATCTTCGCGGGTGAAGGCGCCGCGGTCGGCGGCGGCGGTCGCGATCACCGGCAGCGTCGCCGCCGCGCTGCGCAGCGCGGCGCGCGCGGCACGCCAGTCCGGGTACAGACGCTCGACGACCGCCCAGAAGCGCGGCGAGTGATTCATCTCGGCCAGGTGCGCGACCTCGTGGGCGACCACGTAGTCGATCAGCGCCGGCTCGAGATGGATCAGCCGCCAGTGCAGCCGGATCCCCGAGCGGGTGCTGCAGCTACCCCAGCGCGTGGCCGCGCTCGACAAGCTCACCGGCGGAACCGCAACGCCGAGACGGTGGCAGTACTCCTCCGCCCGCCCGCGGTACCAGGCCAGTGCGCGCGCGCGCAGCGCGCGCACCAGCGCCCGCTGCGGATCGACGCCCGCGGGCAGCAGGAGTTCCTCCCGTCCATCCGCCAGGCCCCGCCAGCGCGCCGCGCGCGCCGACACCCGGCGCAGCACCAGGACACGCCCGAAGAGCGGCAGGCATACGCCCTCCGCCACCTCCAGCGGCAGCGCCTGCGGCGCCTGCGCCCGCGCCCGCAGACGGTCGAGCAGCCAGGCACCGTGGCTATGCACGAAACGCTCGACCTCGCCGAGCGGGGTGCGCAGTGGCACCGACACGCGCGCGCCGCGGTGGTCCACCTGGAGCGCGAACGAGCGCCGCGCCGAGCGCCGCAGCACCAGATCGACACGGGTGCCCTCGACGAGCACGCTGTGCGGCTCTTCCGAGGCCGCCGCCCGAGCGCTCAAGCCTTGTCTTCCCACTCCAGCCCGCGTGCGGAGAGATCGGCCTTGATCACCGCCATCGCCGCCGCGACGCGCGCCGCCGTGCCTTTCATGCCGAGTTCGAGCGAACGCCGCTGGCCCTCGGCGGCGATCGTGGGCAGGCTGAACAGGGTGGTGTCGGGGAAGTCGGCGGTGACCTGACGCATCAGGCCGATCAGCTGGCCCTCGTAGGCATCCCACACCGTCACCGCCTGCTCGACGTAGTCTTCGGCGTGGTGCAGGTGGGCGTACTTGGTGTCGAGCACCCACTCCACCATCGGCCAGGCCATCACCGGAAAGCCCGGGGTGAAGTAGTGCTGGCGGATCGAGAAGCCGGGGATGCGGTTGAAACTGTTGGGGATGATCTCGCTGCCCACCGGATACACGCCCATCTGCAGGCGCTCGGGGGTGATCTCGGCACCGAAGCGGGCACGGATCTCGGCCTCCGCCTCGGGGTGCAGGGCGAGTTCCAGTCCGAGCGCGGCGCCCGCGGCCTCGCGCGTACGGTCGTCGGGGGTGGCGCCGATGCCACCGAAGCTGAACACCACGTCACCGGTGGCGAAGGTCTCGCGCAGCGTCCCGGCAAGGCGCGCGAAGTCGTCGCCGACGTAGCGCGCCCACGACAGCTTGAGCCCGCGCGCACCGAGCAGTTCGATCAGCTTGGCGAGGTGTTTGTCGCTGCGACGGCCGGAAAGGATCTCGTCGCCGATGATCAGTGCACCGAAATTCATCTCAGCTTCCGCAGGTCGGCACCCGGCTCTGCGTCGAGCACGGTGATGCCGTGCTGGATGCGATGCCGGCGCAGGGTTTCGAGCATGTAATGGACGAAGGCGAGGCCGGCGAAGGCGGGCGCCACCAGGTTGATCACCGGGACATACGCGAGCAGGGCCGTGCCGCCGCCGAGGAGGAGCATCTGCGGCCGCCAAGCGTCGCGCAGGCGCTGCAGTTCGCCCTTGTCGGCGTGGTACATCAGCGCGTCGTAGCCGAAGGCGCGCTGGTTCAGCCAGCCGGTGAGGGTGACCGAGATCAGCAGGCCGGCGCCCGGAATCAGCCACAGCGGCAACGACAGCACCAGCGCGAGCAGGAACAGCACGCCGGCGACGATGGAGTTCATCGCGCTGCCCAGGTTGGAGCCGCCGCGACGCTGCTCGAGGTCGGCGTAGTCGGTGCGCGCGACGCGCTCGAGCATCAGCGGCAGGGCCACCGTCGCCACCAGCATCGCGGCGGTGACGTACACCAGCGGGACCACCAGCAGCGCGGTGGCGATCTGGATCAGCACCAGCACGATCGCCGCGGTGGTCTCCGAGGCCGACAGCCATCCGCCGACGAAGGACCACCCGCTCACCGCGGCATAGAGCCACTCGGTGACCGGCGTCCACGCGTAGAAGGCCACGCCGGCCCAGATCACCACCGCGAGCAGGCCGGGCCACAGCAGGTGCCAGAACATGTCGCGCCGCCCGAGGCTGCGACCGGCGCGCCCGAAGGCGACGAGGATGTCCTTCATGCGTCCGCCCCCCCCCTCAGCGCGGCATGCCCGGCAGGCCGCCCGGCATCATGCCCTTCATCGCTCGCATCATCTTGCTCATGCCCCCCTTGGAGAACTGCTTCATGACCTTCTGCGTCTGCTCGAACTGGTTGAGCAGACGATTGACCTCCTGCACCGTCACCCCGGCGCCCGCGGCGATGCGGCGCTTGCGGCTGGCCTTGAGGATCTCGGGCTTGGCGCGCTCGAGCGGGGTCATCGAGTTGATGATGCCCTCGATGCGCGAGATCGCCTTTTCCTCGGCCCCGCCCTGCAGCTTGCCCGCCGCCTGGGCGAACTGTGCCGGCAGCTTGTCCATCATCGAGGATAGCCCGCCCATCTTGCGCATCTGGGCGATCTGCTCCTTGAAGTCGTCGAGATCGAAGCCCTTGCCGGTCTTGAGCTTCTGCGCGAAGGCCTTGGCCTTCTCCTCGTCCACGCCGCGGCGCGCATCCTCGACGAGGCCGAGGATGTCGCCCATGCCGAGGATGCGGCTGGCCATGCGGTCGGGGTGGAAGGGCTCCAGCCCGGAGAGTTTCTCGCCCACGCCGGCGAACTTGAGCGGCTTGCCGGTGACGTGGCGCACCGACAGCGCCGCGCCGCCGCGCGAGTCGCCGTCCAGCTTGGTCAGCACGATGCCGGTGAGCGGCAGCGCCTCGTTGAAGGCGCGCGCGGTGTTCACCGCATCCTGACCGAGCATCGCGTCGACCACGAACAAGGTCTCGATCGGCTTGACTGCGGCGTGCAGGACCTGGATCTCGGCCATCATGGCCTCGTCCACCGCGAGCCGGCCGGCGGTGTCGACCAGCAGCACGTCCATGTGGTGCTTGCGCGCGTAGTCGAGCGCGGCGAGCGCGATGTCGACCGGCTTCTGCGCGGTCTCGGAGGGGAAGAAGCCCACCCCGGCCTGCGCTGCCACCGTCTTCAGCTGCTCGATCGCCGCCGGGCGATAGACGTCGGTGGAGACCACCAGCACCTTCTTCTTGTGCTGCTCGTGCAGCAGCTTGGCGAGCTTGCCGGTGGTGGTGGTCTTGCCCGCGCCCTGCAGGCCGGCCATCAGCACCACCGCGGGCGGCTGGGTGGACAGGTCCAGACCCTCGTGGGCGCCGCCCATCAGCGCCTTGAGCTCGTCGTGCACCACGCCGACCAGGGCCTGGCCGGGCGTCAGCGAGCCGATGACCTCCTGCCCGACCGCCTTCTCCCTGACCTTGGCGACGAAGTCCTTGACCACCGGCAGCGCGACGTCGGCCTCGAGCAGGGCCATGCGCACCTCGCGCATCGCCTCCTGGATGTTTTCTTCCGTCAGGCGGGCCTGGCCGCGGAGGGTCTTGACGACCTTGGACAGGCGTTGGGTCAGATTGTCGAGCATGTTGGGGCAGGCCTTGGGCGCGTGACTTGGAGTAAACTGCGGCTACGTATGCGCACAATTCTACTTCATCTCCTCCCCGCCTCGCTTTACGCCGGTCTGGGCGTGTTCTTCTGGCGCACCTGCATGACGCGCGGTTCCGCGCTGGAGCCGCGCCGGGAGTGCATGAGCACGCGCGAGCGCCTGCTGCTGCTGGGCGCCATCGTCGCGCACGGCGCGGCGCTGCACCTGGCGATCTTCCCCGGCAGCGAGATGCGCTTCGGCTTCGGCGTCGCGGTCTCGCTGATGGTCTGGCTGGCGGTGTGCTTCTACTGGGTCGAGACCCTCTACACCCGGCTCGACGGCCTGCACGCGGCGGTGATGCCCGCAGGTGCGATCGGCAGCCTGGTGCCGATGCTGTTCCCGGGCGACCACGTGCTCGCCAACGCCACCTCGCCGGCCTTCCGCGCCCACTTCGTCGTGGCCATGCTCGCCTACAGCCTGTTCACCCTGGCCGCCCTGCACGCGATGCTGATGTCGGTGGCCGGGCGCCAGCTCCACAACGCACGCTTCAGCCGCCTGCTCTCCGGCCTGCCGCCCCTGCTCACCATGGAGGCGTTGCTGTTCCGGCTGATTTCCATCGCCTTCGTGCTGCTCACGCTGACGCTGGCGAGCGGCGTGCTGTTCTCCGAGAGCCTGTTCGGCCAGGCCTTCCGGGTCGACCACAAGACGGTGTTCGCCTTCGTCTCCTGGTTCCTCTTCGGCGGCCTGCTGGTGGGCCGCCGCCTGTGGGGCTGGCGCGGCCGGCTGGCGCTGCGCTGGACCCTGGCCGGCTTCGTCGCGCTGATGCTCGCCTACGTGGGCAGCCGCTTCGTCATCGAAGTCGTGCTGCATCGCACCTGAGTCCGCCCGCCGAAGTCCGCGTGCATTGACACCGTCACGAGGGGCTCCAATACTCGGGGCCCCTTTCCTTTCCACCGCCCCTCGTGACGGACCTCACCCTGACGCTTCAGATCGTCGCCCTCGTCGTCCTGCTGACCCTGTCGGCATGCTTCTCGATGTCGGAGACGGTGATGATGGCGGCCAACCGCTACCGCCTGCGCTCCCTCGCCAATCAGGGCAGCCGGGGCGCCACCCTGGCCCTCGACCTGCTCGCCCGCACGGACCGGCTGCTCGGCGTCATCCTGCTGTTCAACAACCTGGTCAACACGGGCGCCGCCACCCTGGTCAGCGTGATCACGCTCGAGCTCTTCGGCAACGAGAGCTGGATCCTCGGCGTGGCGACCCTGCTCGCCACCTTCGCGATCCTGGTGTTCTCCGAGATCACGCCCAAGGTCGTCGGCGCCAACCACGCCGATCGTCTCGCCCCCTTCGTGGCCTACCCACTCACCGGCCTGCTGCGCGCGTCGTATTTCGCGGTATGGTTCATCAACCTGTTCTCGCGCGGGCTGCTGAACCTGATGCGTCTGCAGCCGAAGGAGGAGACGAGCTCGGCGCTCTCCGTCGAAGAGTTGCGCGCGATGGTGATCGAGTCGGGCCAGTACATCCCGCACAAGCACCGCAGCATGCTGCTCAACCTCTTCGACCTCGAGAGCATCACGGTCGAGGACGTGATGACGCCGCGCGGAGCGATCGAGAGCATCGACCTGTCCGACCCCGAGGACATCGTCCGCCGCCAGATCGCCACCAGCTTCCACACCCGGCTGGCGGTCTACGACGGCGACAGCGAGCACGTGATCGGCGTGCTGCACCAGCGCAAGCTGCTCGGCAACACGCTGGAGGAAATTTTCAGCGTGGACCGCATCCGCGACCTCCTGGCCTGCCCCTATTTCGTGCCGGCCGACACGCCGCTCTACTCGCAGATCCAGTTCTTCCAGGAGAACCAGCAGCGTCTAGGCTTCGTGGTGGACGAATACGGCGAGATCCTCGGCCTGATCACCCTCGAGGACATCATCGAGGAACTCATCGGCAAGTTCACCACCAGCACCCCGGACGTGGGCGACCGCATGCACTGGGGCGAAGACGGCAGCGTGCTGGTCGATGGCACGTCCAACCTGCGCGAGCTCAACCGCCGGCTCGAGCTCGCACTCCCGATCGATGGTCCGAAGACGCTCAACGGTCTGATCCTCGAACACCTGCAGGACATCCCGGAGACCGGGGTGTCGATGAAGATCGCCGATACCCCGATCGAGGTCGTGCAGACCCAGGACCGCATGGTGCGCACCGCGCGCATCTTCCGTCCGCGGATCGAGGGCGCCGGACAGTGAGCCCGCGCGCCCCGGCACCGGCTGCGCGCATCTTTACAAGGCCGGGGGCGGCGGGCAACATCGGCCGCAGTCCGGACACGAGCAAGGCATGGCGGCGACCTCCAAACCGGCCCTGAGCGGCTTCGCCAGGGCCCTGATCCAGCATGGCCACCTCAAGGAGGCGGACGCGATCGCATGCACCACCCATGCGGGCGAGGCCGCGACCGCCTTCATCCTCGAGGTCGCCAACCGCGGCCTGATGAGCTGCGCGGCGATGGCCCGCTTCGCCGCCGAGACCTTCGGCTATCCGCTCCTCGACCTCGCCGCCTTCGATGCGGCGATGTTCGCGCGCGAGGCGGTCGACCGCAAGCTGCTCGCCAAGCACCAGGTCGCGCCGCTCGCCAAGCGCCAGAGCCGCATCACGCTCGCCACCGCCGACCCTTCCAACCTGCGCGCGCTGGACGAGATCCGCTTCCAGACCGGCCTGCAGATCGAGCTGGTGATCGTCGAGGCGGACAAGCTCAAGCGCGCGGTCGAGGCCCTGTCCGAGTCGGCCGCAGACACGCTCAAGGAGCTCACCGGCGAAGCCTTCGACATGGACCTGCTGCAGCAGGACGGTCCCGCGCAGCCGCGCGACGAGGAGGAAGCCAACGAGGTCGATGACGCCCCGGTCGTCAAGTTCATCCAGAAGGTGCTGATCGACGCGATCAACGAGGGCGCCTCGGACGTCCACTTCGAGCCCTACGAGAAGTTCTACCGCATCCGCGTGCGCACCGACGGCATCCTGCGCGACATCGCCCAGCCGCCGCTGGTGCTCAAGGACAAGATCGCCGCGCGCATCAAGGTGATCTCGCGCCTCGACATCTCGGAGAAGCGCGTGCCGCAGGACGGGCGCATGAAGCTCGTGTTGTCGCGCAACAAGGCGATCGACTTCCGCGTCTCGACGCTGCCGACCCTGCACGGCGAGAAGATCGTGATGCGCATCCTCGATCCGAGCTCGGCGATGCTCGGCATCGACGCGCTCGGCTACGACCCCGAGCAGCGCGAGGCGCTGCTCGCCGCGGTCGAGCGCCCCTACGGCATGATCCTGGTCACCGGCCCCACCGGCTCGGGCAAGACGGTGTCGCTGTACACCTGCCTCAACCTGCTCAACAAGCCGGGCGTGAACATCTCCACCGCCGAGGACCCTGCCGAGATCAATCTCGCCGGCATCAACCAGGTCAACGTCAACGAGAAGGCCGGCCTCACCTTCTCCGCCGCGCTGCGCGCCTTCCTGCGCCAGGACCCGGACGTGATCATGGTGGGCGAGATCCGCGACATCGAGACCGCCGAGATCGCCATCAAGGCCGCGCAGACCGGCCACCTGGTGATGTCCACCCTGCACACCAACGACGCGCCCTCCACGCTCGAGCGCCTCAAGAACATGGGCGTGGCGCCGTTCAATATCGCATCCTCGGTGATCCTGATCACGGCCCAGCGCCTCGCCCGCCGGCTATGCTCCTGCAAGAAGCCCGTCGACATTCCCGCCCAGGCCCTGCTGGAGGCCGGCTTCGAGCCCGACGAGCTCGACGGCGGCTGGCAGCCGATGGGACCGGGCGGTTGCGAACGCTGCAAGGGCAGCGGCTACAAGGGCCGGGTGGGCATCTACCAGGTCATGCCGATCAGCGAGGAGATCGCCCGCATCATCATGACCGGCGGAAACTCCATGGACATCGCCGCCCAGGCCCGCAGCGAGGGCGTGCTCGACCTGCGCCAGTCGGGCCTGCGCAAGGTGCGCCAAGGCATCACCTCGCTCGAAGAAGTGCTGGCGACGACCAACGAATAAAGGACGCTCGATTTCATGGCCACTGCAAGCCGCGCGGCACGTGCCACCGGTCCGAGGGAGGACCTTTATATCTGGGAAGGCAAGGACAAGACCGGGAAGGTCGTCCGCGGCGAGATCCGCGCCACCGGCGACGCCATGGTCCAGGCCATGCTGCGCCGCCAGGGCATCCAGGTGATCAAGATCCGCAAGCAGAAGATGGCGCGCGGCGGACGCATCTCCGAAAAGGACATCGCGCTGTTCACCCGCCAGCTCGCCACGATGATGAAATCCGGTGTGCCGCTGCTGCAGGCCTTCGACATCGCAATGAAAGGCTCCGGCAACGCCGCGCTCGTGCGCCTGCTCAACGACATCCGCACCGACGTCGAGACCGGCTCCAACCTGTCGCAGGCCTTCGCCAAGCACCCTGCGCACTTCGACCGGCTGTTCTGCAACCTGGTCGCAGCGGGCGAGCAGGCGGGCATCCTCGACGGCCTGCTCGACCGCATCGCCACCTACAAGGAAAAGATCCTCGCGATCAAGAGCAAGATCAAGTCGGCGCTGTTCTATCCTGCCGCGGTGGTCGTGGTGGCGGGTCTCGTGATCTCGGTGATGATGCTGTTCGTGATCCCCGAGTTCAAGAGCGTGTTCTCCAGCTTCGGTGCCGAGCTGCCGGTGCCCACCTTGATGGTCATCGCCATCTCGGACGCCTTCGTGGCCTACTGGTACCTGATCTTCGGCGCCCTCATCGCGGCCCTCGTGGCGATCGCCTGGAGCTACAAGCGCTCGACTGCGATGCAGATCGCGGTCGACCGGCTGGTGCTGCGCATCCCGGTGATCGGCGCGATCATCCGCAAGGCCACGGTCGCACGCTGGACGCGCACGCTGTCGACCATGTTCGCGGCCGGCGTGCCGCTGGTCGAGGCGCTCGACTCGGTGGGAGGCGCATCGGGCAACCACGTCTATGTGGTGGCGACACATCAGATCCAGAGCGAGGTCAGCACCGGCACCAGCCTGACGGTCGCGATGCAGAACGCGGAAGTCTTTCCCACCATGGTGGTGCAGATGGTGTCGATCGGCGAGGAGTCCGGCCAGCTCGACGCCATGCTGGGCAAGGTCGCCGATTTCTTCGAGCAGGAGGTGGACGACGCGGTCGCCGGCCTGTCGCAACTGCTCGAGCCGCTGATCATGGTCTTCCTCGGCACCATCATCGGCGGCCTGGTGGTGGCGATGTACCTGCCGATCTTCAAGCTCGGTTCGGTCGTCTGAACCCATGATCGAGCTTCTCCGCGACCCGCTCGCCTTCACCATCCTCTCCGGCCTGGTCGGACTCTTCGTCGGCAGCTTCCTCAACGTCGTGATCCATCGGCTGCCCAGGATGATGGAGCGCGACTGGCACGCCCAGGCGGCCGAGCTGCGTGGCGAGCAAGCACCCGCCAACGAGCGCTTCAACCTCGCCACGCCGCGCTCGCGCTGCCCGCACTGCGGGCACCAGATCACGATGCTGGAGAACATCCCGATCGTCAGCTACGTGGTGCTGCGCGGGCGCTGCGCACATTGCGGCGCCGGCATCAGCAGGCGCTACCCGATCGTCGAAGCCCTCTCCGCGCTGCTGTCGGCCTACGCCGCCTGGCATTTCGGCTTCGGCGCCAGCGCGCTCGGGGCCCTGCTGTTCGTGTGGGCGATGGTCGCGCTCACCTTCATCGACCTCGACACCCAGCTGCTGCCCGACGACATCACCCTGCCGCTGCTGTGGCTGGGCCTCGCCTTCAACCTCGGCACCACCTTCGCCGAGCTTCCCGACGCGGTGATCGGCGCGATGGCGGGCTACCTCGCGCTGTGGGCGGTGTTCTGGCTGTTCAAGCTCGCCACCGGCAAGGAGGGCATGGGCTACGGAGACTTCAAGCTGCTCGCCGCGATCGGCGCCTGGCTGGGCTGGCAGATGCTGCCGCTGACCATCCTGCTGTCCTCGCTGGTGGGCGCGGTGGTCGGCATCCTGCTGATCGTCGTCGCCCGCCACGGCCGCAACGTGCCGATCCCCTTCGGCCCCTACCTCGCCGCGGCCGGCCTGATCGCGCTGTTCTGGGGCGAGCGCATCACCGAGCGCTACCTCGGGCTGCTCTGAGCGCGCGCCGCGCGCGCCGCTGCGGACGGTCCGCCACGGGGGGCTTGAAGCCCTCCTCCCCCGCCCTCATCTTGCACCCGGGCGCGACCGTTCCGGACGCGCTTTTTCCTTATGCTGCGTTGCGTTAGACTTGCGCACTTGTTTTCGGGAGCACGCCATGCCCATCTATGAATATCGTTGCCCGAGCTGTGGTTTCCAGAAGGAACACCTGCAAAAAATGAGCGACGAGCCCCTGTCCGTCTGCCCGTCCTGCGGCACGACCGGCTACGCCAAGCAGTTGTCGGCGGCCGGCTTCCAACTCAAGGGCTCGGGCTGGTACGCCACCGACTTCAAGGGCGGAGCCAAGAGCGCGGCCCCGGCGGCCGAATCCACGCCCTCGCCTGCGACCGGCGGCTGCGGCGGCGGCTGCGCCTGCCACTGAGCGGATCGACCCATCTCGCGGCGGGCCGGCCGCGGCGCGGCAGACGCAAGCAGCCGCGCAGCGCGGCGGCCAGGAACCCCACTTGAAAAAATACTTCATCACCGGCCTGCTGATCTGGCTCCCGCTGGCGATCACCTACATGGTGATCGCCTGGATCGTCGGCACGCTCGACGCGATCCTGCTGTGGCTGCCCGCCGAATACCAGCCGAGCCGCTACATCGGCTTCGACATCCCCGGCGTGGGCGTCGTCGCGAGCCTGCTGCTGGTGTTCTTCACCGGCCTGGTCGCCGCCAACGTGCTCGGGCAGAAGCTCGTGCAGCTCTGGGAAGCGCTGCTTGCCCGCATCCCGGTCGTCAAGTCGATCTACTACAGCGTCAAGCAGGTCTCCGACACGGTGTTCTCGAGCAACGGCCAGGCCTTCCGCAAGGCGCTGCTGGTGCAATACCCGCGCGAGGGCGTGTGGACCATCGCCTTCCTCACCGGCCAGCCGGGCGGCGACGCGGCCGAGCACCTGCGCGGCGACTACGTCAGCGTGTATGTACCGACCACGCCCAACCCGACCTCGGGCTTCTTCCTGATGATGCGGCGCAGCGAGGTCGTCGAGCTCGACATGAGCGTGGACGACGCGCTCAAGTACATCATCTCGATGGGCGTGGTCGCTCCGCCGGCGCGCAGGCCGGAACCCGTGCCCGCGCTGTCCGACACCTGAACGAAGCTCCCCGAACACTCCAGCCTCTCCACCCTGCCGAATCCTGAATCCCCGGGCGCAAGCGCCCCCGAACCTGCGGAACCCGACATGCGAACTCACTACTGCGGCAAAGTCACCGCCGCCGACCTCGACCAGATCGTCACCATTTGCGGCTGGGTACATCGCCGCCGCGACCACGGCGGCGTCATCTTCATCGACCTGCGCGATCGCGAGGGCCTGGTGCAGGTGGTGTGCGACCCCGACCGCGCGGAGATGTTCAAGACGGCCGAATCGGTGCGCAACGAGTTCGTCCTCAAGCTGAGCGGCAAGGTGCGCCGCCGTCCCGCCGGCACCGAGAACGCCAACCTCGTCTCGGGCGAGATCGAGATCCTCTGCCACGACATCGAGGTGCTCAACGCCGCCGCCACGCCGCCCTTCCAGCTCGACGACGAGAACCTGTCCGAGACGGTGCGCCTGACCAACCGCGTCATCGACCTGCGTCGCCCGCAGATGCAGAAGAACCTGATGCTGCGCTACAAGACCACGATGGCCTTCCGCCGCTTCCTCGACGGCGCCGGCTTCATCGACGTCGAGACGCCGATGCTGACCAAGAGCACGCCCGAAGGCGCGCGCGACTACCTGGTGCCCTCGCGCGTGCACCCGGGCCAGTTCTTCGCCTTGCCGCAGTCGCCCCAGCTCTTCAAGCAGCTGCTGATGGTGGCCGGCTACGACCGCTACTACCAGATCGTCAAGTGCTTCCGCGACGAGGACCTGCGCGCCGACCGCCAGCCCGAATTCACCCAGGTCGACCTCGAGACCTCGTTCATGAACGAGCACGAGATCACCGCCCTGGTCGAGGAGATGATCCGCTACGTGTTCAAGGAAGCGATGGCGGTCGAGCTGCCCGCGCCCTTCCCGCGCATGACCTACGCCGAGGCGATGCGCCGCTACGGCTCGGACAAGCCCGACCTGCGCGTGACGCTGGAACTCACCGACGTCACCGACGCGGTGCAGGACGTCGCCTTCAAGGTCTTCAGCGGCCCCGCCACCTCGGGCGGCCGCGTCGCCGCGATGCGCGTGCCGGGCGGCAACAGCCTGACCCGCGGCGAGATCGACGAATACACCAAGTTCGTCGCCATCTATGGCGCCCGCGGCCTCGCCTACATCAAGGTCAACGACGTCACCCAGCCCAACGAGCACGGCCTGCAGTCGCCGATCGTCAAGAACCTGCACGAGACCGCGCTGCGCACCATCCTCGAGCGCACCGGCGCGCAGTCGGGCGACCTGATCTTCTTCGGCGCCGACAAGACCAAGGTGGTCAACGACGCCATGGGCGCGCTGCGCATCAAGCTCGGCCACGAGAAGGGCTACGTCACCGGCGAGGCCTGGCGTCCGCTGTGGGTGGTCGACTTCCCGATGTTCGAGTACGACGAGGACGACAAGCGCTGGACCGCCTGCCACCACCCCTTCACCAGCCCCAAGGACGAGCACATCGACCTGCTCGAATCCAACCCGGGCGAGTGCCTGGCCAAGGCCTACGACCTCGCCTTGAACGGCTGGGAGATCGGCGGCGGCTCGGTGCGTATCCACCGCGCCGACGTGCAGGCGCGCGTGTTCGAGGCACTGAACATCGGCCCCGAGGAGCAGCAGGCCAAGTTCGGCTTCCTGCTCGACGCGCTCAAGTACGGCGCCCCCCCGCATGGCGGCCTGGCCTTCGGCCTCGACCGCATCGTCACCATGATGACCGGCGCCGAATCCATCCGTGACGTCATCGCCTTCCCCAAGACCCAGCGCGCCCAGTGCCTGCTCACCGACGCGCCGAGCGGCGTGGACGAGAAGCAGCTGCGCGAGTTGCACATCCGCCTGCGCCAGAAGGTCGAGACCCAGGTCGAAGTCGAGCGCGGCTGAGTCCGGCGGCACACCGGCCGGAGATCCCGAAGCCCCTGCCGGATCGCCGCGAAGGCGGCCGCAGGGGCTTCAGCCTGCCGGCGCCATGCCGTAATCTTCACGGATGGCCCGCACGCCGCGCGGCCCCCCGATCCCGGACGCCCCGATGCTCCTCCCCCACGGCCTGCAGGTCCTCGTCGTCGAATCCCAGTCGAGCATGCGCGCGCAGCTGCGCAACATGCTCGCCTCGATCGGCATCGACTCGCCGCAGTTCGCGGTCTCGGCGAGCATGGCGATGCGCCGCCTGCGCGCGCAGCCCTTCGACCTCATCCTGTCCGAATACGACCTCGGCGAGGGCCAGGACGGCCAGCACCTGCTCGAGGACCTGCGCCAGCACGCCATCATCCCGCCCGACACGGTGTTCGTGATGATCACCGGCGAGCGCAACTACGAGCGCGTGATCAGCGCCTGCGAGCTCGTTCCCAACGACTACATCCTCAAGCCGCTCACCGCCGAGAGCCTGCGCGTGCGCCTGCTGCGCGCCTTCGAGAAGCGCGACGCCTTCCTGCCGGTGTGGCAGCTGATGAAGCTCGGCGACCCCGTCGGCGCGCTCGCCGCCTGTCGCGAGGCGCGCGACCGCCACCCGCAGTACCTGGTCGATTTCATGCGCCTGCAGGCGGAGCTGCACGCCCAGATCGGCCAGATCGAGGAGGCCGCGGCGCTGTACCGCGAGATCCTCGCCGCGCGTCCCATCCCCTGGGCCTCGCTCGGGCTGGCACGCATGCTGGTGGTGCGCGAGGCCTGGGTCGAGGCCGAGCACCTGCTCGCCGACCTCGTCGCCCGCCACCCGCGCTTCATCGAGGCGCACGAGCTGCTCGCACGCGTGCAGGAGGAGACCGGCCGCCCCGCCGAGGCCTGCGGAACCCTGCAGCGCGCGGCCGACCTCTCGCCCTACCGCCTCCCGCGCCTGCGCCGGCTCGGCGAGCTCGCCCTGCAGGCCGGCGAGCTCGACCGTGCCGAGCACAGTCTCGCCGAGGCGGTGCGCCGCGGCAGCTACTCCGAATTCCGCGACCCCGAGGATCACGTCCGCCTGGTGCAGGCCCAGCTCGCCCGTGAACGCCCGGACGAAGCCTTGGCCACGCTTGCCGACCTCGAGCGCAACCTCGTCCGCCACCCCAAGGGCGAACTCTGCCTCGCCGTCGGCAACGCCCTGTTCGAGGGCCACCGCAACGACGCCGAAGGCCTGCGCAGCGCCATGGTGCGCGCGCTCGCGAGCCCCGAGCGCATCCGCGAGCTCTCCCCCGGGCTGCGCCGCGACCTGCTCGAGCTGTGCTACGACCGCAAGCTCGAGAGCGAGGGCCGCCAGCTCCTCGCCGACCTGATGCGCACCCACGGCGACGACCGCAGCCTGGCGAGCACGCGCGCCGCGCTCAAGGCACGCGGCTTCGAGAACCTCTCCGCCGAGGTCGAGGAGCAGGTGCAGAACGAGGTCAGGACCTTGATCGGCGCCGGCGCCGAAAAAGCGCGCAGCGGCGACTACGACGGCGCGGTCGCCGAGATGATGAACGCGGCGCGCAAGATGCCGGGCAACCCGCACGTGCTGTTCAATGCCGCGCTCGCCTTGCTGCGCCACATCGAGCACCGCGGCTGGAACGAGGCCTTCGCCGCGCAGGCGCGCAGCCTGATCGAGCGCACCCAGCGCATGGCGCCCGCCAACCCGCGCCTGGCGGCGATTACCGAATTCCGCCACGAGCTCATGAAGCGCTACGGTATCCGCCCCGAGCGCGCCCCCGTCACCCGCACCCGCCGCGCCTGAACCCCGATGCTGCGTACCGTCCTGCTCCGCCTGCTGCTCCTCCTCGTACTCGGCGCGGGCCTGCCCGCCTGCTCGCCCGGCGCCGCGCCCGATGCCCCGCAAGCTGCACAGGGCCTGCTGCAGCCCTCGCACGCCGGGCTGCCGGCCGAGGCGATCGAGACACTGGCGCTCATCCAGCGCGGCGGCCCCTTCCCCTACCGCAAGGACGGCACCACCTTCCAGAACCGCGAACGCCTGCTACCGGCGCGGCCGCGCGGCTATTACCGCGAATACACCGTGCCCACGCCCGGCGCGCGCGATCGCGGCGCGCGCCGCATCGTCAGCGGCGGCGATCCACCCGAGGTGTTCTACTACACTGCCGACCACTACCGCAGCTTCCGCGAGATCGCACCGCTGCGTTCGCTGCCCTGAGCCGTCCGTCCATGAGCCACACCTCGCACGCCCCCGCCGCGCAGCCGACTCCCCCGCTGCGCATCGACCTCGCCGGCTGCACGGACAAGGCCGGAGTGCTCGCGCGCATCGCGACCGCGCTGCGCTTCCCGGACTGGTTCGGCCACAACTGGGACGCGCTCTCGGATTGCCTGTGCGATCTCTCCTGGCTGCCCGCCGCGGCCTACCGGCTCGAATTCCTGCATGCCGACGCGCTGCGCGCGACCGCGCCCGAGACCTTCGCCACGCTGTGCGAGATCCTCGACGAAGCCGGCGACTTCTGGCGCGCCGAGGGCGTGGGCTTCGGCCACACCTTCATCCCCGCGCTTCCCGAGGCACCTTCCGGCGCGCCTCGATGAGCTCGGCGAGGCAGCGCGGGCAATAGCACTCCCCCGCACCTTCGGCCGGCACCGCAAACGCGGCCGGCAGCGCCGCACACCAGCACTCCGCCTCGCCTGCGCGCATGCCGCAGGTGAAGGCCGCGCCGCAGCGCGGACAGACATTGGTGGTTTCGTTCATCGGCGTCTCGCCTCCCTGGTTCGTTCGAACTCCGCCGCAAGGTTAGCGCAGCCGGACGGGCAGAGGGTACGCGCGCGCCCCTTGAAAACGCTTCCTCCGCGCCTATATTGGTCTTGAAGCCGGATCCCCCGGCAAGAACCCGGACCCAGGAGGACACGACATGAGCACCCCTCTCACCCGTCGCACCGACCCGTTGGACGACTTCTTCCGCGGCTTCTTCGTGCGCCCCGTCGACTTCGGCGGCCAGCAGCTCGCCACCCCGGGCACCGACGCGCCGCAGATGCGGGTCGACGTCAAGGAGACCGCGCAAGGCTACGAAGTGCATGCCGAGCTGCCCGGCATGAAGAAGGAGGACATCCACGTGCATATCGACGGCCCGGTGGTGTCGATCAGTGCCGAGCGCAAGCAGGAGAAGGAGATCAAGGACGGCGAGAAGGTGCTGCGCACCGAACGCTACTTCGGCAAGATCTCGCGCAGCTTCCAGCTCGGCCAGGAAATCGACGAGGCTGCGGCAAGCGCGAAGTTCAACGATGGCGTGCTCGAGCTGAACCTGCCCAAGAAGGCCGAGGTCCAGGCCAAGCGGCTCAACATCGAGTAGACGCCTGCCCGGCAGTTCGGGACAAACGGGATTCAGGAGTGGCGCGATTCGCGAGCGGGTCTTCAGCCAGAGACCGAGTTCGGCAAGTGCGGCGCGGCAGCCATCGCGACTCGCGTCGCTCCTACAGCCCCCCCGAAGCCTCGCCGGTTCGCGTAGGAGCGACGCAAGTCGCGATCCCCCTGCAGCGCCCCCGAAGCCTCGCCGGTTGTCGTAGGAGCGACGCAAGTCGCGAGCCGCGTCGCACGCCATCCTCGACGGCGGCGCGGCAAACGCGCGGGTTCTACTTGCTCTTGATCATCGTGCCGACGCCGTGGTCGGTGAGGATCTCGAGCAACAGGCAGTGTTCCACGCGGCCATCGATGATGTGCACCGACTTCACGCCGTTGCGCGCCGCGTCGAGCGCCGAGCCGATCTTGGGCAACATGCCCCCCGACAGGGTGCCGTCGGCGACCAGGTCGTCGATCTGGCGCGGCGTCAGGCCGGTCAGCAGGTTGCCCGCCTTGTCCAGCACGCCCGGGGTGTTGGTGAGCAGCACCAGCTTCTCGGCCTTGAGGATCTCGGCGAGCTTGCCGGCGACCACGTCGGCGTTGATGTTGTAGGTCTCGCCCTCCTCGCCCACGCCGATCGGCGCGATCACGGGGATGAAGTCGCCCTGGTCGAGGAAGGAGATCAGGCTGGGATCGATACCGGTGATCTCGCCCACCTGGCCGACGTCGATCAGATCGCCCTCCGGCGCGCCGTGCTTCTGCATCAGCAGCTTCTTGGCGCGGATGAAGCCGGCGTCCTTGCCGGTGAGGCCCACGGCCTTGCCGCCGTGCTTGTTGATCAGGTTGACGATCTCCTTGTTCACCTGGCCCCCGAGCACCATCTCGACCACCTCCATGGTCTCGGCGTCGGTCACGCGCATGCCCTGGATGAACTCGCCCTTCTTGCCCATGCGGGTGAGCAGATTCTCGATCTGCGGGCCGCCGCCGTGCACCACCACCGGGTTGAGGCCGACCAGCTTGAGCAGCACCACGTCGCGTGCGAAGCAATCCTTGAGGTGCGGATCGGTCATCGCGTTGCCGCCGTACTTGATGACGATGGTCTTGTCGAAGAAGCGTTTGATGTAGGGCAGCGCCTCGGCGAGGATCTCGGCCTTGCGGGCGGGGGTGACGTCTTGCTGGTGAACGGGCTGGGTCATCGGGAGACTCCTTGAACGGACAAGGGGATTCTAGTGGCCAGCCCGCGGAACCGGAAGTGCACCGCAGCAAAGCCCGGTGAGACAACGGTTTATATACATCCAGGCTATCCTGATCGTCTAAACGCTCAATTGGAACTATCAAGGCCGATCGCTGATACTGGCTCCATCAGACAAGGCGGCCCTGCCGCCACGCTCACAGGAGGATCCACATCATGGTCGACAAGGTCGCTCGCCTGCATTTCCAGCACGCCAGCCCAGCCGGAGCCCTGCGCACGCTCAGCGGCTGGCTGATCGCCATCACCGGTCTGGCGCTGCTCGTGGCCCAGCTCGTGCGCAGCGTCGAGGGCTTCGACCTCGCCGTAACGGGCGCGATGGCAGGCGGCGCCATGGCGGCCGCAGCGACCGCGCTGGGTGCGGTGCCGCTGCTCGTCGTGCGCCAGATCGGCGCCAGCGTGCAGGGCATGCTGCTCGGCTTCGGCGCCGGCGTCATGCTCGCCGCGAGCGTGTTCTCGCTGCTGCTGCCCGGCTTCGACGCCGCGCTCGCGCAGACCGGCTCGGAGACCGGCGCAGCCCTGCTGGTCGCCTTCGGCGTGCTGCTCGGTGCCGGCGGCCTGCTCGCCATGGATCGCGCCCTGCCGCATACCCACTTCCCCGAGGGCCGGCGCAGCGGTGCCGCGGTGTGGCTGTTCGTGTTCGCGATCGCCGTGCACAACATCCCGGAAGGTCTCGCGATCGGCGTGGCGGCCGGACTCGAAGGCACGGGCGCCGGCTCGGGCGACGCGGTCGCGGCAGGGATCTCGCTGCAGAACGTGCCCGAAGGCCTGATCGTCGCCATCGCCCTGGTGGCGGCGGGCTACGGTCGCTGGCTCGCCTTCGGCGTCGCGGCGGCGTCGGGCCTGATCGAGCCGATCGCGGCGATCGCCGGTTCGATGATGGTGTCGGTCTCGGCGAACATCCTGCCCTGGGGCCTGGCCGGCGCGGCCGGCGCGATGCTCTTCGTGGTCAGCCACGAGATCATCCCCGAGTCGCACCGCCGCGGTCACGAGACGCTCGCCACCGGCGGCCTGATGGTGGGCTTCGTGATGATGATGCTGATGGATACGCTGCTCGGGTGAGGCACGAGGCGTCCGCAGTGAAGCGCACCGAGCGGGGTGCAAAAGACGAAGGGCGCTCCGCGGAGCGCCCTTCGTGTGTTCGGGGTGGCGAGCCTGACCCCCGGCACTTGCAGGGAGCGGCTGTGGCTGCTGCCTTCCGGCCCTGACCAGGTTCACCGCGCTGCAATGCGGGGAGACCCGCCACGGCCGGCATTGTAGCAGCATGCCGGCCGCTGCGGTGCGGCAAAGAAGCCGCCCACCACCGCAGCGATCAACCCCGCGTGCAGCCCCTCATCAACCCTTGAGCTCGGGGAAGTCTTCCTCGAAGAACTCCAGCTCGCCGCGGGCGGCCTCGCCGCGCGCCTCTTCGGCCTTGCGCAGCTCGACGCGGCGGATCTTGCCCGAGATGGTCTTGGGCAGGTCGGCGAAGGAGAGGCGGCGGATGCGCTTGTACGGGGCCAGGCGTTCGCGGGTGAAGGCGAAGATGTCCTTGGCCAACTCGCGGCTCGGCTCCTGGCCGGCGACCAGGATCACGAAGGCCTTGGGCACCGCCAGGCGCAGCGGATCCGGGCTCGGCACCACCGCGGCTTCGGCGACCGCCGGGTGCTCGATGAGCACGCTCTCGAGCTCGAAGGGGCTGATGCGGTAGTCGGAGGCCTTGAACACGTCGTCGGCGCGGCCGACGTAGGTGATGTAGCCGTCCTCGTCGATGCTGGCGACGTCGCCGGTGCGGTAGTGGCCGTCACGCATGACCTCGGCGGTCTTGGCCGGATCACCCGAGTAACCCACCATCAGGCCGACCGGACGGTGCTCGCCCATCACCAGCGCCACCTCGCCCTCGACCGAGGGCTTGCTCTCGGCATCGAGCAGGGCGATCTTGTACCCGGGGAGCGGACGGCCCATGGAGCCGGGCTTGAGCGGCTGGTCGGGGGTGTTGCCGATCTGCGCGGTGGTCTCGGTCTGGCCGAAGCCGTCGCGGATGGTGATGCCCCAGGCCTTCTTGACCTGGTCGATGACCTCGGGGTTGAGCGGCTCGCCGGCACCGATGAGCTCGCGCAGCTTGGTCTTGACCGCGGCCAAGTCCTGCTGGATCAGCATGCGCCACACGGTCGGGGGCGCGCACATCGTGGTGACTTCGTACTTCACCAGCACGTCGAGCAGGGCCGCCGCGTTGAAGCGGTTGTAGTTGTACAGGAACACGCAGGCGCCGGCGTTCCAGGGCGCGAAGAAGCAGCTCCAGGCGTGCTTGGCCCAGCCCGGCGAGGAGATGTTCATGTGACGATCGTTGGGCTTGAGGCCGATCCAGTACATCGTCGAAAGGTGGCCGACCGGGTAGGACTGGTGGGTGTGCAGCACCAGCTTGGACTTGGAGGTCGTGCCCGACGTGAAGTAGAGCAGCAGCGGGTCGTCGACGCGGGTCACGCCGTCCGGGGTGAAGGCGTCGGATTCGGCCGCGGCGTCCTCGAAGGCCTTCCAGCCGGCAGGCGCGCCGCCGACGGCGATGCGGCCGAAGCTGCCGGGCAGGTTCTCGAATTTGTCGGTGTGGGCCTTGCCGATCACCACGTGCCTGACCTGGCCGCGCTCGACGCGGTCGACGAGGTCCTCGGGGGTCAGCAGCGTGGTGGCGGGGATCACCACGGCGCCGAGCTTGATCGCGGCGAGCATGGTCTCCCACAGCGGCACTTCGTTGCCGAGCATGATCAGGACGCGCTCGCCGCGCTTGACGCCCTGCTTGCGCAGCCAGTTGGCGACGCGGTTCGAGCGCGCCGACATCTCGGCGAAGGAAAGCTTCGACTCGCGGCCGTCTTCCTCGATGATCCACAGCGCCGGGTTGTCGTTGCCCTTGGCCATCACATCGAAGTAGTCCAGCGCCCAGTTGAACTCCTTCAGCTTGGGCCACTTGAAGCCGGCGTAGGCCGTCGCGTAATCGCTGCGGTGCTGCAGCAGGAAATCGCGCGCGGCGAGAAATTCGTTGACTGCGCTCATGGTTCTCTCCTCTCCAGGACGTCGTTGGAATGCTCCGGACGGGTGCATGCCCGCCCGATCCCGCTATTTTACGTTGACGTTAACGCAGCGCACCATTCTTGATCGAAATTATGTTTATGACCGGCAAAGTGCTTCACCCGCCCGATCGCCGCGGCAAGCGCCCTCGTCGCTCGCACCCGGGCTGCGGGGCGCCGCATCCACTGTCGATATACTTGCCGCTTGCGAGCGAGTATCGCCGCCGATCGTGCAAGGAGCAACCATGCCCCCCCCCTCTTCCCGCCTGCAAGCCCGCTACGGCCAGGAATCCATCCCCGCCGAGATCGCCCTCAACCCGCTCGTCGAGCACCTGCTCGACCACCGCTCGGTGCGCGCCTACCTGCCCGACCCGGTCACCGATGGCGAGCTCGCCGCGATCGTCGCCGCCGCGCAATCGGCAGCGAGTTCGTCCAACCTCAACGTGTGGAGCGTGGTCGCGGTGCGCGACGCCGATCGCCGCGCCAGGCTGGCCGAGCTTGCTGGCGACCAGGCCCACGTGCGCGAGGCGCCGCTGCAGCTCGTGTGGCTCGCCGACCTCGCCCGCCTGCGCCGCATCGCCACCGGCCTCGGGCGCCCGGCCGAGGGCCTGGACTACCTCGAGATGTTCCTCACCGGCGTCATCGACGCCGCGCTCGCCGCGCAGAACGGCGCGGCGGCGGCCGAATCGCTCGGCCTGGGCATGGTGTACATCGGCGGCATGCGCAACCACCCCGAAGAGGTCGCCGCGCTGCTCGGCCTGCCGCCCGGCGTGTTCGCGGTGTTCGGCATGTGCGTCGGCCGTCCCGATCCGGCGCGCCCGGCCGACATCAAGCCGCGCCCGCCGCAAGCGGTGGTGCTGCACCACGAACGCTACTCGCTCGACGCCCAGGACGCCGGCATCGCCGCCTACGACCGCGCGATGACGCGCTTCTACGCGGAGCAGAAGATGAACGTGCATGGCACCTGGAGCGTGCACTCGTCCAAGCGCATCGCCGGCCCCGAGACGCTCTCCGGCCGCCACCGCCTGGTCGAGGCGCTCCAGGCGCTCGGCTTCGCGCTCAAGTAATCCCCTCCCTCCTGCCCGCAAAGAAGGATCCGCCATGCGCAAACGCGACACGACGCTGAGCACCGACCAGAAGGCGCTCGCCATCAACCTGGACAAGTACAAATACGGCTCCATCGTCGAGATCGGCGCAGGGCAGGAGGTGGCGCGCCGCTTCTTCCACGTCGGCGCCGCCGCCGGCACCATCGCCAAGACCATGTCGGCCTACGACATGGCGGTCAGCGACGACATCTACGGCCACGTCGACCGCTACGTCAGCCGTGCCCGCCTGCTGCAGATGCTCGACAAGGAGTTCACCCAGGTCGTCGCCCGCCTCGCCCACGTGCGTCCGAAGAACACCACCTTCTTCGCCTACGCCGCCACCGTCACCGCGCGCAGCTTCAAGCAGAAGAACGAATGCCACGGCTGGGTCGGCATCCGCCTGCAGCTGCACCCGGGCGCCGCGCCGAGCGACGTGGTCATGCACGTACGCATGCTCGACAACGACAACGCGCTGCAGTCCGAGGCGCTCGGCATCCTCGGCGTCAACCTCATCCACGGCGCCTTCTTCCACCACGACCAGCCCGAGTGGGTGGTGGAAGGTCTCGCCGACGGGCTCGGCTCCGAGCGCATCGAGGTCGACCTGATCCACTTCTCCGGCCCGTATTTCGACGAAGTGGAAAACCGCCTGATGAACCTGCACCTGATCCGCAGCTGGCTCACGCGCGCGGTGGTCTTCAACCCGCAGGGCGAGGTGGTGGTGCCGGGCGAGCTCCTCTACCGCAAGCCGGTGATGGTGATGCGCGGCAGCTTCAAGCCGGTGACCCTGGTGAATGTGGACATGATGGCCGCCGGCCTGCGCCAGTTCAGCCAGCTCGCCGCGGTCGACGACAAGGAGATCGTCTCGCTCGCCGAGATCACCATGAACTCGCTGATCAGCGGCGACAACGTGGACGGCGCCGACTTCCTCGCCCGCATCGATCTGCTCGCCTCGCAGGGCTACACGGTGATGATCTCGGACTATGTGCGCTTCTTCCGCCTGCGCGCCTACCTGCGCCGCTACACCCAGAAGCCGATCGGGATCGTGCTGTCGGTGCGCGACTTCGCCTTCCTGTTCGACGAGAAATACTACGAAGGCCTGGAGGGCGGCATCCTCGAGGCCTTCGGCAAGCTCTTCCCGGACAACACCCACGTCTATGTGTACCCGTCCCGCCCGCGCGGCACCGACGCCTCGGCCACGGTGACGCTCGACAACGTGGCCGTCCCCGCCAACCTGCGCCACCTGCTCGCCCACCTCAAGGAGAACGACAAGCTGGTGGCGGTGCAGCCGCACGACGACACCCACCTGCACATCGACATCGGCGAGGTGCTCACCGGCCTGCGCCGCGGCCGCGGCGAGTGGGAGACCGACGTGCCCGAGGCGGTTGCGCAACGCATCATCGAAGGCCGCCTGCTCGGCTACGATACCGAGTGAGCGGCCCTGTGCACGCCCCCACGACTCCGGACCCTGCAGCACGCGGGGTCTTTTTTTGAACTTCGGCGGGAGCGACGGTCTGTATTAATGCAGCGCAACATCCGCGCCGCAGGCTTGCACAAGCCTCTTGCTTTCGATCGCGCGCGCGGCATCCTGCGCACAGCGCATCCGCACCGGCACGGAGCACGGACATGAGCCCGCGAACCGCCCAGCTTTCCCCCATCGAGAACGCCCACGCCCGCGCGGCCGACGAGGTCCTCGCAGCGCTGGACAGCAGCCCGACGGGCCTCTCTGCGGACGAGGCCGCACGACGTCTCGCCGAGATCGGCCCCAACCGCCTGCCCGAGCCGCCCCGGGACGGCGTGGTCAAGCGCTTCTTCAAGCATTTCAACGACGTGCTGATCTACGTGCTGCTCGGCGCCGCCGCGATCACGGCGAGCCTCGGCCACTGGATCGACACCGGCGTCATCCTCGGCGTGGTGGTCATCAACGCCATCATCGGCTTCATTCAGGAAGGCAAGGCCGAGGAGGCGCTTGCAGGCATCCGCAAGATGCTGTCCCTGCGTGCCGAGGCCTGCCGCGACGGACACTGGAGCGCGGTGGACGCCGACGGCCTGGTGCCCGGCGACATCGTGCGCCTGCGCTCGGGCGACCGCGTGCCCGCCGACGTGCGCCTGATCGAGACCACCAACCTGCGCATCGAGGAGTCCGCGCTCACCGGCGAGTCGGTTCCCGCCGACAAGAACACCGCCGCGGTCGAGCCCGCCGCCGGCGTCGGCGACCGCTTCGGCATGGCCTATTCGGGCACCCTGGTCGCCGCCGGGCGGGGCATCGGCGTGGCCGTCGCCACCGGGCCCGACACCGAGCTCGGCCGCATCGACCGCCTGATCGCCGAGGTGCAGCCCCTGCAGACCCCGCTCACCCGGCAGATGGCGCAGTTCAGCAAGATCCTGTCGGTGCTCATCGTCGGCCTGGCGCTGCTCATGCTGGGCGTCGGCCTCGCGGTGCACGAGCAGCCGCTGGCCGAGGTCTTCCTCGCCGCGATCGGCTTCGCGGTCGCGGCCATCCCCGAAGGCCTGCCCGCCATCCTCACCATCACGCTCGCGCTCGGCGTTCAGCGCATGGCGCGGCGCAACGCGATCACGCGCAAGCTCACCGCGGTCGAGGCGCTCGGCTCGGTCACGGTGATCTGCTCGGACAAGACCGGCACGCTGACGAAGAACGAGATGACCGTGCGCCACGTCCTCACCCGCGGCGGCTTCTACGAGGTCAGCGGCACCGGCTACCGCCCCGAGGGCGAGATCACCCTCGAAGGCAAGGTCGCCAGCCTGGCGCACCACGACCACCTGCACGCGCTGATCGAGGTCGTCGCGGTCGCCAACGACACCCACATCGCCGAAGAGGACGGCCAGTGGAAGGTCACCGGCGAGCCCACCGAGGGCGCGCTGCGCACGCTCGCGCACAAGGCCGGCTTCGACGCTGGCGCGCACCAGCGCCACGACAGCATCCCCTTCGAGTCGGCCAACAAGTTCATGGCCACGCTCGACACCGCCCCCTGCGGGCAGCGCCGCATCCTGCTGAAAGGCGCGCCCGACCGCCTGCTCGAGCGCTGCCGCCACGAGCTCGGCGCCGACGGCGAGCTCGTGGCGCTCGACCGTGCCTTCTGGGAGGAGCGCATCGACGCGCTGAGCGGCGAAGGCCTGCGCGTGCTCGCCGCCGCCGCGCGCGACGTTCCCGACAGCAAGGACGCGCTCGTCATCGAGGACCTGCAGGAGGACATGGTCTTCCTCGGCCTCATCGGCATCATCGACCCGCCGCGCCCGGAAGCGATCGCGGCGATCCGCTCCTGCCACGAAGCCGGCATCCGCGTGAAGATGATCACCGGCGACCACGCCGGCACCGCGCGCGCAATCGGCATCGAGATGGGCCTGGGCACGGCCGACGCGCTGAAGGTGATCACCGGCGCCGAGATCGAGGCCGCCAGCGACGAGGAACTGCAGCGGATCGCCCACGACTGCGACCTCTTCGCGCGCACCAGCCCCGAGCACAAGCTGCGCCTGGTCGAGGCCCTGCAGGCGCGCGGCGAGGTGGTGGCAATGACCGGCGACGGGGTCAACGACGCCCCCGCGCTCAAGCGCGCCGACGTCGGCGTGGCGATGGGCATCAAGGGCACCGAGGCCACCAAGGAGGCCGCCGAGATCGTGCTCGCCGACGACAACTTCTCCACCATCGAGCGCGCCGTCGAGGAAGGTCGCACGATCTACGACAACCTGCGCAAGGCCATCCTCTTCATCCTGCCCACCAACGGCGCCCAGGGCTTCGTGATGCTCGCCGCGGTGGTGCTCGGCCTCACCCTGCCGCTCACGCCGGTGCAGATCCTGTGGGTGAACATGGTGGTGGCGGTCACGCTGGCGCTTGCGCTCGCCTTCGAGCCCGCCGAGCCGGGCGTCATGCAGCGCCCGCCGCGGCGCCCCGGCGCGCCGATCATGGACGGCGCGATGCTGTGGCGGGTGGGCTTCGTGTCGTTGCTGATCGGCGGCGCCACCATCGTCTCCTTCGAGTATTCGCTGCTGCAGGGCATGGAACTGCAGGCCGCGCGCACGATGGCGGTCAACACCCTGGTGGTCGCGCAGGCCTGGTACCTCTTCAACAGCCGCTTCCTCACCGCCTCCAGCCTCGCGCCCGCGCGCCTGTTCACCAACCCGGCGGCGCAGGTCTCGGTGCTGGTCCTGGCCCTGCTGCAGCTCGGCTTCGTCTACCTGCCCTTCATGAACACCTGGTTCGGCACCACCCCGCTCGCGCTCGAATACTGGCTGCCCCCGCTCGCGATCGGCGCGCTGGTCTTCCTCGTGATCGAGGCCGAGAAGGCGCTGCAGCGGCGATACGGGGCGCGCAAGAGCGGCTGAGCGGGCGCCTCGCCAGGCGCCGATCGCGACTTGCGTCGCTCCTGCAGAACCGACACATCCTCGGATCGCCTGCAGGAGCGACGCAAGCGGCTTCGCCGCGTGCCGCGTTCGACTTCTCCCGCGCGGGGCTCCTCTGCGGGTGGTCGCGGCAAGCCTCCCCGTGCAGCTCCGGTGCGGGCCGCTCGCGCCACGACTCGCGCGCATCCGGCGCATGACGTCGGCCGCAAGGAGGCGGACAATGTCCCGCATGCCCGCTTCGGCCCACCCCAACCAGACGGAGCATCCGATGAGCAAGCACAAACCGATCGACATCGCCGAGTTTCGCGTCGAGGGCGGCAAGAAGGTCGACCTCGCCGACTGGCCGACCAAGGTCCGCGCCGTCTACGACTCGAAGAGCGACTACGAGGAGCGCCTGGACGCCGGCACCGAGCGCCTGGCCGAGCTGCAGGAGATGCTCTACGCCCACGACCGCTACTCGCTGCTGGTGATCTTCCAGGCCATGGACGCGGCCGGCAAGGACGGCGCCATCCGCCACGTCATGTCGGGCATCAACCCGCAGGGCTGCCAGGTGTTCAGCTTCAAGCACCCGAGCCCCACCGAGCTCGACCACGACTTCCTGTGGCGCACCCACGTCGCGCTGCCCGAGCGCGGCCGCATCGGCATCTTCAACCGCTCGTACTACGAGGAGGTGCTGATCGTGCGCGTGCTCCCCGAGATCCTGCGCGGCCAGCAGCTGCCCGACGAGACCCTGGCCGCGCGCGACTTCTGGGGCGAACGCTTCCGCTCCATCGTCGACGCCGAGGCCCACCTGCACCGCAACGGCACGCGCATCGTCAAGATTTTCCTGCACCTTTCGAAGGACGAGCAGCGCGACCGCCTGATCGCCCGCATCGACGAGGAAGACAAGAACTGGAAGTTCGACGAAGGCGACATCGAGCAGCGCAAGCACTGGGACAAGTACATGGCCGCCTACGCCGACTGCCTGCGCGCCACCAGCACGCCCGATTGCCCATGGTACGTGGTGCCGGCCGACGACAAGAAGAACGCCCGCCTGATCGTCTCGCAGATCCTGGTCGACACCCTCGCGGGGCTCGACCTGCACTACCCCGAGACCAGTCCGGCACGGCGCGAGAAGCTCCTCGAGATCCGCCGCCAGCTCGAAGCCGGCGAGGTCTGACTTCGCCGGCCTCCGGATGCACCACGACGTCTTGTGGGAGCGACGCGTTGTGCTGCGTTCCGGCCTCGTTACCCTTTGACGCATCCGGATGCACCACGACGTCTTGTGGGAGCGACGCAAGTCGCGATTGCAGCCTGCGGGAGTCGTGGCGCAGACCGAAGCGCCGCGATCGCGACTCGCGTCGCTCCCACAAAAGACCGCGCACTGCCGTCGCCGCGACGCCCACCCCGGGCCGTGACAGCGATCGATCTCCCATGGGAGCGACGCGAGCCGCGATCCCTGCGCCGGAGATCCGCTCGGCGGTCCGTCGTGCGCCGCATCGCGACTGGCGTCGCGCCTGTCGCCCCCGGGCGCGGCGGTTTCTCGTGGGAGCGACGCGAGTCACGATTGCAGCCTGCGGGAGTCGTGGCGCGGACGGAAGCGCCGCGATCGCGACTTGCGTCGCTCCCACAAAAGACCGCGCACCGCCGTCGCCGCGACGCCCACCCCGGGCCGTGACAGCGATCGATCTCCCATGGGAGCGACGCGAGCCGCGATCCCTGCGCCGGAGATCCGCTCGGCGGTCCGTCGTGCGCCGCATCGCGACCGGCGTCGCGCCCGTCGCCCCTTAGGCGCGGCGGTTTCTTGTGGGAGCGACGCGAGTCGCGATTGCAGCCTGCAGGAGTCGTGGCGCAGACGGAAACGCCGCGGTCGCGACTTGCGTCGCTCCCACAA
>NZ_JTDM01000005.1:0-34412 GCF_000831325.1 Thauera sp. SWB20 | reverse complement strand
AGCCGCGGAGCAGGGCATCGCGGCCACACCGGCCTTGCAACTGCGCGACCGCGAGACCGGCAAGACCCTCCTGCTGCATGGTCCTGTCGAAGGCGATGCCTTGCTGTCGGCCATCGACCTGCTCGCCGCCGGCAACACGACCGTGGCCGAACCCGCCCATTCCCCAGACATGCCCGCCGGCGTTGCCGGTGACATGCCCAGGTAGCCATCGATCTTCAAGGCTGCGGCGCGGCTCGTCCGCGTTGATCGAAACCCGTTCGCATCGCATCCCTTGACGCGAACAGCCGCCGCATCCGCGGTGGTGGATGCCCGCTCGTCACCCGTTCCATCCCCATCGTCCCCAGGAGGGTTTGCCCTCCAGGGGCAGGCGCCCTCCGATCTCATCCATTGGAGGTTCGCCATGTCTCTTGTCATCGCCGACTCCGGCCCGGAGTCGCTCACCCTGATCGCCGCCCAGCACGAAGACTGGATCATCCAGCAGGCGATCATGCTGCTGGAGAACCGCGTGTTCAGGGGCGGTCCAGTACTGGAGAGTCCCGCCGCCGTGCGCGACTACCTGCGCCTGAAACTGGTCGCGGAGCCGAACGAAATCCTGGCCGTCGTGTTTCTCAACAGCCAGCACCAGGTGCTCGCCTTTGAGCCGTTATTCAAGGGCACGGTCGACCAGACTCCGGTGTATCCGCGCATATTGGTTCAGCGTGCACTGGCGCTCAACGCTTCGGCCCTGATCCTGGCGCATCAGCACCCGTCGGGGAAAACCGAGCCTTCAGCCGCCGATCGTGCGATCACAGAGCGGCTGACGAGCGCGCTGGCCACCATCGACGTCCGGGTGCTGGATCACTTCATCGTCGGCAAGGGCAGCCCGTTCTCATTCGCCGAAGCCGGCTTGTTGTAGCAGCATCCCAGACGCATTTGTTTCATCACCACGGGAGCCATTGGCTCCCGCTTCCTTTTCGTTCTTACGCAGGAAATCGGGGCTGAGCGGTTTCGGTTTCCTTGTCGTTCCCTGATCGGCATTGCGTTCGACTACGAGCCTGCATCGACTCCGCTGAGGCGCGCCGTGCCGGTCCGTTCCCCCAACCTTCCTGCTGCCTCGCGGCATCCCCTGGTGGTCAGACTGACCGCCGGACTGTGCGCCGCGCTGCTCGGCCCCATCGCAACCGCCGCCGATGTGCTGGTCGTCACCGACAGCCATCATCCGGTGCAGGCTCCGGCTGGCGCGCGGGTCACCGAACTGGACCAGGCTGCGCGCATCGAGATCGAACTGGCGGCGGACCTGCCGACCGACCCGCGACAGGCCGCGGCCCTGGTGCGGCAACGATTGCATGCCGGCGGTGAGGCGCTGCAGCGCCGAATCGGCCACGCCTATCAGGGTGTCGCGGAGGCCTGGGGGCTGGGGGTCGTCAGGATTCCCGCGGTGGTGGTCGATCGGCGCTACGTGGTCTACGGCGAGCCCGACGTCACCCGCGCCATTGCACGGATCGACGCATACCGGAGCACGCAGCCGTGAGTGTCCTGCTGGCGCCCTCGCGCCTGCATGCCTTCGTCGCCTCGCTGCTGCTGAGCGCGGCCGCGTCGTCGGTCGCCCTGGACACGGCCACCATCGTCTCGTCGGCGCTGTCCCGCGACTGCCTGGAGTACCGCGTCGTGGGCGTTTGCTACTGGCTGAACTGCGGGCGATCCGGTTGTTCGGTGCGCACCTCCGTCAAGGTGCGCCACTACGTCCCCGATGCGGTGGTGTCGAGCTACTCGAACACCGGCGAGAACCCCTGGCTGGAAGTCAGGGCGATGAGCATGCCCAACCCGACCGCCAAGGCTGGCGGTGACGGCACGACCAATCACGACAACGAGAACAACCTCGCCAAGTTCAAGAACGCCGATGTCATCGGCCATCCGGCCGGGCTGGTGTTCAGCCAGTTCGCCAGCGCCTCCGGCTACACCTGCGAAGGCGCTGGCACGGCCTTCATGCCGTATCTGCTGAGCACGCTCGACACGATCGCCTGGCGCTACAACATCCCGGAAGCGTTCTACCCCGAAGCGCTCATCCCCGGCCGGCGCGAAATCGGTACGCGCACCGGCCTGAACCTCTGGGGCAACGTGTATCCCCGCGGTGGCTTCCTGCACCAGACCGACGACCACAAGAGCGGCGCCGTGGTCGCGCAGCGCGCGGGCGACATCGTGACGCGCCGCAACCAGATTCACGTGTACCAGCCTCTGCTGGCCAACGCCCGCGACGGCTACTGGCCGGCCGGCGCGCTGATGGAGACCGACGCCTCGACGGGCAAGTGGCAGGAGCTGACGCCCACGCTCTCGAACAGTTGCGTGGTCTTCCCGCACAGCCGCACCCGCGTGCAGGCCCAGCAGGGCGACTACGCCTGGGCCTTGTGGCGGCCGTACTCCTGCTGCCGGCGCCGTGGCCAGGTCTTCCTCGGCAGCGTCGATTTCATGTGAGGAACCCCCGATGAACGCCTCCCTCCCTGACTTCGTGCGCCGCGCGAAGTCGCACCTGCGGGCCACGCTGCTCGTGGCGGCCATCACGCTGGTCGTCGGCGTCGCCTGGGCGCAGACCCGCATCGACCCCAATGGCGTGAACGTCAGCGGCAGCGTGATCGGCGACGACGTGCTCTACAGCATCGGCGGCGGCCGGGCCGTGTCGATGGGTGGTGCCGGCAACATGCAGAGCATCGGCGTCGGCGTCGGCTGGAACAGCAACCTGATCTGCGGCGACATGAGCATCACCACGACGCTGCAGAACCAGCTCAACGGCATCACCAACGGCTTCCAGACGATCATGAGCAACGTGATCCAGAACGCCACCAGCGCCGTGGCCTCGCTGCCGGCGCTGATCATCCAGCGCGCCGACCCGGGCCTGTACAACCTGCTCACCAACGGCATCCTGCAGGCGCGCCTGGATTTCGACCGCTCGAAGATGACCTGCCGGGCCATCGCCAATCGCATGGCGGACATGGCCGGCGGCCAGGCCGGCTGGGACCAGCTCGCCGAGGGGATGGCGCTGCGGGATGCGGTCAGCAGCACCGATGCCGTCTCCGCCATCGAGCAGGCCGAGTCCAACAAAGGGAACAACGGCGTGCCCTGGGTCGGCGGCGGCAACGCGGGCGGCTCCGGCCAGAGTTCGATCAAGGTGGTCGGCGACGTGACGCGCGCGGGCTACAACCTGCTCAACGGGCGCAGCGCCACCGATACCTCGTCGATCGCGCGCAGCGCCTGCAGCAACCGCCTGACCTGCCAAACCTGGTCGTCGCCTGGCGCGGCCGCGGACTGGGCGACCCGCGTGTTGGGCGAACGCGAGCAACGCACCTGCGAAAACTGCACGAAGACCCAGACCACGCCTGGCGTCGGGCTCACGCCAGTGATCCAGGAAGAGTACGAGACCAAGCTGCAGGTGCTGCAGGAGCTGGTGACGGGCGCCCGGCCGACGACGCCGGCCAATCTCGATGCGGCCGGCAGCAGCTCGCTGCCGATCACCCGCGGCGTGATCGAGGCCCTGCGGGACGAACCCGACCAGGACGTGCTGGGCAAGCGCCTGGCGTCCGAGGCGGCGCTGTCGAGCGTGCTGGAGAAGGCCCTGCTGCTGCAACGCACGTTGCTGACCGGCAAGAAGGAGCCGAACGTCGCCGCCAACGAGCTGGCCGTGCGGGCGGTCGACCAGGAGAACAGCGCGCTGGAGCAGGAGATCAACAACCTCAAGACCGAACTGGAGCTGCGCCGCACGCTGGCCGGCAACTCGGCGATGGCGATCATCCAGCGCCACAGCACCCGCGCTGCCGGTTCGCGCGGCGTCTTCGAGGGCGACACCACACGCGACCGTCTGCGGGAAGTCCAGAAGCCGCGGAGCGGTACGCCATGAGCCGGCTCGCCTGGCTGCGGCTGCCATGGCTGTTCAACCGCCGCGTCGGCGTGGCGCTGCTGTGGACCTTGCTGGTGGTCGCCGCCGCGGTGGCGGTGAACATCGCCGGCATCCACGTGGTCGGCGGCGTCGAGGGCTGGCAGCGCTGGCTGCAGGCGCACGCCGGCCACTTCTTCGTGTGGCGGCTGTGCCTCTACGGGGCGACGGCTTACGGCTGGTGGTGGATGCGTCGGCGCCTGTTGCGGCGGGAGCCGTCACGCGAGACGCATCAGCGCCTGCTGCGCACGGAGATCGCAGCGGTGATCGCCGTGGTCGCGCTGGAAGCCAGCCAGCTGCTGCGGCACGGCTGAGACCGGGAGGCAGGCATGACGCTCTACACCACGGACTACTTGGAGTATTACCTGACCCTGGTGGCTTGGGTGGTCAACAACGGCATCTGGAGCATCCTCGTGGCCAGCGGCGTGTTCGCGCTGCCGTTCGTGGCCATCGTGATCCAGGAATGGCTCAAGGCCCGCAGCGAAGGTGCGGACGAGGGCAACAAGGGCGTGCTGTCGTCGATGCGCATCGAGAACCGGGTGTGGGTGGCGATCGTGGTCATCATGTTCGCCGGCATCCCGTTCATCCCGGTGGATCTCGCCACGATCAGGTTCGACACCACGCGCTCCGCGCAATGCCAGGTCAACGTCCCGCTGCCCAACGACACGGGCTGGTCCAACGTCTACACGGCGCTCAACGACCAGAGCGCGCTGGTGCCGGTGTGGTGGTTCTTCATGCACGCGCTGTCGAAAGCCGTGACGGGCTCCGCGGTGGCGGCGATTCCCTGCGGCACGGACCTGCGTCAGATTCGCATGGATGTGGATGCCACGCGCATCGACGATCCGGTGCTGGCACAGGAGGTCGCCGACTTCACGCACGACTGCTACGGGCCGTCGCGCGCCAAGCTGTTCATGAACCGGCCGACGCTCTCCGACGAGCAAATGAACGACGTCACCTGGATCGGGTCGAGTTACTTCCTCGACACGCCCGGCTTCTATGACACCTATCGCGCCAAGACCCCACGCACGGCCTGGCCCTACGACGCGACCCGCGATGCAGGGTTGGCACAGGTGGACAGCGGCGGCGGCTATCCGTCCTGCCGGCAGTGGTGGGCCGATGGCGGCCAGGGACTGCGCAGCCGGCTGCTGGCACAGGTCGACCCGGACCTACTGACCCGCATCGGGCGCTGGGCGGGCTTCCTGTCGCAGAGCGAGGTCAATGACTCGGTGATCCGCGCCGTGGTCTCACCGCGACAGCAGAAGATGAACCAGGGCGCCGTCTACACCGACTACGGTGGCCAGATCGACAAGACGCTGCCGAACATCGTCACGCGCGGCGCGAGCGACCTGGGTCTGACCGTCGGTTCGCTGGGCTTCTTTCCGGCGATGGACGTGGTGCGCCAGGCGCTGCCGATGGTGCTGACGATGCTCAAGATGGCGCTCGTCATCTGCATCCCGCTGGTGCTGCTGTTCGGCACCTACGAGCTGAAGACGGTGGTGACGGTGAGCTGCGTCCAGTTCGCGCTGTTCTTTGTGGACTTCTGGTTCCAGCTCGCACGCTGGATCGACAGCACGATCCTGGATGCGCTCTACGGCTGGGGGTTTGGCGCGGACAGGCCGCACACGAACTTCGATCCGTTGATCGGTTTGAACAACGCCTTTGGCGACATGTTGCTGAACTTCGTCATGGCGATGATGTTCATCGTGCTGCCGACGTTTTGGGTCATGGCATTGGCTTGGGCAGGCGTTCGCACGGGAAATATCGTGCAGGGGTTGTCCACCGCCACCTCGGACGCCAAGGGCGCTGGGGGGCGTGGCGCTGGTATGGCAATGAGCGCCGTATCGAAGAAGTGACCGCCGTTCAGTCGTCGTCGGTCACATGCGGGTCGATGCGCCAGTCGCTCTTGTCATAAAGCCCGAAGCCGTTGGGGCCTTCCCTCCACTCGGGTTGCGGTTCCTCTTGATCAGAGTCGTCGTGCTGCACGAGCCATGCAGCAGTCACCGCAAAGGCAAGCAGCAGGGCCAGCCAGAACGCGGAGTAGAGCAGCGCACCGAGCACGGCGAGCTTGACGATCCAGAGCACCGCCGTCGCCGCGCCCGCGGGCACCCCGCGCGTCACCAGCCAGCCGGCGACACGCTGCTCGCGGCGCAGGTATCCACGCCAGGCACGGCCAGCCCCCCGGCCCAGCCGGTGGCTCCAGCGCCCGTTGTGCGTGTTGGTGGTCATGCTCATATGCCTCGGCTTCAGTGGTGCCTCACCTCGCGGAGCGGCCGGTCGTGGCCTGCCCTCCAGCATAGACCGCGATCAGGAGGGCGGGTTGCGGCCGGCAGAGCCGGGTTGGCTCGGGTCGCAGGGCGATTAGATTCTGCACTATAAATCAAACCTTATGCTACTTTCCATGCACGTTCCTGCGATAGCTCTAGGGGCTGATTGGATTCCGTGCTATTTTTATACCATGGATGGAAATTCTAGGCACCAGGTAATCAAGCGGCTGCAGGCGGGACTTCCCCGCGGGGCGCCGTTCGACCTTGCCACCCTGAGCCAGTTCGGGGTGTCGCCCCAGCTCGCCGCCCACTATGCCGACGGCGGGTGGCTCGTGCGCCTGGCCCATGGCGTCTATGCCTTCCCGAACGATGAATTCGGGGTCTACGGTGCGCTGAAGTTCCTGCAACAGCGCGTGCCCGGCCTGCACGTCGGCGGCAAGAGCGCCCTGGCCCTGCAGGGTGTGCGGCACAACCTGGGCAGCCGGGAGGCGCTGGTGCTGTGGGGCGACGGTCGTTTCGTGTTGCCAGCCTGGTTCACCTCGCGCTTTCCGGCCCGCTACGTCCACGCCCGCCTGTTCGACTGGCCGGACACGGCGCTGGCCAGCAAGACCCTGACCACGCCGCCTGGCCTGCCCGAGGATCTGCGGGTGGCTGCCTCCGAGCGTGCCGTTCTGGAGCTGCTGTACGAAGCCGGCGTCAAGCAGAGCCTCGAAGAGGCCCGCAACATCTTCGATGGACTGCGTTCCCCCCGCAAGGACTTGCTCGGACAACTGCTGTCCTGCTGCGCCAGCGTGAAGGCCGTGCGCCTGTTCCTCACCTGGGCGCGCGAGACCAGCCTCGTGGATGTGGATGCCCTGCTGGAGCAGTACCCGGTTCGCAGCGGCAGCAACACGCGCTGGATGAGCCGGCTCGATGACGGCACCTTGCTGAGCCTGAGACCTCATGGATAAGACCTACGCGGACACCGTTCGCCTGCTGCTGGCCGTCGCGCCCGACGTGTTCGCCAACGACATCTTCGCCATGAAGGGCGGCACGGCCATCAACCTCTTCGTGCGGGACATGCCGCGCCTGTCGGTGGACATCGACGTGGTATACCTCCCGTGGCAGACGCCGCGCGACGAAGCGCTGCAAGCCATCAACCAGGAGCTGGCCGCCATCGCCGCGCGCCTTGCACCGCTGGGCGTGCAGACACGCCTGGTTCGCGCCAAGGACCTGGGGGACACCAAGCTGATCGTCGAGAACGATGCCAGCCAGGTGAAGATCGAGGTCAACGTCGTGTTCCGAGGCAGCGTGCTGCCCGTCGAGCGGCGGCCGCTGAGCGCCAAGACCAGCGATTTGTTCGGCGTCGAGTTCGAGCTGCCGGTTCTGGCACCGGACGAGCTGTACGCCAGCAAGCTGGTGGCCGCGCTGGATCGGCAGCACCCCCGCGACCTGTTCGACGTGTGGCAGCTCTACGAATCGGGCGACATCGGCGACGGCATGGTCGAGTGCTTCGTGATCTATCTGGCGGGCCACAACCGGCCGCCCCACGAAGTGCTGTTCGGCAACGACAAGGACATCGCCGGCGAGTACGAGCGGGCCTTTGTCGGCATGACCGAAGTGGACTGCTCCCTGGAGACACTGCTCGATGCTCGCGCCAGGATGCGGCGCGAGCTGCCACAGCGACTAAGCACCGCGCACAAGCAGTTTCTGAGCGGGCTGGCGCGCGCAGAACCGGACTGGTCGTTGGTGCAGTGCCAGCACGCCGCGCAACTGCCGGCACTGCGCTGGAAGCTCGCCAATCTGGAGACCTTCCGCAAGCGCCGTCCCGACGACTTCGCAGCGCAATCCGCCGCCCTCGACACCGGCTTGGGCCAGAGCTGACGAGCGTCCCGCAGCGCCCCACTTGCCGGGATTGCCCCATGCCGCATTCATCGTGGCGCCCGCGCAGCAGCGGCCCTATACCCAAAGGCTTCCGATAAAGGCCAAAGGGCTGGGAAGGGGCAAAGGAAGGGCGCCAAGGGGAAAGGCCCTATCCTGAAAAGGCCAAAAGGCGCCCCGAGCAGCCCGTCATCCGGGGTTCGCCATGCTCTCGCTGTTCCAGCGCAAAAGGGTGCCACCCACCGCCGGCACGCCGCCCACCTCCGCCATCGAAACTCCGAAAGGGTCGATGCGGCCGGAGTCGGCCGCATCGCTGCTGGCCACGCCGCGCCGGCAGAAACTGCTGGAACACATCTGGCAGCGCACATCGCTCTCGCGCCGGCAGTTCGCCACGCTCTACCTCGCCCCACTGGAGCGCTACGCCGAGCTGGTCCAGCAGTTCCCGGCTTCCGAGAACCACCACCACGCCTATCCGGGCGGCATGCTGGACCACGGCCTGGAGATCGTCGCCTATGCGCTGAAGCTGCGGCAGTCATACCTGCTGCCTGCGGGCGTCACGCCGGAGGCACAGGCGGCCCAGGCCGAAGCCTGGACCGCAGGCACGGCCTACGCGGCCCTGCTGCACGACATCGGCAAGATTGCCGTCGATCTGCACGTCGAACATGCCGACGGCAGCGTCTGGCATCCCTGGCACGGCCCGCTGAGAAAGCCCTACCGCTTCCGTTACCGAAAGGAGCGCGAGTACCGCCTGCACAGCGCCGCCACCGGGCTGCTCTACGCGCGCCTTCTCGACCGGGACATCTTCGACTGGCTCAGCGGCTATCCCGACCTCTGGGCCGCGCTGCTGTACGTGCTGGCCGGCCAGTACGAGCACGCCGGCACGCTCGGCGAACTGGTCGTGCAGGCCGACCAGGCATCGGTCGCCCAGGAACTCGGCGGCGATCCCAGCAAGGCGCTGGCGGCGCCCAAGCATGCGCTGCAACGCAAATTGCTCGACGGCTTGCGCTACCTGCTCAAGGAAGAATTCAAGTTGAACCAGGCCGGTCCGGCGGACGGTTGGCTGACCCAAGACGCCTTGTGGCTGGTGAGCAAGACCGTCTCCGACAAGCTGCGCGCCCATCTGCTGTCGCAGGGCATCGACGGCATCCCGGCGAGCAACACGGCGGTGTTCAACGTGCTGCAGGATCACGGCATCGTGCAACCGACGCCGGATGGCAAGGCGATCTGGAAGGCTACCGTCACCAGCGACGCCGGCTGGTCGCACGCCTTCACCTTCCTGAAACTCTCGCCGGCGATGATCTGGGATGCCGCTGACCGGCCGGCGCCGTTCGCAGGCCGTGTGCAGGTCGAGGAGGAACAGGCGGAGCCGCAGGCGCCGGCGGTGGCCGATGGGCCGCGCGCCGAAGGCATCGAAGCTGCATCCGCGAGCGCGGCGCCGATCGCATCCACAGCCACGGATGCCGGCGTGGCCGCGCTGCTCGACCTGCTGGGCGACACCGCTCCACCCGCGACACCGGAGATCCCGAGTTCCCCTGTTGCCGAGCCCGAGCCGGCCCCTTCGACCATGCCCCCGCCGCAGATGAGCCTCGCGTCTTCCCAGGATCGCGCGGAGCCCTCCGGGGCGCACTTCATGGCCTGGCTGCGTCAGAGCATCCAGACGCGCAAGCTCATCATCAACGACGCCAAGGCCCTGGTGCATACCGTCGCCGGTACGACCTACCTCGTCAGCCCCGGCGTGTTCCAGCGCTACGCGCAGGAGTACCTTCAAGTCGCCGCGCTGGCCAAGCAGGAGAAGCTGGAGGGGTGGCAGTGGGTGCAGAAGCGCTTCGAGAAGTTGGGACAGCACCGCAAGCAGCCGAGCGGGCTGAACATCTGGACCTGCGAAGTCACGGGGCCGCGCAAGTCGCGCCGGCTGCACGGCTACCTGCTCGTCAGCCCGGATGCGCTGTTCCAGGAGACGCCGCCAGACAACCCATACCTGCGGCTCCTCAACGAGGCCGCAAAGCGCGAAGATTCAGCCCTTGGGGCCAAGGACGACGATCAGGCGTAGGCATGCGACCGCTGTGCGGGCCGGCTTCAATCTGCGGATGGGGCCGACTCCGCCAGCTTGGCTTCGGTCAGAGTCATCAAGTGGGCGGAACTGCATTTCAGCGCACGGGCGATCTTGAGGATGAGAGGGAGCGTGGGGACGTGCTCGCCGCGCTCGATCTTGCCCATGTGCGACCGTTCGATGCCGGCCATGTGGGCCAGCGTTTCCTGAGCGATGCCCTGGTTGGTTCTTTCTTCCCGCACGGCAGCCCCAAACGCGATGGCTGGTTCCGCTTCGTAGGTAGTGGTGCCGGTGGGGCGGCCCCTTTGGATCGAACGCTTTGGCATTGCCAAGAGCGTCGAACACGGTCACGATTTAAACCACGTTAAACTTAACTCATTCAACGGCTTCGAGATCAGTTGCCACGAGTTCACCGCCAGGGGGGAGCTGGACGTGGAATCGAGTGACATCACCGCCGAAATTCGCATGGCCGTCCTCGGCGAATGGGTGCCTCCCCAGCTCGCCGACGTGCTCGCCCTGCAGCGTGCCGAAGAGCCGGAGACTCATGCCGTCCTGGCCGGCTGGACAGATCCCGGTCGAGGCGCGGAGCTGCCGGACGACGGCTTCGACTTCGCCTTGTCTGCGGTTTCCCGGCAGTGGCCTGGCTGGGTATGCGAACCGCTGTGGCATGACACGCTGGCGGTCGCCGTGGCCAAGCGCTCCCACCTGCTGGCCTACCGTGAAGTGCCGTGCGGTGAAGTGCTCAAGCAGCCCTTGATCTGCTCGCAGTCCACGGCCGATGAACCATGGCGCATGACCGTGCAGCGTGTGTTCGAGAACGCGCTGCAAGAGCGAGAGCAAACGGTGGAGACATTCGATGTGGCGATGACGCTGGTTGCCGCCGGGTACGGGATCGCCATTGCACCTGCCGCGAGACTGGCGAGCTACTTACGCCGAGGCATCGCCGTGCGGCCGCTGGCCGGCGCACCAACGATCGTGATGGCTTACCTGCTCCGCCGCGACGCTTCCTTGTCGGACACCCAGGCCAGATTCGCCCGCCGCGCGCGCTTGGTGTCCTGACAGAGGCGCGGGGATCGGGGTTTCGCCACGATCCCGCATTCCTGCTGCTAGGCGACTCCGACTCGCAGCGGGGTCCATTCGCTTTCCTTTACGGCTGCGCTCACTGCCATGACGAGCTTGTCGAGATTGCTGGCCGTCACGCCCTCCAGTGCCGAATGCCCCCGCAGCATCGAGCGCGGTTGCAGCAGTGCATGGTAGATCTGCCAAGGGTCCGCACCCCTGGTCAGCTTCAGGACGGACTGGATCAGCTCGTGCTTGAGTGGGTCGAGGTGCCAGTCCGGTACACGCTGGCCGCGATTGCCTACGTTCAACGCCAGCAAGTTGCCCGCCTTGATCTCGTAGCTGATCCACCTGCGGGATTTGCCCGCCATCTTGGCAAACGCCGCGACGGGAAGGTTGTGCGGCGCTTCGAAGACATCGAACAGCTCCATCCTCTCGCGCTGAATGTCCGAAGGCACCAGCGGCGCGGCCGATCGAGGGGGCGGAACCGCCGGTAGCCGATGTGCGGCGGCAGAAACCAACGGCATGGCGTCACCCGGCTTCGTCACGAGCAGGATTGGCGAAGCGGCAACCGGCGTGGAGGGTGCGCTTGCGGTTTGCTCATTCGGGAACGCGGGCACGCCTTCCAGATGCACGGTGAGCGGCATGCTGGCCGCCTCGACCTGGTTCTGCTCGAAGAGGTCGAGCCGATCGGCCCAGTCCTGCATCATGCGGCGACGCTGCTCCACGTACTCGGCATGGTTGTAGGTCGCGCTGACCTTGTTGGGATCGACATGCGAGAGCTGTGCATCCACCCAGACCTTCGGGTAGCCGATCTCGTTGAGCGCAGTGGACATCGTGCCGCGGATGCCGTGTCCGGTCAGGCGTTCCTGATAGCCCATGCGCTTGAGGGCACCATTGAGCGTGTTCTCGCTGATGCGCTTCTTCAAGTCGCTGTCGTGCCGGAACAGGTAGCGCTGGGCCGGCTTGAACTCATCCAGCAGGTGCCGGACGATCTCCATGGCCTGAATCGACAAAGGCACGATGTAGGGCGGGATGTCCTTCGGCTGCTGCCGCTTCTTGCGCATATCCAACTGGAGTTGCTTCACGACGTCGGGCGGGATGATCCACAACCCACGGTCCAGATCGAATTGATCCGGCATCGCCTGTCGCAGCTCGCCGGTTCGCACGCCGGTCAGCAGCAACAGCCGCAGCCCGAGCTGGGTCTGCCGCCTGCCGCGATAGCTGCGCAGCCGCTGCAACAGCGTCGGCAGCTCGGCCATGCGCAGGAACGGGTTGTGGTTGACGGGTGGCAGCGGCAGCGCCACCACATCGAGATCGGAGGCAGGGTTCTGCTCCAGGCCCGGCACGATCACCAGCGCGTAGCGGAACAGTTGGTTGAACCACGTCCTGACTTTCTCGGCGACGGAGAGCGCCCTGCGCTTCTCGATCTTGGCAATCACCTCCAAGAGGTCGGGACGCTTGATCTCATAGACCGACCGCTTGCCCAAGGCGGGCAGCACATCCTTGTCGAAGATGCGCGGAAGTATCGAAAGGGTCGTCTGCCGGCCTTCCTTGAGGCTGAGCCCGCGATGCTTGAGCCACTTGCGATACACCGCCTCGAAGGTGTTTTCGTCGGCGAGCCGGACAGCGGTGCGCTTCTGCTTGCGGTGAACGCGAGGATTGGTGCCTTTGGCCAGCAGGGCGCGCGCTTCGTCGCGCAGGCTGCGGGCCTCGCGAAGCGTCACCTCCGGGTAGGTGCCGAGCGACATCCGCTTCTGCTTGCCCGCCCAGTAGTAGCGGAAGTGCCAAGTCCTGCCCCCTGCAGCCGTGACGGCCAGGGAGAGGCCATCCAAGTCAGGGAGGGTGTATGCCTTGCCAGTTGCCTTGGCCTGCCGAACGGCCAGGTCTGAGAGTGCCATGCTCTTGCTCCTGAACATGAGTCAGGAACCAGATGCTGGTCACGTCGACCTCGCCCCTCCATCAACAATCCGGAATCAGCCGCGCCCGCAAAAATGGACTTGTTTGTGGACTTAAAAGTCCCGGCTGTAGGCGGATCGCAGTGGACCACGGCAGAACGTCAAAGAGAGGAAAAGTCTTTGTGGAGCAATGACTTGCAGACTCTCTTGGACTTCTGCGGAAGTCCGCAGAATGATGCAGTGGAGCGGGTGAAGGGAATCGAACCCTCGTCATGAGCTTGGGAAGCTCAGGTAATAGCCATTATACGACACCCGCATTTCGGGCCGATCTGGCGCCGACCGCGAAGAAGGCCGGATTGTACTGCCACGGCCGGTGCGCTTCAACCGCGGCGGTGTTTTCAGGCGGTGAGCCGTTCCACCGCCTCGCGGATGCGTGCCGGCTCGTCCATCTTGAGGATGCGCTGCACCCTGGGGGCGAGCTCGCCGAGGTCGGCGCGCAGCACCTGCTGCTTGATCTCGAGGATGCTGCCCGGGTGCATCGAGAAGTTGCGCAGGCCCATGCCGAGCAGCAGCTCGGTGTACAGCGGGTCGCCCGCCATCTCGCCGCACACCGACACCGGCAGGCCGAAGCGCGCGCCGCTGGAGATGGTGCCGGCGATGAGCTTGAGCACGGCGGGGTGGAGCGGGTCGTAGAGGTGCGCGACGGCCTCGTCCGAGCGGTCGATCGCCAGGGTGTACTGGATGAGGTCGTTGGTGCCGATCGACAGGAAGGCCAGCCGCCGGATGAACATGCCGAGCGACAGCGCCGCGGCGGGCACCTCGATCATGCCGCCGATGCGGATGCCCTCGTCGAACTTGATCTTTTCGGCGCGCAGCTCGGCCTTGGCCTTCTCGAGCAGGGTCAGGCACTGGTCGACCTCCTGGGCGTGGGCGAGCATCGGCACCATGATCTGCAGGCGGCCGTGGGCCGAGGCGCGCAGCAGCGCGCGCAGCTGCGTCTTGAACATCTTGGGCTCGGCCAGCGAGTAGCGCACCGCGCGCAGGCCGAGCGCCGGGTTGGGTTCCTCGCGCGCCTGGGCACCGTTGAGCGCCTTGTCGGCGCCGACGTCGAAAGTGCGGATGGTGACCGGCTTGCCGGGCAGGGCCTTGACCACGGCGCGGTAGGCCTCGTACTGCTCTTCCTCGTCGGGCAGGGTGTCGCGGCCGATGAAGAGGAACTCGGTGCGGTACAGGCCGATGCCGTCGGCGTTGGCGCTCTTGACCGCGGGCAGGTCCTTGGGGCCCTCGATGTTGGCGAGCAGGTTGACCTCCTCGCCGTCGAGCGTGGCGGCGCGGGTGTCGCGCAGGCGGTTGAGCTTGGAACGCTCGATCTCGAGCTCGCTGCGGCGCAGGCGGTATTCCTCGACGATCTGCTCGTCGGGGGCGACGATGATCACGCCGCGGGTGCCGTCGACGATGATGAGCTCGTCGTCCTCGAGCAGGTCGCGCACGTGGTGCAGGCCGACCACCGCGGGGATCTTGAGGCTGCGCGCGACGATCGCGGTGTGGCTGGTGGGGCCGCCGACGTCGGTGACGAAGCCGGCGATGTTGTGGTCGCGGAAGCCGATGGTGTCGGCGGGCGACAGATCGTGGGCGACGACGATGCTGCCCAGCCCGTCGCGCCGACGCGGCGGCAGGTGGCCGGGGTGGCCGAGCAGCACCTTGACCAGGCGCTCGACGACCTGGACGACATCGGCCTGGCGTTCGCGCAGGTAGGGGTCCTCGATCTGGCGGAACTGCTCGACCAGGTGCTCCATCTGCTGCACCAGCGCCCACTCGGCGTTGCAGCGGCGCTCGGTGACGAGCTGGCGGGCGGCGTCGACCAGCATCGGGTCGGCGAGCATCATCAGCTGCAGATCGACGAAGGCGCCGACCTCGCTGTGCGCCTGGCCGGAGGTGGTGATCGCCTTGAGACCGATCAGCTCGCCCTGGACGGTGGCGAGGGCCTCGTCGAGGCGGGCGAGTTCATCGTCGAGGTAGCGCGGCGCGACGTGGTAGTGATTGACCTCGAGCAGCGCGTGCGAGACGAGGTGGACATGGCCGATCGCGATGCCCTGCGAGACCGCCAGGCCGTGCAGCGTGAATGACATCTCATTCCCCTTCGCCGAAGCGGTCGGCGACCAGCTCCTGGATGGCCTGCAGTGCCGCGTCGGCGCCCTCGCCCTGGGTGTCGATGGTGATCGTGCTGCCGCGCGCGGCCGCCAGCATCATCACCCCCATGATGCTCTTCGCGTTCACCCGGCGGCCGTTGCGCTCGAGCCAGACCTCGCACGGAAAGCTGCTGGCAAGCTGGGTGAGCTTGGCCGAGGCGCGCGCGTGCAGACCGAGCTTGTTGATGATGGGGGCGTCTCCTCGCGGCATCTTCGCGGTTCTCCGTGGTGCGTTCGTTCGTATGTTCTTGTTGGCGGGTGTGATCAGCCGGGCTGCACGCGCGTCACGCCGTCGCCCGCGCCGCTGACGGCGCGCCGGATCAGGGTGTCGAGGTTGCCGTCGCGATGGGTCAGCAGGCGCAGCAGCATCGGCAGGCTGACTCCGGCGACGAGCTCGATGCGCCCGGGCTCGATCAGGCGCGTGGCGACGTTGCACGGGGTGGCGCCGTAGAGGTCGGCGAGCAGCAGCACGCCCTCGCCGTCATCGACCGTGGCGATCATCCGGCGCGCGAGGGGCAGCGCGTCGGCGGGATCCTCGCCCGCCGACAGGCCGAGCTGGCCGAGCAGCGGCGGGCGCTTGTCGAGGACGTGGCACACGCACTGGATCAGCGCTTCGCCGAGGGTGCCGTGGGTGACGAGAAAGAGGCCGATCATGGGGTTCTCCGCAGCCTTCGATTCTAGCCGACTCGCCGCCCGCCGTGCCGCTGCGGGCGGATCGAGTGCGCGGGCGAGGCGCAATCCCATCTGTCATGATCTGTTTGTACAAAAATATGTAGAAAGCTGCAAGACTCCGCCCCTCGTCGCCGCGGCGAAGGCTCGGCCGTGCGCGTGAATTCCGCGAATTCCCATAATCACAAGGAGCTGCAATGACGGATGGCAGCGATCCGATGGCTCCCTCGGGGGCGGTCAATCCGATCGACACCGACTACAAGGTCGGCCAGGACAACATCGTCCTCAACGTCGGGCCCTTCGGCCTCGACATCCACAACCGCGTGTTCGCGGTGTCCGGCCTGCTGGTGGTCGCCTTCGTGATGCTCACCCTGGTGCTGAACCGCCTGCCGTGCGTCCACGCTGGACCCGGGCGCTCCTCCATCGTGCGGAATTGCGCTCGACTCGCCAGGACCGCCGCGAACCTGCAGATGCGGGATCAGGGCGCCTTGACGTTCTTCGGACGGATGCAGCCCGGCCACAGGCGGTTGTCCGTGTCGAGGAGGACGAGTTCGAGCTCGCGCAGCTTCTTGAGGTCGCGGCTGCGGGTCTTGTCGTTGAGCTTGAGGTAGAGGCTGGCGTACCACGGGGCGTGACGTACCGCGTCCAGCCCCTGCGCCTGCCCCTGCGCCAACAGTTGCGAGACGATGGTGTACTGGCGCGGGTTGAGGGTCTTGTTGTCGAGCAGCTCGCGGCAACGGCTCTGGAAGAGCAGGACGCCGACGAGGCGATTGACCCGGTCGTGCAAGGCGTCGATCGTCGCCAGCATGCCTTCCTGGTGAAAGAGCACGAAGTCCGTGTTCGGGTGGGGCCGGTGCTTGTCCGCCCCTTTACGGCAGGTGTTGAAGAGCGTGAAGTAGGCGTCGATGTGCTCGAGGTAGTAGCGCGCCAACGCGAAAGGGGCGTATTCGTAGCCGGCGGCCTGCAGCAAGGTCGCTTCGACGACGCGCCCGACACGGCCGTTGCCATCCCAGAAGGGGTGGATGAGTTCGTAGTAGTAATGCACCAGCGGCGCGCGGACGAGCGGGTGGATGCCTGCATCCTCCAACTGGCCGTGCCAGGTGATCAGTGCTTCGAGCAGGCGCCAGATGTCGCCCCCGTATTGTGGCGGCTTGTAGCGTCCGCCGTGCTGCGGACTGCCGACCTGGGCGGTGCGTCCCTTGGGGGTGTCGCGGAGAAGGCCGGGGCGGTTGTCGGCGTGCGGCAGATCGTGGGTGATCAGGCCGTGCACCTCGGTCATGAAGTCGATCGACAGCTTCCAGCCCGGATCGAGCGCAGCCTGTCTTGCGCGTTCGTAGGCGGCCTTGATGTTGAGCACCCGCCGCTGCTCGATCTCCTGCACCTGCGCGGGATCGAGGTCGATGGCGGAGCGTGTTTCATCCTCGGTGAGCGTGCCGCCTTCGATCGTGTTGGTCCCGTAGATGCTGCTGGCGATCACCTCGCGCTCGAGTTGATTCGCCACCTGCGCGAGCGGCGAGGCGACGAAGCGCCGATGGGCATCCTCGACGCGCTGCATCGGAAGCTGCAGGCGGCCAGTGTCGACGCCCACCTGAAAGAGGAAGGGGCCGAAGCGGTCGGTTTCGACGCGCAGCGCGAGCTCGGGAATCTCGGAGGCGATCATGTCTGCCGGAATGTCCGCTCAAAAAAACAGAATTTTATTCTATTTTCAATGAGATGGCGCGCGTTATCGGCGATCCGTGTCCGTCCGGATGTCCAGCGCTCGAGGCCTGATGGACCCGGCTCGGCAAAAGCGAAGGGGCGAACCGGCCGCCGCATCGCGCGGCAGCGGGTTCGCCCCTTGTCGTGCATGCGCGGCCATCGCCGCGCGGATCAGTCCAGGCCCTGGGACTGGAGATACTCTTCGTACGTCCCGCGGTAATCCACGATCTGGTGGTCGAGCTTGATCTCGATGATGCGCGTAGCCAGCGAGCTCACGAACTCGCGGTCGTGGGAGACGAACACCAACGTGCCGTTGAACTTGTCCAGGCCGGTGTTGAGCGACTCGATCGATTCCATGTCGAGGTGGTTGGTGGGCTCGTCCATCAGCAGCACGTTGGGGCGCGACAGCATCAGCTTGCCGAACAGCATGCGGCCCTGCTCGCCGCCGGAGATCACCTTCACCGACTTCTTCACCTCGTCGCCCGAGAACAGCAGGCGGCCGAGCGTGCCGCGCAGCAGGGTCTCGTTGTCCTCGCCGGTGGCGGCGGCGGTGATGCGGGAGTAGGGCGCGATCCAGTCGGTGAGGCTGACGTCCTCGGCGAAGTCGGCCGAGTGGTCCTGCGCGTAGTAGCCCGGCTTGGCCTTCTCCGCCCACTTGATGGCGCCCTTCTGCGGCGAGAGTTCGCCCACCAGCAGCTTGAGCAGCGTGGTCTTGCCGACGCCGTTCTCGCCGATGATCGCGACCTTCTCGCCGGCCTCGATGGCGATCGAGAAACGGTTGATCAGCGGCTTGTCCATGCCCGGATAGGCGAACGAGATGTTGTCCACCTCGCAGGCGAGGCGGTGCAGCTTGTCCTTGTCGTCGTAGTCGAAGCGGATCCACGGGTACTGGCGGGAAGACGGCTTGACGTCCTCGGGCTTGAGCTTGTCGATGAGCTTGAGGCGGCTGGTGGCCTGCTTGGCCTTGGACTTGTTGGCCGAGAAGCGGCGCACGAAGGCCTGCAGCTCCTGGATCTTGTCCTTGGCGCGCGCGTTGGCCGACGACTGGCGCTCGCGCGCCATGGTCGACGCTTCCATGTAGTCGTCGTAGTTGCCCGGGTAGATCGTGATCGTGCCGTAGTCCAGGTCGGCCATGTGGGTACAGACCTGGTTCAGGAAGTGGCGGTCGTGCGAGATGATGACCATCGTGCAGTCGCGGTTGTTGAGCACGTCCTCGAGCCAGCGGATGGTGTTGATGTCGAGGTTGTTGGTCGGCTCGTCGAGCAGCAGGATGTCGGGGTTGGCGAACAGCGCCTGGGTCAGCAGCACGCGCAGCTTCCAGCCGGGGGCGACCTCGCTCATCGGGCCGTTGTGCAGCTCGGTGGGGATGCCCACGCCGAGCAGCAGCTCGCCGGCGCGCGCCTCGGCGGTGTAGCCGTCGTACTCGCCGACCTTGCCCTCGAGTTCGGCGGCGTGCATGTAGTCGTCCTCGGTGGCGTCCGGGTTGGCGTAGATCGCGTCGCGTTCCTTGATCGCCGCCCACAGCTCCTCGTGGCCCATCATCACCACGTCGAGCACGCGCATGTCTTCGTAGGCGAACTGATCCTGGCGCAGGTAGGCCATGCGCTCGTGCGGATCCTTGGAGACGTTGCCGGCGCTGGGGTCGAGGATGCCGCACAGGATCTTCATGAACGTCGACTTGCCGGCACCGTTGGCCCCGATGAGGCCGTAGCGGTTGCCGTCGCCGAACTTGACGGAGACGTTCTCGAACAGGGGCTTGGCCCCGAACTGCTGGGTGATGTTGGCTGCGACGAGCACGGAAGCGTCCTGATTTTCAGATAAAACAAAGCCTTGGATTATAGCGCAGCGACGCTGCGGCGTGCGCTGCGCGTCAGGGCCGATGCGCGGGCCGTGCGGGCGGATCCGCGCCGTGCGGAGCTGTGCCCGCGTGTCGGAATCGTCCGACGCCGGTTTAGGACCGGGCCGATGGGGCGGAGCGGGGGTGGCGCCTAAAGTGAAGACGTGATCCGGGGCTGCACCGCCCGGCGCCCTCAAAGGAGAACATCATGCTGCACTACGCCGTCGTCTTCTTCGTCATCGCCCTCATCGCCGCCGTGTTCGGTTTCGGCGGCATCGCCGCGGGTGCCGCCGAGATCGCCAAGGTGCTCTTCGTCGTGTTCCTGGTGATGGCGGTCGCCAGCTTCGTCATCAACCTCGTCAAGGGGCGGTGAGTCCATGGCCCGCGTCGTTGGTGGGGCCGGCCTCGCCGGCCCGCTTCGGCTATGCTCGCGCCCCTACACCGCATTCCGGACCTCCGCCCATGCTGCGCATCGCCATCGTCGACGACCACCAGATCGTGCGTGCCGGCTTTCGCGAGCTGCTGGCCGACGAGCTCGGCCTCGAGATCGTGTTCGAGGCCGCCTCGGGTGAGGCGGCGCTCGAGTCCCTGCGCGAACAGCCGGTCGACGTGCTGCTGCTCGATTTGTCGCTGCCCGGGCAGAGCGGCGTCGACGTGCTGCGCGCGGTGCGCCAGCGTTACGAGGGCATGCGCGTGCTGATGCTGTCGGGTTTCCCGGAAGAACGCTACGCGCTGGCGATGATCCGCAACGGCGCCGACGGTTACCTGTGCAAGGACTGCTCGCGCGAGGCGCTGCTGCAGGCGATCCGCACCGTGGCGCAGGGCCGGCGCTACGTGTCGCCGCGCACCGCCGAACTGCTCGCCGACGAGCTCGGCGGCGGGGGCGGCGGCGCGCCGCACGAGAAGCTGTCCGACCGCGAGCTGCAGGTCTTCCTGCGCCTGGCACGCGGCGAGTCGGTGTCGGACATCGCCGCCGTGCTCAACCTGAGCGTGAAGACGGTCAGTACCTACCGCACCCGCCTGCTCGAGAAGCTGGGGGTCGGCAGCAACGCCGAGCTGGCGACCTACGCGCTGCGCCACGGGCTGATCCTGGACTGAGGACGCCGGGTCGATGACTGCGCCACTCCATTCCGCACCTGCCACCGTCCCCGCGCTGCGCGTCGTGCTCGTGGAAGACTCCGCGATGCTGCGTGGCATGCTGTGCGAGATGCTCGCCGAGCTCGACGGCGTCGGCGTCGTGGCCGAGGCCGAGGACGAGCAAGGGGCGCTTGCCGCGCTCGAGGCGCAGCGCCCGGACCTGGCGATCATCGACCTCGAGCTGCGCGCCGGCAGCGGGCTGGGCGTGTTGCGCCAACTGCAGGCCGAGCCGGAGCGCTTCGGCCGTCCGCGCGCGGTGGTGTTCTCCAACTACGGCCACGCGCCGGTGCGCGCGCGCTGCGAGCAGCTCGGCGTCGAGCGCTTCTTCGACAAATCCTTCCAGCTCGACGAGCTGATCGACTTCGTCCAGGGGGCCATTCCAGGCATTCCGGGCTGAGCCGCGTCAGTGCATGCGTGCGAACGGTACGCGTGCGGTGATGCGCGTGCCCTTGCCCGGCGCGCTGACGATCTCCAGCCGACCGGCGAGCATCTGCACCCGGTGCGCCATGCCGGCCAGTCCGTGGCGGTTGTGGCCGCGCGCCGCCGGGTCGAAGCCCACGCCGTCGTCGTCCACCGCCAGCACCAGCTCGTCGCCCTCGACCCGCAGGCGCAGCCGCACCGCGCTCGCCTGTGCATAGCGGCGCACGTTGGTGAGTGCCTCCTGCGCGATGCGGTAGAGCGCGAGCGCCGTCTGCGCGGGCACATCAGGCAAGGCGTCGGGCAGGTCGATCTCGAACTGGCCGCCGTGTTCGCCGATGTCGCCGCTGTCGGGCAGGGCGCGCAGCGCCTCGATGAGGCCGAGTTCGGACAGCAGCGGCGGGCGCAGATCGGCCACGACCTTGCGCTTGAGCGCGATGCCCTGGTTCAAGGTGTCGAGCAGGCGGTCGAAGCGGCTGCGCATCGGCGCGACCGCGTCGGTCGGCAGCTTGCGCGCGATCCAGCCGGCGTCGAGCTTGGCGGCGGTGAGCAGGGCGCCGAGCTCGTCGTGCAGTTCGCGCGCGAGGCGCGCCTGCTCGGCCTCGCGCGCATTGGTCAGGTAGGTCGCCAGGCTGCTCAGTTCCTCGGTGCGGTGGGCGACTTCGGTGTGCAGGCGCTCGTTCTCGGACCGCAGCAGCTGGGCCATGCGCTCGCGCAGGCGGTCCTGGCGGTAGAGCACCACGACCAGCACCAGCAGCAGCGCCAGCACGCTCGCGCCGAGCACCCGGTTCATCGTGCGCGCGTCGGCAAAGCGCGCGAAGGCGCCCTCCTGGGTGGCGTCGATCTCGGCCTGGGTCTCGTTACGCAGGGCGAGGATGCGGGCGCGGATGTCGTCGGTGACCTGCTTGCCGGTGCCGCCGTCGGGCTGGTCGGCGCCGGGCGGGACACCGCGTGTGATCGCGCGCGTGAGCAGGCTCCAGCGCATGTCGATCAGCAGCGCCAGGTGGTCGACGGTCTCGCGCTGGCGCTCGTCCGCCCAGGTGTCGGCGCGCAAGGCGGCGAGCGTGCTTTCCAGCGCGGCCTGGCCGTCCTGGTAAGGCGTCAGGTAGACCGGGTTCTGCGTCAGCAGGTAGCCGCGCACGCTCGACTCGGCGTCGAGCATCTGCAGCAGCAGGGTGTCGAGGTGATGCAGGCGCACCGAGCGCGCGCGCAGATCCTCCAGCGCGACGCGGCTCGACTCGGACTGCCACTGGCCGGCGAGCAGCCACGCCAGCCCGAGCACGAAGCTCAGCAGCAGCACGGCGATCAAGCGCCCCGCGCGCGGGTGCGGCAGGCGGGATGGGGCGGGGGGCAAGGGCAGGGGCTCCGGATCAGCGTTCATGGACCTGTCCAATGCTAGCCCACGCCTGCGGGCTTGTCCGGAGCACGGGGCGGCCGCGCGCGCACGGCCTTGGGCGGGGGCTACCGTGGAAACGGGGCTTCCGTGCAGTGGGGGTCCCGATGGCGGGCAAGCCCACCGCAGGGGAAGCTCCAACCCCCGCTACGGGCAGGGGCTGCGGCGTGCGTCCTCAAGGACGGATCACGATGTCGTTCTTCACCGACTTCACGCCCGGGGTGGTGCGCGCGATCTCGACCGCACGGTTGCGCTCGGCGGTGCTCTTGGCGAAGCCGGACAACTGCACCGTGCCCTTGAGCGTCTCCACGCTGATCGACATCGCGCTGACCGTCGGATCCTCGGCGAACTTGGCCTTCACGCGCGTGGTCACGGTGGCGTCGTCGACATATTCGCCGACCGTGGATTGGTCGCGGGTGACGGCGCAGCCGACGGCGGTGAAGGCGAGCAGGCCGGACAGGGCGAGGGTGGCGGCGGTGTGTTTCATGGTGGGTCTCCTGAGGGGTCTCGTGTCTTGGCGGGTCGGTCCCGCGAGCGGGTTGCAACTCCACTATAGGCGCGACTTCCTGCGGGCGTTGTCCGACGAGGCGGAAAACCGTGTAGGACGATTCCGTCACCTTCCCGTCGGGGGATGCCGATCATCGCGTGCCGGGGCGCTCGCCCGCGTCGCGCGGGAGCCTCCTGCGCGTGCGCAGGCCGCCGTCCTGCGCAGGGCGGACCGCCCTGGACGGTCCGCGTCCGCCCTCAGGGCCGCTGCGTCTGCGCGATCATCTTGTCGAGCGCCATCGTGTGGTCCGCCTCCTCGGTGGCGAACTCCATGGCCAGCGTCTTGATCTCCGGGTCGGTGCTGGTCTCGGAGACGGTGCGGTAGAAATTCATCGCGCGCGCCTCGTTCTCGCGCGCGTATTCCAGCGCCTGCCAGGCGTTCATGGTGTAGTCGAAGGCGTCCTCGTCGCCGACCTCGGTGGGCGCGACCCAGCGGTATTGCCAGGACTTGAGCCGCGGCAGCTCGTGGCCGGCGGCGCGCTCGACGATCGAGTCGCCGTGCATGTTGGAGTAGCGCACCATGTCGCGGAACAGCGAGGCGACCTCGAGGTTGTTGTGCGCCTCCATCATGTCGGCCAGTTCGAGGTAGCGTTCGGCGGCCTCGCGCTCCATGGCGATCGCGTGGGCGAGAAATTCGGGCATCGTGTAAGACATGGTCGTCCTCCTGGAATCGTGTCGTTTTGTTTGGCTTCACATATATCACGTGGTGAAACGGACGACAGGCTATACGCCGACGGTCTGCTTGTCTCGCCGCAGCGCACAAGGGGGGCCACGCACACACCGAAACCGGCTGTCGTCCATCTTCGTCAAGGCCGTCGCCCGGGCATCGGTCGTCGATGCACGCGCCGGAACGACCTCGCCCCCGCACTGGCCCGCACCCGCATGCCGTCTTGTGCCACTTGGCGCAGCTTCACCGTTGGAGAGCCTGTTGATGCCGTGCTTGATTCCCTTGTGAACTGGTCTATAAACTGGTCTATGGCAACCGGAGAACGTGATGAATCTTGAAATCGGCTCATACGAGGCCAAGACCAAACTGCCCGAACTGCTCCGCGGCGTGCAGGCGGGCAAGCGCTACACCATCACCCTGCGTGGCGAGCCCATCGCCGACCTGATACCGGCTGAAGGCGCCAAGCAAGCGGATGCCGCCGCGGCCGTCGATGCGATGCGCCAGTTCATGCGCGTGGCACCCGCCGTCGAGGGGATCGACATCAAGGCGCTGATCAACGAGGGGCGGGCATGAGCTTCGTGCTCGATAACTCGGTGGCGATGTGCTGGCTGCTGGCCAATGGCAAGCCGGCCGATGTGGCGTACGCCGAGGCCGTGCTCGATGCGCTGCGTGAGCAGCAGGCGCTGGTCCCATCGCTGTGGGCGCTCGAGGCCAGCAACATGATCGCCCGGGCCGAGGCCAAGGGGCTGCTCACCGAGGCACGCTCGCAGGCCTTCGTCGTCCTCCTGCAGCGACTGAACATCGCGACCGATCCGGCCACGGCCGCCCACGCCTTGGGTGACACCCTGCACCTGGCCCGGCGTCACAAGCTATCGGCGTACGACGCGGCCTATCTGGAGCTGGCCCTGCGAACCGGCCTGCCGCTCGCGACCCTGGACGCAGATCTCAAGAAGGCGGCGCAGGCCGCGGGCGTGGAGCCGTTCGCCCCGAACTGACCGGGTGCCGAGCCGTCGCCCTTGTAGCGGAGGGGCTGATCGGCGATGGCCGTGAAGTTGTCCGACGTGGCTTCGAGACGAAGTTCGTCGAGCAAGTTGACCTCGATTTCCCTGGGGGGAGCCTGACAGAAGCAGCGCCCCGAGTGAAGTGGGCGTGAGTATCGCTAGTATCCGGGGGGGGAGAAGGGCGGCTCGGCAAAGTCCGGGGGCTGACACAATCGGCCATCAAGAGACATAGCGGCTCAGTAATTTCGCCGAACGCGAACGGCAGGTTACTGATCCTGGTCCGGTTGGCGGTCTCTCGTCGGCCTCGGACAAGTCATCGGCCGGAGCCGACGCTCGCTGACTGCCTCAATCCGCGATGAACGACAGCTATGCGGAGGCTATTTCCAATAGCGGCAGCCGGCCAGAAGCGGCCGTTTCAGCTTGCGCTCCGAAGCCGTCATTCGAAACACCCGGACGGCAGTGCGTCCATCGGCGAATGCGCAGCCGGCACCACCGACCTTTTGCACCTGGCTGCCTCGCGCCTTGAACGGCTTGGCCGCCCGGCGGCCGCGCCTCCTTTTGGAGCAGCTCTTCGGCGCGGCCACCGCCACCCTCACCGAGTTCGCGGCCAACGCACCCTGGGCGCGTGCCGCCTTCACGCTCGTGCTGCTGCACACCTGGAAACAGAATCTCGCCCGCCTCTGCACGTGCATGCCTTGGGCACGGCGGCCGCGCGCTCACCAGCGAGGGCCGGAGGGCGCCCCGTGTCAGGGGGACCGCAATTTTCGCGGCCCGTCGAGCCCTCTGCATTCGGTTTGACAGCGACTCCCGCCCACCTACAATCCCAATAAGCATTACCCATGCGGCGGTCAGGTCCAACGAGGTTTATCCGCCGCAACGCCGCCCCGACGTGATTCGACGCATCGTTCGGCGGCGGAAAGGCGCTATTCGTTATGCCTCCTAACCCCAGGGCAGGGCATGGTGCTGTTGACGACGCGGGCAGGAGAAAAACATGAGAATCGGATCCCCAGTCATCGGTATGGCAGCTGCGGTGCTGTGCACGTCGGCCATGGGGCAGTCCTACTGCAAATTAGGTTCGGAGGAGTGGATTGCCGGGTGCGAAGCCAGTTGCACCGCAAGTTGGGAGGGGAGCGATTGCCCCCGGTCGTGCAGCTCCACTCCACCCGCAGGCTACGTAATTGTTAATCATCGGGCCAAGATCCTCAGTGTCAACAACGGTGGGCATGACGTCTCGCGTATGGCTGCCGATCAAGAGTTCGACTACAGCCGGCAGGTCCAGCAGGCGTACAGCCATGCGATTGACTTTGCGGGGAACGCTGGCAACAAGGCAGCCGAAGGCCGCTTGAAAGAGGAGGCGCGTAACGCAATTGCAGAGGCGGAAAGATTCGATACCTCGCACCAGATGGTGAGGCTGAACGTCAACGCCTCGAAGCATAGCAGCCAGTTCGACAGGAAACGTGGTTGGAGCAAAGCCCAGGTTGAGATGCTCATTCGCTGCGTCGTTCCTCCGAATCTTGAGCAGCAACTCTTGCAGAAGCACGCGCTTCGCTGACGGGGAGGCATGACGGGCCGGTCAAGCGGGCGGACTGGCACGGGCCCGCTTCGCCGCCTTTGCAGTCACTTGTCTCCAATGTTCGGTCACAATTTCGATGTATGCGTTTACCTCAAAGGAGGAACAACTATGCGAAGAGTACTGCTGACCGTCTTTGTTTCTTTGTTGCTCACGTTTGCTGCCAATGCGCAGGAAAACAAACCGCTAAATGATTTTCATACGTCCATTCTTGAAAAGAGCAAGAGCGGTCAGGAAACGCTTTCGCCCGAGATTTCGGCTACCCAGAATCCGCACGTCAAGCCCTACGCGGCCATAGTTCAAGCTTCAAAATGGACGACTCTTACCATCCCAGTCTGTTGGGAGAATCCATCTGCAGAGCATACGGAGTCAATGGAGTGGACTCGGGATGCAGTGGCAAAGACATGGGGAAGGGTTTCTGCTCTCAAGTTTACGGGATGGGCGAAATGCGCAGGAATAAACAAAGGAATTAGGATACAAATCGCCGATACAGGTCCGCACGTAAAATCACTTGGAAAGTTTCTCGATCAATTGAAGAACGGCATGGTTCTGAATTTTACATTTGGCAATTGGAGCCAAAGCTGTCAATCGAACCGAGAGCAATGTATTCGGGCGATTGCGGTTCACGAATTCGGTCATGCGATTGGCTTAACCCACGAGCAAAATCGCGCGGATGCGCCGGGCGAATGTCGTTTGCTTGCACAAGGCACGGACCCCGACGTGGCGTTAACCCCATATGATCCCACTTCGGCGATGAACTACTGCAACAAGAACTGGAACAATGATGGGTTTCTTTCCATACTAGATGTGTCGGCAGTACAGACGTTGTACGGAATGCCGTGAGAGTGTATCGGCGTTGCCTAAGGAGAGAAATGTGAGAATAGCCCAAGTGTTTTTTCTGGCCCTTCTTGCGGCAACCACTTTGCCTAGCGTGGCTGCATCACTTTCCGATGTGGTGATGGTCAACCGAAATAGTGTGGTCTACATAAAGGTTGAAAAGGCGGCTGAGATCACCGGAGCAGTTACCGAGCAGCATGGCACTGGATTTGTAGTCAATCAAGACGGGTTTGTTCTAACTGCAGCTCACATAGTCAGCAGCGGCCCAGGTTTCCAGGTGGAAGTACGAGGAGCAGAGGGAAGTAGAGAGGGCCCCCTCGAGGGCATGGAGGTGCTCTACGAAAACTCGAATTTTGACGTAGCGGTATTGAGATTCAAAAATACCGCCAAACAGCGCAAGGCAGTTTCCCTGGGTGATCCCTGGAAGGTGGCTGAAGATGCCACCGTCTATGCAATGGGGTTTCCCGGGGTCGAGGAATGGTTTCACACCGAGGGAAAGCTTTCTGGAAAAGGACCAAAAGGCTCCTGGAACACTACAATTACATTGAATCCAGGAATGAGCGGAGGTCCGATTTTTAACACTGAGGGAAAGGTGGTGGCAATGGTGTGGGGGGCGGTGTCCACTCAGGGTATCGCAGGGATCAACAGAGTGCTTCCAATAAATCTCTTGGCTGACGCATTGCGGATTACGGGCGGTATTGCACCTGGAGGTTCTCCTCCACCGCCAATTCCTATACAAGGCATTGAAAAGAGCTACAGGTTTGATGAAACCCAGAACTCACTGGGTGGGCTTCAGGCGGGCTCGAGAAGCTATTCTCGAACCTTTCAATCTGAACCTGGTTTCAAGATCGTAGACTACAAGTACGTTGCGAAGAGTGCCAATAACGCAAATATTTCGAGAATAGTGCTGTCACCGGATGGGAAGGTGTTAACAGTTGACTTTTCGCTCACCAGTGGACCGGTGTTTGACCAGTGGCGCGGTTGGATTGATGCGGAGGTATTGACACGTCAAGTAAAGGAATAGGCTCGTTTGCTTATAGGGTAGAACAACAACTTGCAGGGGACCGTCCACTAGCGGCGCCGCGCCCCATTTTTTTCCGGCCCCGGGGTTGAGCGCTATACGTGCTAAAGGAGAACGCCGTGCCGTGCAATAGAGTCGCCATAGCAACTCTTCTGCTTGCCGTTTCCGTCAAGGTTTTAGCGCAGAACGTGGGCCAGTGTGACGCCGCGCTCGCCCCCACCATAGAGAAGGCTGCATCCGACTACGCTCTTGCGCAGTCCTATATGTACGTGAATGCTGCGCTTGAGTACGACAAGCTCAAACGCTCTTCGGCTGAAGAGCGGGGCACATCGGCGTCATACAAGTTCTTTGGTGCCGAATACAACGAATCAAAGAGTTCTTCGGAGTTCCAAGAGAAGATCCGGGACCGTCTGAAGCGCGAGAACTTCTCGATGTCCGAGTCGGAGTCGCGATCAAGCTATCGCCGATACCTATCCGGACCTCAGCTTTCAGCTTGGTCGAGTTGTGTCCAGTCGGTAACACGAGGCGGTGCTGTTATCCTGCTGGCAGAGTCGGTTTCAAGCTCGGCGTTTCCGATCAGGGTGCGTTGGTACCCTCCGGCCGGTGTCGGGACGGGAACTCTTGTTATTCGAATCCGAAATGGCACTATTGATGACACAAATCACCTGCAGGTTCAGCTTCAGGGGGCAACTGAGAAGGCATTTATAGTGGAGCCGGACACCTCTACCAGGCAGATTGTGCTCACAGCGGAGATCATGGGAACTGCGGATACTCTTGCATTACCACGCGCCTTTCCTCCGGCTGAACCACCCAAGCCATCGGTGATTGGTGCAAAGCCCAAGACAAGAATGCAAATAACCGTTCCGGCCGCGGACTTCGTGCGGCCGCTGAATGTCGCGCTCGGTGGCCCGAACAACACATACGGTGCAGACGTTCTGCTTAACGGCCCTCCGTACAACGATCGGCCAAATAGGGCGGAGTTTGAGTTCAACGCTAGCGCCGGTGGGACGTATCTACTGAAAGTGGAGTATGCGGCTGCAGATGCAAGGCCTGTGCGAATATTGCTGAATGGCGAAGTTGTAATAGCAGAGGCCCTTGGCTCCCCCACCGGCTGTTGGACGACGGACTGTCAGCGGGTACTCAATCAAGGTCGGCTCACTCTACGAGAAGGCCTTAACGTATTGAGAGTCGAAAGAGGTAGCGTCTTTCCTCACATTCGCAAGTTTGTCTTTGAGCCAATGGACTGATCGTGTGAGGGCGTATTGCCCGACGGTCGAGCATGATGGCCTGGAGGCTGCGTTTGCATGCTTTCCCCCCTTCGGGCTCCGGCCGCCGCTCACCTACGACGTGGAGCGTCCGCTTTGCCTCAACACGTAGGACAGCTTTGGGTCGCTATGCAAAGCTTTACATAGCGACCCAATGCAGCCATCGGCGTCGGCGGAAAGCTGTCGCTCAAACGTCGGAGGTCAGCGGCGTGCAAACAGCGCCAACCGTTTGCCACGTCCCTTGGGGACATGTTAGGCCTCTCCGCTGGGTACTGGACCTGATGGCGACTGAATTTCAGACTTTCTATGCTCTGTTTGCGCGATGCGATGCAGATGTGCAAGATCGGTGACGAGATCGGCAAGATGAAAATCAGCGAGTGGTCGCGACACGGTCGGTGGAACATACAGCGTAAATCCGCCATGAAGAACCTGTGCGTGGCTTTCGAAGCTCTTGATTGGAAACTTATAGATCGTAGGCGGTGCTAATGGATATATCGACGCGAAGTACGCGTAGATTTCGTGGTCTTCTGGATAGAACTCTCGTAGATGAGACACCAGTCTATTAAATCGGTTTGGCTTGCTAGGGGCATTCAAATACAGAGACGTTTCGAGTGTGCCGACCTGCCACAAAATTAGTGGTACGTCTGGTATGAGAGGTCGTTTCCGTAGCAGCATGTCTGTCGCCTCATACATGAGAACTCCGTTCTGCCCCGGGTCGACCATCAAGTCTGCGAAAAGGCAGTCCATCGATGAGATGCCAGGAAGTACCTTTGCCTTGAGGCCAAGGGCCTTACTCATCTGCAAAACTAGGAAGGGCGGATAGGCGAAGACAACGGGGTGGCCGTATAGTGCCAAGGTCACTGGTGGATTCGAAAGCGCAGCTTCGATTACCTTGGCTGCCATGAACGTATACGCATTGCTTCGATTGTCGAACTCCTTGTAGCTTATTGGACTAAGGTCGGTAACCTTGCTTGTCTTAGTTTGCAGATACTCCTTAATTCCAATACCGGAGGCAACATACAGCACCTCTTTAGATTTGCCGAGGGCGCGTTCGACTTCGGGCGTCACCTGATCTAGAGCTGCAATGCCAAGCCCTGCTATGTAGACGTCGTAATCGGCAAATATTGGATCTAGGTCAAGAGGTTTTGGGGTGACGCGCCTCTTGTTGTGGCCTTCGACTTCGGCAACGAGTGTCCTGATGCTGTCAAACCTCGTCGACAGATCGGATCTCTTTACCTGTTCGGCTGCTTCGAGCACTTCATTTGACGGAGAGAAGTCGATCTCTGGCGGGAACGCCGCGAAGTTCTCGACGTCACTGAACAACTCAATGATCTTGACATACACGTAGAAGTCATTCTTGTCCTGAAGCACCTCGCCGATTGTGAGTCCTCGGCTCACGATCAGATTTCGCTCCTCGTCACTGAGGTTGAACTCCGAGGTGGCTCCTGATGGATCGGTAAGGAGGCGTTCCCTGAACTCAATATCGTTGGCGGCCCGCAGCAGCAGGTCTTTCAGACCACGCAGTTCCATCTATGCCTCCTTTGCGGATGATTCGTGATGGATTTAGAACGGAAACGGCACTTCGGTGCCATCTGGAGCCGCTTGCGCAATGTCAGTTGCTTCTGTACGAAGCCAGCCATTCCCCGCGAAGAACACAGAGCCGTGCTTCAAGAGTGCCGCCCATCCCGCCAGCTCAGCCAAGGAACTTACGGGGAAGCGCGCGATCGCCCCCGAAGCGAACTTCATGCGAACAAGTCCTGTATTGGATGTTGGGTTCCAGCCCATATCGAACGACTCAACCCTGTTGTCCATCAGCTCTCTCCTTCGAACGTTTGGTAGGGCCGCGGAACTGCTACTCGGGGTAGACCTAACGCCATCTGTAGCGGTTGCTCGAGGGAACGCTTAAAGGGAGCGTGCAAAGGCTGCTCATGGCCGACAAGAGCCTCCCGTCATCTCATTGCTTCAACATAGACGATCCCAATACACCTACAAGTCAAATGTAACGGTGACCGGCCGCTCCTGGCCGCCTGCTGTCTGCCATGAGTGGGCAGGCGACCAGGTCGTTAGGGGTATGGCACGGCACGATTAGACAAAATGAACCATTCTGTCCAACGGCTGGCCTCAACCCCCAAGCAACGGCGCGGCTTCGGGCTTTGCCGCGCTGCGCCTCGAGGCGGATCACCGGCGGCTCGACGGAAGGGGCGTCCTGCACCGGCACAAAGCCTGGCTGAGCCACTAATCCCGTGCGTTCAGCGCAGGCCGGCTTGCGCCAGCTCGGCGGCGCGATGCCGCGCTCGCGCATCCAGCGATGCATCTGGTTGGCGTTCAGGCCGTTGGCCAAGACCACGCCCGCCACTGACACGCCGCAGGCTCACGGCAGGCCGAGATCACCGATTACTTGAAGACTTCGCTATGCGTTCGCCGACTCCGGCGCGGGATAACCACATCTATGGTGTCTACCATCGAATTTGATGGACACGATCTTCAATGGGCTAAACAGACGGCGGAAGGTGGGTTCGCCTGGTGCTTACGACGAACGCGACTTCGCGATTGGCGAGCCAGCGTTCAAATTGAGCCCGGGTGAAGCGATGGGTTTTGGTTACGCGCCAGGACGAATCGGCCACCGCCCTTGATCTTCTTGCACGGGAGGATTCTCGCCTTAACGAGCGATGGTCGCTGGACTTGCATCGCAGCCGACACCTAAGCTAGTAAAAGAGATCAATATTAAGCTGCTGTTTTTAAGTGTCATTTTTTAGAAATAAGGTATCAGAAGCCGCCGCGCATCCCGCGACGTGTGCCTCTTCCCCCCGCGCAAGGCTTATGAAGCTCGCCAGCCGGCCCCTGCCGATGCAAACCGGCTGCGATAGGCCGCCGGCGTCATCCCCACCTGGGCGCGGAACAGCCGCGCGAAGGAGCTACCGTTGAGGTAGCCGACGAGGGCGGCGATTTCCTCGATGCCGAGCCTCTCGTGGCGCTCAAGGAGCATCCGGGCGGTGTCCACGCGCAGCTTCTGGAGGTAGGCGAGTGGCGTCGTGCCGAGCACGCTGCCGAAGCGGCGGATCAGCGTGCGTTCGCTGACTGCGAGCGCGGCCGCCAGCGCCGGCAGCCTGACCGGTTCCGCAAGGTGCTTCTGCAGCCAGTCCTGGGCGCGCGCGACCATCGGGTCGCCATGTTCAGTTTCCGCCTGCAGCGGCAGGAAGGGCAGTTGGGTCGTCTGACTGGTGTCGATCAGCATCGTCTTCGCCGTCAGCCCGGCGACGCCCGGCCCGCAAAAGTGCTCCACCATGCGCACCGCCTGCAACAGGTAAGAGGCCGACGCGCCCGCACAGCACAGACGATCGGCTTCGGTCACCATCGCCCGCAGTTGCAGGTCGATACTCGGAAAGCGAGCGCGGAATAGCCGTTCCAGCCACCACGTCGTCGTGGCTGTCTTGCCCTGCAGCAAGCCGGTCTCTGCGAGCACGAAGGTGCCGGTGCAGTTGGCCGCCAGCATTGCGCCGCCTTGCCATTGCGCGCGCAACCACTCGCGTTGCGGCGCGGACGCATCCAGCAGGCGCTCGAATGCGGCGCGCCCTGCGTAATACAGCCCAGGAATGAAAACGAGGTCGAACGCTTCATCGGGAAGCGCCGAATCGACACCGAGCGTCAGACCGTTGCAGGCTGTCACCGGCCTGCCATCGCGTGCAACGAACTGCCAGGCGAACGGCCTGGCCAAAGCAACGCCGCTGATGCGCTGGTGGCGGTGCAGGTGGGCATTGGCGACCTGCAACACGTCGGCGAAGCCCGCGAGACTGGAGGCGTAGCAGCCGTCGAGGGCGAGAATCGCGGCGCGCCGCGGCGGCATCCTCATGTTGGCAGTATCCGCACAAAGATCGTCATTATCGCCAGTCGGGGCGCTGCGCACGCCACTCTACAGTGGGGTCATCTTCCATCGCTTCGGAGCCGTCCATGAATGTCCTGATCGTGCATGCCCACAACGAACCCAAGTCCTTCAACACCTCGATGATGAATCTCGCGGTCGAGGTGCTGCAGGGCGAGGGGCACGAAGTCCTCGTCTCCGACCTGTACGAGATGAAATTCAACCCGGTCGCGAGCGCCGACGACTTCCGTGATCGCGCCAACACCGACCACCTTGTGTACGCACTCGAGCAGCGCCATGCCTTTGCCGGCGGCACGTTCGCGCCCGACATCGCCGCCGAGCTCGAGAAGATCAAATGGGCCGATCTCGTCATCTTCAACTTCCCGATCTACTGGTACAGCATGCCGGCGATCATGAAGGGCTGGATCGACCGCGTGTTCGTCTCCGGCTACTGCTACGGCGGCACCCGCATCTACGATCGCGGCGGCCTCAGGGGCAAGAAGGCGATGCTCGCGTTTTCGCTCGGCGGCCAGGCACACATGTTCGGCCCGGGCGCGGTACATGGCGAACTCGAGGTGCTGCTGCAGCCCATTCAGCGCGGCATGCTCGGCTATGTCGGCCTGACCGTCCTGCCGCCCTTCGTCGCCTTCCACGTGCCCTACATCAGCGCCGAGGCGCGCCGGGACTGCCTGGAACAGTATCGTGCGCACCTGCTGACGCTCGAACAGCGCGCGCCGCTCGCGTTTCCGTCGTTGGACGATTTCGACGATCGGCTGCAGCCGAGGGTGGCGGCCGCCTCCTGAGACGCCTCACGGTGGCGCGGCAAGAACGGAAACGGGGGCTTGCGCCCCCGATTCCATTTCTATCGCACAGTTAGATCGCCTTGAACAGCGGGCTGCGCACTTGCTGGGCGTCAGCCGCCGACAGGAACTTCTCGGTGTAGATGTCGCGCTGGAACAGCCGTCCCTGCATGAGGGTACTGATGCAGGCGTCGATCATGAGCGGTGGACCGCACAGGTAGGCCTTGTGACCGCGGAAGTCGTTGTCGAAGGCGCTCTTTGCCGCTTCATGCACGAAACCGCGAAAGCCCCGCCAGTCCGAAGCCTCTGGCTCGTGCGATAGCGCCGGCACGTAGCGGAAGTTGGGGTGGGCTGTCGTTGCGCAGCTGGATTTACCCAGCCTGCGCGCGCCCGACTACCCACCTGATTTTCGCCTTCATTCATGTAGCTACCAAGCAGCTGGGTCAGGAAAAGATGGGTAAGGGTATTCGC
>NZ_JTDM01000004.1:0-30039 GCF_000831325.1 Thauera sp. SWB20 | reverse complement strand
GAGGCCGTGCCGCTGACCACGGCGCCGGCCACGTCGGGGATGTCGATGCCGTTGGCCGTGAGGTTGTCCGGGCCGATCAGCACCTTGAACGGATAGGGATCGTTGACGGTTCCATCGATCGGCACACGCCCGATCAGCGCCGTCATGGCAATCGACCCCATGAGCGTCGAGTTCGACGGCACGGTGTAGACAGCCTTCGTGGAGGCGCCCACGGCGCGGCTGCCCACGTCGGCGACGGATTCCGCTGCGGCCGACAGGCTTTTCTGGGCCGGCCCGAAGCTCAGGGGAAAGCTCGGCTCCTTGCTGCCGTTCTTGGCGTCGACCTTGGCATCGTCGGGCTCGACCCACTGCGTGCCACTGGTGCCGCGGTCGAAGCGCTGGCCGTCACCCTCTTCGAGCCCCAGTCCGACGGGCAGGTCGGACGGGCCGCCCTTGCCGGAAAGGCCGTCCAGTTGCCGCTGCAGATCCTGCAGCAGCCCTTGGGTCTGCTGCCTGTCGCTGGCCACCTGATTGCGCTCCTGCTCCAGGCGGTTGCGTTCGCCTTCCAGCGCGCTCTGGATGCGCTGGTCGATCGCGCTTTCCCGCGCACGCAGGCGCTCGTTCTCGGCCTTGTGCTGCTTGTTGTCGCCGAGCGCGCTCTGCAGCTCGGTGCGCAACTGCTTCACCTGGGCCACCAGCGTGGCGACGGTATCGCGCGGCGTGTCGCCTGCGATGCCCAGGGCTTTCATCTCCTCGGGCGTGAGCGTACTGGCCGCGCCCTTGGGGGCGGGCTGGCCGCCGGGGGCGCCGGAGAACAGTTTGATGCCGACGAACACCAGCAGCAGCGCCGTCGGGATCAGCAGCCACTTGAGCAGCGGATTACTCTTCATCGCGCGCTCCTCCGGTCGAGCCGGCCGCGGCGGCCGGCCGCAGGTTCACGGTGGCGTCGATCGGGCTCAGCGCCGGCAGCAGCGACTCGGCCAGGCCGTGGCCGCGCGTGACCAGGTAGAGCACCGTGGTGTCGGACGGGGTGCCGGCCGGGCCCAGGTTCGGATGCTGGAAGGTCGCCGCCACGAAGTTCCCCTGCAGGGCGCGCGGGTCGAGGTCGAGCCAGCGCGCGGCGGTGTTGGTGAGTCGCACGGCCGTCACCCACTGGTCTTCCAGGCGCCACGCGGCCAGTGCCCGCGCGCGCACCGGCAGCGTCGGCAGCAAGGTGTCCAGCGTGAGGTCGCGGCGCAGGTTCACGCGCCCGATGCCGGCGACCGGCTCGACGGTGCGCAGCGGCGCGTACAGGTTCTGTGCGGCATAGCGCGTCAGCACGACCGGTACCGGCGTTTCGCGCCGGGGAACGGGTTTGTCCGTGGGCGCATCGGCCTGCTCGTCCGCGCCGCTCGTTGCACTGCCGCCGTAGCGCTTCGCGGGGGCTTCCGCTTCCACGATGCGCACCGGCTCCAGCGGCGCCTGGCCGTCCTTCGCCGGCTCGGCGGCGATGTCGAGGAGGATCAGCGCGCCGGATTCCACGTCCTGCAGTTGCAGCCGCGTGGGCGGAATCGGCTCGCTCGCCCGCAGGTAGATCGCGCCGCCCGCACTCTGCACGCGGAGGTGGTCGCCGACGCTGGCCGGCACGCCGACGCGCACATTGCGGTCGATGAAGACCACGCGCTCCTGGCCGACCACCAGCGGCACCGGCAGGGGTAGGCGCTCCCAGCGCAGGATTTCCACGGCCTGGCTGGCCGGCACGAAACCGAGGGTCAGCAGGACGCCGGCCAGGGCCGACAGGGCAACATGCTTCATGGGGAGTCTCCCTGCAGGTGGCCGGAGGCGTTGGCGGGCGCGCCGGTCTGGGTCGGCGTCGGCGGCGTTTCGATGCGCTGGGGTGCGCTGGCGTAGCAGTCCAGCGCCAGGCCAAAGGGGTTGTGCTCGGGGTCGATGTCGAGCCGGACGACCTTGATCGGGTAGCGCACCAGGGCGCGCTTGACCTGCTCGGAGCCGTAGTATTCGTCCGCGCTCACATCGAGCGTGACGATCCAATCGCGGTCGGAGACCACCTTGACGCGCGTGGCCGGATCATCGCCGTAGCCGCGGCCGGGGATCTCGTAGATGCCGCGCACGCGCTGACGCAGCTCGCCACTGGCGCGCCGGAATTCGTAGTCCTGTTGCAGAAAGGCCCGGCAGCTCGGCGTCAGGTAGGCCGACAGCGCGCGCAGGTTGCGCGGATAGTCCTCTTCGCCGTTCGTGGGCCAACGCTGCACCTGCTGCCAGATGTAGAACGAGAAGGCATACACGCTCTCGGGCGGCACGTCCCACCACTTGCGCGTGCTGCCCGAGCGCAGGTCCGGCGGCACATGGATGGTGAGACTCTTCGGCGCACTCCACCAACCGAAGCCGAGCAGCAGCGCCACCACGAACAACGCGCCGGCCCCCAGGCGCAGCGTCTTCACGTGCGCCTGCAGGTGCGCAACCTCGTTCTTGAAACGGCTCACTGAACTACCCTCCTGTCGCTGACGCGACATCCTCCCCGAGGGAGGTTCGCGCGCCCTTCGGGCGGCCGTGCGGGCGCGCTCATGGCGCACCTCGATCGGCGTTGCGCCGGGTCGTCCAGTAGCCCGAGCGGGTGACGAGGCGCTGGCCGCCCAGGAGCGCTGCCAGCGCCGGATGCCGCAGGGCCAACCGCCACAGGAGCTGCCGGTACAGCCAGGTGTCGGGCCGGCCGCGTTTCTGCGCGCGCAGGAAGCCGCCGCCGACGAAGACGCCCAGCGCGATGCCGGCGACGATCAGCGTGGGCACCATGGCGATGCTGTGCGTAAGCCAGGCCAGCGGCACGCCGAGCGCGAACCCGGCTGCGGCCGACAGGCCGGCGCAGATCCACAACTCGTCGGCGGTCAGCCCGCGCACGACCACCGGCTGGCGGTTCAGCCGGTGCGGCAGGAAGGTCACCAGCGTGTCGCGCAAGGTCTCCGAAGGGACGGCCATCGCTTGCCGCCCTTACAACACGCCGGTGGCTTTGGTGAGCAGCCAGATGCCGACCACCAGCAGGATCGCGCCCACGGCGACCGTCAGACCGAACTGGCCCCAGGTGGCGCGGCCGGTGTGGATCTCCGAGTAGCGTGTGTAGGCGTGATAGCAGACACCGACGAACATCGAGGCGACCACGAGCAGCGCGATCAGCAGCACGATGTCGTAGCCGTAGTTCTGCAAGGTCTGCAGGATGCCGCTTCCCTGGCCGCGCGATGGGTCTTCCATGGTCGGCAGGCCCTGCGCGAAGGCCGACAGCGGCAGGCCCGCGAGCGCCAGCGGCAGCAGCGGTGCGGCGATGTGGGACGGAATGCGATGGGATGTCGGTGGCGTGTTCATGGCGTATGGCCTTTCGTGACGGTCAGGAGAGGAGGAAGAAGGTCAGCACCAGGTACATCGCCACGAAGCGCACGACGACGGCGAGGAACTGACGCTCAGTGATGCGGTGCTCGGCCCAGCCGACGTAGGCGGTGCGCATGGCCCACACGCCCCACAGCAGCAACACGGCGAACACGAAAGCGAGCACCACGGCAGAGACGGCCGAAGGCGCAAAGCCGCCGTTGGCCTGGAAGGCGGCGACCTGATCGGCAGAGGGCGTCATGGCGACGGCTCCTCGTCGTCGGCGCGGTCGCGGCGGACGTAGTCGCCGGCCAACGGGACGGGATCGCGCGGGTGGGCGCGCTGGGGCACGAGGTAGTCCTGCAGGCCGGCGCGAACGCGCTTCAGGTCCGCGCGCAGTCGGGCGTAGTCGAAGTGGTAGCGGGCGCGCGCCTGCGGCGCGGTGTTGGCGGCGTGCTCGGCCAGTCGGTCAATTAGGTCGAGCTGGCGCGTGAGCGCGGCGAGCTGCTCACGCTCCGGGGTGTCGTCGGCAATGGCGGGTTGCAGGGCCGAGAGCAACACGGCCAGCAGCACGGCCAGCGAAGGCCATGCGGATGCGCGGCGGTTGGTCTGTCCCATCGTGCCATTCCCAAGTGAAGCGAATGGCCTTGATACTGTGTCCCTTGCTCGGCTCGCGCCGCAATCAAACGGAACCGGTGGTCAACCGTATTTCAGATGTGATGCTTGCCTGTTAAACCAATCCTTTGACTACCATTCGTTCCAAAGCTTTACCGCCGCCTCGATGAACGCATCACAGGCCGCCTGTCGCCAGCACGTGTGGAAACCATCTCGCAGCAGGTAATACTGCTCGTTGGCGCACACGAGATCGGTTTTCGAGGCATCTTGCCGATACCAATTCAAGGCGTTGACCACGCAGTCCTGATAGCTGGTGGTGAGCTTCTCGTTCGGCACGTTGTACAGCAGGCCTTCGATGTAGTAAGAAGGCGCGATACCAGCCTTGATCAAGCCATCTTCGACCATCCGGCTGCGCATATTCTTGAACACTCGGGTCATAGGTTTTAGCCACTTCGATGAGGCCTGATGCTTCGCTGTCAGGTTTGCCGAGTGCTGCTTCGGGTAGTTCGCGATTCGCTCGCCGGCAGCGTTGAAGAAGCAGATGCCTTCGACGTACTCAGAGTCGCTCGCTGACCGGAACTTGAAGTAGCGCCGGAATTGCGTCGCGACAATCACGTCCGACTTGCGCCGTGAACCGTTCGCGTCGATGGCAATCGCCTTGTCGCCGGCTTTCACGGCCGAGCCGTATTGCCCCTCAAGCACCGACAGCACGTCCCGCTTGAAGTCGGCATGGGTGTAAGTCGCGTCGCTGAATGCCTGCTTGTAGGCTGACTTTTCGTCATCGGACAGAGATTCGAGATCGCTGTGAAAACAGTCGTCCAGCCGGATGACGATGTCCACGTCGCTCTCGGCGTAGATATTCGTGTCGTTGCCGTACGAGCCTTGAAGGAACACCTTGAAATTCTTGCCGGCATACGGCGTGGTGCTGGCCTCCAGGACGCTCTTGATCGTGTTGTAGGTGTTGCTCGACTGGGTGATCGACCCCTGGTGAGACCATGTTTCGAGCTGCGATTCTGGTATTGGCATCGTCTTCCCCTGGCTATATCAAATGCTCGCGAAGCTGCGTCTCCCGCGACGCGAACGACTCCCGTCCTCGCTGGAACAAGACACCCAGCTTCTTGATGTCGTGTTCCAGTAGATCAGTCGCCATTTCAGGCGTGACGTAGGAGTCGTTGATCCGGATGGTCGGTACGTCATGGAACAGAATCTGCCGCAGTTGGTCCATCGACTGCGTGTTGATCTCCAGGGTCTTCTGCAGCAACTGGACGCTAACGAGATATTTTTTCGCCAGCCACATCAACAGGCTCGGCTTCGGGTCGGGGTAAATGCCCACGCCAACGCTCACAAGCCGGATGTCCTTGCGATCTCTCCGAAGCGCCTGGACCGCATCGGCGATTGCGTACAGCGTCGGGTTGTTTGCGCAGTACCCGCCGTCGATCAGCTCGATGTCCTCACCCATCGAGGTCCTGACGATCGTTCGCTCGAAGAACGGGTAGGCCGAGCACGATGCCTTGACAGCGTCTGCGATGCTCACGCCAAAGCCCGGGACGAACGTACCGACTCGGCCATGCGCCTGCGCGACGCTGCCCTTAAAGATCATCGGGCGCTCGTTCAGCCACTTGGCCGTAACGATCCCGATGTCGGTCTTCACATCACTGAACGTTGCATCGCCGAAGACCTCGCTCGCCAGCTTCTTCAGGGCGCGCGACCTGGCCGGAGCGGTCTTCTGCGACATCACGGTAGGCACGTGCTTGCGGTACAGCTCCAGGATGGAATCGACGCTGTGACCGAGCGCGATCAGTGACGCGATGATCGCGCCCGTACTGGTACCGAAAACCAGATCGAACTTCTGGTGCAGTGGGCACCCGATCATCGCCTCGATTTCCTTGAGTACGCCCAGCGTGTAAAAGCCCTTAGCGCCGCCGCCGTCCAACGTAAGGACTCGCAGTAAGGCAGACGATCCAGACTCTTCTTTCGACTCCATCATTTTCAATGTCCTCCCAACCGATGAAGAACGTACGCAACGCCGACGATCATCAGCTCAACCCTGAGCATGAAGCCGTGCCTCTCCAGCGTCCCCGGCTTCATGTGTAGCTCGGCCAAATTCTGCATGGTGTCCGCACCGGTCCTCTTGTCGCTGCGGTGCTTGTTATTATCACAATGCGACGTATACACAAATCAAGATAGACTCATGGACAGATTCTAGGGCAGACCATATACTTTCCGCAATAACCCTCACAAGCATTCGCTAACCGAACGAGCCAGCCAGGATGTCGAACGAACAGCTTGCAGATCTAACTCAACCACAACGCGACCGGCTCGCGTTCGTGGAGTTGCGCGTGCGCTTCATTGGGGAGATACGCCGTCAGGACTTGGTGACGCGGTTTGGCATTCAGTCCGCCGCCGCTTCAAGGGATCTGGCGCTGTACAAGGAGTTGGCGCCAGGCAACATCGACTACGACCCCAAGGGCAAGTCTTACGTCCTTGGGGCGAACTTTCGGCCCGTCTTCGACTTTCCCCCGGAGCGGGTGCTGTCGTGGCTGACCCAAGGCTTCGGCGACGGTGAACCGATGCGGCTCAAGGCGTGGGTGGCCAGCGAGAGCCCGTCACGGCTGACGCACCCGGATCTGGATGTGCTGGCGAGCGTGACCCGGGCAATCCATCAGGAATGCCCGCTGGGCATCGAGTACCACTCCATCTCAAGTGGCCGCACTGAGCGGGAGATCGTCCCCTTCGCGTTGATCGACAACGGCCTGCGCTGGCACGTCCGCGCCTTTGACCGTAAGTCGCAGGAGTTCCGGGATTTCGTCATCACCCGGATCAAGCGCCCCGTGGCGCTCAAGGGTCAGTTCGTGGCGCCCCACGAGGCCAGCGATCAGGACATTCAATGGACCCGGATCGTCGAACTGGAGTTGGTGCCACACCCAGACCAGCCCCGGCCGGAGATCACCGAGATGGACTACAGCATGCAGGGTGGCGTGCTGCGGATGAAGCTGCGGGCTGCCACCGCCGGTTACATCCTTCGCCAGTGGAGTGTGGACTGCACACCTGACCACAGCTTGCGCGGGCACGAGTACCGGTTGTGGCTGAAGGACCACTTGGCCATCTACGGCGTGCGCAATGCCGTGCTGGCGCCAGGCTACCGCTCCCCTGATCAACAACGGCTCGAAGCCGAGACGGACTGAGGGGGGATGAGCATGCTGGCAAAACTCGAACGACTCATCGGCGAAATCGGCGATCTCAACAGCAAGTTGATCCTGCTGGTTGGCCCCAGCCGCAGCGGCAAGACCCAACTGCTGCGCCAGCTCGGCGCCAAGCTCAGCATCGAGCCGCTCAACGTCGGCCTGGAGCTGGGGCGCCGGCTGGCGGCCACGCCAAACAACAAGCGTGGTTTCTCGGCGGGCGAACTGCTGCGGGAGATCGCGGACAGGGTACGCACCGAAGATCCGCTGCTGCTCGACAACCTGGAGTTGTTGTTCGAGCCGGGCCTACAGATCAACCCGCTTGACCTCGTCAGGCGGCTGGCTCACTCCAAGAGCGTCGTGGCCGTCTGGCCTGGCGAGCTGCGCGGTGATCGCTTGGTGTACGCCGACATGAGCCATCCAGAACATCGTGACTACAGCGGTGACGGCGTGGTCGTACTCGAAATTTGAAGCTACGGGGAAGAGAGAACCATATGGCCAAGAACATGAAATACGGAGATCTGATCCAGTTCGAGCAGATCGAGTCAGTCATTCAGCTGCTCGATGCCGGGCGCCCGGACGAGGCCAAGAAGCTCGTCGCGACCTACGTCATCTCCGACGACATGGCCGAGCGGATCTCCAAGCTCATGGTTCCCCAGCTCAGTTTCGACGACTCCGTCGATCACAAGGGCGTGCTGATCGTCGGCAACTACGGCACCGGTAAGTCGCACTTGATGTCGGTGCTGTCGCTGGTGGCCGAGGATGCGGCCTACGCGCCGATGATCCGCCACCCCAAGGTCGCCGAGGCGGTTGCCCCGATCGCTGGCCGCTTCAAGGTGCTGCGCATCGAGGTGGGCGGGCTGCAGATGCCGCTGCGCCAGATCATCACCCTGCAGCTTGAGCGTTTCCTCGAAAAGATCGGCGTCGACTACACGTTCCCGACCGCCGACAAGGAGCTCAACAACAAGGACTCCTTCGAGGAGATGATGGCCGCGTTCGGCGAGAAATTCCCGGACCAAGGCGTGCTGCTGGTTGTCGACGAGTTCCTGGAGTACCTGCAGTCCCGCCGCGACCACGAGCTGGTGCAGGATCTGGCCATCCTGCGGCAGATCGGCGAAGTCACCAAGCACCTGAAATTCCGCTTCGTGGCCGGTGTGCAGGAAGCCATCTTCGACAGCGTGCGCTTCCAGCACGTGGCCGACAGCATGCGGCGGGTCAACGAGCGCTTCACCCAGATCCTGATCGACCGCCAGGACGTCAGCTTCGTCGTCTCCGCGCGTCTCCTCAAGAAGACGGCCGACCAGCAGAACAAGATCCGCGAATACCTCACGCCGTTCGCCAAGTTCTACGGCTCCATGAACGAGCGCATGGATGAGTACGTGCGGCTGTTCCCGGTTCACCCCGACTACCTGAAGACCTTCGAGCAGATCCACTTCACCGAGAAGCGTGGCGCGCTCAAGACCATCGAGGCCGCCATGCTGGCCATCCTCGATCAGGAAGTGCCCGCCGACAAGCCGCTGTTCATCAGCTACGAGAGCTTCTGGAACACCATCAAGGCCAACTCGGTCCTGCGTGCTGACCCGAACATCAAAGAGGTGATGCGCGTCTCCGAAGTGCTGGAGTCGCGGGTCCAGCAAGCCTTCACGCGCCCGGCCTACAAGGCAATGGCGCTGCGCGTCATCAACGCGTTGGCCGTTCACCGTCTGACCACGGGCGGCGACATCCATGTGCCCATTGGCCCCACGGCTGCCGAGCTGCGCGACGCCTTGTGTCTGTTCCAGCCGGGCGTGGAGGACATGCCGGGCGATCCGGCCGAGAACCTGCTGTCGATGGTCCAGACCGTCATGCGGGAAGTGCTGAAGACCGTCAACGGCCAGTTCATCTCCAAGGCGCCGGACACCGAGCAGTACTACCTCGACCTCAAGAAGGACATCGACTACGACGCGCAGATCGAAAAGCGCGCCGAAGCCCTATCCGACGACGCACTGGACCGTGCCTACTACAGCGCCGTCAAGGCGCTGATGGAGTGCAGCGACGACCTGCGTTATCCCGGCTTCCAGATCTGGCAGTACCAGCTCGAATGGCAGGAGCGCCGTGTCGAACGCATGGGCTACCTGTTCTTCGGGGCGCCGAATGATCGGCCCACGGCGCAGCCCGAGCGCGACTTCTACGTCTACTTCATCCAGCCCTTCGACAAACCGAAGTTCGCCGACAACAACCTGTCGGACGAGGTGTTCTTCCGCCTCACCGGGCTGGACGACGATCTCAAGCGGCACCTGTCGTCCTACGCGGCGGCGCTCGATCTGGCATCCACCGCCAGTGGCGGCGCCAAGGCCATCTACCTCTCCAAGGCGCAAGACTTCCTGCGCGCCATGAGCAAGTGGCTGCAGGAAAAGCAGATGACCGCCTTCGAGGTCACCTACCAGGGCAAGAAGAAGAACCTGCAGGAGTGGGCCAAAGGCGTGTCGCTGCGTGACCGGGCGCGGCTTGGCACGGACGAGCGCATAAACTTCCGCGACGTGGTGAACGTCATTTCGGGCCTGGTACTGGGCCAGCGCTTCGTCGATCTCTCGCCGGAATACCCAACGTTCTCGGTGCTGGTCACTGAGGCCAACCGCAAGCAACTGATCGGCAACGCACTGCGCGCACTGGCCGGCGGCACTCGTACCAAAGATGCGCTCGCCGTGCTCGATGCGCTGGAGTTGCTCGATGGTGATCGCGTCGATCCCGCCAACTCTCGCTACGCGCAGGAAGTACTGAACCGGCTCAAAGCCAAGGGCCACGGCCAGGTGCTCAACCGCAGCGAACTGCTGTCGGGCACCTCGGACGTCGAGTATTTCGCGCCGATCAAGTACCGACTGGAACCCGACCTGCTGGTCACCGTGCTGGGCGGGCTGGTCTACTCCGGCGACATCGTGCTGTCGATCACCGGCGACAAGATCGACTCCGGCAAGCTGACCCAGCTGGCAGAACGCTCGCTGGAGGAACTTAAGCAGTTCAAGCACGTTGAGGCTCCCAAAGAGATCAACCTCGCGGTGCTGCGGGCCCTGTTCGAATTGTTCGACCTGCCGTCCGGCCTCGCCCAGAAGGCCAGCCAGGGCGATACCGAGCCGGTCATCAAACTGCAGGAGAAAGTCAGTGCGCTGGTGACGCGTGTGCTCAAGGCCGGTTCCAACCTGCAGCAAGGCAAGCTCGGCTTTTGGGGCCAGAACCTGCTGCGCGAGGAAGAAGCCAAAGACTGGCACGCCCGGCTGGATTCGCTGAAAAAGTTCACCGAGTCGCTGGCACCGTACAACACCGTCGGCAAGCTCAAGAATCTGCGCGTCACCCAGGAAGACCTGGACGGCCAGAAGAAGAATTTGGAGATCCTGGCCGCCGTCGAGCGTCTGCTCGAACTGGTGGTGGAGCTAGGCAGCACGGCGTCCTACCTCTCGCAAGCCGAGATGGTGCTGCCTGCCGAGCACCCGTGGGTGAAACAGGCCGAAACCGCCCGCAAAGCGCTACAGGAAAAGCTGAGCCAGGACCGCACAGCCGAGCACGCCGCCGAATACCGGCAGACGCTCAACCAGCTCAAGAAGGACTACATCACCGCCTACATCGCCAGCCACAGCAAGGCGCGGCTGGGCGTGGCCGAAGACAAGACCCGCAACGCGCTGCGCAAGGACGACCGCCTGCTGGCGCTTCGCGTGTTGGCTGGCGTGTCGCTGATGCCCACCAGCCAGCTTACTGCCTTCGAGGAGTCGCTCAACGGCCTGAAGAGCTGTTCCTCGCTGGATGAGCCGACCCTGGTCACGGCCGCCGTCTGCCCACACTGCCAGTTCCGCCCCTCTGCCGAGCAGTTGGAGCTGATCCCGGCGGCCAACCGCCTGCACAAGCTGGACGACGATCTGGACCAGTTGGTGACCAACTGGCAGCAAACGCTGCTGGAGAACCTGGAAGACCCGTTCACGCAGGACAGCCTGGGTCTGCTGCCGCCTGCGTCCAAAAAGCTGATCGACGCCTTCCTGACCTCACGCAAGTTGCCGGAGCCGATGACCACCGAGTTCGCCAACGCGGTGCAGGAGGCGCTATCGGGGCTGGAGAAGATCGCCGTCAAGGGCGACGAGATCAAGCAAGCGCTGCTGCTAGGTGGCTCGCCAGCCACGCCGGACGACCTGCGCAAACGCTTCGATACCTTCATGAACGAGCGCTGCAAGGGCAAAGATGCCACCAAGCTGCGCTTCGTGATCGAGTAACGCCATGACTAGAGACGAACTGATCGCCCGCCTCCAGTCCATTGAATGGAGTGACATCGAATTCAAGGAAGCGGCGTGGGCAGTACCCAAGGATGCGCTTTCCACCGTCAGCGCCTTTGCCAATACGGCAGGCGGACATTTGGTGTTTGGCGTCAAACAGGCTAACGGCACGTTTACCGTGACCGGCGTCACAGATGCCGACAAGATGCAGAACGATTTCCTAGGGCAAGTACGCGATGTCAACAAAGTCAGCATTCGCCTACCCATCAATGGCACGGCGCACCAGCTACCCGAAGGCACAGTGCTGGCGTTTTTCATCCCTGAAGCCACGCGCCAGCAAAAACCCGTTTATCTCGACGGCAACCCGAAAAAAGCCTATATCCGCCGGGGCGGTCGCGACGATACCTGCACCGGTGACGAGCTATTGCGCTTCATCCGAGACGCGTCAGGTACCCGCTACGACGCAGAACCGCTGGATGTCGATATCAGTCGCTGCTTTGACGAGACATCTGTGCGTTGGTATCGCGCGCGGTTCGTCGCCAGCAATCCTGGCAAGGACACTGCCGCCGATGACACCACATTCCTGCGGAGCTGGGGCTTCCTTGTCGAACAAGGCGGCATGCTGCGCCCCACTCGTGCTGCCATTCTGGTGCTTGGCAGCGGCGAATACGTCCGCCAGGTGCTGCCACGCATGGCCGTGGATGTACAGCTCTACCGTAACGCAAGCTCCGAGTACGACTCCGCTGTGCGCTGGGCCGACCGCCTCACTGTGGAGGACAACCTCATCAAGGCATGGCAAGCCATCGTCGAGTTCTATTTCCGCCATAGCGAACGCCCATTCGCCGTAGATGCCGGCACTCTGCGTCGTGACGATGATCCGCCGGACTACATCTCCTTCCGCGAAGCTGCCATCAACCTGCTCATCCATCAGGACTTCGGTGACACCACCCGGGTGCCCGTCATCCGCTTCTTCCGTGACCAGACCGAATTTTTCAATCCTGGCGACGCCTTCGCCACGCGCGAGCAACTGCTCGACCCCGGTGACAAAGAGGTACGCAACCCCAGCATCGTCAATGCTTTTCGTCGTATTGGCCTGTCCGACCAGGGGGGCACCGGCGTGCGCGCCATCTTCGACGGTTGGCGCAAGCTGGGCTATCTGCCACCAGAGATCGAGAACCATAAGGCTGACAAAAGCTTCCGTCTGCGGCTACGCAAGGAAAAGCTCATCACCGAAGCACAGGTTCTGGCCCAAGCCAGCCTGGGCGCGCACCTTTCTGCACAGGAAGCCGACGTTTTCGCCTACCTTACCCGCAAGGGTCAGATCGACCTGACCGACGTGAAGGCACTCACCGGCTTTTCCGGCGCAGATGCCCGTGAGCTCGTGCAGCGGCTGACGGTACAAGCGCTTCTGGTGGCGGAAGACGAAGGCGGCAACTTGTTCCGTTTGGCCGAGCACCTGCGCCTCCGGTTCCTGACGAGCATGACCGATGCCTCCATTGAAAATCAATCGGTTGCAGCCAGATCTGGTGATGAAGAGCGTACCGATCAAGCCACCGATCATGCTGACACTAGTGAGGCTGAGCTTGATCGGTCGCTTGATCGGTTGTCCGATGTGCAGCGGCAGCTAATTGGATTTGCAGATGTACCCCGTTCGATGGCCGAACTGATGGCCCATGCGGGTTTCAGCCATCGCCCGCACTTCGTTACAACCCACATTGAACCGTTGCTGGCTGGAGGTGTGCTGCGCCTGACGCTACCTGAAAAGCCGCGCTCGCCCAATCAACGCTATGTCCTCACCGAGGCTGGCGTGAAGCTCAAGCTGCTTCACGAACAGCCCGCAGACCCAACGGAGGAAGACAATGGACATTGAAACCTCCGGGGCCATCAGGCTGTTTTTCCCCAACCCGTCATTGACATTGGTTTATTTTGAAGCCCTAGCCAATGCGCTGGATGCTGGTGCAACCGAGGTATCCATCGATATTGATGTGCAGGCATTTGACAAGCCGGACACACTGAAAATCACTGTTTCAGACAACGGTGACGGATTTACGGATGAGAACTTTGAGCGTTTCAGGAAGCTGCTTAGACCTAGGGATAAGTTCCACAAAGGCATAGGTCGACTGGTATTCCTTAACTACTTCAGTCGGGTAGAGGTAACCAGTACTCGCGATAAATGGCGCAGAAACTTCATCTTTAAAGATGGTTTCGATGGCAATGCGCCACTCGAAATCCTGACAGATGAGCAACCAGCCAAGACGGCGTTGGTATTCAATGGTTTTGCCAAAGATCGCGTCAAATCCTATGACGATCTGAAGCCCGACGCACTTAAACCACTTTTGATCGAACAATTTCTGCCTACGCTGGACGCGCGCAAGCGTGACGGCAAGGCATTCAAGATTTCCGTTAATCTGAAAACCAGTGAAAGCAACGCACAGAAGGAGTTCTTTCCTCACGAAACGGCGATAACGCCCGATGACTTGCCGTCAATGACCAAGATCACGATCCAAGATGATTCGCTGGACGCCATCTCGACCATTGATATGTACTACTACATTGAATCGGTAGCAGGGAAAGGTAGCTCTCTTATAGCGTTCAGTATCGATGGCCGAACGATACCAGCCAACCTGATACCGCCTGCATCATTTCCAGCGGGCTATCTGTGTGTATTCCTATTCGAGTCTGAAATCTTTCACTCCAATGCGGATAGTTCGCGGCAGAAGCTGGTGTTGCCCGAAGGCATACAAGAAGCACGTCTTTTCCGTTTGCTGCGCCGCGAGCTCGGCAAGGTGCTGGCGGACAAAATTCCGCAAATCACCGAAAGAAATGGAAAAATCAAAGAGCAGTTTGAAGAGCAATTTCCGCACTTGCTCGGCTATTTCGAGGACGATACCGTTGGCCTGATTGATCGGGACGATGCTTTGGAAATTGCCCAGCAGCGGTTCTTTCGGGTTCAGAAAGAAATACTTCAGTGCGAAAAGCTGAGTGAGGCTGCGTACGAAAAGTCGTTGGAGCTGTCATCGCGCACCTTGACTGAATACATTTTGTACCGCGAAAAAATTATCGGTCGCATGAAAGAGATGACGGCAGATAATGCAGAGGCCGAAATACACAACCTTATTGTCCCAAGGTTCAAAGAATTCTCGCAGGACACCATGTCTTCAGAGATTTACCAGAACAATGCCTGGTTGCTCGACGATAAATTCATGGTGTTTCGGAGCATCCTGAGTGAGAGGAGCATGGATGCCGTCATCAATGCCATACGCCTTGATGAAGAAAGCGTAGGCGACACGGGCAGGCCAGATATTGCCATGATTTTCTCGGCTGACCCGAGCGATGCCGCACCCGTCGATGTGGTGGTTGTTGAAATAAAGAAGAAAACCAACGAAGAAAAAGACAATTTTTATGCAGTCAATCAACTGCTCGATCGAGCAGGGAAGCTGGTGGCGTATTGCCCGAACATTCAAAGAGTCTGGTATTACGCGATCATGAACATCAATGACACGACAGCATTTCGGTTGCGACAATTCAAGTGGACGCCTTTTTTCTCAAAAGGCAAGGTTTATTACCAGGAGTTCGACACGCCACACCCTGATGGCCGGATTATTCCAACGCCAACCTTTGTTGTGTCTTTCGATGCGATCGTGGCAGATGCTGAATGTAGGAATCACACATTCCTTGAGATTCTGCGAGACGGGATGAAGAAATATGCGGACGATCAGAATAACGGTAATTCACCGGTCGACGAATAACTGGGAAGATTGATTAAGATGAACGACCTACTTCAAGACTACCGCAGCGAAGCCGCCGGCCCCGTCGAATGCCTCGGCCAGACTTTCGCCAGCGACAGCGTGCGGCGTGAACACTTTCTCAAGCTGCTGGCCGAAAAGCTACAAGACCCGACGTTCCGCAAGCAGGAAGGTTTTCCACAGGGCACGGATGAAGCCATTCTCGCCATGTCCGACCCGCCGTACTACACCGCCTGCCCAAATCCGTGGTTGGTGGAATTCGTGGCGCACTATGGCAAGCCTTACGACCCGGCGGTGAAATACAGCCGCGAGCCATTGGCGATTGACGTCTCCGTGGGCAAGACCGACGCCATCTACAAGGCGCACAGCTACCACACCAAGGTGCCGCATCTCGCCATCGTGCCGTCCATCCTCCACTACACCCAGCCGGGCGACGTGGTGCTGGACGGCTTTGCCGGGTCGGGCATGACCGGCGTGGCCGCGCAATGGTGCGGCACGGCCCCTACTAGTTACCGGTTTGAGTTGGAGCAAGCGTGGAAGAAAGAAGGCCGCGCCGCGCCTAGGTGGGGTGCGCGCCGTGCAGTGCTCAACGACCTATCGCCCGCTGCCACGTTCATGAGCGCGAACTACAACATCCCGTTCGATGTGGATGTCTTCGCCAAGGCGGGCAAGCAGCTGCTCCAGTCGGTCGAGCAGGACATTGGCTGGATGTACGAAACGCTGCACAGCGATGGCAAGAGCAAAGGGCGCATCGACTATACGGTGTGGAGCCAACTTTATAGCTGCCCCGAGTGTGCGGGCGAAGTGAACTTCACCGAAGAAGCGTTGGACGAAGAGTCCAAGCGCGTCAAAGATGAGTTTCCATGTCCGCATTGCGGCGCTGAACTGACCAAGACCCGGTTGGAGCGTCTGTACACGACGAAGGCTGATGTCAGCACCGGCAAGTCCATCCAAGTGCCCAAGCGTGCGGCGACGCTTATTGTTTACACGGTTGGCAAGACGCGATACGAAAAGAAGCCAACGTCGGATGACTTGAATGTTATTCAGCGCATTGAGTCGTTGCCTCTTCCGCCACAAGTGCCCACGACCGAAATCCCGCCAATGCACATGACGCATGAGCGGGCGCGGATGGACTATGTGGGGATCACTCATATCCACCACTTTTTCCTACCGCGTGCCGCGCAAGCAATGGGAAAGCTTTGGGAGAAAGCTCAAGGACAATCCGACGCACGTATTCGGGAATTCCTACTGTTCATGGTCGAACAGGGAATTCGAGGAATGTCCCTCTTGAATCGCTACAAACCGATTCAGTATGGACGCATAGGTGGATCTCAGGTTGGTCTGGATATGCCTGGGGTCTACTACGTTTCAGCCATTTCAAGCGAGGTCAGCCCTTGGTACCAGTTTGACGGCAAGCTTGGCAGGTTGGTTTCGGCATTTCAGATTCAATGGTCTAAGGAGGGCGCTTCCTTAATTACAACCGGTACAGCATCAAACATTGGGCTTCCGTCAGAGTCTGTGGACTACATCTTCACAGACCCACCTTTTGGCGAAAACATTTATTACGCTGATCTCAACTTTCTGGTTGAGGCTTGGCATGGTGTTACGACGGACGCAAAGCCGGAGGCAATTATTGACCGCTATAAGAAGAAGGCGCTACCCGACTACCAGCACCTGATGCAACGCTGTTTCGCCGAATACCAGCGCGTGTTGAAACCCGGCCGCTGGATGACGGTGGTGTTCTCCAACAGCAAGGCAGCGGTATGGAATGCCATTCAGGTTGCCCTGCAGCAAGCAGGCTTTGTGGTGGCAGAGGTCACGGCGCTGGACAAGGTGCAAGGCAGCTACCGGCAGGTGACCTCAACGACTGCGGTGAAGCAGGACCTGGTGATTTCAGCCTATAAGCCCAATGGTGGGCTGGAGGACCGCTTCAAGCACAGCGGCGCTACGGTAGAGTCAGTTTGGGACTTCGTGCAAACCCACTTGCAACAGCTGTCGGTCATCAAGGTAAAGAATGGTGAGCTTGAGTTCATCGTCGAGCGGGACCCGCGTCGCATCTATGACCGCATGGTGGCGTGGTTTGTGCGCCATGACGCGCCTGTGCCGCTGTCGACTGATGAGTTTCTTTCCAGCCTTCGTGCTCGCTTCCCTGAGCGCGACGGTATGGTCTTCCTGCCGGAGCAAGTGGTCGAGTACGACAAGAAGCGCGCGCAAACTTCGCGATCACCCCAGATGGAGTTGTTCGTCTCCGATGAGCGCAGCGCCATCGATTGGTTGGCTCAATTCCTCAAGCAACGTCCGTCCACCTACCAAGAGGTGCATCCAGAATTCATCACCCAACTTGGTGCGGGCTGGAAAAAGCATGAGGAACGCCCCGAGCTTTCGGCGCTGCTTGAAGCAAACTTTTTGCGCTACGACGGCACGGGCGATGTACCCAGTCAGATTCACAGCTATCTCTCGTCCAACTACAAGGATATGCGGGAGCTCGAAAAATCTGCCCCTCGGTTGAAAGCAAAAGCGCGGGACCGTTGGTTCGTACCAGATCCCAATAACGCTAAGCAATTAGAGGAAAAACGCGAGAAGGCGCTGCTCAAGGAATTCGAGGCCTATCGGTTGTTCACCGGCCGCAAGATCAAGGAGTCGCGTCTGGAGGTGCTGCGTGCAGGTTTCCGCGCGGCATGGGCCAGCAAGGACTACGCGACGATCATCAGCATCGCCAACAAGCTGCCAGAGGAAACGCTGCAAGAGGACGAGAAGCTGCTCACCCTCTATGACCTCGCGCTGACCCGTACCGAAGACGGGATCTGAGTATGGCCGGCGGTGGGTTCACCATTGGCGACTGGTGCTGGTTCACCCGGCAGGCATCGCCGTGCCGCGTAATTGAGCGGCAGGACGTGTGGGGCGAGTTGGCCTACCGCGTGTGGCTGCCCGCCAAGGACGCTGTTGTGCGCGCTCGGGCGGTGGATCTGGCCTCGCTGGAAAGCGTGCGCCCGAGCGTTGAGCAGATCCTGCACACCACGGCGGCAGCCAAGCTGCTGGATGCGCTGGAGGACAACCTGCTGTTGGCGCCCATCCAGTCCAGCGTGGTGCCGCTGCCGCACCAGCTTTACGCGTTGAACCGCGCCATCAGCCGCGACCGTATCCGCTACCTACTGGCCGATGAGGTGGGCCTCGGCAAGACCATCGAGGCCGGTCTGGTGTTGCGTGAGTTGAAGTTGCGCGGCCGGGTGAAGCGCATCCTGGTGGTGGCGCCCAAGGGACTTGTACGCCAGTGGCAGGCGGAAATGCGTCTGCACTTTGGTGAGAAGTTCCAGTTCATCGAGCCGTCCGAGCTGGCGGCCTTCCGCCAGTGGCGCAGCGGTGGCGCAGGCGAGGAAGAGAACCTATGGCGCATGCACGATCAGGTGATCTGCTCGCTGGATTCGGTGAAGCCACTGGAGGGCCGTCGCGGCTGGAGCCTGGAGCAACTCAACACCTACAACCGCGAGCGCTTCGAGGACCTGATCTCGGCGTCGTGGGATCTGGTTATCATCGATGAGGCCCACCGCATGGGCGGCAGCACCGAGCAGGTGGCCCGCTACAAGCTCGGCGTGGCGCTGGCCGAAGCCTCACCCTATCTCTTGCTGCTGTCAGCCACGCCGCACCAGGGCAAGACCGACCAGTTCATGCGGCTGATGCAGTTGCTGGACCGGGAAGCATTTCCGGACGAGAGCAGCGTCAGCCGCGACCGGGTACGCCCCTTCGTGATCCGCACAGAGAAGCGCGCATCGATCAACGCCGAAGGCCAGCCGCTGTTCAAGCCGCGTGTGACCCGGCTGCAGGCGGTTGCCTGGCAGGCCCGACACGGCTCGCAGCAGCGCCTGTACGAGGCGGTGACCGACTATGTGCGCCACGGCTACAACCAAGCTATGGCGGCCAAGCAGCGCCACATCGGCTTCTTGATGATCCTGATGCAGCGGCTGGTGACGTCCAGCACGGCAGCCATCCGCACCACGCTGGAGAAGCGCCAGGCCCTGCTCGATGCGCCACCACCGCAGGCCAACCTGTTCGAGAACACCAGCCCGGACGAGTGGGCGGACCTCGACGGCCAATCCCAGGTGGATCTGGCGATGCAATCCAGTGGCTGGGAGCTGGAGAAGTCTGAAGTCGAGATGCTGCTGGATCTGGCGCGTGAAACCGAGGCTGCGGGCACTGATGCCAAGGCCGAGGCGCTGCTGGAGCTGATCTACAAGCTGCAGCAGGAAGAAGGCGACCCGGCGCTGAAGGTACTGATCTTCACCGAGTTTGTGCCTACCCAAGCTATGCTGGCCGACTACCTGGAGAGCCGTGGATTCTCGGTGACGACCCTTAACGGCAGCATGGACCTGGAAGCGCGCACGCGGACACAACAGGTGTTCTCAAAAGATGTGCGCGTGCTGATTTCGACGGATGCCGGTGGTGAAGGTTTGAACCTGCAGTTCTGCCATGTCATCGTCAACTTCGACATGCCGTGGAACCCGATGCGGATTGAGCAGCGCATTGGCCGGGTAGACCGTATCGGACAGAAGCACGTTGTTCGCGCCATCAACTTCGTGCTCGAAGACACTGTGGAGCATCGAGTGCGCCAGGTGTTGGAGGCAAAGCTCGAGGTCATCGCGCAGGAGTTTGGCGTCGACAAGGCGGCCGACGTAATGGACTCGGTCGAGGCCGACCCGATCTTCGACGAGCTGTTCGTGCATGGTCTGCAGAACCCGGATGCCATTGAACAGGAGTGCGACGCGGTGGTGTCGCAGCTGCGATCCACCCTAGCGGAGTCGAAGAAGAACAGCGATCTGCTCACCACAGAGCACGATCTGGACGCTGATGATGCCCGCAAGTGGCGCGACCATCCGGCGCAGTTCTGGCTGGAGCGCGCCATCACCAGCGGGTTGGCTGCGCGCGGCGGCTCGGCGGCGAAGGTTGGCAAGGCGTGGCGAGTGAAGTGGGCGGACGGCAGCGAGTCGGCACAGGCTTGTTTTGACGCCCGCACGGCGGATGAGAACCCGGAGTTGGAATGGGTCACGATGGAAGACCCACGCGCCCGTGCTGTGATCAGTGAGCTGCCATGCTTTGTCGCCGGCCAGCCGCTACCGGTGATCCGCGTGACCGGTCTTCCGGACTCGGTACGCGGCATCTGGTCGCTGTGGGAGATCAGTCTGGCGGCTGAAGGCTTGAGCCGGAAGCGCTTCCTGCCGGTGTTCATCAACGAGGAAGGCCGGCCCTTCGTGCCGACCGCCAAGCGCGTCTGGGATCTGCTGCTCACTGAGACCGTAGACGTGCATGCCGTGACGGGTGCCGAGGAGTCGGTGAGGTGGTTCGAGGCATCGCATTCGGCTGCCAGCACCCAGGGTGAACGGATCTTCACCGAGCTGCTGACCGAACACCGCGCCCGGCTGAAGGAAGAGCGCGAACGTGCGGTGTATGCGTTCGAGGCCCGAGGTCAGGCCATTCGACGAATTGGCTTACCCGCCGTGCGTGAGCACCGGCGCAAGCGGCTGCAACAAGAACACGATGCACGCATGGCCGCCTTGGACGACATGGAGGCCAGCGTGCCGGATTTGAATGCCGTGATGATGGTGCGCGTCTCCGGCGATGTGATGCCCGGAGCGAATGTGACGAAAGAGCGTGTGGCATGAGCCAGTGGTCAGAACGCATTCTCAGCCACTTCACGGCCGATCTCACCCGGCTGTGGGTGGCGTGCGACCCCGACGATGTGCTCCTGGACGAAAAGCTCTTGTCCGAACTGCGCAGCCGGGGCTTCGAGGTCATGCTGTACGAAGACCCGTTCGCCTTTCGGGCGGAATACGAGGAACGCTATCGCGCAGCCTGGGATCGCGGTGAGGCGGGGCCAGCGCCGTCGCTGATTCTTCATCTGCGCAGCGCTGACGCGAATGAGTTGCCGTGGGACATCATGCACCACGGGCGTGTGGTTCGATTGAGCCTTGCGGAGCTCTTCCCCAAGCTGGCATACAGCGCGGTACAGCAAGTGGAGCCGGAGCATTTTGCCGGGCTGTTTCATGCCCACCGGACCGAATTGCAGTCAGCGCGCGGCGAGAACGAGTCCAAGGACTTCATCCTTGAACACGTCTACCAACTGGCGCCAAGGTCGATTCGCAACCCGGTCGACTTCTGGCGTGAGCTGCTGCGAATGCACTTCGCCAATCGCTCGTTGCCGCCCCTGTTTGCTCAACACGCGGCAGGCATCATTCAAGGCAAGGGGCTCTTCACGGATCTGCCCGTCGCCACATGGCTGGCGTCCAAAAGTGCGCTGCTGCGCGTGGTACAGGATGCGTGGTATCGCTACCTGAAGACCCTGGGGCTGGATGGCATGCGCACGGGCGAACCGCCACCGCCAGACTACGTCGCCAAGATAGAGATTCCGTTCGAGCACTCCGATGTGCAGGTGCTGGTCGACTCCATGTTCCTCGACGGCAGCTTGCATCCGCTGGCGGTGCACAGTGTTCCGGCGGGGATGCCGAGTTGGATCAAGGCCGGCATTGTCCAGGACCCGGCGGCGTTGCAGGCTTTGGTGCTCAAAGGCATCGATGGCCTGATCGAGACGACCCCAACGGCGGCCTCTTCGCACAAGGACTGGAGCGAATTCGCCAAGCGTTACGGTGAGATCCTGGCCCGCACGCATGGTCTGCCAGGCACGGAAGGCAGCGAACACCTGCCGGTGATTCGGGAGCGGATCAAGACATTGCAGGCGCAATCAGACGAGCGTCTTCAAGCCTGGGTCGCAGCCAAGCATTACGCCGACCTGATCCTGCAGCCGGTGACCAAAGGCCCGGTGATGGTGCACCACGTGCCGCGCTTCTTGCGCCATCGGCGGTCCGCAGGGGAAACCAAGGTGGCTCTGCTGGTATTCGACGGGCTTGCCTTCGACCAATGGGTGCAGATCCGGGAGCGCCTGATCGCCACCACAAAACGCTTTGCGTTCGACGAGGGAACCGCGTTCGCCTGGCTGCCGACCGTGACATCGGTGTCGCGTCAGGCGCTGTTCTCCGGCCTGAAGCCGCGGGAATTCGACGACTCCATCGACAGGACGGACAAGGAGGAATCCTTGTGGAAGACGTTCTGGCAGAACGAAGGCGTCAACTCGAATGAAGTGATGTATCGACGCGCGCTGCGACAGACCAATCAGCTCGACGCACTGGAAGCGGATTTGATCGACCGGCGCCCGAAGGTGGTGGGCCTGGTCATCGATGAAGTGGACGATCGGCTCCACAAGGAGCGGTCCAAGAAGGACGTGGCGATGTGGATCGGGAACTGGTTGACGACCGGTTTCGTCGACCGGCTGTTCTCGCTGCTGCTGGACAAGGGATACCACATCTATCTCACGGCGGACCACGGCAACGTTGAGTCCACCGGCGTCGGCAGGCCCAGCCAGGGCGTGATTGCAGAGACGCGCGGAGAGCGCGTTCGGGTCTACCGGAGTGAGCCATTGCTGGCCGATTCCGCTGCGGCCTATCCCACCACAGTCAGGTTGGACATCGCTGGACTACCCGCGAACTTCATGCCCCTATTCGCAGGCGGACGAACCGCCTTTGTGCCGGAGGGAGAGCAGGTGGTGGTCCACGGCGGGGTGTCGGTCGAAGAGTTGATCGTGCCCTTTGTGAAAGTCAGTTATGTGATTGGTACCGAATGAATTCATCAGCCCCTCAAATCGGCTTTGATCGGTTCATTCAGCTTGATTGGGCGGCTGCAGCACTGAATGTTCGTGCGGGTGCGGCTGGGCTAGATGATCTGAATGCACTGCTTGATGCAGCCGGACTTGGCGTTGAAGCCAAGAAGAAAACACGCACCGTACTGAATCGGCTCTGGCTGGAGCCGCGCGCAGAACTGGTTGATTACGCAGATCGCGGCGTGGCCATCCACAAGACGCAGCCGGACATTCCCGTCGCCGCGCTGTGCTGGGGTATGGCCGTTGCGACGTACCCGTTCTTCGGCAAGGTGGCAGAGCTGGTGGGCCGACTGTCCGCCATCCAGGGAGATTGCGCGTCCGCCGAAGTGCACCGGCGCATGAGTGAGACCTACGGGGAGCGCGAAGGTACCCGGCGCATGACCAACATGGTCATCCAGAGCCAGGCTAGCTGGGGCGCGGTGGAGCGTGTGGAAAAAGGCAAGCGCGTGATCCGGCTTGCTTCAACAGCGATCGACAACGCCGGACTCACGGCATGGCTGATCGAAGCGGCTGTGCGCTACGCCGGCAAGCCCGTTTCTGTGCCCAGCCTGCAGTCGCTGCCAGTGTTGTTCCCGTTCACCCTAACGCGGCCACTGGCCTACATGGTGTCGAACAGCGCGAACCTGAGCCTTCGGTCGGAAGGGCCGAGTAATCAGTTCGTCGCGCTGCATCAGAGGTAGTCATTGCTCATGTCCTGGCGATCCCACATCGACCTAGCTGTAAAGCGCATGCGTAAGGCGGTCGCCAGGCGAATCGCAACATTATGGCACTACACCTATCGAGCCCAACACCAGCTTTGGGTATTGAAGCTTCGATACGGCCATATCGCTTTTTATGCTCTGCTGCTCCTTCTCCTTTCTGAAAGCGCCTACCTGTCGCCAGCTCTCCAAAATGTGCTTGCGAGCTATTACTCGACCGAACATGCAGTCGAGGGTCTGCGCGGGCTGATCCTCAATGTGGGAAGCGCGCTGATAGGGGCTGCTGCGATTGTTACTTCCCTCGTACTATTCGCCATGCAGGTGAACATCGAGCGCATGCCTCACGGGCTATTTCGCCGTCTGAGCGCAGATCGGAAGTTGCTCGGTGCGTTCGCGTTGGCATTCCTCCTGGCAATAGGCGTCGCAACGCTGTCGACCTTTGTGGATCAGGCCCGGCTGGCGCAGGTCGTGCTCGCAGCATCATGGGCGGTCGTATTCATACTGATCTCGTTCATGTACGCCTATCGGCGCGCTTTGGTTCTCATCAACCCATTGCAGCAACTGGGCATACTCATGCAAGACACTCGTAAGGAATTGCGGACATGGGCTCGGCGGGCTCAGCGTGCGATGCCGCTGCTTGAACGCGATGAAGGCGCAAATTCCACGACGTCGCCTTCGGACTCCACGCATGACTTGGCCCGTACCGCATTTTTTCAGATCAACAATAGATGGACCGATGGAACAAAACGAGCGGTCCGACATGCAATGTCATTTGCGGGGCGCTATGCAGAGCAGGGAGACTATGAAGTTTCTGGTGCGGCGCTGAACGCTGTCGTCGGCATCAATGCTGCATACATCGAGTCCAAGGGAAAAACGTTCTACGCCAACAACCCCTTTGTCGAAAATCCCTTCTCCAGCGATGGCTTCATCAACGACACGCTGGAGCGCCTGCGGCAAAACTCGCAGAGTGGGATTGCGCGTCGGGATGAGCAGCAAATCGAGCAGACACTGCAAGCAATGGCTGCACTTGTCCGAGTGTATCTCGGCATTGATTACTCCAGCCCGTATGCCTCGAAAAGCCACGCGCAGCTCGCTACAGGATACCTTGCAAGCGCGGTGCAGTCGGTCGTTCCTCATGGTATGGCCGATGTTCTGCTAGAGGGACAGCGGCTCATGGGGCAATCTGCGCAATATCTCCTAGCCCATGGAGATCCGAACGACATAGCAACGCTCAGCGAAAAAATTGCTTTGATTGCGTGCACTGGCTGCGCGAAAGAGGACTACCGCCCCGTCACGATGGAAGGCATGGCGCAGCTTGCGAATCTCACTTTTGATCTACTTCGCTGTGGGAGCCACGACATTCACTTCGCCGTTGGGGAAGTCCGCCGAGATGTTGCTTTGGTGGCGAAGTTATTTCTCACCGTACCAGATACTCCCCTGTCGAGCAGCCATAGCACATTTTTGGGGCCGTACTACTCGTCGACGAGCATGCAGAGTTTGATGTCGCGGCTTACGGAGTTGGCGAACGCGCTCTCGCAAGCACAACCGGACAATGCAGATGCCCAAGCGGTGATACGAAACATCGAGCGTTGGGCGGATGGCATTTACCAAACGGAGAAGGAGCTACTTCTCGCAGCCATACAGGCAAAGTCCCACTTTGCTTTTGACATGATCCACTGGATAACGGGCGTAACGGAAATCCTGTTGGCAGTGTCGAATGCGCCCGCATGCGACCACCACAGCCAAGAGGAGCTGCAGAAGCATGCGCGCTGGTTGATCGCGACATTGACTTGGATTCCCGATGACAAGGAATCGGTGACGTTTGTTGAGAACTTCCAGATGACCGAGGTGTTGTTCGAAGCCGCGGTCAATGCTCGAAATCGCGGCTGTGATGAGATCGCAAGGGAGATCGGGGAAAGCCTCGCATCCTGGACGTTCAAAGGTGGGAGGTATCAAACAGGCAGGGCAGTGCTGGAGAGGGGGTTTTGTGGTCTCGCAGCATTCGCCGTCAATGGTGGGGATGAAGAGATTTGTCGGCGCGCGTCCAAAAATACCCAGCTGTGCGCGTTGAATTTTACCCAGGGGTTTTAGCCGCGCGTCATCGCGCGGGCTGTCTGTCAGTGTAGCCCAACGGATCGGTTTTTCGTTTCCGTTTGTCGGCTCGTCAGAGTGCGCAGAGGGAACCCGCGCAGGGCGTAGCCCGGAGCGGGTTCCCTCTGCGCGGCGGTCGCTCAGAAGGGCTCGTCCTCCGTCGCGGCGATCTTTCCGCGTTTGCTCTGCTCGCGCGCCGCGATCCGCGACTTCGCATCGGCCGTACTTTGGCGGAAGCGGTAGGACTCATTGCCGGTCTCGACGATGTGACAGTGGTGCGTGATCCGGTCGAGCAGCGCCGTGGTCATCTTCGCGTCACCGAACACGGTCGCCCATTCGCCGAAGGTGAGATTCGTCGTGATCATCACGCTGGTGTGCTCGTAGAGTTTCGAGAGCAGATGGAAGAGCAAGGCCCCGCCCGACTGGCTGAAGGGCAAATATCCGAGCTCGTCGAGAATCACCAAATCCATGCGCAGCAAGGAGAAGGCGAGTCGGCCGGCCTTGCCGGCGGCCTTCTCCTGTTCGAGCAGATTGACGAGATCGACAGTGGAGTAAAAGCGCACCCGCTTGCTGTGACGGGTGATGCCGGAGACGCCGATGGCGGTCGACAAGTGCGACTTCCCGGTACCGGTTCCGCCGATGAACACGACGTTGTGGGCGGCTTCGGTGAAGGTCAGGGTCGCGAGATCCTTGATCAGCTCGCGATCGACCTTGGATTGCTCGAAGTCGAAGCCGGCGAGATCGCGGTGAACCGGGAATTTCGCCGCGTGCAGTTGGTAGGCGATGGAGCGCTCGTGCCGGTCGGCGTCCTCGGCCCGCAGCAGGTGTTCGAGCAGCCAGCGCGAGCTTTGCACAGTAGTTTCGCCCTGTGCAGTCAGCTCCACCCAGGCGTCGGCCATGCCATACAGGCGCAGGCTCTTGAGTTCGGTGATCAGGTCACGCATGGCTCACCTCCCCGCGCAGGCGGTCGTAGCGCTGGGGATCGGCGAGCGGCGTCTCGCTCACGGTGAGCGCGGTCGCGACCTGCTCCGGGGGTGGTGCGGATTTGAGCCGGTTGAGCACGTTCTCGACGTGTTCGGGGCTGGGGCGTCCCGATTCGAGCACCACCTCGATCGCCACGAGCACCGTCTCCAGACCGTGCGCGGGGACGGCGGCCAGGACTCGGGCCATGAGGCGGTCACCGCCCTCGCGCTTGAGCAGCAATGCGCGCAGCCGCTGCAGCGGTTCGGGCATGTCGGCGAAGGGAGCGCCGTTGCGCAGCGCGCCGGGCTTGCGCGCGATCAGCGGCAGGTAATGCTGCCAGTCGTAGCGCGCCTCGTTGCGGCCGAAGCTACGCACGTGACTCGCGACCACCGCATCGTGGGCGACGAGATCGATGCGCTCCGGATAGACGCGAATGCCCACCACCTGACCGACCAGTTCGCACGGCGCCGAGTAGCGGCAGCGATCGAAGCTCACCAGGCAGGTGCTTGAGACCTTCCCGACGGTCTCGACGTAGCCGTCGAAGGGCACGATCATCGGCATCAGCTGCGGCCGTTCCTGTTCGAGCATCTCGGCCAGCGTGAGGTCGTACTCCGGATGCTTGAGTTCCTGCCACAGGCTGCGGCAGCGCGCCAGCAGCCACAGGTTCAATTCCGTGAAGGAGCCAAAGCGCACCGCCGCGGCGTCCTGCCAGATGCGCCGCCGGCTGTCCTGCACATTCTTCTCGACCACACCTTTCTCCCAGCCGGCCGCCACGTTGCAGAAGTCCGGGTCGAACAGATAGTGCGAGGCCATCGCGGCAAACCGCGTATTGACCACGCGCGCCTTGCCCTTCTTCACGCGGTCGACGGCCGTCTTCATGTTGTCGTAGATCCCGCGCCGGGCAATTCCGCCCAAGGCCGCAAACGCCCGCGCATGCGCGTCAAAGAGCATCTCGTGGCTCTGCGTCGGGTAGGCCTGGAGGACGAAGGCGCGGCTGTAGCACAGCTTCAGGTGCGCGACGAGAATCTTGCGCCACACCCCGCCGATCACGAGGTGCTCCTCGCTCCAGTCAAACTGATGGGCCTCGCCCGCTTCGAACTGCAGCGGCACGAAGGCTTTGGTGACCGCAGCGCCGCCCTGTGCACGCCAGCGTCGGATGAATTCGGTGACGCGGCTGTAATCGCCCTCAAACCCCTGCACCTGTAGCTCAGTGAAGAGCTTGAGCGCGCTGCGCCGATCCCGCACCGGCCGACGCGCATCGGTCTCAAGCATCCTCACCAGTTCCGCCGCATACGGCGTGATCTTGGTGTCGCCGACGCGGCGTTGGTACTTCGGCTCCACCCCCTCGGGCGCATTGAGCCACTTGCGGATGGTCTTGCGCGTGAGTCCCGTGCGCCGCTCGATCTCGGACTGCGACAGCCCGTCGCGGTAGTACAACCGCCTTACCTTACCCAGCATGTTCATGGTGATCATCTCCTCGGTTCCCCGCTTCACAACGGAAGCGGCGGAGGTTAATGACCCTGGGTAATTTTCAGCGCGCACACCCCGCTAAAACTGGGTAGTTTTCATCGCGCGCCAACAGAGATTTCACTACTCAGAACCGCAGTCGCATCTCGATTGACCGGCAAGTCTGCTCCGGAGCAGGAAATCCGCGATCGAACTGCCAGAGAAATCCTGGAACGCGCCGAGAACCTGTACAGGCAAGGACACTGGTCGTCACGGATCGAAATGGCAATTGCTCAATCCGACCATGCGAAACTGCGTCCACTGCTGGAGGAAATCGCCTTCGCGCTGTCGCCAGGCACAGCCAACAAGTAGGCTCGGGCCGCCTCCACACATGGTGTTACGTCCCTGCCATTGGTGCAGCCGTCTTCTGCAAATGACAATATGTCTATCGGAGACGTTCCACGAAGGTGATTGACCGTCTTACAGGTACTTCTTGAACGTCGCCGCCGCAATGCACACCGCCACGCCGAGCAGTGCGGCGCTGGGCAGCAGGATCAGCAGCGGATTCACGCTGACCGGCAATGCGAGGTAGATTACCCACGGCAGCACGGCCAGCGGCATCAGCGCGGCCCTGGCGCGGTGATAGATGAACCCCGATTCGCGTCCCGCGCCGAAGCGGCGGATGTCCCGGCGCACCAGGCCGTCCACCAGCCCGACGAAGGCGGCCATCAGGAACAGCGGCAGGGTCAGGCAAAGCACCAGCAGCCGCACGAGGAAGACCAGCGTCGTGTAGGCCGCCGCGATCAGGTAGGTCTCCACGTTCACGTAGACCAAGCCGATGTAGTAGCGGAAATCCTTGGTCGGGCGATGGCTGCCGGCGCTGGCCTGCGCCGAGGCGTCGCGTATCCAGTCCAGCAGACCACTTTTCACGAACAGCCAGTCGTAGCCCTGTTCGACCAGCCGGTGCGCGGTGCGGCCCGGCTCCTGCACCAGCGCGCTGCGCGTGAAATGCGTGGAGAGCTGATCCAGCTCGTAGTGCAGCATGCCCTGCGCATGGCGCCAGCCCTGCTCGGGCCAGAAGAAGTGCATGCCGACGCACTCGATCAGGATGCACAGCAGCAGCGCGCCGCACAGCACGCCGAAGAAGCGGAACGGCAGCGTGACCAGGCCGGCGATCAGCCCCTGCTGTCGTTGCTGCTGGCGCTGGGCCGCGACGGCCGGATCGCTCATGCTTCGGCCTCATCAGCGGCGGCCATCTGCTTGAAGTCGTCCAGCAGGTCGTCGGGCAGCGCCTTGTCTTGCAGGCCGGGGATGCCTTGGTTCTCCCACCAGTCTCCTGCCTCGACGTAGTGCTGCCGCATGTAGCCGGCCAGCTCCTGCAGATCCTTCGGCATGGCTTCGTCGGGGTCGGGTGCCGGCAGCGGCATGCGGACTTTCCAGAGGTTGCCGCCCTCGATCAGCGCGAAGCACTGCCCCTTGGGCAGCGCCACGACATGTGCGGGCTCGATCAATGGCACGCTGGTCGTGCTGATACGGTCCTGGGTGTTGGACGTGAAGGCGGTATTGCCGTGCGGGTCGGAGCTGTCGGTGGCGCCGCTCATCAGTGCCGTGGCGTACACCTCGACCTTGGGCAGTTGTCGCGTCAGCAGCTCGGCGGTGGCGGTCTCGCGCACGCGCAGCATGAACAGATTGTTGAAGTTGCCGACCACCTGGCCGGCCTTGGCCCTGTTGCCGATGCGCGCCTCGATGTCGCTCAAGGTCTGCGTGTAGGCGGTCACCTGCACGCCGGCACCGCCTCCCTTGTTGACCATCGGGATGAACTCGTCGCCCATGAGTTCATTGAATTCGTCGGCGTGGACGTTGATCGGAATCTTGGCGCCCACCGCGGCGCCGGGCAGCCCGTCGTCGATGCCGAACTTGTAGATGTGGCCGGCGACCGAGACCAGGTCGCTGAACATCGAGTTGCCCACCGCCGCCGCGACTTCGGCGTCGGACAGCGCATCCAGCCCCACGTAGACCACCGCGCGT
>NZ_JTDM01000003.1:0-37488 GCF_000831325.1 Thauera sp. SWB20 | reverse complement strand
GAGCAGGCCGCCTTGATCGCGGTATCGACCGAAACCGAAACGGAAAAGACCTACAGCTACCGCGAACTGCATACCGAAGTGCAGCGCATGGCGGCGGTGCTGCAATCGTTTGGGGTGGAAAAAGGCGACCGGGTGCAAATCTATATGCCCATGATTGCCGAGGCCGTGTTTGCCATGCTGGCCTGCGCCCGTTTGGGGGCCATTCACAGCGTGGTATTCGGCGGTTTTGCGGCGGTGTCGCTGGCATCGCGCATCGAGGACGCCCAGCCCAAGGTGATTGTCAGTGCCGATGCCGGCTCGCGTGGCGGGCGCGTGGTGCCCTACAAACCTCTGCTGGATGAGGCCCTGGGCCTCAGCGCACACAAGCCACAGGCCGTGCTGCTGGTGAATCGCGGACTGGCCAAAATGGATTTGCGCGCGGGGCGCGACCACCTGTGGGGCGATTTGCGCGCCCGCTATCTGGATGCCCAGGTGCCTTGTACCTGGGTGCAATCCACCGACCCCAGCTATATCCTCTATACCAGTGGCACGACCGGCAAGCCCAAGGGTGTGCAGCGCGATACGGGTGGTTATACCGTGGCCCTGGCCGCCAGCATGCCGCATATTTTCGGCACCAAACCAGGGCAAACCTTTTTCTGCACCAGCGATATTGGCTGGGTGGTGGGCCACAGTTACATCGTATATGGCCCCTTGATTGCCGGCATGGCCACCATTTTGTATGAAGGCCTGCCCATCCGGCCCGATGCCGGCGTGTGGTGGAGCCTGGTCGAGAAATACCGCGTGACCCACATGTTCTCCGCACCCACGGCGGTGCGCGTGCTCAAAAAGCACGATGCGGCTTTTCTGCGGCAATATGACCTGTCGAGCCTGCAGGCCCTGTGGCTGGCGGGCGAGCCTCTGGATGAGCCCACGGCGCAATGGATCAGCGAGGCCTTGCAGGTGCCCATCATCGACAACTACTGGCAGACCGAAACCGGCTGGCCGATTCTGACGCTGTGCAATGGCGTGCAGCCGCAGGTCAGCCGCTTTGGCAGCCCCGGCAAGGCCGTGTATGGCTACAACGTGCAGTTGCTGGATGACAAGACCGGCGAGGAACTGACCGAGCCGGACCACAAGGGGGTGCTGGCGATCGAAGGACCCCTGCCGCCGGGCTGCATGCAGACCGTGTGGGGTGACGATGCCCGCTTTGTCAAAACCTACTGGCAGAGCATCCCGGGCAAGCTGGTCTACAGCACCTTCGACTGGGGCATCCGCGATGCCGATGGCTATTACTTCATCCTGGGGCGCACCGACGATGTGATCAACGTGGCGGGCCACCGGCTGGGCACCCGGGAGATCGAGGAAAGCATTGCCGCCCATCCGGACATCGCCGAGGTCGCAGTGGTCGGCGTGGCCGACAACCTTAAGGGGCAGGTGGCGATGGCGTTCGCGGTGGTACGCGATGCCGGCAAGGTGGCCGATGCTGCGGCCCAGGCGCGCATGGAGGCCGAGGTGATGAAGCTGGTCGACAGCCAGCTGGGGGCCGTGGCGCGTCCTTCGCGGGTGCTGTTTGTGTCGGCCCTGCCCAAGACGCGCAGTGGCAAGCTGCTGCGCCGTGCGCTGCAGGCGGTGGCCGAGCGCCGTGACCCCGGGGATCTGACCACCATGGAAGACCCGACGGCCCTGGCCCAGGTCAAGCAGTTGTTGGATGCCTGACCGGCCCCCGCCCAGCACGAGGGACCGCGAGGTCCCTTTTTTTGTGTCGTTTTTTTCGAAAAGAGGAGCTGTCAGCGCAAGCAGGATGAGCGCTGGAGGTCTATTTCTTATATTTTTTGGGCGACGCAACGCGACGTGACCCGTAGGGGGCGTGTACCCCGTGGGGGCCGGTGGCGTTGTCGGTCGCCCGATCTTCAGCGCACGGCGGCGGGGGCGACGGGCGGAGTGGCCTGGGCGGCCGACCAGGTCGACAGCCAGGCGGGCAACTGGGCCAGCGGCATCGGGGGGGCGAAGTGAAAGCCCTGGGCGATGTGGCAGCCCATGAGCTCCAGGGCGGTGCACTGGTCGGCGCTTTCCACGCCTTCGGCGATCACCGAGTAGCCGAAGGCCTGGGCCAGGCTGACGACGCCATGGACGATGGCGCAATCCCCGGGGTCGCTGAGCATGTCGCGCACAAAGCTGCGGTCGATCTTGAGCGAGTCCAGCGGCAGGCCGCGCAGATAGGTCAGCGAGGAGTAGCCAGTGCCGAAATCGTCCAGGGTCACGCTGATCCGCTGCGCGCGCAGCTGCGCCAGCACCTGGGCCACGTGCTGGAGGTCGTACAGGGCGGCGCTTTCCGTGATCTCCAGGTCCAGCCAGTGCGGGGGCACGTCCGGGTGGGCCTGCAGCAGCTCCGTCACCCATTGGGCAAATCCCGGCTGCTGCAGGTGCCGCGCGGAGATGTTGACGGCCACCTGCAACTGCAGCCCCTGTGCGATCAGCTGCTCGATGCAGCCCATGGCATGGCGCAGCGCCCATTGGCCGAACGGCACTTCCAGCTCCGTGCCTTCGATCAGGGGCAGAAAGTCCTGGGGGCTGAGCACACCGCGCTCCGGGTGCAGCCAGCGTGACAAGACCTCCACGCCCACGACGCGCTGGTGGCGGGTGTCGACCTTGGGCTGCACGTAGAGCGTGAACTCCCCGCCCTCCAGCCCCTCGCGGATGCGCAGGCCCTGGATCTGCTGCGCGCGCTGGCTGCGCTCCTGGCTGCTGTCAAAGGCCTGAATGCGGTTGCGCCCGCTTTGCTTGACTTGGTACATGGCATGGTCGGCGTGGCGGATCAGGGTGTCGGCGTCGCAGTCGTCTTCGGGGTAGAGGGTGTAGCCGATACTGGCGGTGACCTGCACGGCTTCGCCATCCAGGGTGTAGGGGCGCGAGATGCTGGCCATCAGCCGCTGCAGCAGGTTTTCGCACTGCACACGGGTGTGGATCTGGCTGAGCAGCAGCACAAATTCGTCGCCGCCAAAGCGTGCCACACAGTCATCGGCGCGCAGGGCGTGCTGCAGGCGCTTGGCCACCAGGACCAGCAGCCGGTCGCCGGCGTCGTGGCCCAGGCGGTCGTTGATGGGCTTGAAGCCATCCAAGTCCAGGTAGACCACGCCCAGCAACTGCTGGCTCTGGCGCGCCTGGACCAGGGCTTCGTGCAGGCGCGCCGCCAGCTCGATCCGATTCGCCAGCCCGGTCAGGGCGTCAAAGTGCGCCAGTTGCTGCAGGCTGTGCTTTTGCTCCTGCTGGGTGGTGACGTCCAGGCACACGCCCAGCATGCGCATGGCGCGCCCATGCAGGTCGTAGCGCACCACCTTGCCCATGGAGCGCAGCCAGCGCGAGCGGCCATGCGCCGTCTGCAGGCGCCAGGTGACATCGAAAGGCCCATCCTCGGGGTGGTCGATGTGGCGCAGCAACTCCTGGTTGAAGCGCGCAATGTCGTGGCTGCCGACCAGCTCGGTCCAGTGCCAGTCCTGGCGGGCCTGGCCCAGGCTGGCCGGGCCATCCTGCACGGGCAGGTGGTTGAGCGTGCTCCAGAACGCATCGCCGGTGATCAGCCCTGTGTGCAGGTCCCAGTCCCAGCGGCCCAGCGAGGCCGCCTCCAGCGTGATGGACAGCAGGGCTTCGCGCTCGCGGATGGATTCTTCCTGGCGCTTTTGCGCATCGATGTCCTGCATCACGCCGCGCATGGCCGTGATGCGGCCGTCGTCGTCCAGGACGGCTTCACCGCGCGAGCGCACCCACAGCTTGCGCCCGTCGGTGCGCAGGATCTGGATTTCCAGCTCCCAGTCGCTGCGTGCGCGCAGGCAGTGCTGCAACTGCGTGCGCATGCGGTCGCGGTGCTCGGGCACCACAAAGGTGTTCAGGTAGTCGCGTGGCAGCGCACTGCCGCGGGGCACGCCATGCATGTCGTAGCAGACGTCGGACCAGTAGACCAGTCCCTGGCCGCGCCGGTCTTCCCAGGCGCCCAGGCGCGCCAAGTGGCCAGCCTGCTGCAGCTGGCGGTTGAGGGCGTATAGCTCCTGCACAGCGCGTTCGTGCTCGCGCATGTCGTGGAAGACGAACAGCATGCACTCTTCGCCCGCCACGGTGATCGGGATGGCCGAGATCGTGCCCGGCACCAACTCGCCCCCGGTCTGGCACAGGATGCGCATTTTTTCGACCTGGCCCTTGAGGGACAGCTCGTCCAGCAGCTTGCTGCGTTCGTCCGGGGTGGCGTAGACCTGCAGTTCGGCATTGGTGCGGCCGATGACCTGCTGCAGCTCCAGCCCCATCATGCGGCAGAACGCCGGGTTGACGTCCACAAAGCGCCCATCGCGCAGCGAGGTGATGCCGGCCGCATCGGGCAGGGTGCGGTAGGCCGCGCTGTAGATGGTCTGCACCACCTGGCGCTGCGCGCTGATGTGGTTGTGCCAAAGGTGGGCCAGGGCCGCCCAGGCCAGTGCAACGGCCAGCCAGGGCAGGTTCAGCCAGTCCCAGCCCTGGCCCCACCAGGCGCCGGGGTGCTGCGGCCACTGCTGTGTTTCCCAGATCGCCACCAGGGTGACGGCCAGGACCACAGCCAGGCCCAATGCCGCGGTGCGGGTGCGCAGCAGGGAAAGAAAGAGTGGACGGAGGGCATTCATGGACCGGGGAGTGTGGGGCAGCCGAGAGCAGCCGCAATGCTGGGGGCGGTCTCCGCCCGTTGGAATCGGGGATTTCCTTGTAACAACATGTTTTTCGTGCTGCATCAAGCTTTCGCCCGGGCTTGTGCAGACGGGGTGGACGCCGCCACTAAAATGTGGCTGCAGGCACGACGGACGTGCCTTGTTTTTTTGCAGATCCAACGCTGAGGACACCACTGTGCAGATTGCTGCTTCCATCTTCAAGGCCTACGACATTCGCGGCATCGTGCCTTCCACGCTGAACGAGGAGGTGGCGCGCAGTGTCGGGCGGGCCTTTGGCCAGGCGGCTCTGGCCGAGGGTGAGCGGGTGGTGGCCGTGGGGCGTGATGGTCGCCTGTCCGGCCCGGCGCTCAGCCAGGCATTGATGGCCGGGCTGGTCGAGGCGGGCGTCGACGTGCTGGACGTGGGCATGTGCACCACGCCCATGCTGTACTTTGCGGCCAGCACCTTGTGCACCAGCGGCATCATGGTGACCGGCAGCCACAACCCCAAGGATTACAACGGTTTCAAGATGGTGCTGGCCGGCCGGGCCATCTATGGCCCCGAGATCCAGGCCCTGCGCCAGACCATCGAGGCCGAGGGCTGGTCGCTGCCCGGTGGCGGTCAGGTGCGCCAGGCCGATGTGCTGGACGCGTACACGGCGCGCATCGTGGGCGATGTGCGGCTCAGCCGCCCGATCAAGGTGGTGGTCGATTGCGGCAATGGCGTGGCCGGTGCCACGGCGCCCGGCATCTTCCGCGCCCTGGGCTGCGAGGTGCTGGAGCTGTTCTCGGAGGTGGATGGCACCTTCCCCAACCACCACCCCGACCCCAGCAAGCCCGAGAACCTGCGCGATGTGGTACGGGTGCTGCAGGAGACGGATGCCGAGCTGGGCCTGGCCTTTGACGGCGACGGCGACCGCCTGGGCATCGTCACCAAGGACGGCCAGACCATCTACCCCGATCGCCAGATGATGCTGTTTGCCCAGGACGTGCTGTCGCGCGTGCCCGGCGCGACGATCCTGTTCGACGTGAAGTGCACGCAGCGCCTGGCCCCCGCGATCCGCGCCGCCGGTGGCGTGCCGGAGATGTACAAGACCGGCCACTCGCTGGTCAAGGCGCGCATGAAGGAAGTCGACTCGCCCCTGGGCGGCGAGATGAGCGGGCACATCTTCTTCAAGGAGCGCTGGTTCGGCTTCGACGACGGCACCTACGCGGGTTGCCGCCTGCTGGAAATCCTGAGCCGTGAGGCCGACCCCAGTGCCGTGCTGAATGCGCTGCCCACCAGTTTTTCCACGCCCGAGCTGAACGTGGCCTGCGCCGAGGGAGAGCCCCATGCGCTGACCGCCGAGTTGCAGGCTCTGGCCCCCACGGTGTTAACTGCGCCGGCGCAGATCAGCACCATCGATGGCCTGCGCGTGGACTGGCCCGATGGTTTCGGCCTGATCCGTGCCAGCAACACCACGCCCGTGCTGGTGCTGCGCTTCGAAGGCCAGACCGAGGCTGCGCTGCAGCGCATCGAGGCGCAGATGCTGGCGCTGCTGGAACGTGTCAAGCCGGGTGCCCAGGTGGGTCATGCGGCGCACTGAGCCGCGGACCCTGGCTGCATAGGACACCGCGCATGAACTGGAGCTTGGCTGCCTATTCCGCCCTGGCCTGGGCCGCACAACCGCTGCTGCGGCGCAAGCTGCGCCGCCGTGCGCAGGCCGAACCCGGCTACGGCGAGTCCGTGGAGGAGCGCTTTGGTCGCTACGCCCCGGCCGACCTGGGCCGTGACGGCGCCGGACACTGGGTCTGGGTGCATGCCGTCTCGCTGGGTGAGACCCGGGCGGCCGCCCTGTTGATCGCAGAGCTGCGCGTGGCCCTGCCCGGCATGCGGCTGTTGCTGACCAATGGCACGGCCACAGGCCGTGCCGAGGGGCGCAAGCTGCTGCAGCCCGGGGACCTGCAGGTCTGGCAGCCCTGGGACAGCCCGCAGGCCGTGCGGCGGTTTTTGCGCCAGTTCCGCCCCGCCGTGGGCGTGTTGATGGAAACCGAGATCTGGCCCAATCTGGTGGCCGGCTGCCACCAGGCTGGCGTGCCCCTGGTGCTGGCGAATGCGCGGCTCAACCCCAAGTCCCTGGCCGGTGCGCAGCGCTGGCCGGCCTTGTTCGGCCCCACCTACGCCGCCTTGCGGGCCGTCTGGGCGCAGTCCCAGGAGGATGCCGAGCGCCTGCGCAGCCTGGGCGCGCCGGTGCAGGCCGTGCTGGGCAATCTGAAATTCGATGTCCAGCCCGACGCGCAGCTGCTGGCCCGGGGCCAGGCCTGGCGCGCCGCCAGCCCACGCCCGGTGGTGATGCTGGCCAGCGCCCGCGAGGGCGAGGAAGCCCAGTGGGTGGCCCAGTGGGATGGGCGCAAATTCCACGGCGTGGCGGGGCAATGCCAATGGCTGATCGTGCCGCGCCATCCGCAGCGCTTTGAGGCGGTGTATGCCCTGTTGCAGGGGGCCGGCCTGCGCGTGGCCCGCCGCAGCGCCTGGGGCGAAGGCCTGCCGCCCGCGGACGTGGATGTCTGGCTGGGCGACAGCGTGGGCGAGATGCCGCTGTACTACGCCGCCGCCGATGTCGGGCTGCTGGGTGGCAGTTTCGAGCCCCTAGGCGGGCAGAACCTGATCGAGGCAGCCGCCTGTGCCTGTCCGATGGTGCTGGGGCCGCACACCTTCAACTTTGCCCAGGCTTCGCAGCAGGCCTGCGAGGCCGGCGCCGCGTTCCGCGTGCTGGACATGGAGCAGGGCGTGCAACTGGCCACCGCCCTGGCGCGCGATGCCGATGGGCTGCGCCGTGCGCGCCGGGCGGCATTGGAGTTTGCCCAGGCCCACCGCGGTGCCGCGCGGGCCACGGCCCAGGCGATTGTAGCGATCGTGCACACGGGCGATACTTTGAAAAAGTGAGCTATCAGCGCTTGCCAGTTGTGCGCTGGAAGCCATTTTTATTGATATTTTTGCGACCGCATCGGTTCGGCGCTGCACGATGTACAACACCCACGATCCCCAAGTCCTTCCTATCCGCGACGGCGTCAAGCCCAGTTGCGTGGTCTTGCCCAGCACCGGGCAGGGCCGCACCCTGGACTATCTGGTGCAGCGCCTGCCCGCCGTCGCCGGGGACGACTGGCGGGCCCGCATGGCGCGTGGCGAGGTGGTGGATGAACTGGGCCGCCCGGTGCAGCCGGACACCCCGCTGCTGCATGGCCTGCGCGTGTACTACTACCGCGAGGTGGACACCGAGCCCCACATCCCCTTCGAGGCCGAGGTGCTGTACCAGGACGCGCACATCGTCGTGGCCGACAAGCCGCACTTTCTGCCCGTGGTGCCCGGCGGGCGCTACCTGCAGAACACCTTGCTGGTGCGGCTGAAAAAGCAGCTGGGCCTGCCCGACCTGTCGCCCGTGCACCGCATTGACCGCGACACGGCGGGGCTGGTGCTGTTCGCCATCCGGCGGGAAGACCGGGGGGCCTACCAGGCCCTGTTTCGTGAGCGCACGGTGCACAAGACCTACGAGGCGATTGCGCCCTGGAACCCGCAACTGCAGTTTCCCCGCGAGCACGCCAGCCGCATGGTCGAAAGCCAGAACTTCATCCGCATGCACGAGGTGGCGGGCACGCCCAACAGCCTGACGCGCATGGAGCTGCTGGAGCACAACCGGCAATGGGCACGCTACCGGCTCAGCCCCGTCAGCGGCAAGCGCCACCAGCTGCGCGTGCACATGGCCGCCCTGGGCCTGGGGCTGAAGGGCGATGGCCTGTACCCAGTGGTGGACGATGCGCCGGAAGGCGACTTCTCGCGCCCGCTGCTGCTGCTGGCCCAGGCCCTGGCGTTCCAGGACCCGGTCACCGGCGCGGCGCGGCAGTTCCGCACGCGCCGCAGCCTGGGGCCGTTGCCAGACCCGGCGCCGGCTGCCTGAACCTGCCCGCGTGGTGCGCGGGGCGCAATTGCAGGCCTGCGCCCGTGGTACAGGCCTGCAAACCTATAATCCCCGGTTGTCCCGTGCCGCGAGCTTTGCGCACAACGAAACCACATATCCATGAGCACTCCCACTTTCTCCGTTGCAGACATCCGCAAGACGTTCCTGGACTTCTTTGCCTCCAAGGGCCACACCATTGTGGAATCCAGCCCGCTGGTGCCCGGCAATGACCCCACCTTGATGTTCACCAACTCGGGCATGGTCCAGTTCAAGGACGTGTTCCTGGGTACCGACAAGCGCCCCTACACGCGTGCGACCAGCGTGCAGACCTGCCTGCGCGCCGGCGGCAAGCACAACGACCTGGAGAACGTGGGCTACACGGCCCGCCACCACACCTTCTTCGAAATGCTGGGCAACTGGTCGTTCGGCGACTACTTCAAGCGTGAATCGCTGAAGTGGGCCTGGGAGCTGCTGACCGAGGTCTACAAGCTGCCGGCCGAGCGCCTGCTGGCCACCGTCTATGCGGAAGACGACGAGGCCTATGACATCTGGACCAAGGAAATCGGTCTGCCCCCCGAGCGCGTGATCCGCATCGGCGACAACAAGGGCGGCCGCTACAAGTCCGACAACTTCTGGATGATGGCCGACACCGGCCCCTGCGGCCCTTGCTCGGAAATCTTCTACGACCACGGCCCGGAAATTCCCGGCGGCCCTCCAGGCTCGCCCGATGAAGACGGCGATCGCTACATCGAGATCTGGAACAACGTGTTCATGCAGTTCGACATGGCCGAAGACGGCTCGGTCAAGCCGCTGCCCGCACCTTGCGTGGACACCGGCATGGGCCTGGAGCGCCTGGCGGCCATTCTGCAGCACGTGCACAGCAACTACGAGATTGACCTGTTCCAGAAGCTGATCGCCGCGGCCGGCCGCGAGACCCACACCGCCGATCTGGCCACCCCCTCGCTGAAGGTGATTGCCGACCACATCCGCGCCACCGCCTTCCTGGTGGCCGACGGCGTGATCCCTTCCAACGAAGGCCGTGGCTACGTGCAGCGCCGCATCGTGCGCCGTGCCATCCGCCACGGTTACAAGCTGGGCCAGAAGACCCCGTTCTTCCACAAGCTGGTCAAGGACCTGGTCGCCGTGATGGGCGATGCCTATCCTAAGATCCGCGAGCAGGAAACCCGCATCACCGACGTGCTGCGCGTGGAAGAAGAGCGCTTCTTCGAGACCCTTGCCAACGGCATGGACATCCTGGACAGCGCGCTGGCCGGTGGTGCCCAGGTGCTGCCCGGCGATGTCGCCTTCAAGCTGCATGACACCTATGGCTTCCCGCTGGACCTGTCCAACGACGTGGCGCGCGAGCGTGGCGTGACGGTGGACGAGGCCGGTTTCCACGCGGCCATGGAGCAGCAAAAGAACCAGGCCCGCGCAGCAGGCAAGTTCAAGATGGACCGTGCGCTGGAGTACACCGGTGCTTCCAACACGTTCACCGGCTATGACCGTCTGGTGGAATCAGCAAAGATCGTAGCGCTGTACGTCGATGGCACGGCCGTTTCGGCGCTGAACAATGGCCAAAGCGGCGTGGTGGTTCTGGATACCACACCTTTCTACGCCGAATCCGGTGGCCAGGTCGGTGATCAGGGCGTGATCAGCGCCGGCTCGGCCCGCTTTGCCGTGGCCGACACCCTCAAGATCAAGGCCGACGTGTTCGGTCACCACGGCACGCTGACCACCGGCACGCTGAACGTGGGCGATAGCGTCCAGGCCGAGGTGGACACCCAGCTGCGCGCGGCCACCATGCGCAACCACTCGGTCACGCACATCATGCACAAGGCCTTGCGCGAGGTACTGGGCGAGCATGTGCAGCAAAAGGGCTCGCTGGTCAACGCCGACCGCACCCGCTTTGACTTCACCCACAATGCCCCCGTGACCGCGGAAGAAATCCGCGAAATCGAGCGCCGTGTGAACGCGGAAATCCTGGCCAACACCGCCACCGACGCCCGCGTGATGGACATCGAATCGGCCAAGGCCACCGGCGCCATGATGCTGTTCGGCGAGAAGTACGGCGAATCCGTGCGTGTGCTGGACATCGGCAGCAGCCGTGAACTGTGCGGTGGCACCCACGTGCACCGCACCGGCGACATCGGCCTGTTCAAGGTCGTGGGCGAGTCCGGCGTGGCCGCCGGCGTGCGTCGTATCGAAGGCATTACCGGCGAGAACGCGCTGGCCTACCTGCAATCGCTGGAATCCACCGTGGACCAGGCCGCTGCGGCCTTCAAGGCACCAGCGACCGAGCTGACCCACCGCATCGGCGGTGCCCTGGATCAGATCAAGGCCCTGGAAAAGGAAATCGCTGCCCTCAAGGGCAAGCTGGCCTCCAGCCAGGGCGATGAGCTGCTGACCCAGGCGGCAGACGTCAAGGGCGTGAAGGTGCTGGCCGCCAAGCTCGAAGGCGCCGATGCCAAGACCCTGCGCGACACCATGGACAAGCTCAAGGACAAGCTGGGCGCGGCCGTGATCGTGCTGGCGGCCGTGGACGGCGACAAGGTGCAGCTGGCCGCAGGCGTGACCAAGGCCGAGACCGCCAAGGTCAAGGCCGGCGAGCTGGTGAACTTTGTGGCCCAGCAAGTGGGTGGCAAGGGGGGAGGCAAGCCCGATATGGCCATGGCCGGCGGCACCGATGCCGCGGCGGTGCCCGCTGCGCTGGCCTCCGTGCAAGCCTGGGTGACCGAGCGCATCTAAAACGCAAACGACCCAGCCGTTCGAAAGCCAGGGCTTCCGTTCCCTGGCTTTTTTTTGCCTGCCATCCGGGCAGGAGGAGGGTGGTATTTTGCTTATTCCTATTGGATTGCTTGGTCTATTGATTTTTTAAAAGCTTTTGCGCTTAATCTGTATCCATGTCTGTATGCAAGCGGCTGACTTCAGCGCTTTCGGTGGTCTGCTCTTTGTCGCGTCACGCCAAGTCGGTGGGCTTGTGCGTCGCTGCCGCATGGGCCGCTATCTGCATGCCGGCAGCCGCGCAGTCGGTGGTTTTCATCAACCCCGGCAAAGCCAATGAAACCTATTGGACCGCGGCCTCCGACGCCATGCACAGGGCGGCCCAAAGTCTGGGCATGCAACTGCGCGTCATTTACGCCGAGCGGGATCGCTTGGAGCCGATTGCGATTGCCCAGCGGTTGGCGCAACTGCCTCCATCGCAACGCCCGCAGTACGTAGTCTTCTCCAACGACTACAGTGTGGCGCCGGGGGTGTTGCGTGCCCTGGAAGGCTCGGGCATCCAGGCTTTCCTGGCCTACAGTGCCATCCAGCCGGAGTTGCGCGACCAAGTGGGGGTGCCCAGGGGGCGTTACCCATTCTGGCTTGGCAGCCTGGAGCCCCGGGCCCAGGACGCCGGCTATCTGACGGCCAAGGCCCTGATCGAGGCCGCGCGCAAGCGCCCCGGGCTCAAGGCGGCAGATGGAAAATTCCACCTGCTGGCGATTGCCGGGGATCGCTCCACCGCCTCCTCCATCGCGCGCAACCAGGGCCTGCACCGGGCTGTGCAGGAAGCGCCGGATACCGTGCTGCTGCAGGAGGTCTATGGCGAGTGGCGGCGCGACAAGGCGCGCTTGCAGGCGCAGGAGTTGTTCCGCCGTTATCCGGAAGCGCGCTTGGTCTGGAGCGGCAACGATGAAATGGCCTTGGGCGCCATGCAGGCCTGGCAGATCCAGGGCGGCAAACCCGGCAAGAACGCGCTGTTCAGTGGGATCAATACATCGGCACAAGCCTTTGAGGCCTTGCGCCAGCAGGAATTGAGCGCCCTGGCGGGCGGGCACTTTCTGGCGGGGGCCTGGGCCTTGGTGCTGCTGTTTGATTACCACCACGGGGTGGACTTCAGCTCCGAAGGCCTGGAGCTGGTGTATCCGATGTTTAAACTCTTTGGTACATCCAGCAGCCTGCGATTTGAGAAAAGCTTTGGCACAGGACAGCACCCCCTGGACTTCAAGCCGTTCAGCAAATACCACCATCCTGCTTTGCGACGTTACGACTTTGACTTGGACCAGCTGCTGCGCTAGCAGCGTGTGAATGTATGCACCGTGAAGCCGGGGAGTTCCGCTCGATTGCCACCTTGATGTTGCAGCGCATTATCGCGTTGGCGCTGGTCTGCCTGATTGGGATGGGGGGACTGCAGTTGTGGCTGGAGCGCCAGCAGCAGGAAAAGCTGTTCTTCCAGACCATGGCCTTGATGGTGGAGACCAGCAGCCAGGCGATGGCGCATGCCATCTGGGACATTGATCGCGATGTGCTGAGCTTCCAGATCCGCCGTCTGACGGAGCTGGAGGCGGTGGGGCTGGTGCGGGTGCACATCCGGTCAACCGGCGAAATCCTGACATCAGGGCGTGCCGGGGGGACCCAGGATGTGCCGTCCTACCAGACGGTGATTTACGCCCCCCACGCGCTGCAGCAGCCCCTGGGCACGATCGAGGTCTGGGCCGATCGCACCTATTACCGCAATCTGTTGTGGGAGTCTCAAAAGCGCGTGATTCCCGGCTATCTGATCTTCACGGTGCTGATGTGCCTGATGGTGGCCTGGGTCATGCGCCGCGACCTGGGTCTGCCGCTGCGCCAGATCGCCGACTTTGCGCGCAACCTCAGGCCCGAGACGTTGAACCAACCGCTGGAAGTCCGGCGCCCGGAACGGGCCCGCGCCGACGAGATCGATATGGTGATGCAAGGTTTCGAGCACCTGCAACAAGCCCTGGATCGCCACATCAAGGACCTGGATGGCATGGTCAAGGAGCGCACGGCGGAGCTGAGCGCCCTGGTGGATGAAGTCAAGCGCCTGTCCCGGCTGGATGCGTTGACTGGGACCTTCAACCGCCGCGCCATGGAGCAGCGCCTGCCGCTGGAGATGGAGCGTTGCGTGCGCTATGGGCGCCCGTTTGCTGTCATTTTTGCGGACATTGACCATTTCAAGCGCATCAACGACCAGCACGGCCATGCCGTGGGGGACGCTGTGCTCAAGGCCGTGGCATCGCGCTTGCAGGCATGCCTGCGGGCCAACCTGGACTGGATGGTGCGTTTCGGTGGCGAAGAGTTCGTGATCTTCATGCCCGAAACCGATCTGTCACACGCCCAGGCCGTGGCCCAGCGGCTGGCCGCGGACATGCGCGCCACGCCTTGGGGGTGCAACGGCTTGAGCCTGTGGCTGACCTGCAGCTTCGGTGTGGCCGAATACCAGTCGGGGGATTCGATGGAGAGCCTGCTGGAGCGTGCCGACCACATGCTTTATCGGGCCAAGGACCTGGGGCGGGACCGCGTGTGTGCGGATGCCACGGTGTGAGTCACGGCAGTGCGGTGCTTCGGCCCAGCCCATCCCTTGGCGCAGGTGCGGTTAAGGGGCTCAGAACAGCTCGACGTCCGCGTGTGACACCTGGGAGCCACCCAGCAGGCCTTGATCCTGCAGGCTCTCGAAGTGGCAGACGCGGTTGCGGCCATGTTCCTTGGCGTAGTACAGGGCCTGGTCTGCCTGCCCCAGGATTTCCACGGGCGAGCAGAGTTTGGCGCCGGCAAAGCCGACACTGACGGTGACCTGCCCGACCTGCGGAAAATCATGCCGCGCCACCATGGCCCGGAAGGCTTCGAGCGAGGCCTGCGCGGATTCCTTGGCCATCGGGGGCATCAGCACCACGAATTCTTCGCCACCAAAGCGGAAGATGCGGTGGCGCGGGCCGAAGGCCGAGCGCAGCAGGTTGGCCACCAAGATCAGCACCTCATCACCGAACAGATGGCCAAAGCGGTCGTTGACCAGCTTGAAGTGATCGATGTCGATCACGGCCAGCCACGGCTGGATCTCGGTCTGCATGCTGACGGCGCTGGCAAAGCGCAGCAGGTGCTCGTCGAAGGTCTTGCGGTTCAGCAGATCCGTCAGCGCATCGCGTTCGCTGTAGTCCAGCAGGCTTTGGTAGTTCTGGTAGACGTTGAACACCCCGGTGATCACGTCCAGGTTGTGGGTGTTGAAGGGCTCGGACTGGGTGATCTCAATGCACACATGCACTTGTTCGTGCATCCAGACGGGCAACCAGATGGTGTGCTGGTGCGCGTCGGAGTGCTGGGCCTGTTGCGCCTTGTGGGCAATGCAGGCCTGCAGGTGGGGCAGGGCCTGCAGCGGAAAGCGCTGGGCATCGTTGGCAAAGTCCTGCTCGGCCGCCACCAGTTGGCCGGCTTCGTACCAGGTGCGGGGGCGCACCCAGTATTGGTCACCGAGCTTGAGCAGCTCCAGCGCCCGAACATTCGTGATGTGCGGTAGCTGCAAGAACGTGGAGAGTACGGACAACTCCAAGCGCAAATGATCGCGTTGGCCGGTCATTTGAACCAAGTTTTGCAGAAGGTGCATGAAGTTCGGCGCGGTGGTGACAACCAGGAAGCGCGCAGCTTAACACTTGGTGAAGACTAAGTCCCAGACTCCGTGGCCTAAACGCAGCCCCCGATTTTCAAACTTTGTTAACGGGCGGTAATCTGGCTTGGCGGCATATCCCTGCGCGGTGTTGGCCAGCTGCGGTTCGGCGCTGAGCACTTCCAGCATCTGCACGGCATAGGGTTCCCAGTCGGTGGCGCAGTGGATGTAGCCACCGGGTTTCAGACGGGTGGCCAGCTTGGCGACCAGCGGCGACTGGATCAGGCGGCGCTTGTTGTGCTTTTTCTTGTGCCAGGGATCGGGGAAGAAGATGTGCACGCCGTCAATGCTGCCTTCGGGCAGCATGTGGTCGATCACCTCCACGGCATCGTGCTGCAGGATGCGGATGTTGGTGATGTCGTGCTCGCCAATGCGCTTGAGCAGGGCGCCGACGCCGGGCTCGTGCACTTCGCAGCACAGGAAGTTGTCGTCGGGGCGCACGCGGGCAATGTGCGCGGTGGCCTCGCCCATGCCGAAACCGATCTCCAGGATCAGCTTGCCGGGGCGGCCAAATGCGGCCTGGGCGTCGAGCGGTGCGTTCGCGTAGTTCAGCAGGAACTGGGGCCCCAGGTCCTCGAACGCCTTGGCCTGGCCGGTGGTCACACGACCGGTGCGGCGCACATAGCTGCGAATGGTTTTGGGAAATGCCACATCCGCCGGGGCCTGGCCTGCGGCGTGTGCTTGGGGGGCGGCTGCGTCCGGGGCAGCCTGGGGGGTGTTTTGTTGCTCAGTCACGCTGCGCATTGTAAGTGGAGCGCCAGATTTCAACCCACTGCGCCAGCGCATCGGCCACCGTGGTTTCGGGGTTTGCTGCGGGCAGTTGCAGCACCTGGGCCGCGGCATTCAAGGCCTGCAGCGGCTGGTGCAGCTCCACCGCCGGGGCGCCATGCTGTTTGGAGAGTTTTTCGCCATCGGGCATGCGCACCAGGGGGGTGTGCAGGTACTGCGGATGCGGCAGTCCCAGGGCGTGCTGCAGCAGCAGCTGGCGGGGGGTGTTGTCGGCCAGGTCCTCGCCGCGCACGATATGGGTGATGCCTTGCAGGGCATCGTCCACCACCACGGCCAGCTGGTAGGCATACAGGCCATCGGCGCGCTGCAGCACGAAGTCGCCGGCCACCTGGCCGGGGTGTTGCTGTTGCGGGCCCAGGCGGCGGTCGTGCCAGTGCAGGCAACCGTTGACCATGAAAAAAGGAGCGCTCAGCGCTTGTCCCGTCTGCGCTGCAGGCCAATTGAATACATAAGCGTCAAGGGCAAAGCGCCAGCTGCGCACCGGCTTGCCGTGCAGCCCCTGGCGGCAGGTGCCGGGGTAGGGGCGTTCCACATGCCGCTGGTGGGGCAGCCCCAGGTGCTGCCAGGCGGCCTCGATGTCCTTGCGCGTGCAGCCGCAGGCATAGGCCAGGCCTGCCTGCTGCAACTGGACCAGGGCCTGGGCGTAATGGCTGTGGCGCTGCGATTGCCAGGTGGGGGCTTCATCCGGCAGCAGGTGGCACTGGGCCAGCTGCTGCAAGATGGTCTGGTCCGCCCCGGGGGGGCAGCGCGGGGGGTCGATGTCCTCGATGCGCACCAGCCAGGTGCCGTGGTGGGCGCGCGCATCCAGCCAGCTGGCCAGGGCAGCCACCAGGGAACCCGCATGCAGCGGCCCGGTGGGCGAGGGCGCAAAGCGCCCGCGGTACGCGGTGCCGGGCATGGGTTCAGGCTTGTGCCGGGCCGGCCACGGCCGTGGGCGACAGGCGGTGGTCGTTGAGCAGGGCTTTCTGGGTCACCGGGCTTTGCAGCTGGGCCAGCCACCAGTGCAACGCCTTGCCCAGTCCGCCGCTGCTGGGTTTTTTCCAGGCATAGCGCATGCGCAGCTGGCGTGTGGGCCGGGTGACGGGCTTGGTGACCAGCAGTCCGGCCTCCACATAGGGGCAGGCCATGCTTTCGGGCAGGAACCCGCAGCCCAGGCCGCGCACCTGGGCGTCGATCTTGGCCTGGACGGTGTCGACCGTGAACGTGTCCTGGCCGCCCAGCAGGCCGATGGAGGTGCGCTCGCGCTGGGCCGAGTCGGCGACGACGATCAGGCGGTGCTCCAGCAGCAGTTCGTCGGTGATGGGTTGCTCCACCTGCGCCAGGGGATGGAACGGCGCCACGGCAAAGACAAAGGTGATGTCGCCCAGGTCCTCCAGCTGCAGCCCGGGCACGCTGGTGTTGTTGCTGCCGACGCCCAGGGCCAGGTCGGCACGGCCGGTGCTCAGCAACTCGACCGGTCCCGTCAGCGTGCCCGTGCCCAGCTTGATCCGGGTGGGGGACTTCAGGGCATAGAAGGCCTCGACCAGGTCGAACAAGGTGGCCTGGGAGATCACGCCATCGGCGACCAGGGTGAGCTCCGGCTCCCATCCGGTGGCAACGCGGCGCACGCGGTGCGCCACGGCGTCGATGTCCTGCAGCAAGCGGATGCCCTCGGTCAGCAGGGCCTGGCCCGCCTCGGTGGCCTGGGCCTGGCGGGTGCTGCGGTCGAACAGCAGCACATCCAGCGCTTCTTCCATCTGGCGCACGCGGTAGGTCAGCGCACTGGGCACCAGGTGCAACTGTCGCGCCGCAGCGGCAAAACTGCCAGTGTCGGCAATGGCCTGCAACATGGCCAGGCTGTCTGGCGTTAAAACATCACGAGGGCTGGGCATGCGGTGGAACGCTCATTCAAAGAGTTTGAATGATGCCATCAAACGGTGGCGATCAACGCTGGAACTGGCGCCCTTACAGTTCTGGACATGGCAGGTCACGACCTGCAGATGTAAGGAGCACCCCATGATTCAAATCCGCAAATCCCACGAACGTGGCTACGCCGACCACGGCTGGCTCAAGTCGTTCCACAGCTTTTCGTTCGCTGGCTACTACGACCCCGCCCACATGGGCTGGGGCAACCTGCGCGTCATCAATGAAGACCGCATCGCAGCCGGCACAGGCTTTGGCGCCCACCCCCACCACGACATGGAAATCGTCAGCTATGTCATGGAGGGCGAGCTGTCGCACAAGGACAGCATGGGCAACGTCCAGACGATTGCGCCGGGCGAAGTCCAGCGCATGACGGCCGGCACCGGCGTGGTCCACAGCGAACACAACCACGCGGCCGGCCGCACCACCCATTTTCTGCAGATCTGGCTGCTGCCCAGCCGCCAGGCGCTCGAGCCTGGCTATGAGCAAAAACGCTTCAGCGATGCTGAGAAGACCAATGTCCTGCGCCTGGTGGCGTCTCCCGACGGCCAGCAAGGCTCCGTCCACCTGAATGCCGATGCCAGCATCTACGCCAGCCTCGTGCGACCGCAGCCCGGGCAGACGGTACAGCTGGAGCACGTGTTGCCCCAGGGACGCAAGGCCTATGTCTTGGTGGTCCAGGGCCACATCGAGATTGCGGGACAAAAGCTGACAAGCGGCGATGCGCTGCTTGCAGAAAATGAGCGCAGCCTGCGCATGGAGAGCCAGCAGGCTGCAGAGTTGCTGGTGTTTGATTTGGCACCCTGAGTGCCTGTATTGACCCAGCGGTTTCTGCACAGGTCAGGCTGCTAAAGCATAAGCCTCAGCGGGGGGCTTCATGCTCAGCGCCTGATGAGGGCGCCGGTGGTTATAAAAGCCGATCCAATCTGCGATCACACGACTGGCGTGCTGCAGTGTCTCGAAGCGGTGGCGGTGCACGCATTGGTCTTTGAGCGTTCTGATCACGCGCTCGACCATGCCGTTTTGCTCCGGGCTGTACGGGGTGATGAACTCCTGCTGCAGGCCATAGCTTTTGACCAAGGCCGTGTAGCTGCGGCTGGTGAACACCAGACCGTTGTCTGACCTCAACAGGAACGGGTGCCGGACCTTGCCCAGACAGCCGTACCTGGCAATCAACGCCTGCTCCAGCGCCGCTTCAGCGGTCTTGGATCGGCCACTTCGGCTGAGGTGCCAGCCCAGCAGCTCGCGGCTGTAGCAGTCGATCACCAGGGCCAGCGAAGCCCAGCCATCACGCCCTGTCCACACGCGGCACAGATCGGTGGCCCAGCGCTCATCTGGCGCCTTGGCCACAGAAGGCAATGCCTGGATGCGAGGCCTGAAGCCCACCGGGCGCTTGCGCACCTGCCAGCCCTTGAGCTGGAAGACCCGCTGCACGGTGTTCTTGTTGAAGCCAAGCAGGTGCGCCACGGTGCGATAGCCGAACGACGGGTTCTCTTCGATCATGGCCTTGATGGGCTTGACGAAGTGTTCCTGAACCTTCGGTGGTGCCTTGGTGCTGCGGTAGTACACCGTGCGCCGGGGCATCTCGAACCAATGGCACAGCTTGACCAGGCTGACTTTGAATCCGTCTTGGGCCAGTCCCTGCTGAAGGCTGAGGATCATTTCTCGTCCTCGTTGCCCAGCAGGGACGCCAGCTTTTTTCTGGCACGCAGCTCCAACATGGCTTCGCCATAGGCCTGCTGAAGTTCGCGCAGTTGCTTCTCGTACTGCTCTTTGACTTCCAAGGGCTTGGTGCGCAGGGCGTTCTCCATGCCACGCTTGCCTTCATCGACCCATTGCTCAACCTCCGAGGGGTTGAGGTCGAAGGCCCGGCTGGCCTCCGAGATCGTGGTCTTGCCCTGGATGATGTCCAGGACAAGGGCCGTCTTACGCTTGGCTGTCCAGCGCTTGATGTCGTCTTCCATCAGGGTGCTCATCGTCGTTTCCTTCAACGTTAACACCTGAGCAGGAATTCACTGGGTCAATACATGCCTGGTTTGTTGATGGATTCCCCCAAGGACACTGCCCATAGAAAGCAATAGATATGAACAACTCTCTTCAAGACACTCTGGCCTTGGTGGGCCGCATGCTGCTGGCGTGGCTGTTTGTGCCTGCCGGTTTTGGCAAGATTGCCGGCTTTTCCGGCGCTGTCGGCTATGCGACATCTGTGGGTCTGCCCCTGCCCGAGGTTGGGGTGGCGGTGGGGCTGCTGATCGAGCTGGTGGGCGGGCTGATGCTGCTGGTCGGCTTCATGACGCGCCCTGCTGCTGTGCTGCTGGCGTTCTTCACCTTGGTGGCCAGCTTCTTCTTCCATGCCTATTGGTCGCTGCCGGCGGACCAGGCCATGATGCAGCAACTGATGTTCAACAAGAACATCGCCATCTCGGGCGGTTTGCTGGCCTTTGCCGCCTTCGGGGCAGGCCGCTGGAGCCTGGACGCCAAGCGCCAGCGCGTTTGAGCGTGATCGGTGGTGGCTTGGCCGCCACCGTCATCTGCCCATAAAAAAGAGCTGCGTTATGCAGCTCTTTTTTTATGGGCATCGCGCCGCAATCACTTGGGCTGCGGCGCGGGCAGCATGGACTTGATGCGGCTTGCCAGTTGGGCCACCGCCAGCGAGGCCGCACAGCCCGGGGTGGCCTGCAGCAACAGTTGGCGGCGCATCACGGCATCGCGAACGGCCTTGTCGGCAGGGATGTCGCCCATGTGGATCAGTCGCATGGGCAGGCCCGACTCGGTGTTGACAAAGCGGTTCAGCACCTGCTGCAGCTGGCCGGTGATGGCGCGGCCATCGCCCGGGCGGATGGCCTGGTTGATCACCAGGCGCATGTTCTGGCGCTTTTGCTGGGTGGCCAGCACCTTGATGGCCGCATAGGCATCGGTCAGCGAGGTGGGTTCCGGCGTGGCCACGATCAGCACTTCCTTGGCCAGCGAGACCGAGAACAGCACCACGTCGGAGATGCCGGCGCCCGTGTCCAGCAGCACCACGTCGTAGTTGGGGGCCAGGGTGTCGATCACATGGATCAACTGATTGCGCACCTCGGGTGTCAGGCGCGAGTATTCGACCATGCCCGAGCCGGCCAAGAGCACATGGAAGCCGCTGGGAGCCGTGACCACCGCGTCTTGCAGCGAGGCCTTGCCGGTGAACACATCGTGCAGCGTCACCTTGGGGTAGAGGTTCAGCACCACGTCCAAGTTGGCCAGGCCCAGGTCGGCGTCCAGTACCAGCACGCGCAGTCCCAGGCGGGTCAGCGCGGCGGCCAGGTTGGCGGAGACAAAGGTCTTGCCCACCCCGCCTTTGCCACTGGTGACGGCGATGATGTGCGCGTTCGAGGTGCGGATGGTGCGCGGTTCGCCACCAGGGGTGTTGGCCTTGGTGGGGTGGAGGGGGGACAGCACGTCGCTCATCTCAATGCTTTCAGTTGACGCCATCTGTCGAGCCCAGGGGGGCGGCGAATACATCGGACCAATCCCCGGACCAGCTGGTATCGCCAGTCAAATCGGGGACAAAAAGCAGTTTTTTTTCTTCTGCAGTCACGGTGCTGTCAGGTTGTTGTTCGATTTCAATCCGGTTGCGGCCATGGCTCTTGGCTTGGTACAACTGCTGGTCTGCGCGCTCAATCCACAGCTTGCGCGTGCTGCGTATCCATTGCAGGGCATAGGCGCCGCCGATGCTGACGGTGACGGTCAACTCCTGGCCAGGGGCGATGGGGATGCGTAGCGCTTCCACCGCCTTGCGCACGCGTTCAGCCACATTCTGGCCATAGGCAGGCTGGCAGGCCGGAAGGACGATGGCGAATTCTTCGCCGCCATAGCGGGCCAGCGTGTCCATGGGGCGCACGCAGCCATTCAGCGCCTGGGCCACCGCTTGCAACACCATGTCGCCGACGTTGTGACCGTGCAGGTCGTTGACACGCTTGAAATGGTCCACGTCGATCATCAGCAGCAGTGCCACGTCACCGGAACGTGCCACGCGGTCCAGTTCACGGTCCAGGATGGTGTCGAACTGACGGCGGTTGGCGCAGCCGGTCAGCGGGTCGCGAAGGGAGAGGTCGCACAGCTCATCGATGATGGCTTGCAAGTGGCCGGAGGGATCGTGGTCCGCTGGAGGCAGGCCTGCACTTTCTTCTTTACCCAGCAGTGCAAGCGCTCCGTCCAGACGGAGCTGATGCAGCGTGATGGGGAGAGTTGTGGCAGTACCAGTCACAAAAAACGATCCAGCGTGGTTAATTCGTTCAAGTGTAGCAGTCCATGCAGACTGGGTGCGGGCTTCCTGCCATTTACTCAATAAGCGTTGCGCAAAAAAGCCAGTGCCTGTGTATTGGTGCGATGCAGGTGCAGGCCGGTGCCGGGCGACAGGCATCCTGCTTTGTCCAGTATCGCTTGCACCGGCAGTTTCAATCCGCCGATATGCAGGTCAATTCCGCGCTTTTGCAGGCTTTGGCGCAGCCGCAGAAAACTTTCCACGCCGGTGACATCGATCCGGTTGATAGGCTGGGCGTCCAGGTACAGGGCCTGCAGGTCCGGATGCTCCTGCAGTGCCTGGGCCAGATGGCGTTCCAGCGCGGCGGAGGAGGCGAAGTCCCATTCGGCATCCAGGCGCACGGCCAGCACGTGGGGTGTGATGGGGGGCAGGTCCCAGATGGCCCGTGAGCGCAGGCTGCCGTCCGCGTGCTCGCCGATCTCCACGATTCGCGGATGCAGACGGTGGTAGAGAAAGTGGCACAGGCTGAGCAGCACGCCCGTGAGCACGCCCCAGTACAGGCGCGGCGCGGTGGCCAGGGTCAGCACGAAGGTCGTCAGGGCGATGCTGCCTTCCACCGCCGAGATGCGAAACAGCGCCTGCAGGCTGCGCGGCTGGATCAGGTTGATGACGGCCGAGACCACCACCGCCGCCAGGGCTGCCTGGGGGATGTGGTACAGCCAGGGCGTGAGCCACAGCACCGTCACCAGCACCATGCCGATCGCGAACACGCTGGTCCAGCCGGTCTTGGCGCCCACGTGCAGGGTGACGGCCGAGCGGGAAAACGAGGCACTGATGGCAAAGCTGCCGCTCAGACCAGAAACCACTTTGGACATGCCCTGGGCGATCAGGTCCTGGTTTTCATTCCAGCGTGTGCCGGCCTGGCGGTGCTCCAGCTGGGCGCTGGATGCCACTTCCAGAAAGCTCACTAGGCTGACCATGATCACGGGCAGCAGCAGGCGCGAGACCTCGTCCCAGCCGATGGCGGCCGGCCAGCTCAGCCCGGGCAGGCCCGCCGGCAGGTGGCCGACGATGTTGCCGTCGCGTTCGGCATAGCCCAGGGCGGCGCTCAGCATGCCGCACAAGGCCACCACCAGCACGGCCGCGGGCCAGCGCGGGGCCAGTTTCTTGAGCAGCAGCAGCAGCCCCAGCCCGCCCAGGCCGAAGCCGGCGGCCCAGCCGTCGAAGTGGTGCATATCTGGGTTGTGGAACCAGGCGCTCCAGGTGCTGCGCAGCCCCAGCAGGTCGGGCAACTGCGACAGCAGGATCAGGATGCCCGCCGCCTGGGTGAAGCCGTTCAGCACCGGCGAGGTGACCAGGTTGACCAGCCAGCCGCTGCGCAGCGCGCCCAGCAGCCACTGCACGGCGCCGGCCATGATGGCCATCCAGCAGGCCAGGGTGACCCAGTGGGCGCTGCCGGGTTCGGCCATGCCGGCCAGCGACGCACCGATCAGCAGGCTGGTCAGGGCCGTGGGGCCGACGCCCAGGCGCGGGGAATTGCTCCACAGCACGGCCACCAGCGAAGGCAGCAAGGCCGCATAGATGCCGGTGACCAGCGGCATGCCCGCGAGTGCGGCATAGGCCACGCCCTGGGGCAGCAGCATCAGACCGACCGTGACCCCTGCCAGCATTTCGCCGCGGGCCAGCGCCCAGGTGGGGCGGGGCCAGGCCAGGAAGGGGAACCACTGTTTCAATTGCATAGGCCGCTATTGTGGAGGGATTGCAGGGCGTCTTGGATGTTCGTGCTTGTCCTACGGACGCTTCGGCCCTCTCCGACCGGGCGGGATTCGGGTTGCCCCTAGGATTCACCCCACGTCGTCACGGTGTTGAGGCCGTGGCTTTGCCTATATGAAGATTGATGAGGAGCTTTCACACATGTCGATATCTCACAAGCGCGTTGTTCAAGTGCTGGCTGTCTCGGCCCTGGCCCTGGGCCTGGCCGCATGCGGACCCAAGGAAGAAACCGCCGGCCAGAAGCTGGACAACACCATTGAGCGTACCGAGCAAGCTGCTGAAAAGGCCAAGATGGAGGCAGACCGCGCCGCCGAGGCAGCCGGTCAGAAAATGGAAAACGCCGTAGAGGCCACCAAGGAGGCCGCACAGCAGGCCGCCGATGCCACCAAGGATGTGGCCAGCGACGCCCTGGCCGTGGCCAGCGAGGCCAGCATCACCGCCAAGGTCAAGGCCGCACTGGTGGGGGATGCGGACCTGAGCGCGCTGAAGATCAATGTGGACACCAAGGGCAGCGTGGTCACCCTGCACGGCGAAGCCCCCAATCAGGCGGGCAAGGACCGTGCCGAGCAACTGGCCAAGGCCGTGGAGGGCGTGTCCTCCGTCAACAACCTGCTGACCGTGAAGTAATCCGGCGCACGGTTTCCAAGAAGGCCGCCTTCGGGCGGCTTTTTCTTGGCCGGTGCGCGCGGTGGGCGGCTTAACATGTGGGCATGAAGCAAGCACGCCACATCACGACCGAGCTGGTACACCACGCGTACCAGGCCCCCGCCGCTTTCTCCGCGCCGCAGCCGGCGGTGCACAAGGCTTCCACCGTCCTGTTTGACAACGTGCAGGACATGCGCACGCGCCGCTGGCTGGACAAGAGCGGTTACACCTATGGCCTGCATGGCACCCCCACGACCTACCAACTGGAAGAGCGCCTGTGCAGCCTGGAAGGCGGCCAGCAGTGCCTGCTGGTGCCCAGCGGGCTGAGCGCCATCAGCACCGTGGCCCTGGGCCTGCTGTCTGCGGGCGATGAGGTGCTGATTCCCGACAACGCCTACGGCCCGAACAAGGATTTTGCCGACCACGAGCTGACCCGCTGGGGCATCCGCCCGGTGCTCTACAACCCCATGGATGTGGCCGACCTGCAGGCCAAGATCACACCGGCGACCACGCTGGTGTGGCTGGAGGCCCCGGGCAGCGTGAGCATGGAGTTCCCCGATCTGATCGCCCAGGTCCAGGCCTGCCGCGCGCGCGGCGTGACCACAGCGCTGGACAACACCTGGGGTGCGGGCCTGGCCTTCCAGCCGTTCGATCTGCTGGCCGATGGCGGCAGCCTGGGGGTGGATGTGTCCGCGCACGCGTTGACCAAGTACCCCAGTGGCGGTGGCGACGTGCTGATGGGCAGCATCATCACGGCGGACGCGGCCCTGCACATGCGCATCAAGCTGACGCACATGCGCCTGGGCATTGGCATCGGGGCCAACGATGCGGAGCTGGTGCTGCGCTCGCTGTCCAGCGTGGCCCTGCGTTACCGCGCGCACGATCTGTCGGCCCGCACCCTGGCGGCGGCGCTGCAGCGCCAGAGTGCCGTGGTGCAGCTGCTGCACCCGGCCTTTGCCGGCGCGCCCGGCCATGCCCACTGGCAGCAGCTGTGCGGTGGCGCCAACCAGGGCCAGGGCGCGGCCGCGGGCCTGTTCAGCGTGGTGATCGACCCGCGCTACGACCGTGCCGCCATCGACAAGTTCTGCGACAGCCTGCAGCTGTTCCGCCTGGGCTACAGCTGGGGCGGGCCGATGAGCCTGGTCGTGCCGTATGACATCGACAGCATGCGCAGCGGCGGGCGCGGCAGCCTGCAGGCCGGCTCCGTGGTGCGCTTTTGCGTCGGGCTGGAAGACACGCAGGACCTGCTGCAAGACCTGTCCCAGGCGTGGCAACGGGCCTTCGGCACACCCTGGCAGGACTGAGGTCGTCTGAAAAACAGGAGCTGCTGGCGCTTATTCATATTGGTTTTCAGAGTGAAATATCTCTGAAACCTTTGTTGGAGGTGCGCCAGCCGCTATTTTTTTATCGGGGGTTTTCCGCAGATTGACGCCTGCGGCTGGCTATGTTTTCCTGTCTCCCACAGGAGGACAGCCATGGCAACACCGGATTCCCCCGTGCATGTGGTCGCCGCCAGCGAAGGCGCGCCCATCGTCATCCGCAGCGTCGGGTGGCAAGAACCCTTGCGCTGGCTGGCCGCCGGCTGGGGTGATATCCGCCGCGCCTGGGGCGTGGCCCTGTTCTACGGCAGCTGTTTCTGGCTGATGGCGCTGGCGCTGGCCTGGGTGTTTCGGGCCAGCCCGGAATACACCATGTCGCTGGCCAGCGGCTGCCTGCTGCTGGGGCCGTTTCTGGCCATGGGGCTGTACGACACCAGCCGCCGCCTAGAGCAGGGGCTGGCCCCGGACCTGGGTCAGTCCATCACCTGCTGGGACAAGCAACTGGCCAGCATGGGCATGCTGGTGCTGGTGCTCATCGTGCTGGAGCTGCTGTGGGGCCGGGCTTCGTTGGTGGTGTTTGCCGTGTTCTTCAACACCGGCATGCCGTCGACCACCGGCGTGGTCCAGGCCTTGTTCAGTGTCGACAACTGGGAATTCATCGCGGTCTACGCCGCCGTTGGCGGCGTGTTTGCGGCCCTGGTGTTCGGCAGCACCGTCGTCTCGCTGCCGATGATGCTGGACCGCGGCACCGATGCCATGACCGCCGCCATCACCAGCTTGCGCGTGGTGACCACGCAGACCGGGGCGCTGGTGCTGTGGGGGGGGCTGATCGTGCTGCTGGTGGCGGCTGCCTTGCTGGTGCCCTGGCAGTGGCCGTTGGTGGTGGTGGGGCCATGGCTGGGCTGCGCCAGCTGGCACGCCTACCGGGCCTGCGTGGGATCGCAGCCGGTCACAGCAGAGGGCGCAGCACCGGCCACACGTTCTCCAGCATGAGCGGCTGGGCCTGGGCGTTGGGGTGGATGCGGTCGGCCTGGAACAGGGCCAGCGGGTCCTTGCCATCGGCCACGCCCTGCAGGAAGAAGGGCAGCAGCGCGGCCTTGCGCTCCTGCGCCACGCTGGCAAACAGCTGTTCAAAATCCTGGGCGTATTGCCGGCCGTAGTTGGACGGCATCTGCATGCCCAGCAGCAGCACCTTGGCGCCGGCCTCCTGCGCCGCCTGGGTCATCCAGCGCAGGTTGTCGCGCGTGCCGGACAGCGGCAGGCCGCGCAGCGCATCGTTGCCCCCCAGCTCGATGATGACCACGCTGGGCTTGTGCTGGCTCAGCAGGCCTGGCAGCCGCGCGCGCCCGCCCGAGGTGGTGTCGCCGCTGACGCTGGCATTGGTGACCTGCACCGGCTGCTGGTGCTGCGCCAGGCGCTGCGCCAGCAGGGCCACCCAGCCCGTGCCGCGCGCCAGGCCGTATTCGGCGCTCAGCGAATCCCCGACCACCAGCACATGCTTGGCAGGGCGCGCCTGCGCCTGCACGCCACTGGCCAGGGTGGACAGGCCCAGGGCCAGCGAGGACGCGATAAAGTGGCGGCGGTGTTTCTTTGTTTGTGCGTCTTGCATGCTAGCGATAAGGTCTTTCATGTCTGCTGAATTGATGTCTGCCCCGGTGATCGAAGTCGAGCACCTGCATAAAACCGTGAGCGACTCCACAGGAGCGCTGGAGATTTTGCGGGATATCCATTTCAGCCTGCAGCCCCGACAGACCGCAGCCATCGTGGGGGCATCGGGCTCGGGCAAGAGCACCTTGCTGTCGATGCTGGCCGGGCTGGACACCCCCACGCAGGGCACGGTGCGCCTGCAGGGCCAGGACATTTTTGCACTGGACGAGGATGCGCGCGCGGGATTGCGCGGGCAGAAGATGGGTTTTGTGTTCCAGAGCTTCCAGCTGCTGCCGAACTTGACGGCACTGGAAAACGTGATGTTGCCGCTGGAGCTGGCTGGCGTGCGCAGCGCGCGCCAGCAGGCCAGCGAGATGCTGCAGCGCGTGGGGCTGGGCCAGCGCCTGGGGCACTACCCCAAGCTGCTGTCCGGCGGGGAGCAACAGCGCGTGGCCCTGGCGCGTGCCTTTGTGGTGCAGCCGGCCGTGCTGCTGGCGGACGAGCCCACGGGCAGCCTGGACTTCGCCACCGGGGCAGCGGTGATGGCGCTGATGCTGTCGCTGAACCGCGAGCTGGGCACGACCCTGGTGCTGGTCACCCACGACCGCGAGATTGCCGCGCAGTGCGAGCGCACCCTGACCATCGAGGCCGGGCGCCTGGTGTGAGTGCCAGGGCATTGCCAAATGCACGACAATCGCCGCATTCGTGAATTGGGGCCCTGTGCCCGCAGACCTGGAAATTTTTATGACTGACGCTATCGCCCGCCCAGAATTGCCCGATCACCTGTCGATCGACCCCAGCAGCAAGTTCTTCGTGGCGGCCGTGTTCGAGCACGACATCGGCATCCGCTTCAACGGCAAGGACCGCAACGATGTGGAGGAATACTGTGTGAGCGAAGGCTGGGTGAAGGTGCCGGCCGGCAAGACCCTGGACCGCAAGGGCCGTCCGCTGCTGATCAAACTCAAGGGCACGGTGGAAGCCTACTACCGCTGAGTACGAATCGGCCCAGCCCCCTGCAGCAGCCTTCGGGCTGCTTTTTTGTGGGCGCAGGCATGGGGTGCCCATGAAAAAGGCCCCTGTGCAGGGGCCTTGGTCGACGGGTGTGCGGCCAGCGTCAGCCCTGGCGCTGCTCCTGGGACATGCAGGCTGCGGCGGTGAACAGCACGTCGGTCGAGGAGTTCAACGCCGTTTCGGCGGAATCCTGCAGCACGCCGATGATGAAGCCGATGGCGACGACCTGCATGGCCACATCGTTGGAGATGCCGAACAGCGAGCAGGCCAGGGGAATCAGCAGCAGAGATCCACCGGCCACGCCCGAGGCGCCGCAAGCGCAGACCGAGGCCACCACGCACAGCAGGATGGCCGTGGGCATGTCCACCGCGATGCCCAGGGTGTGGGCGGCTGCCAGCGACAGCACGCTGATGGTGATGGCCGCACCGGCCATGTTGATGGTGGCACCCAGGGGAATGGCCACGCTGTAGGTGTTCTCATCCAGGTTCAGGCGCTTGGCGATGGCCAGGTTCACGGGGATGTTGGCGGCAGAGCTGCGGGTGAAGAAGGCCGTGACACCGCTTTCGCGCAGGCACATCCACACCAGCGGGTAGGGGTTGCGGCGGATCTGCCACCACACGATCAGGGGATTGACGATCAGCGCCACAAACAGCATGGAGCCCAGCAGCACCGCCAGCAGGTGCACATACCCAGCCAGCACCTGGGTGCCGGTGGTGGCCACGGTGGAGGCCACCAGGCCGAAAATGCCCAGCGGCGCCAGGCGGATCACGGCCTGGATGATCAGGGTGATGCCGCTGGACAGGTCGGCCATGGCCTGGCGGGTGCTGTCCGCGCCCTTGCGCAGGGCGATGCCGATGGCGATGGCCCACACCAGGATGCCGATGTAGTTGGCATTCAGCAGGGCGTTGACCGGGTTGGCCACGGCACTCTTGAGCAACTGGACCAGCACTTCCCCGATGCCGCCCGGGGCGGCCATGCCCGAGGCCGCATCCTGCAGCACCAGCGTGGATGGAAACAGCATGCTGGCCGTCACGCCGACGATGGCGGCGGTCAGGGTGCCGATCAGGTACAGGCCCAGGATGGGGCGCAGGTGCCCGGTCTGGCCGGGGCTTTGGTTGCTGATGGCGGCAATCACCAGCACGAACACCAGGACAGGCGCCACGGCCTTGAGGGCCGAAATGAACAGGGTGCCCAAGAGCTCGACGCGCAGGGCGGCGTCCGGCCAGATCAGGGCCAACGCAATCCCCAGCACCAGGCCGATGACGATTTGCGTGACGATGCTGGTCTGCTTGGACCAGCGCAGCAGGGGGTGGAACATGATGAAAAAGCGTGCACCGAAGTCGGGAAAGTGCGCAAGTGTAGGGAGTTCGTGATTCCTTGTCTGGTGCATGAGTTCATAACTTGGCGCTATGAAGTGCCAAGGCCATGCACCGGCATGAATCGAAGCCCGCTCTACAGGTATCTGTGTGCGGCCCTTGGCGCAGGGCTGCGAAGCGGGATAATCGCTGCCCTATGTCGTCCCCCAAAGTGCTTTTCGGCTTTCATGCCGTCGGCGTGCGTCTGAAGACAGCGCCCCAATCCATCATTGAAATTTATTACGAAGGCACGCGCCGCGATGCGCGCATGCGCCAGTTCTTGGAAAAAGCCAAGGAAGCCGGTGCGCGCCTGATCGAAGCCGATGCCATGCGCATCGCCAAGCTGGCCGGCAGCCACGGCCACCAGGGTGTGGCCGCGCGCGTGGAAGAGGTCAAGGACACGCGCACACTCGATGAGCTGCTGGACGACCTGGAAGAAAGCGGAGTGCAGAACCCCTTGCTGCTGGTGCTGGATGGCGTGACCGATCCGCACAACCTGGGCGCCTGCCTGCGCGTGGCCGACGGTGCGGGCGTGCACGCCGTGATCGCACCCAAGGACCACGCCTCGGGCATCAACGCCACGGTGGCCAAGGTGGCCAGCGGCGCGGCCGAGACCGTGCCGTACTTCATGGTGACCAACCTGGCGCGCACGCTCAAGGAGCTCAAGGAGCGCAACATCTGGATCATCGGTACCAGCGGTGATGCCGACAAGCACCTGTACCAGGTGGACCTCAAGGGCCCCGTGGCCCTGGTGCTGGGCGCCGAGGGCGACGGCATGCGCCAGCTGACCCGCAAGACCTGCGACGAGCTGATCAGCATTCCCATGCAAGGTGCCGTGGAAAGCCTGAACGTGTCCGTGGCCAGCGGCGTGTGCCTGTACGAGGCCGTGCGCCAGCGCCAGGTATCAGCGTAAAAAGATAGCTGTCAGCGCTTGCTATGCCTGCGTCAGAGCCTGAAAACACTGAAATTCTGCGGCAGGTGCGCGCCTGGTTGCAGCAGGCGCGGCAAGTGACGGTGCTGACCGGCGCGGGCGTCAGTGCCGAGTCGGGGGTGCCCACGTTCCGCGACGTGCAAACCGGCATCTGGACGCAGTTCGATCCGCAGGAGATGGCGTCGGAGCCGGGCTTTCGTGCCCACCCGCAGCGCGTCTGGCAGTGGTACGCCCACCGGCGTGCCCTGGTGTCCGCAGTGCAGCCGAATGCCGCGCACCGGGCGCTGGCGCAGTTTGCCCGCCACCACCCGGGCAAGCTGCAACTGGTGACGCAGAACGTGGATGGCCTGCACCAGCGGGCGGGCAGCCCCGGCGTGATCTGCCTGCACGGGGATTTGCTGGTCCACCAATGGCTGGACGCGGTGTGTCCGCAGTGCGATCTGGAGGCTGCCGTGCAGCGTGGGGGCGAGCCACCGTCCTGCCCCGCATGCGGCAACCCGGTGCGCCCCGGCGTGGTCTGGTTTGGCGAGCACCTGCCGGCGGCGGCCCTGGCGCAGGCGGAAGCCGCGGTGCAAACCTGCGACCTGATGCTGGTGGTGGGCACCTCGGGCGTGGTCTACCCGGCAGCGGGGCTGGTCTTTCAAGCCCACCAGCAGGGTGCGCGTGTGGTGGTGGTCAACCCCGATGCGACCGAGCTGGACATGCTGGCCGATGCCTGCGTGCGCGCCACGGCGGCCCAGGCCTTGCCACAACTGCTGCGGCTGGATGAGGGGTGCCTTTAAGGGTGGGTCTTGCCGTGCGCGGTTTGCGCGGCCAGCCATTCGTGGAAGCTGCCGTGCAGGTGCCGGGGGATGGTCACCAGTTCCTGCTCCAGCACGCGGGCCATTTCCTGCAGGGTGGACAGCCGTGGGTCCAGTCCGTTGCTTTCCAGCCGTTGCACCGTCATGCGCGACAGCCCGGCATGCTCGGCCAGTTCGGCCTGGGTCATCTGGCGGGCCTTGCGGATGGCGGTTAAGGCGGTGACCAGGGGGTAGGCGGGTTTGTGGTGGTCTTCGGCGGTGGCTGGGGTGGTGCTCATGCCACGACTGTAATCCGGTTTGGACGCCGTGGTCGGCGGCCTCAGGCAAATACGTTGAGGCGTGTGCCCAGGTTGCCGTAGCGCGCCAGCTCGGGTTGGGTGTGCGTCATCGGTGTGGCCGCAGCGCTGCCCGGCGTGGCGGGATGGTCGCGTTGTGGTTGCTGCTGCTGGTTGGGGGAGCGGCGCAGCTCCTGCAACGTCAGGCTGTCGGTGACGCGGTTCTGCGCCCAGGCGTTGGTGGCGTTGCGAAGGGCGGTGGCGTAGCGTAAATCCATGGTCAGGCAGGGTCCGGTAGGAATGCCTGAACTCTAAAAGTGGAGCCCATCTTGCGGTCGATCAATAAAAAACCGATTGCCCGCTTTGTTTGGCCGATACGCGCAGGCCGGCGGGGCGGGGCCTTGGAATCAATCGGGCCAGTAGGGTAGCCAGGCAATCCGCCCCTGGCCGCCGTCGTTGAGGTGCTGGACCAGGGCTGCGCTGTGCGGCTGGGGCATGCTCCACTGCATGTCCACGCTGCTGTGGTGGCGGATGTTCTGCAACTGGGCGCCGGCCTGCTCCAGTTCGCGGCGCAGCCAGCCCTCCAGGGCATAGGGCAGGCTGCACTGCAGCGTCACCATGCGCTGCAAGGTGATCTTTTCGGCCTGCAGCAAGGCCTGGGCCACGCTGTCGGTGTAGGCGCGCACCAAGCCCCCGGCACCCAGCTTGACGCCGCCAAAATAGCGCACCACGGTGGCCAACACGCCTTCCAGGTCGTGGTGGCGCAAGACTTCCAGCATCGGGCGGCCTGCGGTCCCGCTGGGCTCGCCATCATCGACCGCGGCCGACTGGCCGCCGGCCAGCAAGGCCCAGCAAACGTGGGCGGCACCGGGGTGGGCCTGGCGCAGGGCATCGACCACCACCTGGGCGCTGGCGCGATCGTGCATGGGTTGCACGCAACCGATGAAGCGGCTTTTTTTGATGAGCAGTTCGCTGTGGGCTGGGCGGGCAATCGTTTGCGGCATAGGGCGGCAAGCTTAAAGGAATCCGGGGGCTGCGCTGGCGAGTGGGTGAGGGTTATGCCTAGGCCCCAGCGACAGTCCTTGTGAACCTTGTCCTACGGCGTCGGTCGTTCAGGCTTCTTACAGTCGAGCTCAAGGAGCGTGCCGCCATGTCCACACCACCTGCCACCCACAGCCTGTTGTCCGGTCACACCTTTGGCCGCCACCATACGCAGCCCCAGCCACTGCCTGTGCCGTTGCAGCAGGGGCAAGCCTCCAATGTGACGCAGATGGGTGTCGATGCACCGCCGGCAGTGCAAACCCAGGCCCAGGCTGGCCCCACGCCATGTGACCTGGACCACTTGGTGCGCAGCATCGGGGAGTGGTGAGCGTGAGATTCCCGCAAAAAAGCCGCCAGTGAGGGCGGCTTTTTGATGGGTGGGCTTACTCGTCCGGTTGCTGCGGGCTGAAGATTTCCCAGCAGGCGATGAACAGGGCGGCGATGGCCGGGCCGATCACGAAACCGGTGAGCCCGAAAATCGACATGCCCCCCAAGGTGGTGATGAGCACGATGTAGTCAGGCAGCTTGGTGTCTTTGCCAACCAGGATAGGGCGCAGGATGTTGTCCACCAGCCCAATCACCACCACGCCGTAGGTGGCCAGCACCAGGCCCTGGGTGACGCTGCCGGTGGCCATGAAGTAGATGGAGACCGGCCCCCAGATCAGGCTGGCACCCACGGCGGGCAGCAGTGACAGGAAGGCCATCAGCACCCCCCAGAGCACGGCGCCCTGGATGTCCAGGATCCAGAAGATCAGTCCGCCCAGTGCCCCCTGGGCGCAGGCAACCACCAGGTTGCCCTTGACGGTGGCGCGGATGACGGTGGCGAACTTGTCGGCCAGTGCCTGCTTGTGCTCGCGCTCCATGGGAATGGCGTTGCGCACGCGCTGTGCGAGGCGGGTGCCGTCGCGCAGCAGAAAGAACAGCAGGTACAGCATGATGCCGAAGCTCACCACAAAGCCCAGCGTGTTCTGGCCCAGTTCCACGGCCTTGCCCGCGATCAGCTTGCCGGCTTCGGCGGCCACGCTGGAGAGCTTGCTCTGGATTTCCTGGGTTGACGCCAGGTTGATGCGTTGCAGCAAATCGTTCAGCCATGCGGGCATGGCGGCACTGATCTGCTGGAAATAGGTGCCGAAGTCCAGCTGCCCCGTCGACATGCGGTTGTAGATGATCACGGTTTCGCTGACCACGGAGGTGGCGATTAGCACCAGCGGCAGGATGACTCCCAGCAGACAGAGCGCCAAAGTGACCAGGGTGGCCAGGTTGGGCTTGCTGGGCATGCGCTGCAAAAGGCGCTTGTTCAGTGGGTGGAACAGGATGGCCAGCGCCAGCGCCCAGAAGATGGCGCCGATGAAGGGCCACAGAATCACGCCGAATCCCGCGCTGACTGCAATCAAGAGAAGCAAGAAGGTGCGGTTGGTGGTCTTTTCAGAGGGCATGGCCAGATGGATGGTGCTGAGGGGCTCGGCTGGTGCGATGTTCAAGCGCAGACTGTACGCGACTTGCTTATTGCCGAAACTATGCTGCAAGCGGTTTTACATAAGAAATATGTTTTGAGGAGCATTTCAGGCACGTGTTTGTTGCAATGCACGATGAAATTCCTCAACTCTTACATAAGACCTTCACAAACGAATTGTGCTTTCGATGGCACAATGGCGCAGCAACAACAGGCCCTTCCTTTGCCACAGTCGCATCCGCCAATCGGTACAGCCGTGTCGCGGGAGGTTTACCAACCAGCTAAAGCTTTCTCCAGGAAAGCGAAGGTCAGCGGAATATGAGCGATCAGCCCACTGTCTACCAAGCCTACCAAGGCAACACCTATCTCTTCGGCGGCAATGCCCCTTACGTCGAAGAAATGTATGAGAACTATCTGGCCAACCCTGGCAGCGTTCCCGATTCTTGGCGCGAATACTTCGACGCCCTGCAGCACGTTCCTGCAGTCGATGGATCCAACGCAAAAGACATTCCCCACCAGCCCGTCATCAATGCTTTCGCTGAGCGCGCCAAGCAAGGCGGCACCAAGGTGGTCGTGGCTTCCGGTGCCGACTCCGAACTCGGGCGCAAGCGCACCGCGGTACAACAGCTGATTGCGGCCTATCGCAACGTCGGCCAACGCTGGGCCGATCTGGACCCCCTCAAGCGCACCGAGCGCCCTGAAATTCCTGAACTCGATCCTGCGTTCTACGGCTTCACCGATGCCGACCAGGAAACCGTGTTCAACGTGGGCAACACCTTCTTCGGCAAGGAAACCATGTCCTTGCGCGAGTTGCTCAACGCATTGCGCGAGACCTACTGCGGCACCATCGGTGTCGAGTACATGTACACCACCGACCAGGTGCAAAAGCGCTGGTGGCAGCAACGCTTGGAGTCCATCCGCTCCAAGCCTGCTTTCAATGCCGACCAGAAAAAGCGCATCCTGGACCGCCTGACTGCGGCCGAAGGCCTGGAACGCTACCTGCACACCAAGTATGTGGGCCAGAAGCGCTTCTCGCTGGAAGGCGGGGAGTCTTTCATCGTGGCGATGGACGAGCTGATCAATGCGGCCGGTGCCAAGGGTGTCCAGGAAGTGGTCATCGGCATGGCCCACCGTGGCCGTCTGAACGTGCTGGTCAACACCCTGGGCAAGATGCCCAAGGACCTGTTCGCCGAATTCGAGCACACTGCGCCCGAAGATCTGCCCGCAGGTGACGTGAAGTACCACCAGGGCTTCAGCTCCGACGTGTCGACCATCGGCGGCCCCGTGCATCTGTCGCTGGCGTTCAACCCTTCCCACCTGGAAATCGTGAACCCTGTGGTCGAAGGTTCGGTGCGTTCGCGCATGGACCGTCGCAACGACCCCGAAGGCAAGCAGGTGATGCCTGTGCTGGTGCACGGCGATGCCGCTTTCGCCGGCCAAGGTGTGAACCAGGAAACCCTGGCACTGATGCAGACCCGTGGTTATTCCACCGGCGGCACCGTGCACCTGATCATCAACAACCAGATCGGTTTCACCACCTCTGACCCCCGCGACAAGGGTTCGACCACCTACTGCACCGACATCGTGAAGATGGTCGAGTCGCCCGTGCTGCACGTGAACGGTGATGATCCCGAAGCCGTGGCACTGAGCATGCAACTGGCCCTGGACTACCGCATGGAGTTCCAGCAGGACGTGGTGGTGGACATCGTCTGCTTCCGCAAGCTGGGCCACAACGAGCAAGATACGCCTGCGCTGACCCAGCCTCTGATGTACAAGAAGATCGCGGCCCACCCTGGCACGCGCAAGCTGTATGCTGACAAGCTGGCAGCCCAAGGCCTGGGCGAGACCTTGGGTGACGACATGGCCAAGGCCTACCGCGCTGCCATGGACGAAGGCCGTCACACCCAGGAAGTGGTGCTGACCAACTTCAAGAGCCAGTACGCGGTCGACTGGAGCCCCTTCCTCGGCAAGAAGTGGACCGATGCCGGCGATACCGCGATTCCTCTGGCCGAATGGAAGCGTTTGGCCGAGAAGATCACCACGCTGCCCGAGACCGTCAACCCCCACTCCCTGGTGAAGAAGGTGGTGGACGACCGCGCCGCCATGGGCCGCGGCGAAGTCAACGTGGACTGGGGCATGGGTGAGCACATGGCCTTCGCATCGCTGGTGGCCTCGGGCTACCCCGTGCGTCTGTCTGGTGAAGACTGCGGCCGTGGCACCTTCACCCACCGCCACGCCGTGATCCACGATCAAAAGCGTGAAAAGTGGAACGAAGGCACCTACATCCCGCTGCAGAACGTGGCCGAGAACCAGGCGCCCTTCGTCGTCATCGACTCCATCCTGTCCGAAGAGGCAGTGCTGGGCTTTGAATACGGCTACGCCTCCAACGATCCCAACACCCTGGTGATCTGGGAAGCCCAGTTCGGCGACTTCGCCAATGGCGCCCAGGTGGTGATCGACCAGTTCATCGCCTCCGGCGAAGTGAAGTGGGGCCGTGTCAACGGTCTGACCATGATGCTGCCCCACGGCTACGAAGGCCAGGGCCCCGAGCACAGCTCGGCGCGTCTGGAGCGCTTCCTGCAACTGGCGGCCGACACCAACATGCAGATCGTGCAGCCCACCACGGCCAGCCAGATCTTCCACGTGCTGCGTCGCCAGATGGTGCGCAACCTGCGCAAGCCTTTGGTGATCATGACGCCCAAGTCGCTGCTGCGTAACAAGGATGCGACATCGCCGCTGACCGAGTTCACCTCCGGTGGGTTCCAGACCGTGATCCCAGAGCGCGATGCCGCCGTCGTTGCCAAGGCCGACAAGGTCAAGCGCATCATCGCTTGCTCCGGCAAGGTCTACTACGATCTGGTGAAGAAGCGTGCCGAGAAGGAAGTGGACGATGTCGCCATCATCCGCGTGGAACAGCTGTACCCCTTCCCGCACAAGGCCTTCGAGGCCGAAGTCAAGAAGTACGCCAATGCCAAGGAACTGGTGTGGTGCCAGGACGAGCCACAAAACCAAGGCGCGTGGTTCTTTATCCAGCACAACATCTACGAGAACATGCAAGAAGGCCAGAAGCTGGGTTACGCCGGTCGTGCAGCCTCTGCATCGCCAGCTGTGGGTTATGCCCACTTGCACGCTGAGCAGCAAAAGAACCTGGTGGAAGCCGCGTTCGCCAAGCTCAAAGGCTTTGTCCTGACCAAGTAATCCAGGCACAACCCCTGCTTAGGCAGGGGCGTCCCCCACTTTTTGGAAAGAATTCAAAATGGCAATCGTAGAAGTTAAAGTCCCCCAGCT
>NZ_JTDM01000002.1:0-45547 GCF_000831325.1 Thauera sp. SWB20 | reverse complement strand
AGTGGTTCGAGCTGTTTCCACAACTCTTTACTGATGGGGGCGCGAGACATACGGCTGCGAAGCATAAACGCTTCGCAGCGCTTCAAAGGGAAGTAGCGTTAGCGGCTCTAAGACGAGCACTACGACAAACACTCAGACTGGTTCTACGGTTAACTCTTCAAGCGTTACGACAACGGTAGATAAAGCCACCTACTGCAGCCAGAACAAAACAGCCGGTGCCTGCAAGAACGAAAAAGGCGAGAACGAAGACGGCAACGGCAGTTTCGGCGGCTCCTGTGATGCAGGCTTCACCTGCAAAGGCGACGCCGTCATGTGTGCAATGGCGAAAGAGCAGCACAAGCGCAATTGCGAAATGCTTGGCGAAGACAAAGACCCGGCCTCGTTTTTCAACCAGGTCAAAAACGGCACCGACTCCAAGAGCGCTGAAGCCCTCAAGGGCGAAGCCAATCAAATCAACATCAGCACCCAGCTGGACATGTCCGGCTCTGGCCTGTCGCGTTCATGTCCAGCGGATCCGCGCATAGATCTGCCGTTCGCTGGCAAGTCGTTCGTGATCCCATTCAGCGCCGTCTGCCCCACGCTCAAAACCATGTCAGACGTCGCTTTGATGATCACAGCCTTGTCGCTGCTCTTCTGGCTCGTCAACGGCCGCAAAGAAGGTGAATAGCCATGCCAATGATCCTTGCACAACTCCTGGGTGGCCTCGCCATGGCCATGAGCTCACTGGTTGGCCGCGTGCTGATTGCGCTGGGCCTGGGCTTCGTCACATACCTGGGCTTTGACGCCTTGATGAGCTCCATCGTCGGCCAGATCAACTCCTTGATGGGCACTTTTGCGGGCTCATCGCTGGCCGCCTGGGGCGGCTTTTTCCAGCTCGACAAGCACGTGTCCATGGTCCTGTCTGCGATCACCACCAAGATCGCCATGAAGGGCCTGGCATACGGCAAAAAATTCCTGCGGAGGACCTGACATGGCCATCAACTGGGTTACCGGCAAAGTCCGTGAAGGCAAGACACTGTGGACCATCTGTTGGGTCAAACAACTGTCTGAGAAAGACAACCGCCCGGTCTACTACTGCAACATCCCCGAAGTCACCATTGAAGGTTGGACAGAGATCGACCACCCTGACAAATGGATGACCGATGTGCCCAATGACGCCATCGTCATCATTGACGAGGTGCAGGATTTTTGGGGCTCTGCAAGCACCGGCTCCAAGGTGCCCACGCCCATCCTGGAGCTGTCCAAGCACGGCAAGCGCGGCATCGACTTCTTCATGATCACGCAAGACCCCCACCTGGTGCACTCCACGCCTAGAAAGCTGGCCCACTGGTACTACCACGTGATTCGCTCCTTTGGCACGCAAAACGCCATGGTCTACAAGTGGCGCGGCGTCCAGGCCGACCCCGAGAAGGTCAAGAAAAAAGCGGATCAGACCATCGTCTTCCCGTACCCCAAAAAGGTCTTCGGCAAGAAAGACAAGGCCGGCAACTGGATCAGCAAGCCCTGGTACAAAAGCGCGGACGTCCACAACGTCAAACGACAGATTCACTGGAAGGTCGTTGCGTTGCCCATCGTGGCCGTGATCGCCATTGCCGCATGCTGGGGCGCCTGGAAGCTGCTACATCGCACCATCGACGATGCCAAGCAAACCGCAGGCGGCGCCCCAGTCGCTGGCATCGTGCCAGGCACGGGCCAATCCAACGTCGCCACGCCCCCCAGCATGCGCAATCAAGGCCCCGTGCGCATGACCAAGGAAGAGTGGATCGCACAGCATCAGCCGCGGCTGCCCGACTTCCCCAACAGCGCCCCCAAATACGACGAAGTCACCAAGCCCAGCGTGGCACCGTTCCCGGCCGCCTGCGTGGCCATGAAAGAGCGTTGCGAGTGCTTCTCACAGCAGGGCACGCGCCTGCCAGGCACCAGCCGCGACGTCTGCCTGCAGATCGTGCAGAACGGCTACTTCGTGGACTGGACGCTGCCAGAGCCCAAGGAGCCCGCGCCCATGGCCCAGCGCACGCCAGAGCCGTCGGCACGCCTGGTCAGCGCACCAGCGCCAGGTGCATCGGCCATCACGCCGCAGGACGAATTCCAGCAATGGAAGCAGTTCCAGCAGTGGAAGCAGCAGCAAGATGCCAACGAAGCCGGTAACGCCCTGGCGCTGCGCAATGCAGGGCCACGCCTGCAGGGCAGTCTGAGCGTGCTCAAGTAGGGCGAGGCAATCACCTGGTGATTGCCTTCACGCAGCCGGGAGAGAGCCTAGTCTTTCTGCAGGTGCTGCATAGCACCTGCGGGAAGCTGGGTGAACGGGAGGCACCCTGCACCATGCCATGGGGGGATGTTCGGGAGCGAAGCGGGCAGAGGTGCAAGGCACCTCTGATCGGTTTGCGGAGTTCTGCCAGGCAGAGCACGAGCTCGACCAGGTGGAGCCGGAGCTCGACCAGGTGGAGCCGGAGCTCGACCAGGTAGAGCCGGAGCTCGACCAGGCAGAGCCGGAGCTCGACCAGGCAGAGCATGAGCTCGACCAGGTAGAGCCGGAGCTCGACCAGGTAGAGCAGGAGCTCGACCAGGTGGAGCCGGAGCTCGACCAGGTAGAGCAGGAGCTCGACCAGGTGGAGCCTGGGGCTGTCTGCAGCGGAGCTGCAGCTCAGCAGGAGAAAGAAGGCGGGGCTTGGGTGCGCGCATGCGGCGTTTGGGGCGTGAGGCCGGCAATTCGCCTTGTGTCGCGCAGCGTTCCGGGTGATGTGCTCACAGCGCAACCAGCGCGCCAGGCTAGGGCTTCCAGAAGATGGGATTGGTCTAGCTGCCGCGTCGTAGCGGTCGCACAAGCACTGGCCGGTTACGCGTGGCGTGCAGCCTGGCCAGGCATGCCGCCAGCTCGTCGCTGATAAACACGGCTGTCGCGCGTCAGCGCTTCTGCAGCATGTGCTCCTATGATGCGCAAAAAAGGAGAGGGCATGTACAGACGACAGCAAACAGAAAGCGACTGGGGGTTTTTCGGTGATGTAGCCAAAATTGCCCTGGGCGTATTCATCGGCAGCATGGCTGCAATCTTTGCCTATGAGAGCGTGCTGGCCTGGCGCGCAGAGCAGGCTGCACGGCAGCTTGCACAAGAGCTAAAAGCCATGAACGACCAGCAAAGGCAAGCACAGCAACAGATGTTGCAGCAACAAAAAGAAGAGCAACGACGCCAGATACGGCAGGAGCTGGAGAAAGATTGGCAGCGACAGCAGATAGAGCTTGCCGCCAAGCGCAAGGAAGCAGCTTGGCAGAGCTACTACAAGCCGTCACCGATTTGCCGCCTGGATAACGTGCGTGCCGACTGCGCCAATGAACACATGAGAGCAAGGCGTGCATTTGAGGCTGAATACCGCGACTAGCGAACATCGTAGATTGGCGAGTTGGCCGCGCCGGTTGGCGTTTCGTCCAGCTTACGCTGCAGCCTGTCTATGTTGGCCTGCATTTGCTTGATCTGCCTCTCAAGCACTTTTGCGTGCATGTAGTTCATCCTGGCCTGGTTGATGGCGTTGCAGTCTGCGGCAGACTGTCCCCAGGTTGTCTCCCAAAACAGTGCCAGCATTACCGGTCGGGGTGCTTGGCCGTTCTTGCGCCAGCGATGAACTGTTTTTTTGGTGACACCAAGAAAACGGGCTACCTGGTGATCAGGTAGCCCGATGTTGTCAAGAATGCTGTGAAGGTGTGGGAGTTTTGCTGGAACAGGTGCTTTGAACATGCCCGCGCTTCTAGACGGCAAGCATGTACGCTTTGTTGACGCATCTCAGCCCCAAAATTCTGCAAATTAGTGATTTAACATAATATACAGACTGCCGCCCTGGCAGCTGTACTTGCTACAGCAGCAGTAGCGGTGCCAGCAGCGCCCATCAGGGTTCCTGCGATAGCTGCTCCGGTCAGAAATTTGCGCACCATGCGCGATTTGCAGGCGCTTTCACGCTCGCTTTCCAGTGCGGCAATCACGATCCATTCCTTGGGATCAAGACCCAGTTTTTCGGCCAGTGCGCCAGCAACGGCAGGGCTCAAGTGCTCCCTGTATTTGGACGTGTAGAGCACTCGCTTGGACAGCCCGATTTCGTCAGCCCAAGCACTCAAATCTTTGACCTTTTCTGCTTCGGCTAACAGATTCATTGTGTTTTGCATAGAGCCTCCAAAAAGTGTGGCTTGATTGTTACTCAGAATGGATAACGTGATTTCCGTTTTGTTATCCAACATGAGCAATGTAACGTTTGCGCATTATCCGATGTGGATAACAAGGAGCCGCAAGCATGTCCGACAACACCCCCGCCAGTTCTAGTCCGCCACCTGCCCCGACAAGCCCCGGCGAAAGCGTTGCGGCTCCCGCTGAGGTGGGGCAGGTGGGGGGCACCTCTCTCGATCTTCAAAAGCTTCGTCGTCAATGCCTAGTGATTTTTCTTGTGGCTGGGTTTCTTGCGCCTGTTCTGCTTTCCTCTGTATTTGTCATCGGCAGTGCATTGGTTGCTTTTATTGACGCTCGCTTTTCTGACTACTCGGGTGCCATTTACGGCTGGTTTCTTTGGCTCATCTTCTGCCTTGTGAGCACTCTCAAGGTGTATTGGGAAGACAAGCGGGAGATGGGCGCATGACCTCCATGGCTATCCAGCAGCAGCGCGAACTGCGCGCAGTGGCGATGACATTGCTGTCTGTAAAGCCTCCTGTCTACGTCACATCCGGTGGCGTCATGGCGGCGCGTGACTACAAGGCCAAGTGCGCCCTGGTCAACCGCTTTGCACGCGGTGGCGTGCTGAATGCACCGGTTCGTTCGGCTCTTGTCGCCATGGCTTCCATGCATGGCGTTGCTATCAATTTTGGTTCCATAGCCCAGCCTTGCACACCTCCTGTCCCCGTAGGTAACACGGGGACAACTTCTACGGGGCAGGGCGTATGACCAAGCACCGTAATGACTTGGTCTTGGAAGGCAATGAGGTCAAGGCCCGCATCCATGCTGAGCAGATCAAGCATCGCGGCTATGTGCACACCGATTGGGTCCGCTTCACGGTCCATCGTCGCAATGCACCCTTGCCATCGGAAGAGTTGCTTTTCCCCCGGCCTGAGTTCACCTCCAGCCATTACCACGTCAGTGACCATGCCCGCCTGAGCATGTGCATGGACGATGGCAAGCCCGAGCGCCGTCACGAAGTCCGGCTGGCAAATGCCCTGCGTGAAATGTCCGATTCCGACCAGATGGCCGGAGCCCAGGCGTTCGAGATGGCAAAGGACGTGGCAAGCATCCTCGGTGCCGATTTCACGGTTGATCTAGAAGTCCGCAAGGGAAAAGACTTCTACCGCCACCGCCTGGACATTCTCCGCAAGGGCCATCCTGTCGGCTGGGTCGGATTCCTGAGCACCTCCGCAGGCTCAAAAGGCGATGCCCAGTCCCAAACCCTGCACGTCAACCTTGAGGGCATGGCCTGCACCTTCGCTCAAGCTGGATGGCGCGACACCCTTGCCGACTACATCGACCAGCACCGCGGACTGCTGACCCGCATCGACCTCGCCGTTGACTTCTTCGATGGTATTGCCGGGGGTATGGAACGATTCCGCGATGAGTACAAGTCCGGTCTGATGGACCACCTGGGCCAGCGCCCTGGCCACCGCCTGGATGGCACCTGGGACTGCGATGACGTTGCGATTAACAAGGGTCGCAGCTTCTACCTGGGCAACCGCGCCTCCGGCAAGCTGACCAACATCTATGAAAAAGGGCTCCAGCTCTACGGCCCCGAATCCTCCAGCCAGTGGACCCGGTTTGAGCTGCGCTACGGCAATCAAAAACGCCTGCTGCCCACTGACATGCTTCGCCGTCCTGCTGACTTCTTCGCGGGGGCCAGCGACTGGCATGCGGCAATCCTGCGCGAACACGGAGCCCAGGCATTGCCTGAGTCCGTGCCATGTGAGGCCCGCCTGCCCATCCAGACCATCGAAGCGGAAGTTGAGCGCAGTGCCCGTTGGTTCATCCGCACAGCAGGTGCCTCGGCCTGCTTGGCATTTAAGTACCTCGATCCACAAACCATGCTCTCCATGCTTGAAGACGAAAGCCGGATTCCTGGCCGTCTTCGCAAGTTCTCCATGGCCGAAATCAAGGCCGCATACCTCCACGTTTTCAAGCGGATCAGCAGTAAAGGGCGTGCTGAACCCGCATTCGCTTAATGCCCGAACCAAGGAAAAACCATGCGCTTTACCGCTGAAGCTGTTCTGACTGGCATCCAGTCTTCCAAGGGCGAATACGAAGGCCGCGCCTTTGATTCCACCACCTTCCACCTGGCTGTCGATCTCGGCGAAAAGTCCACGGGCGAAACCATCGGCACCGTGACCCGTCCTTTCAAGCTGGGCACCTCGGCAGAGTTCGCCAAGTGGAAAAACATGAAGGGCAAGTGGCCTGCCGGTGGAATCGCAGTCGATGCTGTTTTTGATGTGGCTGCTGGTGCTGACAACAGCTCCAAGCTGACATTGGTCGATATCCGCCCCAAAGCGGCGGCCTAAGCCATGGCCTACGTGATCCAGTCGGCTTACACCGGGGCTTTCCTGGCTCCTGACCCTGATGACGGTCAGCCGCGCTGGGTCATGTTGCTGCGAGAGGCGCATGCAGTCCCTGATTACGAAACCGCTGTGGAGATGATTGAGGACCACATCGATCCCTTCCACAAAGCGCAGATCGTTGACCTGTCGGAGCTTTGACAAATGCCTGACCTGCTTTTGACCCTTTCTTTCGCCTTGTTCGTGTGCAGCTTGATTTGGTTCATCTCAAGCGCCGTCAGCTTTTGGCGATTCGTGCGCGGCACTCCTGGCCGTGAAGCTGCCGCCGTTGACCTCGCATCGGCTGAGCTGAACGTCCTCGGTTTTTTGCCGGCCTCAAGCCACCAGCCACGCAATGCGCAGAACGCCGCGTCACGCGGTGAGCGGGGCGCGGCGGGCGAAGCGTTGCGGGGCAGGTCGTGAAGGCTCTGGCTTTCTCCTTTGCAGTCCTCGCACTGCTCGCAGCGTGTTCATACGCTGTCGAGCGCCGCCAAGCAGGGCGGGCTGCGCATGAATTCCAAAAGGCGTGGGTACATGGACTGGTCTAACACCAACCACATCTTGCAAGTTCTGATGGTCATCGGTTTGGTGCTCATTTTTTTGCATGGCTTCAATTCTGGGAACAAGCTGTGATTGCAACGATTGATGCTCCAACCATCGCCAAAGTTATCGGCTCATGCATGGCTGTGTGGGTCTCTGGTTACGGCATTGGGCAGGCTGTCGCATGGGTGCGAAAGCTGCGTGATGTTGTTTGACGTGCCGGACGTTTTTCCGGTTTTTTTTCAAAAAAGGAAATCGCTATGAAGGCGAAGATTCAAGCTCTGGGCCGTCTGGCCCGTAACAATGCAGCTCGCGCTGTCGTCATGGTCGGCACTCTGCCTGTTGCTCTGGCTGCGCGTGCGCAGTCCACTGACCCTTTCGATGCTGCTGCTGCTGAAGTCACGACCAAGGTGGCCTCCTATGGCGGTGCGCTCGTCGGTGTCGCTGCTGCTGCTGTGGTGTTCATGGTGGCCATCAAGTACGTGAAGAAGATTCCCCGCGCTTCCTAATCGCGGCTCCTTCCCATTGGCCCGCGTGCGGGCCTTTGGCAAGGGGCTGCTATGAAAAAAATTCTTTTAATTGCTGCGCTTTTTGCGCCAACTGCGTTTGCCCAAAGTAGTGCAGACAAAGCCGCTTTTGATGCGTTTAAATCAACTGTTTCCGGTGGTTTGCACACAATAACTTTTGGCGGCGGTGGTGTCCCGATTGTTACCGCACCTAACACGGATTTGCCTACGGGCTCTGGTTGGGTCCGCGCTGGGAACATGTCTATTGCTTCCGGCGCAACGCCTTCTTATGGCTACGATGTTTCGGGTAAGGCGCAGTTGCCGTTGTCTGGTGGTGCAAAGGTCCCTGTAAATGTAGCTTCTAGAATAACTCCTGCTGCTTTGGGGCGGTCGGTTGTTAGCTGCATGGGTAATCTTTATTGTTCTGGTGCTTTGCTGGCTGGTTCTGCCTTTGCAAGCTGGATGGCTGAAAATCAATTGCAATATAGCCCCGATTCAGGTTTTACTGGGATTCCTTTAGATCAAAGATACATAGATCACGGGTGTAATACAGCTTATTCTAGTTATCTTTCAAGATATCCTTCTTTTGGTACTGTTGCGGGCGGTTGTAATGGTCAATATGGCGGTGTTGTTATTGTAGTTAAAGGTGTTTATGCATCTAATAACTCCTGCTCCATTCATTATTCATGTTCAAATGGTACTAATCCAAATGGCAAGATTGGAATATCTGGTTACGACTATAACGAACCATCAAGGGCTACAAATTTAACGCTCGATCAGGTTCGCCAATTTGTTGAACAAAAGCAGCCTTCACCTGCTGTTGTTTATGAGGTCGTTTCTGCTGGTCAGCCTGTACAAGTTGAGCAGCCTCGAGTTACAGGCCCTGCTAGTGTTGTTTCCTCTCCAAAAGTTTCAACAAAAACAGTAACTAATCCTGATGGCACTACGTCAACGATAGTTACAACTACAACAACGACTAATAATCTTACTTACTCTGATAACTCTGTAAAAAATACTGTTACGACTTCTTCTGTTGTTGTTAAGGATGGTCAAGCAATTGAAACTACAGAAACAGATGAGGGCGAGGCAAAGGAAGATTTAAAACTAGAGACTTGCGGTTTGCCAAATAAGCCAGCATGCAAAATTGATGAGGAAGGCACCCCAGCAAAGGTCGAAGATACTCACAAAAAGGATGTGGACGATGCTTTGGTTGATCTAAAGAGGCTTTCACAAGACCCATCTACTTTTTGGCCTACTTTTCCTCAAATTCGATGGGATTTTGCACTGCCTACTGGTTGTGCTGCGATTGCAATTACAGCATTTTCGCCTTGGCTTCAAGAAATCGACGTTTGTCAATTTCAACCAATTTTTCACGATATCATGAGCGCCGTTTGGGTGCTTGGTGGTCTTTTTGGAGCGATTTCTATTTTCTGGCGCTCCACATTTGCAAAGGCGGCCTAAATGCCATTAGCAGCACTATTTCTCGGAAGTATTGGTCAAGTCCTCTATCGATTTATTGTCTATTTGGTGGGTGCCCAGCATGCAGCCCGCGTTGCGGCTGTCTTGGCCTTGGCTAGCATCTATATAGCCTGTGTGAGCTACTTTTCTTCCATGATCGTTCCCTGGTTGCAGGGCATTTTTTCCAGTGCTTACGGCTCGTTGCTGGGCCTTTTGTTCCCGCCAGTCTCTGGCACTGTCCTGGCGTCGCTTTCTGCTTATTGGGTTTGCGTCTACGGCGTTCACTATGTGTCAAGCCTGACAAAGGCGGCGATGGGCAAGTAATGGCGGTCTACGGCGTTGTCGGCAAGCTCGGCACTGGTAAGACAAAGTTCGCGGTCTATCAGGCGCGCAACGCGTTGCTAGAGGGCCGTCGCGTGGCCTCCAATGTCGACCTCAAGCCCTGGTTGATGAACAAGTACCGCCGTCGGCATTACGTGCGCCTGCCGGACAAGCCCACCGCCTTCGATCTGGATGCGATTGGCCACGGTAACCCCGATAGTTACGACGAAGAGAAAAATGGCGTCTTGATTCTTGATGAGCTGGGCACCTGGCTGAACACGCGCAGTTTTCAAGACAAGGGCAGGTCGGCTGTGATCGACTGGATGATTCACGCCCGCAAGCTTGGCTGGGACGTGTACTTGATCGTTCAGGATGAGGGCATGATTGACAAGCAAGTGCGCGAAGCCCTGATTGAATATCAGTGTCGCTGCATGAACCTGTCAAAGGTCAAGCTGCCATTCGTCGGCAACATCCTGGGCCTCATTAAAAAATCATGGGGCTACCTGCCGAAGATGCATACCGTTACGGCGCGCACGGGCTACGGTCAAAACGCCATCATTGCGGAAAAATGGCTGTACCGAGGCACTGAGCTGCATGACTTCTACGACACGCGCCAGATCTTTAAGTCCGACTACCCGCATGGCGCGCACAGCGTACTGCCCCCCTGGGATTGGGAGCCTGAAAAGCTCCCCGGCGATGTGCTGAGAGAGCGCATACAGTCCATCAGGGCGCGATTGCTACCTGCTGCACCAGTTAGGCCAGCGCCGAAGCCGCGCAGTAGGGCCCTTGAGCTGATTGCATCGCTCAAGGTCACTCCGGACGAAAAGCTCCGACTGGCGCGCAGATACCTCCAGATGCAAGTGCGCTAGCATCGGTGCCCATGGCACTAGATACCCGTGACTACTGGAAAAAGCGCTTTAACAAGCGTGATGGCTATACAGAGAACGCCGATTTCCGCATTGGCGTAGCAGAACACAAGCGCAAAAAGTACCGCAGCGCCTGGGCATCCAACTTCCGCAAGCTCGGCCTGCTTGTCCTGCTGGTCATCGTCCTGGGTCTCGTCAAGCGCTGGCTGCAAAACTGAGGCTTTCGTCTAGGGCGAGGCAATCTCCTGGAGATTGCCTTCACGCGGCCGGGAGAGAGCCTAGTCTTTCTGCAGGTGCTGCATAGCACCTGCGGGAAGCTGGGCGAACGGAAGGCACCCTGTCCGTGTTCTTGGCGCGAAAGTGCGCCTGCAGGAATATTTCACGATCTACGCACTTTTTTGCAAAAAAACTGCAAGTGCAATCTGCGGCCGCAGAAATCACAGGATCATATGCGCGCATGCCTCGTTTGGGGCCTGCCGCCAGCAGTTCGCCTTATCTCGCGCGCCTACCTCGTGATGTGCTCACAAAGCAGGCTGGCGCGCCTGTCAATCGCTTCCTGAGGTGCTTGCATCAAAGCTGTCGCGTCGTGGCGCTCGCATAAGGGCTGGCCGGGTACGCGGGGCGTGTTGCCTGCCCAGGCATGACGCCAGCTCGTCGCTGATAAACAAGGCTGTTCGCGCCGTAGGCGCTGCGGGCCTGATTGGGGCTAGCGAACGTCAAAGATTGGGCTGTTTGCTGCCTTGTCCACCTCGGCCAGTGCTTTTTCGAGCTCAAGAATCTGGCGCTGCAGCTTGGCAACCTGGCGTTTGAGCATGGCGTTTTCCTGAAACTGGAGCCTTCCCCAGTTCACGGCATCGCAGTTTGCCGCCGATTGGCCCCAGGTGGACTCCCAAAACAGGGACAACATAACCACACGCGGCGCTTGGCCTTTGCTGCGGTAGCTGCCCAAAGTTCGGGGCGAAATATCCAGGAATTTGGCTAGATCTGCATCGTTGCGCCCGATGTTGTCCAGCAGCGAATGGAGGTGCGGAAGTTGCGCGGGTCTAGGTGCTCGGAACATGCGCAAAGCTGGTCACATCAGGCCGTGCGCAGTGGGTCGAAAACAGGGGTGTTGCTGTCGCTGCTACGGCGTGTGCAAACGCCTGTTTTAGCGATTAAACATAATATACATTGTATCTCTCTGAAATCTACAAAAAAATAGCCCGTAAGCCATTGATTTGTAAGGTATAGAGCTAACACAAAGAGCTAAGAACCTCGTTGATGCACGGTTTGAACTGTATGTTGTTCACTTGCAACTGTCAACTGTCAATCTGACCAGCATCCACGTAGATGCTTGAAATGAATCAGTTTTTACTTGCAGATTGAGGCCGGCAAGTGTTAGGTTTTGGTGAAGAAAAGTTAACATAACCATAATTTCTACCCCACAAACATAGCCTAGGTCTTGGCCAGAGCTGGATTGTTCGGTGGCACCGGTTGGACCCAGCGAAACGGCTCGAGCAGGACCACGCACGACAAATTGCCCACGACATCTCCACCGCGCCCCTGGATGGCGTACTTGACGATGTTGGTCCGATTGGGCCCCGGCAAATGCCAGCCGCATTTGATCAGCTCGCGCTGGGCCTTGCTGGCCAGCTCGGTCAAATTCGCATCACCACCGACAGCGGCCGCGTAGTCCTTGAAGATCCGCGGCGATACCAGCGCCATGCCCTCAGGCACAAAATGCACCACGGCACCCGCTTCGTTGTATTTGAGTTCACGGCTGACCAGGCCTTGCTGAACCCACTGCATGAAGTCCACCACCAAATCACTGGGCTCTTGCGCCGCAGCAGCTTCCTCTTGGCCAGGCAGATCCGGCAGCTGCTGCACCAGCAGCACGGGCTCATTGGGATGCGCGGCGGCCGCCGGTTTGACTGCTGTGCGCGGAAGAATCGCCGGGATGTCGTCCAGCTCCATGAGGTCACGGAACTCTTGACTCACTCGCCTGGCGGGTGCTGGAGGCTGCTGCACCGGCTTGGGCTTGTTCTGGATTGCTGCAGTTTGATGTGATTGGTTGGAAGGCTGCTGTTGCGTTTGCAGCCGTGGCGAAGCAGGCGCAGCGCTTGCGCCAGTTTGGTGTGATTGCACGTGTGGCGCCGCATCTCCTGCGGCCTTCTTGCCCGAGCGTAGCGAAGCTCGCGCTGCTGGCCGGCTGTTCGCGGCCGCGCTTTCTGCCATGTCCAGGTAGAGGTTGTCATCCAGCAAATACGCATCATCGCCTGCCTCATGTGCATTGCTGTTGGAGGAAACTGGCCCAGCATGAGATCCGCTGCGTTCAGTTGGACCAGCCAACGGGCTTGTAGCGGCTGGGGACCGCTGCTTGGCTTCAGGATTTGGTTCAAGCTTGGGTTCAGGCTTTGGCCCAGGTGATTTGCCGTTGGACTTCGCAGCTGCAGCAGCTTGAGGTGGTTTGCTGAAGGCCGGCTCACGCATGACAAGTGCAAGCTTCCTGTCTTGGGCTGTCGCAGCTTCTTGCCGCTTGGCTTGCTTGACTGGCGCAGCTTCTGGCGGGTTGGTTGAATCTGGCGCAACCTCATGCAGATTGCTTTGTGTTGCAGCATCCTGATGACTGTTGCCCTCCGCTGCAGCAGTTTGGTGCTCATCTGGCACCGTCAGTGCTGGCGCCAAGTCTTGCTGGTCTTCCGCACCCGCTTTGCGCTTGTCCTTGATCACCAGGTGCCCGCGCATAGGGGCCGGGTACATGCCTTCTTGGGCATACAGCTTGGACAGCGGAAAGCGCAGCATCGCAAACTCATGCGTGTAGCCCCCCTGCTCTGCCTCATTGCCGTGGACCTCGACGTACCAAATCGCCTGTCCTGTCGCAGGATTGAGATCGATGACACCGTACTCCTGCCAGGTGTCAAACAAACGGTCGTTCTTGGCCTGGCCAGGAATCGCCTCCTCCGGTTCATGTGTCTTGACCCACTCGCGCACGCTGTCTGCCAAGCGCTTGGCAACAAACCAGACTGACCCTTCAAACACCCATCCTGCAGCACCATTGCGATTGAGCGGCAACACCGTTCCAGCTTGCAGCATGCTGGTCATGGCCTGCATCAGCAGATCCACCAGCGGAACCGCCTTGGCTGTGGCAAACCTGGCTTTGCTGCCGTTTTGCAAAGCTCGCTTGGTCGATGCCTGGTCGGCCTTCTTGACAATGGTGGCCACCAGGCTGTCTTTGTCCTGGCCGCACAGGTATGCCTCCAGCACTCCCAGCGCCTTCGGCTCTCTGGCCAGGAACGACAAAGCTGAAGCCGGCGCTACGCGAGAGATCAAGGTCTGCGCCAGTCTGGTGTGTGCGCTGTAATCGCGCTGGCTCTTGGGGGCAAAGTCCACCAGGTACTCCCCCGCCCTGCGCTGGTCCATGATCTGCAGCAGGCTGCCGCCGCTGGGCATCCAGCGGACCGAGTCGGCCATGCCATCGCAGCGCCATTGAATCCGTAGATCAGTCATCGGCTTGGCGATGTCATGCAGCAAGGCCGCAAAGAACACCACATAGGTCCACTGGTCGCGTTGATTGTCGATCTCCTCAATCGCAGACCCTTCGGGCAGCAGATGCGCGTTGCGCCAGGTCATTGCCGCCAACAGCATTTCGATGGTGTGAGACAGCAACCCCCCGGCATGCGCGTGGTGGTGGGCTTCTGAGGCCGGCATCAGTTGCACAAACTCAGCGTAGCGATGGATTGCCGGCAGCAGATCACGTTGCCAGGTGGCTTCAGATTGCCTGGACTGACGCCAGATTTCAGCGAGTGCTTTGTCTGCCTTTACGCACTGCAGCAGTTGTGAGGCGGTGAGCACGCGCAGCCAACCTGGCTCGGTGCCTGCAACGACCACGGGGTTTGCAGCAGCAGTCTGCGGCGCAGCATCCACCGGCGGCGGCCGCTTACCCAGCCATCGCGTTTGCACCTGCTGCAGCAAGCTGTTGATTCGACCAAGGAGTTGCATCAGAAAAAGCCCGTCAGCAAGGCGGCAGCACTTCGTCTGGCGAGGTCAGGGTTGCCGGAGCCCGGCAGCCAGGTGGTCAGGCTTTCCCCAGGCATGCCCTCCTCCAGGAACTCCAGCCAGGTCTGGCCCATCGGGTCCCACTTGATGCGCGACTTCGTATGGATGCCCCAGCTGCTGTGGGTGTGGACGAAGTCCAGCCGCATGATGGACGAAACCATGCGCTCCCATGCATCGTCGGGTGACTCTTTGGGCGTGGATCTGCTGACCCGTGATGCCACAGCGGCCATCAGCAATGCGCGCACGCACAGCAGAGGATCTTGGTCCTCTTCAAGGTGGGCTTCCATGCCATCAAAACGACCCAGCCACCGCAGCAAGGTGCTGGTGCGCGAGGCCTGGCCCAGCTGATTGAGTGTGTCCGTGATGGTGAAGATCGCACGCTGGCGATCCAGCGTGTCCCGGCCAAGGTATGGGAAATGCTGGTGTGCCCGATGCTTTTGAAGGGCGCTTTGCTTGATAGGAGGAAACGGGCCGTTTTGCATAGCAGCACACCATAGGCATGCTGTTACAAGGTGTCAGCAGGAAACCGTGAGGTGTATAACGCACGGTTTTCAGTTGAATAGCGCGTAAAAATGTGCTAGCAAGAATTCGCCGCTAATCCAGCACCTCATAGCGCAGTGGCATGACCTTTAGCCCTTTGTTAATTTGGCGTAACTGAGGCAATCTACTGGCGTTCCGTTGATGGCCGCTCGCGGCCGGTTAAGGCTGGTTGCCGCCATCCTGTTTAGGTGAACCGATTACCGTTGCCACCTATAGCGGTCATTGGACTTGTGACGTCCCGAGTGACTGGTCCGCTGTCAAGTCCGGCCATTTAGCAGAAGTCTCAAGTTCCGTGGCTCCATGCAGGTCAAAGGCCGCTCTCACAGGTGGTGAACTGGCGATGCTGACCCTGACCTGCCATTTAAGCAAGACCTGCATAGCTGTCATTCAGCAAGAAAGCGTGTCCTGATTACATACCACCCGCCATTCATCTTTCAGCATGCTCGGCTAACAATCTAGGGAAACCTTTGCATAGACATCTCCAGGTGATGTTGCCCCTGTTTTGTGGAGTTCTTAGCTCCCTGCTTACGCGGCTTTTTTGCGCTGTGCCTCGTACCAGCGTTGCTCGTATTGCATGGGGCTGAGGTAGCCCAAGCTCGAATGTAATCTGCGGTAATTGTAGAAGGCCATCCAGTTCATGATGGCCTGCCTTGCGTGCTCCCGGGTAGCGAAGCGTTGGCCGTGGACGCAAGCGGTCTTCAATCGACCCCAGAAACTTTCGATGGGCGAGTTGTCCCAACAATTGCCTTTGCGGCTCATGGACGAGCGTATGCCCCAGCCTGCTAATGTGGCCTGGAAGCTCTGGCTGCAATATTGGCTGCCCCTGTCGCTGTGGAATATGGCTCCCGGTTCAGGCCGCCTTCGCCACCAAGCCATTGCCATGGCATCTTTAACCAAGCTGCTTTGCATGTGGGGCTGCAGGCTCCATCCCACCACCTGACGGCTGAACATGTCAATCACTGCAGCCAAGTACAACCAGCCTTCGTCGGTCTGGATGTATGTGATGTCGCCGCACAGAAGTTGGTTCGGTGCCTGCGGCGTAAAACGCCGCTGCACCAAGTCAGGAGCAACCGGCAGGCTGTGCTTGCTGTCTGTGGTGGCTTTGTTGCATAAATCGGCCATAGGCCAAGGCATCCCCAATCCCAAATAGATTTACGCAGCAGCGACTGTCTGGGGCGTGCCCAGAGCGGTAAATTGATTGAGGATTGAAGCTCGGATGTGCAGCTCGGTCACCTGGCGCTCAAACGTCCTGGCCATCACCTTCTCGCCCAGGCGCTTGAAGCAATTCATCTTGGTCTCCACCAGTGACCTTCGGTGGTAGCCGCTCCAGCGTTTCCAGATAGCCCGCCCCAACTGCCTACACGCCTTGACCGCTTCATTGCGGTGAGCAAATGCCAGCCCTTTGCGCAGCTTCGCTCCTTTGCGCGGCGGGATGATTGGAATGGCTCCCCGCAGGTAGCACGCCTTATGTACATCCTGCGTGTCGTACGCCCCATCACCGGTAAAGCTAGCTATCTCTTCATTGCTTGGAATTTGACCTAGCAGGTCTGCTGCCATGGGCGAGTCGCCCACTTCATTGGTTGTTACTGCGATGGCCCGAATCTGCAGTGTCTGGGCATCAATACCCAGATGCACCTTGCGCCACTGGCGGCGGCGCTCGGCACCGTGCTTTTTGGTTTTCCACTCACCTTCGCCCAAGAACTTGATGCCCGTGGAGTCGGCCAGCATGTGCAAGCCTTTGTCACTTGCACGGTAGCGCACCTGCACATCCAAGCTCTTTTGCCTGCGACACACCGTGCTGTAGTCGGGCACTGGCCAATGCAGGCCTGCCATACCCAATAGCGACTCAACCAGGCCCAGTGTCTGGCGCAAGGGCTGGCCAAACAAGCACTTGATGGTCAGGCAAAACTGGATGGCCGCATCTGAGAACTTCTGGCAACGACCACGCTTGCCCGTGGGCCGAGCTAGCCACTGCATATCCCTATCGAGCCAAATGGTCAGCTCACCTCGCGCCTTCAACGCTGCGTTGTAAGCCTTCCAGTTCGTTGTGCGGTACTTAACCCGACCCCAGCTCGTCTCTCTCATCTCCCGAGCCTACCTCAGCTGCGACCGGCATTTGTGCAACAACGCCCTTGCAAAGTAAAGCTCATGCAGCCAACAGTTTGCAGGTTTCCAATCTAATGTAAATCGTACTGACCTTTTAAAATCATTTTAAATTTAAATAGCTTCTCAAGCTATTTAAATTTCCTGTATCCCATAGAAGCATTTCCCTGTCCCCGTAAATCCTTTGCGCCTCCGACGAATGTTGAGGAGGAGGCGCGCCCTTTGGGTAGGGCCTGTAGCCTGTAAGAGCCATTTACCAGTTGCAAGACGCCCCGGCTTGCACCCCTTTTACACCTGCTAACTAATAGACACACATCGCAACGCTTGTCAAGCGGAAACCGTGCGGTGCATACCTACCGATTTCCGGTTGAGGGTTTGGTCCCACAAAACGAACATGCGACCCGGCGACGCTTTTGCGTCAACTTCCCGGGTCGCATGTTTTGTTTTCGTTCTCCTCCTTGGTGCGGCCCGGGTCTTTTTGACCAACAGGAAATTCATGTACCGCACCTTTGCTTGCCTATGCCTGGCATCCGTTGCAGCGACAGCCCATAGCACGACGCTGGTGGACGGCAATACACGGGTCATGCTGGGCCGCTACACCACGGCAGAAGCTGCACCCGCCAAAACCATGTTTGAGCCACTCGATTTGGTGGCCCAGATCACGTTTCCCCGCGAGCACGTGGTCAACGTGGGTGATGCCATTGAACACACTTTGCTGCGCACCGGCTACGTCCTGGTTGAACGCAGCGCCTTGAGCGCTGATGCAGCCCGTTTCTTGCAGCTCCCGCTGCCTGAGGCGCAGAGATCACTTGGTCCCTTCTCAGTGCAAGGCATTCTTGACGTGCTGGTGGGCCCCGCGTGGAACTGGCATCGGGACAACGTGCGCCGCAAGGTCTGGTTCACCCTGGCCAAGGAGTACGGTCCACGGACCCTGACACCCATTGTCTCGACCAGCAAGGAGTGACGAATGCACTCAGTCACTCCGGACACCGCATCGCATGTACCAGAGCACTCCCCCGTGGATGCTGGGTTGTTGGCACCCGAAATCGCCTGGCCACAGGAGCCAGACTTGGGTGTTGAAGGTCTTCATGCAGCAGCTGCAGGCAAAGCAGCTGGCCAGGCAGCGAAGCCCATTCCTCGCGCGAAGGACCAACGCCAAGGGCTGCTGGGCAACAGGGTTGTGCGCCGCTGCGTCCTGGGAGGAGCAAGCCTGGGCATTTGTGTGCTGGCATACCTCAATTTCTGGCCCAAAACGACTGTGCCAGACCTGCTGGGCACCAGCCTGCCCAGCGTGCCCGCTGAGGTGATTGCGTCAGCACTGCCCCAGGTTGAGCCAGTTGATCCGCGTTTGTCTGATGCGTCAGCCGACATGCTGGGTGACTTCTCTGGGTTTGTTCCAGCTCCAGAACCCATCAGTGCTGCAACTGACTTGGGTTCATCCCTGGATGGACTACCAGTGCTGCATACGCCGGCTGCTGGCACGGAGTCAGCTGCGTCGGCAATGACGGTTGCTGCGGCAGCTCCAGCGCCCGAATCCACTCCCCCCGCTGAAGCGCCCAACCCTCCTGCAGGCCCTGACAACACGGAATTGCTGCAGCGTCTGCAGCGCATGGAACTGCTGCTCGCCCAACTGCAAAAGCAGCTGGAACAGCAAGCAGCAGCAACTGCACTGTCAGCTCCTGCTGCTGACGCCGGAGTCGTAGGACCAGTGCCAGCGGCACGCCCTAAACCTGTGCCCGTGCAAAAGGTGGCCAAGGCCACCACGCCAAAGGCACCAGCTGCACCCAAGGCCTCCCAGCATGCGAAAGCTGCCCCAGCGCAAATTGCCAAGCAGCCATCTGCTCCAGCTCCAAAACTGTCGGGTCAGCTGGTTTCCGTGGACATGTGGAATGGCCAACCTTCGGTCGTGGTCGCCTCCGGAATCGCTGGTGACCGCCGGGTGCGTGTGCTGCGCCCTGGAGATGTCATCAACGGTTTGGCACTGCGCTCTGCTGATCCTGTCACGCAGTCGGCCAACTTTGCAGTGCCTGGCAGCGCTGGGTTGACGCTGTACGTGAGCCAGGGGGGATGAGCATGCGTGTTGCTCTCCAGCTCGCAGCAATCGCACTCCTGTGCTCTGCTGCACATGCCCAAGTTCGTACCGGCAGCACGATGGAGGCCAGCACACAGACTGCAGCATCCGGCAAAGGCCTGACCGAGCTGGATGCTGCAGATCGCGTGGCCCAGGAAGTATGGGGGCTGACGGCCGACGAAATGCGCCGCGCCAAGGTTTTGGCGCAGGGCCCCCGCAAGAACTTCTCGGTGGCCAACCTCTCGCCTTTGGAAATTTTGGGCATCCATGCCCGCAACGACGCGGAGCGCCGCCAGTATGCAGAGCGCTTTGCACGCATCTTCCGCGCCGATGTGGAGCGCTCCATCGCCTGGGACAGGGCCTACCAGGAAGCCATGGCCAAGCTCTACCCCAATGACCCAATGATCAGCTACGAAGGCATGCCCAAGGTGCAGTCGCCTGTTGGTGCTGCGGACATGCTGAACGTGCCACGCACCCAGATCGTGGAAAAGCCCGCCCCCTCCTCACAAATCCCAGCCCGGAGGAGCAAGTGATGGTGCGGATGATCGCTGCGCTGCTGACAAGCATGCTGCTGGTGCATCAGGTGCAGGCGCAGGGTGCTGCGCCCACAGTGCTGCATGACAGCGGTCGCAGCGTGCCGTTTTCTCCTTTGGTGGCCCAGCTGGTGGCCGGCGACGAGGCCGAATCGGTGCTCCAGGGTCTGTCCTTTCCCTTTGGCACCAGCCTGCAGCCCAAAGTGCTTGCACGCGATGGTGTGCAGGTCCTTGACCCCACCTGGTTGACCCAACCTCTGGCGATTGTGGCGGCCGAGGATCTGTCCATGCGCTGGCTGCAATTCAACCGCGACACGCTGCTCCAGCTTGGTGCTGTGGTGTTGGTGGTGCAAGCACAGGACGCACAGGGGTTCAAGCAGCTGCAGGAGCTGGTGCAGCCCATAGGGATTGCACCCGAAGTCAGCCCTTGGCTGGCTGAGCGCTTGCACGCTGCAGGCGCAGGTGTCTACCCGGTGCTGGTGCATACCGATGGGCGTGCCTACCAGGTGCTGTTCCAAATTTCTGCAGGAGAAGTGCAATGATGACAAGCACTTGCAATGCAATTGGACGACTTGGAACATTTGTGCGCCGGATTCGTCCACTTTCTGTTCCAGCGGAGCTGCAATGAGCGATGCTGTGATGGAAGGGCTGCTGCGCCCACCTGTGGAGGCATACAGCGCTGCTACAGCCTTCGGTATTGCTGGTGTGGCCGCAGCTGCGCCATGGGCGCTGATGATGCCGCACTCGCTGGGCCTGGTCGCCGCGGCGATTTCCGCCGGCTTCGGAGCCAAGCGATGTGGTCAGGCCTTTGGTGTGTACCGCTACCAACGTGGCCTGAAGTTCACCAAGATGACCCGGGTGCCGCCCCATCGTCTGCCTGTGACCAAGGAGCATCTGTACCTGGGTGAAGGCTTTGAATGGACCCAGGTGCACACCCAGCGCAAGCTGGATACCCGAGATAAGCGGGTACAGGAATATGTTCGCCCTTCGCTGCGGGAGTTGCGCCTGGCCCGCCTTGGCGAATCCTTGCGTAATTGGACCGATGAGCGCAGCGATTTGACCAGCCGCCTTGTGCGCACAGCCATTGATGCCGGTGGTCCTGCCAATCCATTTGCGTCAGGCGTGGACTTGGGAGGCTCCCCCATCTTGCACGGCGTTGGGGTACTGGAAGAAAAGCCCGTCAAGCTGCGCCAAAGCGCCCGCTCCGGCCACATGCTGGTGATGGGCACCACCCGTGTGGGCAAGACCCGGCTGCTGGAGCTGCTATGTACGCAGGACATCCATGCTGGCCATGTGACCATCGTCATTGATCCCAAGGGGGATGCCGATCTGATGCTGCGCATGCAGGCTGAAGCGCGGCGCGCTGGCCGTGAGAGCAGCTTTTACCTGTTCCACCTGGGCTACCCCGAGATTTCTGCCCGGTACAACGGCATCGGCAGTTTTGCGCGGATCACCGAGGTTGCAGGACGTGCCACGAATGCACTGCCCTCCTCTGGCAACAGCGCTGCTTTCAAGGAATTCTCCTGGCGTTTCACGAACATCGTGGCCCAGGCCCAGGTCGCCCTGGGGCGGATTCCAACCTACGAGACCCTGCTCAAGGACGTGACCGGCATCGATCCGCTGTTCATGGACTACGCCAACATGGTGTTTCGCCGCCATGCGGCCGAAGGCCGGTTCGTGGATTACGAAGCGCGCATCGAGCGCATCATCAGCCAGATCGCAGCCAAGAAAGCCCCCGTTCCTCGCAGCTTGGCAGACCGTGCACCTGAATTGGTGGCCATGTTCCTGTGGATCAAGGAGTCGCGCCTGGATGACAAGGTGCTGCTGGGCCTGGCGGCAGCGTTCAGCTACGAGCGCTCTTTCTACGAAAAGATCGTGGCCAGCTTGGGGCCCTTCTTGGAAAAGCTCACCTCTGGCGCGGTGGGCAAGCTCATCAGCCCTGACTACTTCGACCCTGAAGACACACGCCCGATCTTCGACTGGATGACTGTGTTCCGCCAGGGCGGCATTGTCTATGCAGGCCTTGATGCCCTGTCCGACGCAGTCGTGTCGTCTGCGGTCGGCAATTCGATGCTGGCCGACCTGGTCTCGGTGGGCGGCAAGCTCTACAAGACAGGCCTGGACCCGCACAACCAGGATGGCAAGCTCAAGCTGCCCAACGTCTGCTGCCACTTTGACGAGGTCAACGAGATCGCCGGCCCTGAGTTCGTGCCCATGGTCAACAAGCTGGGTGGCTCGGGTTTCAAGATAACGGCCTATACCCAGTCGATGTTCGACATCGAGGCCAAGGTTGGCGACAAGGCCAAGGCCGGCCAGATCATGGACAACTTCAACCACCTGGTCATGCTGCGTGTGCGGTCCGTGGCCACAGCCAACTTGCTGGCCGAGCAGGTGCCCCAGGTCAACGTGGTGCAGCTGACCCCCATGTCCGGGGTCACGGACACGGCCGCACAGGGTAACGGCGTGGACTTCGTCTCGCGCAATGACGACATCGCCACGCAGATCAAGGTGCCACTGATTGAGGCCTCCGACATTCTTGAGCTGCCCCAGGGGCAGGCGTTTGCGCTGCTGGAGGGCAACCGCCGCTACAAGATCCGCATTCCTCTGGCTGACACCACCGGCGATCCGTTCGTGCCGCACTCCCTCAAAGCTGTGGCCGAGGACATGAAGCGCCGCTACCGAACCAGCGAACGCTGGGCCGCCGAAACGGACTGGCTGGGCAGCCAGCCCCTGGGCCGCGACCTCATCGATACCACCCTGGCCGCCGACGAGGAAGACGGCGCTTCAACGCTTGCAGGCGCTGGCCAGACGGCTCTGGGCCACGGCGCGGTGATTGGCAGTGTGATGGGAGGCCGAGGATGAGCGCAGCGAAAAGTGCTCCAGCCAAGGCCAGGACCATCGGCCCAGTGGAGCTGGTGTTTGGCGCAGTCTTTGGCCTCATCGGTGCGACGCTCAGTGCATGGGTGATTGGCTGTCTGATTGAGATCGGCGGTGGCTATGTGCTCTGGAAGGGGCAAGGCATTCACCATGCCCAAAGCATCGTGCTGCAGGACCTGGGGTACATCTCAGCCGCACCGCGCAGCCTGCTGGTCAGCGACACCGTCAAGTTCTCCCGTGAGGTGGCCACCTGGGTGCGTTGGCCTTATGAGCGCCTGGGCATCCTGCGTTGGTACCAGCACCTGCGCAGCAACACAAGCTTGCCGCAAGCACAGGCAGCTGACCCAGTTTTTAGGAGCGTCAAGGACTCCAGCAAAGGGCTGATGCTCATCGTCAGTGAATGGCTGGTGATCAGCATGTTTGTGGCCCAGGACGTGGTTCTGCGCCTTTGCATCGCCGCTTTTGCAGTTCCCGCCTTCGCGCTGGCATGCCTGCTGGGAGTGATCGATGGCCTGGTGCGCAGAGACATTCGCCGCTGGACTGGCGGGCGCGAATCCTCCTTTGTCTACCACCACGCCAAACGCTACACCTCCTGGGCTTTGACAGGCGGGTTTGGCATCTACCTAGCCTGGCCCTTCGGTGGCTTCAACCCGGCCTACATGGTCCTGATCTTCACTGTCCTGGTCGCTGCGGCGCTGTCGACCACCGTGGGCAGCTTCAAGAAATACGCCTGATTCAAGAAAGCACGATATGCGCACACAACCTTCCCCCCTCTCCCGCCCCTGGGTGGCCCTGCTGGCTGCCGTGATCCTGGCCACGACCGCCTCGGCCTGGGCCGATGTCACCGACGACGAGCTGGAACGCGAAAAGCTCGCCCGCATCGCCCATGAGCTGGACAGCGTCAAAGCGCTGGTCAGCGATGCCGAACGCACGGCCCCCACCGGCCAGCGCGTGAAGTTCCGCTACGACTGGCTGCTGCGTGACCTGGAGCTGCTGCGCCAAGGCGTGGCCTCGCATGCCGATGCTCCTCGCCAGCCGCGCCCTGTTGCCCCACTGCGCGGCGACTACCGCCAGTAAAGGCCTCGGATGAAAGGCGCAATGGCCGTTGGCTTTGTCAGTGGCTCAGGCATTGAGCCAAGCCAGCTTCGGACTGTGATGCTTTCGATTGCACTGGGGTTTGTTTTTGTATTCGGTGCCTGGGTTTTGACAAAAGTGATTGAGGCACTGAATGATGACCATACAGACAGCGCCAAGATTTTCCGTTCAACGATTTCTCTTGGAATCATTATTTCTTTTCTGACCTACCTTCTATTGAAGAATTGATATTGGAGCCAAAACATGCTTATTACCCCCAAAAATACCACCCGCTGCTTGCAAATCATTATTTTGGGTGTCATGGCATACATGACTATGTCATCTGCTTTCGCAGCATTGCCTGTAATCAATCCACCAACTGGCGGTGGCATCGGTGGTGCTCAAGTTGCGAATAACGATATTCTCGCCATTATTGGTGCATATTTTAAGCAAGGGATAACCATCTTTGCTTATATCCTGGTGGCTATCTCTGGTCTGGTGGTTATCATCGGCTCGATGGTGCGCTGGAGAAAGTATTCGGCAGGCCAGATGGAGCTGGGCGATGTGAAAGAGTATTTGATCAGTGGTGTGATTTTGGTCATCTTTATCGCACTGTTGGCCAAGTGGGGCCTTGATGCAATGGCCTAAAGCTTGTGAAGAAAAACGAATCGCCCCCTATTCAAGAAGGCGTGCGCACGCCATTGACTGACCGAGTCAATGTAGAGCCCCCCATCTTGCACGGCATGGCTGCCAGCGAAGCCAAGTACATCGGAATTGCTGCTGGTTGCCTTGGCTTGCTGGTTGCAGGTCTGTTGCAAGTAATGACAGGACTGGGCACCTTGCTGCTCATCGTTGTCGTCGTCATTCCGCTGGTCGTGTTGTGGTTCAGCTCTCTCTTTCTGATGAAGATTAAGCGGGGTCGTCCAGACGGCTTTTATATCCAGAACATCCATCTTTATCTTGTAGAGAGAAATCTTATGGCACCGAAATTCATCAATCATTTTGATTTTTGGGATTTGGGCCGTTAAAACGGTTGTGCTTGATCACGCTGAGATTTAAAACCAATGAGCAGTCAAAAATTTACGAATGCTTTGGCATCCAGTCATGCGCACAACAAACAGTTGTTGCTTGTGATTCTGGCAATTGTTTTTCTCGCCAGTTTTGGCATTTACTTTGCTTGGCGCCAACCTAAGGCAGTTGATATTCATATTGCTACAGATTTGCGCTCTGGCGATACGATCCGCGTTGTTGATGGTGTTGCACCAATCAATAAATCCAATGTGTACAGCTTTGGTTACTACATCTGGCAGCAAATCAATCGTTGGCAGGCTGATGGAGAAAAAGATTACGGCCAACAGATTTATGCCATGCAGTATTTCCTGACACCCTCCTGCCAGGCGCAGCTCAAAGCAGATTTGAGCAAACGCCATCTGCGCGGTGAATTGCGCAGGCGTACCCGGCACATTACTGAAATCCCCGGATTCCCCTATTCAGAAAACCGTGTGGTTAGCGAAGGCCGTGATGCATGGACAGTGCTGCTGGATATGCAGGTGATGGAAACCTTCGGCGGCTCTGCCGTCAAGGATGTGTTCATTCGCTACCCACTGCGGGTTGTGCGATTTGACGTGGACCGTGAGCGCAACCCCTGGCTGCTGGCATTGGACTGCTTTGGCAGCAATGCCCCTGCCCGCCTCAATCCTGCAGACCTGAATCCAGCAGCTGCAGCCGCCAACTTGAAGGCCCCGCGCCTGCCAGGCACTGTCGCTCCGTCGAGCTTGCCTTCTGACACATCGGTGGATTGATATGCACCAGCAACGATTGATTTGGCTGCTTGCTGCAAGCTTTTGGATGAGCCAGGCCAGCCTGGCGCAACAGGTCCAGCCTCTTGCGGCCACAGACGATGCTCCCGAGCTGATCGGTGGCCAGCCACAAGCATCTTCATCGGTGGACTTGGGACAAACAAACTCGACCGTGCGCCGCTCCACTGCAGCTACTGGCGCCCCAGGCACCACCACCGTGGCCGGCATGAGCCTGCCAGCGCCCTTGGCCACCGCAGGTACGGCACGCGCTGCAGCTGCACGGGCCCAGCTGCGCCCTGTTCCCGCCGCTCCGGTATCCGGACCGATTGAGCGCGCTGTTTTTGCACGTGAACCCGTGCGCGTGAGCCTGGAGGTCGATCAAGAGCGCCTGATCACATTGCCCGCCGATGCACTGCTCCATGTTCCCAACGACATGGATGCCGTGGCACGGATTGAGTCGATTGGCGGCACCATCTATGTGACAGCACTGGTCGCGTTCGAACCCATCCGCATCATTGCCGAGCTGGTGGACAGTGGGCAGCAGATCCCGATTGACCTGGTGGCACAAGCACCAGCCAAAGGTGCAAAGCGCAGCAGCGCACGCGAGCTGCAGGTTGCGGTGATGGAGCCTGCATCCGTGCCCAACCCCACGGTCTCTCCCGCCCCTGAACCACCTCCCGTCGACATGGTGGAGCTGACCCGGCATGCAGCGCGCCAGCTCTATGCGCCGCGCCGTCTGGCTGTGGCCACTGCGGGCGTGACCCAGGTTGCGGTTCAAACCAATCCCATCCCGGGCCTGCTGCGCGGCACCAGCGTTGAAGCCGTCCCGCTGGGCCAATGGCGCTCCGCGAACCTGTCAGTGACAGCAGTGCGCATCACCAACCTGTCCCGGTTCGCACTGGAAATCCCCCTGGAGCAAGTGCGCGGCCGCTGGATTGCCGCGACTGCCCAGCACGGCCGGATCGGGCCTGCAGGATCTGATACCGACACCACGGCGATCTACCTGGTGTGCGAGCGCTCTTTTGAGTCTTGCTTGTAGGAGTGACCGATGGCTGTTAAATCCAACAAGCTTTTGCCAGTGGCAGGTGGCGCAGTTGTGCTGCTCATCGTCGCCATTTTTATGCAAAGCGGCGCTAAGCAAGATGGTGCTGCGCCGATGGAGCAAGTGCCCTTGCCCACCACCGTCGGGGCTGACCAGGACACACCAGACGAGACCTTGGCCACCGTGGTGCAAACCAACCGTGAGTTGCGCCAGGACGTACAGGAGGTCTTGCGGATCAACCAAGAGCTGCGCGAAAAGCTGGGCTCTGGTGGCAAAGCCAGCAGCAACGTCGACGTGGTGGACGTGGGAGGCCACCAGCCTGCTGCGCCAACGGCTGATCAGCCAGGGCTGACGGACGTGTTCAACAGCGCGTTCAGTACCTTTTCCAGCCTCAACCCTCAATCCAGGACGCACAACCCCGATGCTCAGCACCAGGAGCAGTTGCCCCAGGCCTCTGGCGTTGTGGGCTACAAGGTGCTGCCCCCTATGGGCTATGTGAAGCACACCGAGCGAAATGGCAACCAGGAGGTGACCCAGTACGTGCGACGCACTGGTGCAGCGCCTGCTGAAGGGACGGGTCGAGGCGCTGCGACCCAGGCGGCGGCGGCAGCTGCTCAAGCGCCGCAACCCCCAGCGGCCGAGGCCTACTTCACGCTGCCCGAGAACGCGACGTTGGCTGGTGTGACCACCATGACCAGTCTGATTGGGCGCGTGCCTGTCAATGGCCGTGTCACGGACCCCATGCAGTTCAAAGCCTTGATCGGGCGTGACAACCTGGCTGCCAATGGCTGGGAGCTACCCGAGGATCTGGCCGGCATGGTGGTCACGGGGGTGGCGATTGGTGACATGGCGCTGTCCTGTACCGAGGGCAAGGTCCGCAGCATGACTTTCGTTTTCAACGATGGTGCCATTCGGACCGTGTCCAACCGTCGCAGCGGATCGAGCAGCAGCGCAGGCGCTGCTGGCGGCGACCTGGGCTTCATTTCTGATCTGCACGGCAACCCCTGTATCCAGGGCACCTTCGTGACGAATGCGCCCCGCTACCTCGCGGACATCGTCGGCATCAAGGGGCTTGGAATTGCGGCCGAGGCCCTGGCCCAGGCACAAACCACGATCACCAGCAGTGGCGAGTACAGCCAATCCGCAGTTACAGGTAACGCGGGCAATTACGCCATGGGTCGCATGGGCGCGGCCGCAACCGAGGAGTTGGCCAAATGGCTGACCGAGCGCCTTAAAAGCAGCTTCGATGCGGTCGTGACCCCCAGCGGCCAACAAGTGGTCGTGCATCTGGATCAGGAGATCCACATCGACAAGCCAGCTTCGCCGCGCAAGCTGGTGCACCGCACGCAAACCCCCAACGTCCTGTCTGGAGCACGTTATGGCCTGCAGTAACAGTCCACTGATTCAATCCATTCCTGCCACGCTCTCAGCATGCCTGGTTGCTTTGGCCTTGTCTGGCTGCTCAGTCGTTGGCTCACGTGAGTCGCCCCTCAAGGAGGTGACTGCTGGCAGCCCGACCGTGCTGGACGTGTACCGGGGCAAAGCCCCTGCAGCGCAGCCCGCTGCCAAAGAAACAGCCCGTGACCGTTTGACCCGCGAAGCCGTGATTCGACCCATGGCCCAGGGTGATGAACTGACGCAGCGCTACTGGTCTGCACTGGAGCCTTTGCAGCAGCGCTTTGCCCGTGTGCCCAATCCAGACTTGGTGATGGTGGTCTATCCGCACCTGGCCAAGGGCAAGTATCCCGTGCCAGGCTATGTGACCGTGTTCCCGATGTATGAGCGTGCCGAGTACGCCATGCCTGGCGAGGTGGCCGAGGATCTGCGCAGCAGCCGTCTGGCCCGGGAGGCGCGCCAATGAGCATGATGAACAAGTTCATGGCCATGCTGGGCCTGCAAGACCCCGTGTCCAAAGAGCATCTGCTCGCCGTGGCAGACCGCCGGCGCATGGCATGGCGCCCGCCCTCATTTACGGCCTTGCTGCCTTACGCCAGCTACGCGCCCGACGAGCAAGTGTTCGTGATGGAGGACGGGGTGACTTTTGGGGCTCTGTTTGAGCTGGCGGCCGTAGCCACTGAGGCCCAGCCGATGAGCTACCTGGCTGAGCGGTGCTCCAAAGTGCAGGAGGCCCTGCAGGCCTTGCCTGAAATCGAAGGCGCGCCCTGGATCGTACAGTGTTTCTTGCATGATGACCGCAACATCAGCGGCCTCAACAAGATGCTGGCCGACTACGTGCTGGATCAGCACAAGCAAAACCCTGGCCGTGGCCAGGCTGTCTTGCAGTCGGAATTCACCCAGTCGGTACTCAAAGAGTTTGAAGCCCACTTTGAGCAGGTCTCACGACCCGAGGGCCTGTTTACTGACGAATTGGTCACCGGCCAGGTGTGGCGTGGTCAGCATCGGCGTGTGTACTGCTGCATCTACCGCAGCTTCACCGATTTCAAGACAGGCGATGCCCCTGCGGCGCAGCAAATTGAGTCGGTGGCGAACACGCTGATGGCGACATTGACGGAATCAGGTGTTGGGGTTCGCCGCTGCAATGGCAAGGACTTCTACGACTGGATGCTGCCGTTCTTCAACAGGAACGTGCCATGGGCACCAAGCACCGCGGACTTGCTCAAAACAGCGCCCTACCCTGGTGACACCATGCCGGCTGGCATGTGTGACTGGGACTTGGCCACCTCGTTGACCTTGTCACAGCCGCGCAGTGACAAGAAAGGCGGCTACTGGGAGTTCGATGGGGTGCCTGTGCGCTTCATGACGCTCCAGTCACTGCGCTTGAATCCTTCGATTGGTCACTTCAGTGCGGAGCTGAAGTCTGGCGATGAAGCCTTTGCGCGGTTCGACCGCATGCCGCCAGGCTCCATGCTGTCCATGACGATTGTGATCGAGGCACAGCACACAGTGGAGCGCCACATCCAGCGCATTCGTGACGCTTCGCGTGCGCAAACAGCGGTGGCCATGGAAACCCACCACGAATGTGAGCAGGTGCTCAGGCACATGGTCTCAGGAGACAAGCTGTTCCCGATGTTCATGGGGATCTATCTGACCGGCAAGGATGAGACCGAGCTGGAAAGTGCCATCACCAAAATGAATGCGTTGCTGACGAACACAGGCATGCGCTTCATCGATCCCAAGCATGACCTGGTCCCGCTGGATGCTTTCGTGCGCGGTCTGCCTTTTGCCTTCGATCCGGCATTTGACAGCAAGCACATGCGCCGCCAGCGCTTGACCTTCGCTTCGCAGGCGGCGGCGATCATGCCTGTCTATGGGCGCGCCCGAGGAACGCCACATCCTGGCATGTTCTTCTGGAACCGCGGCGGAGAGCCTTTGCTCATCGATCCGCTGAACAAGCGTGACCGCAAGAAGAACGCGCACATGATCATCATGGGCCCTACGGGTGCAGGTAAGTCGGCCACGCTGAACTACCAGGCTATGTTGACCATGGCCATTCACCGTCCCCGACTGGTGATTGTGGACGCAGGCAAGTCGTTCGACCTGCTGGTCAAGGACATGGCGGCCAAGGGCTTGTCGGTGCATCGGGTCATTCTCAGCATGGAGTGCGAAGAGTCGTTGCCTCCCTTTGTGCATGCACACAAGCTGCTGCAAGACAAGGAGATCATGGAGTCATTCCATGCGGCAGAGCACCAGGCCAAGGTCAATGCAGGGATGGCGCCTGAAGAAGCAGCTGAAGGCAGCAAGCTGATGGAAGTGGTGGACCAGGTCACGGACAAGTCGAGGGAGGAAGGCGACGAAGCGGAAGACGACGAGACCACTGAAAAGCGCGACCTGCTGGGTGAGATGCTGATCGCGGCCATCATGATGATCACCGGCGGCGAGAAGTCTGAGACTGAGCAGCTGCGCCGTGCTGACCGCTACCTCATCAGCCGAGCGATCATCCGCGCCACCATCAAGTCTGCCGAGCGCCAGGCGTTGCACCCACTGACCCAAGACGTGGCCCTGGAGTTGATGGCCATGCATGAAGACCCCACCCTCTCCCCGCACCGTGCGGCGCGGGCCGAGGAGATGGGCCAGTCCATGATGCTGTTCACCCAAGGCCTGCGCGGGCGCCTGTTCAACCGTTACGGCAACGACTGGCCAGATACAGATGTGACCTTGGTGGAAATGGGCACGCTGGTCAACGATGGGTATGGCGATGCGATGGCCGTGGCCTACACCAGCCTGATTGACTCGGTGCAGTCCCGTGGCGAGGCCTTCCAGGCCCAGGATCGGCCCTTGATCATGCTGACCGATGAAGGTCACTTGGTCACGACCAACGAGCTGCTGGGGCCCAAGATTGCCAAGGGCACCAAGATGTGGTGAAAGCTCAACCTCTGGTTCTGGCTGGCCACGCAGAACATGAAGGACTTGCCTGGCAGCATGGACCGCGTGCTGTCCATGTGCGAGTTCTGGATGCTGCTGACCATGGACAAGTCGGAGATTGCCGAGGTCGAACGCTTCCGATCTTTGACGCCGGAGCAGCGCGCCATGATGGAGTCCGCGGTCAAAGAGCCTCCCAAGTACACCGAGGGCGTGCTCATCAGTGCAACGGGCCAATGGCTGTTTCGCAACGTGCCCCCTCCTCTACCGATTGCGCTGGCCATGACAGAAGGCCATGAGAAAGCGCAGCGTCGTCGCCTTATGGAGCAACACAGTTGCTCCGAGGTTGAAGCGGCCTACATGGTGGCCGCAGAGTTGGCAAAGGCTCGGGCATGAGGGCAATCATCGTGATCTGCGCAGTCCTGGCCGCCGGCGTTGTCCAGGCGGCCCAGCCCATGACCGTGGAGGTCTTTGCCAACATGGCCACCATGGTTCCGATGCCTAGCGCTCCTGCCTACCAGCTGCGAGTGTATCGGCTGGATGCCATGACGCTCATCGAGGAGCAGCTCAGCCAGGGCCTGCCAGCGGTCGAGGCTGAGGCCTTGGCCGTGCTGCAGCGCATGGAAGGCGAGATCCGCCGCAAGTACCAGGCGCAGATCATCAATGCCTCCAACGGCATGACCTTGGCCATCCATTACCGGTTGGACCGTCTGCCCGCCGTAGTGATTGACCGCAAGGCCGTGATCTACGGTGTGCCCGATGTGGAGCGTGCCTTGGCAATTTATCAGCAGTCTGCGGGAGGCCGCCCATGATCATCCGTTGGCTCAGCCATTGCTTCGTCACTGCGGCCGCAGCTGCCCTGCTGTGCGCTCCGGCCGCAGCCAGCATCACGACCCCAGGGGTGATCAGCAAGACCGTGGCTGCTGCGCCCTCTTGCTTGAGCTACAGGGTCGAAGGCGTGTGCTTCTTCCTGTACTGCAGCTATGGGTGCCGTATTCGCACCTCCATCAAGATCAGCCACTACGTCCCTGATGTGGTGGTCAGCACCTTCAACGCGCCAACACAGCATCCCTGGAAGGATGTAGGCGCGCCTGTCGCTTCCGCCTTGACCGGAGCAGGATCTACCATCACCGGTCGGCTGCTGGATTCATCGGCAGGAAGCTTGGACGCCGGCAGCGGCCTGGCGACTTTCAAGAGTGCCGACGCGATTGGCAATCCAGCCGGCCAGTTCGCTGCCTTGCTGGCCAGTGGCGGGTCGATGACGCTGCCCACCACCATCGCTGTGCCTTCGGTGACTGAGCTGTCCAAGTTTTCCAGCCAGGGTCTACCTGCTATCGCTCGTAGCTGGGCCAATGTGCCCAGCAGTGTCGCAGACACTGTGGGCAAGGACGCCAAGGCGATGGTGAATGCGCCACAGGCGCTGATGAACAGCGTGTCCTCCGTCATGAAGTCTGTCGAGGGTGTGCGGCAGGCCTTGGACATCGTGGACAGCGTTCAGCAGGTCCAAGGTGCCATCGATGGCGTTCAACAGATCGCAGGCATTGCTTCCAGCATCTCTGGGAGTGGCAGCCTGTTTTGCCCTGGTGGAGCCACAAATTTCGGGCTGCACTTTCAGTCGGAGCTGGACGCTCCGTTTTGGCGAGGCATCTTGCCTGTGGAAATGCTCTACGCCCAATCCTGGGTGCCAGGCCTGGGCGAGGTCGGCAATGGCTACACACAAACTTGGGGCAATGTCTATCCACGCACTGGCGAGCTGTACCAGCCCCATCCGGTCAAAGCTTCGGCCGTGCTGGCTGAACGTGTCGCCTCGATCATCTACAAGTCAGCACAGCCCCACATCTACACGAAAGTCACGCCCACCAGCAGCGGCTATCGCTATTTCAACGCTGGTGAAAAACGCAAGTGGCAGATGTTGTCCCCCATCGCGGCCACCAAATGCGTGAATTTCGGTACCAACGATTCACTGGCTCTGACCTCATGGGGCGATGGCCAGACCGACAGCGCAGACGGCTACGCCTGGAACCTCTGGCAGCAATACACGTGCTGCCGCCGGCGTGGCGCTTACCTCTACTCGATCCCCTGATTCAAAGGCAAACCATGAAAGCACCCACAACTCGCTTGCTGCCTGCTGCTGCCCTGGCCGCGCTGCTGCTCATGCAGCTGGGCGCAGCGTCTTCTGCCCACGCTCAGGCTGTGACCTCATCCGGCCTCTACTACCGCATGGGTGGCGGGGCTCCCACAGGCGGTGCCCCTCACAAAAATGCCCTGGCCACACAGCTGAGCGCTGGAATTCGCACCAACTATTCCTGCGGCAAGTTCGATGTGGGTGCGTCCTGGTCCACCTTGATGAACGGCATCAAGAACCTGGGTGCGACGGTGACAGGCGCCGTACAGGCAGGCATTGCTGCACTGCCGCTGTATGCACTGCAGCGCGCCCAGCCTGGCCTGTACCAGCTGTTCCAAAACTTCAGCCAAAAGGCAGATGTGCTGGTCTCCGCATCTCTCAAAAGCTGCGAAGACATGGAGGCCATGATCAAGACAGGCAAGGACCCTTACGAGGAGTACGTTGCCATGGCCAAGGGTGAAATGTGGAAGGTCAAGGCCTCGACCAATGGCGACGTGGTCCAGGCCAAGTACGACATCAACAAGAACGAGGAAGCTCAGCGCCGCGGCGTTGACTGGGTTTTCGGTGCCAAAGCTGGCGGTGCTGGCACTGCCCCTATCCAGCCGATCCGCGACCTGGCCGTGGCCGGCTACAACGTGACACTCAACAAGTCGGCCAGCACGCTGTCGACCGCCAACTATGGCAGCTCATCGTTGGCTTCGACTCGCCTGGTGCAAGCCTTCCAAACCCCTGAGACCTTGGCCAAGTGGACCACCGAGGTGGTGGGCGATCAGAAGATCTACCTGTGCACGCAAGACGCCAGCTGCCCCAACCCCACATCCACGGTCACTGCCACAGGCTTGGCGCCAAAGTTTGAGCAGGAGCTCGAAGGCGTGCTGCCCTCTATGCGCCGCATGGCCGAAGCCTCATCGAGCAACCACGCCGACTTGGCCAAGATCAGTGCACCAGGCATGGCCGTGAGCCCTCAGCTGATGGATGCGGTGCGTCAACTACCCACAGATGTGCGCGCCGTCGCAGTCAATCGCTTGTCCCAGGAGCTGGCCATGCACAAGGTCATCGACAAGGCCCTGATTGCGCGCAACACGCTGATTTCGGGCATGAGCTTGCCCCAGGCAACAGCCTCGACCGAAGTCAACCGGCAAGCCCAGGAGAAGGTGGACCGGCTCACCCAGTACATCAACGATTTGATGTTTGAGTTCCGCATCCGCAAGGAAATGACCGGGGATACGGCCCTGGCCATCATGAACGGTGCGCTGGGGGCTAACAGCGGCTCCATGGGCACCACTGGCAGCCCTCGCGTTGACCATGCACCACTGTTCGATGGACGTGCCACACCATGAATATCAAGGTCCTGATTCGATGGAGTGGATGGATAGGACTGGGGATCGTCCTTTCCCTGATAAGCGTTCTGTTGATGAACTGGCTCTTGCAAATACCAGCCGAACGCTTGCCACAAGCTTATAGGCAAATGAGTGCCACCTTATCAGTGGGAGCATGGATTCAATCAATCCTCGCCCTAGTGATCGTGATTTATTGGCGAACTATTCTGAATTACGGCCGCGTCAAATCAATCGTTAGAAAGCATGAACATCACAGACTGATTGCAGCCAGGAAAAAGGTGGCAATGATATTGGCAGCATATTTAATTGTTTTCCCGATTGGTCCAGTTCGAACTTTGAATTTCATTTCAAGCCTCTACTAAAATGAAATTAGATAGCTATCTTGAAATTTTCACCACCCTATACGGTTGGGCATTCGCCAATTTGCTTGGTGAGATTATTACTGGAACGGGTTTGGCAGCACTACCCTTCGCGTTGATTGTGTTCAACGCCTGGCGTGAAGCCAAAGAACGCGGTATGGGATTTGATGGTGTCACCGGCCTACTGGAGTCCGTGCAAACCAAACTCATCACAGCTGTGATGGTCATGATGCTCTGCTTTATGAGCTCCCCATGGACATCGCTGAGCAACATTCGTTTGAGCTACGTTCCAACACGCTCTTATGACGGTGAACCACCCAAAGAAGCATCCCTCAATGGTGGCACTGGTTCTGGATACGATGCCGCGATGGCGAATGCCAAAAATGCCGCATTCAGCTCAGAAGGAAATTTGACGTTTGTCCCAATATGGTGGTATTCCATCATGACAATTTCTTCTGGTGTGAACAGCTCGTTCAAGGCTGGTTTCAATAGCTCTGGAGAAGACCTAAGAATGATTCAAGATATGGCTCGTATGGCCACTATCGAGGATTCGCAACTTCTGCATGATATTCAAAGGTTTTACAGCGAATGCTTTGTACCTGCTCGCAGCAAATACTTCAGAACCCCACGAAATGAATTATCTGCAAACGCTCTGCAAATTCTGGACCGCAATAATAAGCCTTATGGGCCAGGTGATGTAGATTGGATAGGTAGCCAGCTCTTTAGAACAGAGCCAGGTTTCTACACAACGATGCGATCTTACAACCCTGTGCCTGGTTGGACCATCGACTTCAGCCGGGACACAGATTACATCCAGACGCCGGCAACTGAAGGTCCAGAGGCTGGCTACGTCAATCCTGATTGGGGCCGCCCAACCTGCAAGCAATGGTGGGAGACAGGCACTACTGGCCTGCGCGACCGAATGGTCAACCACACCAGTATGTGGCAAAGGATGACGAACTTTGCATCTTCTGGCACCACCGAAGATCAGGGTAAAGACTCAGTGGCCAAGCTGGCGTTTCAAAAGGCGAATCCAACTTTTATTAGCCCAGACACAATGCTGGGCAACGACCGTGCGACAAGCACCAAAATATATCAAGCTACGACAGGTTTTGTTAGTTCTATTGGCGTTGGTGTGCAAACCTTGCAAGCCTCGCTGAGCCTAACGGCTTTGCTTAATGCCCTACCTATGGCACAAGCGCTTATTTTGATGGCCCTCTATATGCTATTGCCGCTAATCACATTTATGAGTGGTTACAGCTTAAGTGTCATGTGGCATGGCGCTATAGCAATTTTTACCATCAAATTTTGGACAGTGCTTTGGTTTGTTGCACGCTGGATCGACTCAAACCTTGTGAAATCTATGTACCCCGGCGCTGGAAATAACATGATTTTCCAAGAGCTTGCACAGGTGGCGACAGAAGGCGAGTCGCAGCTCTACAAGCGAATGATTCTGGAAGGGCTGATGATGATGATGTTCATGGGATTTCCATTAATTTGGACAACGCTTGTTGGTTGGATTGGTTTCCACCTTAACGGTCTGAACAACATGACTGAGAAATCTTCAAACTTCTCTAAAAGCGTAGGAAGTTCCTCGGTTGATATTGCAAAAAAGTTTGTGCCTATGAAAATTAAATAATCAGTCTCTGGTGCTGCGTGTTACAGCTTCATATTCAGCAACATTTATTCTCCCTTTCGACAATGCTTCATCAGCCGACATGGTGCCAGCGTAAAAATCACCTTCTTCCTCCTCATGATTGGATGAAGATGAATTACCAGCTGCATGAAGTATGAAAAGAAATGTATTTATTGCAAACTTTAAAGTTCCAACAACAAGAGACCAAAGAAGACTGAATATGGTTTCCATTATTACCACCAAGATGAGGTTTGATTCTGGAGCAGTGCCTTGATCTCAGCAAGACTGGGCGGTCGTAAAGACCCAAACCAAATTGCTACGCAGACAGCTGTGTTCTGCGCGTCAGGCTGATCTACGGGCCTGACCATCCAAAAAAGCGCCGTTGCTGGCTACTCAAGGTTTCATCGTAACGCAAAGCTACAAATTTTCAAGAGTGATGACTAATTTTGGTGCTCTTGTTGTTTGTATTGCACAATACAAAGCATGATCGAACATCCGCCTGCAAACGGTACGTCAACTCTAGCAAGTACCCCGACGAAAGAGACTTACGCGGAGTTGCAGCTTGCCTACGCCCACTTCAACGATCACTTGTTTGATGGAAAGCTACCCCACTGTCTCATCACGCTGCAACGTGAAAAACGGACGGTGGGCTACTTCTCAGCAGCGCGCTTTGCCACTCTCGACGGCCGTACAACGGATGAGATCGCGCTCAATCCCTCGTATTTCGCTGTGGTGCCGATCATCGAGACCCTGCAGACCTTGGTTCACGAAATGGCACACCTTTGGCAAGAGCATTTCGGTAAGCCTGGTCGTGGCCGATACCACAATGAAGAGTGGGCTTCCAAGATGGAGAGCATCGGACTGATGCCCTCATCCACCGGCCAGCCTGGTGGTATGCGAACGGGCGACAGGATGGCCGACTACGCAATTCAAAACGGCCGCTTTCTACAAGCTTGCGATGCGTTGTTGACCCAGCACTTTCAGCTCAGCTGGTATGACCGCTTCCCGTCTGAGGAGCATGTTCGACTGGGCGCACAAAGCATGGCCACGCAGATTGACGCACGGCATGGCACCACGGTTCCAATCGCTACGAATGTGGCGCTGGCAAATGCTGTTCATCCAGGTGGAAGCGTTCGATCTGCTTTACTGGCAACAGCCGATGGTGACAGGCCTTCACTGGTGAATAAATCCAATCGCATCAAATACACATGCAGCGGCTGTGCGAAATTCAGTGTTTGGGGGAAACCAGAAATTGAATTGATCTGTGGGAAATGCAAATCGAAATTTGTTCCAGTTTGATTATTAGCAGAAAATCCACTCGACGTTCGCACAACAAAATCTCTGGTGCATTGCATCCAAAAATCACCGGCGATTCGTATCAAAGACAACCACTTCTAGCGTGTAGTTGCCTGGCAAATCTAAGTTAGCTGTGAATCTAGCCTGATGTGCAACGGCTGCCGTCCACCACGGATTCAGTGTGACTGACCGTCAACGGTCATCTATCTGTCGTTCAATTAATTCTCCGTTCGATAGATTGAGCAATCAGAGGTGGATACAGACCTCACACACGTGCCTACCCATAAGGTAAAAATCCGCTTTCGTTTTCGTTTACTTTCAGTGGTTTCCCCACAAATGGGAAAGCCCGTTGTGGACAGGCATTTCGTTCACAGACCTTGCAGCCCATCCCAATAGGTGTGGCAGCCTCCAGATTACGTAAGTCCAGCCCCTTGGAGTAGACCAGCCGAGCAGCATGTTGCAAGTCACAGCCCAGGCCTATAGAGAAGGTCTTGCCCGGTGCACCCCAACCCGGGCCTGCGCGGCTGATGGTGCGCGCAATCCATAGATACACACGCCCATCTGGCATGCTAGCCAGTTGCGGAACGATGCGGCCTGGCTGAGCAAACGCTTCGTATACACCCCACAGCGGACAAGTGCCTCCTGTCTTGGAAAAGTGAAAATGCGTGGCCGACTGGCGCTTGCTGATATTGCCTGCCCGATCGACTCGGATGAAGAAAAATGGCACGCCCGGTGCTTCGGCACGTTGCAAGGTAGAGAGGCGGTGGCACACGGTTTCGAACCCCACGCCAAAGCGACGCGCGAGTAAATCGATGTCGTACTGCAGGCTTTCCGCCGCCTGTAAAAATTCTCCATAAGGAAGCACAAACGCTCCAGCCACATAGTTGGCCAGTCCCATGCGCGCGAGGCGCCGTGTGGCTTCGTTCTGCCAATGGGTGGATTGCAGCGCGTCTTCAATTAGGCCGTCAAACTCCAGCAGTGCCAGTTGCGTCGCCAACTGAAAGGCTTGCTGGGCCGGGCGCAACTGCGGGGCCACATACAACGTTCGCGTGGCCGAATCAAACCGGCGATGGCTGTGCGCCGCACCATGTACCTCCTGTCCGCCACGCAGCACCAACACTTGATGTCGTTCCTGTAAGCGAAGCTGCAGCCATTCCTGCAAACCACTTCCCTGGGATCTTGGTTGCTCCTTGGCCTGCACGGCCAGGGTTTCCGCAGCACGGTCCAGCGCATCAAAGTGGTTGCGATGGGCAAAGAAAAAATCGCGCACCGCTTCAAACGGCATCTGGCGAGCGGGCTCGGCCAGCAACTGGCCAGAGTTACCTGCCTCCTCGGAGTCTCCCAGGGCTGAACGGTCATCTCCCAAACGCAGCGTCAACGCTTCGAGCCGCTCGGCATCGGCCAGATGGCGCTGGTGCATGGTCAGCAAGGCCTGCGCAAGGTGTGGCAGTTTGGAAGCGAGCTCACGCAGCTCGGGCAGTGGCACAGCGGCTGCGGCCTGCGGCATCGCCGCGAGCGCATCCCGCAACTGGGCCAGCAGCCGCGCCTCTTCATCTTCCGAAAACTGCTGGATGTCAACACCCAGCACGCGGTGAATCTTGAGCAGCACCGAGACAGTCAGCGGACGCTGGTCCTGCTCGATCTGGTTCAGATAGCTCGGCGACAGCTCCAGTGCCTGAGCCAACGCTGCCTGGGTCATGCCGCGCTCGGCACGCAGGCTGCGCAGGCGCACGCCCATGAAAGTCTTGGCCACGGTAATTGCTCCTTGTGTGACTCGCAAAATTTGCAAACTTCGCAAATCAACTGCTTTTGCTTCGCAATGATTCGCCAATTCAGTTCTATCAGACTGAAGTGCAAATGCGTAGATTGCGAAGTATGGCAGATCATCGCAGGCACAAAACGGCTTGATCGGCCTTCCCCACATTTCCGGAGACACGCATGACTACCGTTGCTACCCCCACTGTTCCATCACCCTCCCCCGGCGCATTCAAGCCCAAGAAATCTGTGGCCCTGTCCGGCGTGACAGCCGGCAATACCGCGCTGTGCACCGTTGGCAAGACCGGCAACGATCTGCACTACCGTGGTTACGACATTCTGGACATTGCCGAGGTCTGCGAATTTGAAGAAATCGCCCACTTGCTGGTGCATGGCAAGCTGCCGACACGGGCTGAACTGAAGGCCTACAAAAGCAAGCTCAAAGCCTTGCGCGGCTTGCCCACCAGCGTGAAGACGGCACTGGAGCAACTGCCCGCAGCCAGCCACCCCATGGATGTGATGCGCACTGGTGTGTCGGCTCTGGGCTGCGCGCTGCCCGAGAAGGACGATCACAACCTGCCCGGTGCACGCGACATTGCTGACCGCCTGATGGCATCGCTGGGCTCCATGCTGCTGTACTGGTACCACTTCAGCAACTCTGGCCGCCGCATTGAGGTGGAGACCGATGACGACTCCATCGGTGGTCACTTCCTACACCTGCTGCACGGCGTCTCACCTTCGGACAGCTGGGTGCGCGCCATGCACACCTCGCTGAACCTGTATGCCGAGCACGAGTTCAACGCCTCTACTTTCACCGCCCGCGTGGTGGCCGGCACAGGCAGCGATATGTATTCGGCCATCACCGGTGCCATCGGTGCACTGCGCGGACCCAAGCACGGCGGCGCCAACGAAGTGGCTTTCGAGATCCAAAAGCGCTACGACAACCCCACTGAAGCCGAGGCTGATATCCGTCGTCGCGTGGATGCCAAGGAAGTGGTGATCGGCTTCGGTCACCCCGTCTACACAGTGAGCGATCCGCGCAACGTAGTGATCAAGGGCGTGGCCAAGCAGCTGTCTGACGAAGCCGGCAGCACCAAGATGTACGACATCGCAGAGCGCCTGGAGTCTGTGATGTGGCAAGTCAAAAACATGTTCCCCAACCTGGACTGGTTCAGCGCCGTCAGCTATCACATGATGGGCGTTCCCACTGCCATGTTTACACCGCTGTTTGTGATCGCCCGCACCAGCGGCTGGTCGGCCCACATTATCGAGCAGCGCCAGGACAACAAGATCATCCGCCCCAGCGCCAACTACACCGGCCCGGACGATCTGCAGTTTGTTCCCATCGACGAACGCCAGTAATCACGGCCTCTGGCAAGAACAATCGGTATGACTTGTCCCGAACACCACACCATGCAACCCCATTCCCTTTGCATTGCGATTGCTGACAAGCTCCGCGAGCGCATTCTGACCCACCAAATGCCTCCGGGCAGCTATGTGAATGACGGCGCGTTGGCCCTGGAATTCGGCATCAGTCGTACCCCCGTGCGCGAGGCCATGAAACTGCTGTGCCATGAAGGCCTGCTCACCGCCCAGGTGCGCCGTGGCATGACGGTCACCCAGCTCACAGCCGCCCAGGTGACCGAGGCTCAGCAGTTGTGTACTTTGCTGGAGCAGCACCTGGTCACCCTGGCTCGCAGCGCTCCTGGTGCTTGCCAGGAGCTGACCCATGCCATGCATGCCATGGCGCAGGCCAAGCTACGCCTTGCCTCGGGCTCTTCAAAGGCCCACCCGCCTTATGCCGCGCCTGCCCAGAGCGTGGCTTAAACCACCGCGCTCAGCTTTTTGTCCGTACCTGAACGCTCTTACTGCACAACAACAATGACGACCCCTCAGAGCCCCAACACCGCACATCACGCTTACCGCAAGCCCCTGCCCGGTACCACCTTGCACTACTTTGACGCGCAACCCGCTGTCGATGCCATCCGTCCTGGCGCCTGGGCCAGGCTGCCCTATACCAGCCGTGTGCATGCCGAAAACCTAGTGCGCCGCTGCGACCCGGCCATCCTCACCGAATGCCTGACGCAAATCGTCGAGCGCAAACGCGAGCGCGACTTTCCCTGGTTCCCGGCCCGTGTGGTCTGTCACGACATCCTTGGGCAGACGGCGCTGGTCGATCTGGCCGGTCTGCGCGATGCGATTGCCGAGCAGGGTGGCAACCCCGCAGCGGTAAACCCAGTGGTGCCCGTGCAGCTGATCGTGGACCACTCGTTGGCAGTGGAGTGCGGCGGCTATGACCCGCAGGCTTTCGAGAAAAACCGCGCCATTGAAGACCGCCGCAACGAGGATCGTTTTCACTTCATCGACTGGTGCAAGCGCTCGTTTAAGAATGTCGATGTGATTACGCCCGGCAACGGCATCATGCACCAGATCAATCTGGAGCGGATGAGTCCTGTGATTCATGCTATCAATGGTGAAGCATATCCCGACACCCTGGTGGGCACGGACAGCCACACGCCGCACGTGGACGCACTGGGTGTGATCGCAGTGGGTGTGGGTGGTCTCGAGGCCGAAAACGTGATGCTGGGCCGCGCATCGTGGATGCGCCTGCCCGAAATCGTGGGCGTGCAGCTTACTGGCAAACGCCAGTCGGGGATCACAGCTACCGACATCGTGCTGGCCCTGACCCAGTTCCTGCGTCAGCAAAAAGTGGTGGGCGGTTATCTGGAATTCTTTGGCGAAGGCGCACGCAGGCTGACTATTGGCGACCGCGCCACTATCTCTAATATGGCCCCTGAATATGGCGCCACGGCTGCCATGTTTGCCATTGACGAGCAAACCATCGACTACCTCAAGCTCACTGGCCGCGAACCTGCACAGGTGCAACTGGTGGAGACCTATGCCAAGCAGGCAGGTCTTTGGGCCGATAGCCTGGAGCACGCCGAGTACGAACGCACGCTGAGCTTTGACCTGTCCACCGTGGTGCGCAATATGGCAGGGCCATCCAATCCGCATGCACGCCTGGCCACCAGCGATCTTGCCGCCAAGGGTATTGCCGGTGAATGGACTCAGCAAGAAGGCCAGATGCCCGATGGCGCCGTCATCATTGCTGCCATCACCAGCTGCACAAACACCAGCAACCCACGCAATGTGATCGCCGCAGGCCTGCTGGCACGCAATGCCCGCAATCTGGGCCTGGCACGCAAACCCTGGGTCAAATCGTCGCTGGCCCCCGGCTCCAAAACTGTGCCACTGTACCTGGAGCAAGCCGGACTGCTGCACGACCTCGAAGCCCTAGGGTTTGGCGTCGTAGGATTTGCGTGCACTACCTGCAACGGCATGAGCGGAGCGCTGGACCCAGTCATCCAACAGGAGATCATTGACCGTGACTTGTACACAACGGCCGTGCTCTCTGGTAATCGCAACTTCGACGGCCGCATCCACCCCTATGCCAAGCAGGCCTTCCTGGCTTCGCCCCCGCTAGTGGTGGCTTACGCCATTGCGGGCACCATCCGTTTCGACATTGAAAACGATGTACTCGGCACCTTCCAAGGCCGCGAGATTTGCCTCAAGGACATCTGGCCCAGCGATGAGGAAATCGATGCTGTAGCCAAAGCCGCCGTGCAGCCCGAGCAGTTCCGCAAGGTCTACGAGCCCATGTTTGCCATCCACGCCGACAACGGCGAGCAGGTGAAAGCGCTGTACGGCTGGCGCCCGCAAAGCACCTACATCCGCCGCCCTCCTTACTGGGAAGGCGCACTGGCGGGCGAGCGCACGCTACGTGGCATGCGCCCGCTGGCCATCCTGCCAGACAACATCACTACTGATCACCTCTCGCCATCCAACGCCATCATGATGGACAGCGCCGCCGGTGAATACCTGCACAAGATGGGCTTGCCCGAGGAGGACTTCAACTCCTACGCCACCCACCGCGGTGATCACCTAACGGCCCAGCGCGCCACCTTTGCTAATCCCAAGCTATTCAATGAAATGGTGGTGGACGGCAGCGGTAATGTGCGCCAGGGGTCTTTGGCCCGTGTCGAGCCCGAAGGCCAGGTCATGCGCATGTGGGAAGCGATCGAGACCTATATGGACCGTAAGCAGCCGCTGATCATCATCGCTGGCGCCGACTATGGCCAGGGCTCTAGCCGCGACTGGGCCGCCAAGGGCGTGCGCCTGGCCGGTGTGGAAGCGATTGCGGCCGAAGGCTTTGAGCGTATCCACCGCACCAACCTGATCGGTATGGGCGTGCTGCCGCTGGAGTTCCTGCCAGGCACCACCCGCCACACCCTGGGGCTGGATGGCACTGAAACCTTTGATGTCATCGGTCAGCGCAAGCCTCGCGCCGAGCTGACGCTGCATATCTACCGCACCACCGGTGCCCGCACCGAAGTGCCCGTACTCTGCCGCCTGGACACGGCCGAAGAAGTCAGCATCTACGAAGCTGGTGGCGTACTCCAGCGATTTGCGCAGGATTTTTTGGCGGAAAACTCTGAACCCAAAGTGCTTGAACCCCAAGTCTGATGTTCGCAGACAGCTATCAAAGGCACGATAACTGTCTGCCAGAGCACCTCGAAGTCATTCAGAAAGCAATAGACAAATGAGTGAAAGCAAGCGGTTTGCGCCGCAAATCAAGATTGCCGCAACCTATATGCGTGGCGGCACCAGCAAAGGCGTGTTCTTCAAGCTACAGGACCTGCCCGAAGCCGCCCAGCAGCCAGGCGCCGTGCGCGACGCGATTTTTCTGCGCGCGCTGGGTAGCCCCGACCCCTACGTCAAGCAGATCGATGGCATGGGTAACGCATCGTCTTCGACCAGTAAAGGCGTGATCCTGTCCAAAAGCAGCCGCAATGGCCACGATGTGGACTACCTATTCGGCCAGGTTGCCATCGACAAGGCCTTTGTGGATTGGAGCGGCAACTGCGGCAACCTGAGCGCCGCCGTGGGCCCTTGCGCCATCCATATGGGCCTGATCGATGCCACCAAGATTCCGCACAACGGCGTTGCCACCATCCGCATCTGGCAGGCCAATATCTGCAAGACTATCGTTGCCCATGTGCAGATCACCGACGGCCAGATTCAAGAAACCGGTGACTTTGAGCTGGACGGAGTGACCTTCCCGGCCGCCGAAGTACCGTTGGAGTTTCTGGACCCTGTCGACGATAGCGAGGATGGCGGCGCCATGTTCCCCACCGGCAATCTGGTGGATCAGCTCGATGTGCCTGGCATCGGCAGCTTTGCCGCCACCATGATCAACGCTGGCATCCCCACCATCTTCCTGAACGCACAGGATCTGGGCTACACGGGCTGCGAGCTGCAGGACGCCATCAACAACGATGCCGAAGCTCTGGCCAAGTTTGAAACCATCCGCGTCCACGGCGCCATTCGCTTGGGCTTGATTCAGGAACTGAGCCAGGCCACCACGCGCCAGCACACGCCCAAGATCGCCTTTGTCGCACCCGCCCAAAGCTACACCGCATCCAGCGGCAAGGCGATTGCAGCCCATGACATCGACTTGGTCGTGCGTGCACTCTCGATGGGCAAGCTACACCACGCCATGATGGGCACAGCTGCCGTAGCGATTGGCACCGCTGCTGCCGTGCCCGGCACCTTGGTCAATCTGGCTGCCGGTGGCGGTCAGCGCAATGCTGTGCGCTTCGGTCACCCCAGCGGCACGCTGCGCGTGGGCGCCGAAGCCAAGCTTGTGGCCGGCCAATGGCAGGTGACCAAGGCCTTGATGAGCCGCAGCGCCCGCATTCTGATGGAGGGCTGGATTCGAGTTCCGGGCGAAGTGCTGGACGCCAAATAAATACCCAATCAGGCTGCAACGCCTGCTGATGAATCACAGGCAGCTATCAAAAACGTGAACAGAAACAGATGATGAATTCCAAGCAAAAACTCAACGCCTTGGCTGATGCCCGTCGCGGCGTTCTGGTGCCCGGCGCTTTCAACGCCATGTCTGCCAAGCTGATTGCCGACCTTGGTTTTGAAGCCATTTATGTGACCGGCGCCGGCGTCACCAATATGTGGTTTGGCATGCCCGACCAAGGATTTATGGGGCTGACTGATATCGCCGACCACACGGCCCGCATCCGCGACGCCGTAGATGTGCCGCTGCTGGTCGATGCAGACACCGGATTTGGCAACGCCGTCAACACCTACAACGCCGTGCGCACGCTGGAGCGCGCCGGGGCCGACTGCATTCAGCTGGAGGACCAGGTTTCGCCCAAGCGCTGTGGCCACTTCAACGGTAAGGCCGTGATCGAAACCAGCGAGATGCTGGGCAAGATGGGGTCGTCTCAGAAAACGGAAAATAAAGCACGCTAAGCGTGCGTGGAGGCTGGCACCCAGCGGTACAGCGTCGGAATGGACACGCCGAGGTTCTTGGCCACGTCCTTGGGCGGCACC
>NZ_JTDM01000001.1:0-14734 GCF_000831325.1 Thauera sp. SWB20 | reverse complement strand
CAGGCGGAAGCCGATCATCACCTTCTTCTCGGCGTCGACCGCCTGAATGCAGCGGCGCACCAGGTGCTGCGCTTCCGATCCCGATACGCGCGTGTCGAAACGCACATACGAGACGTCGTCGCTGGGACCGTTCAGGGCCGCGATGTCGCAGGCCAGGAACGCATCGCCTTTCTTGGGCTTCACTTCGCGGATGCGATTGAGGTACCCGAGGCCGGTGATGTGCAGATCGAAGTAGGATTTTTCGTTGGAAGTGGTCATGGTGAATCTCCTGAGAACAATGAGGCGGAGACACACCCGACCCAGGCGGGGAAGGTGTGGAACCCCCGCGTGGGTTGATGGAACAGCTTGGTGGCATCGCCATCGATAACCGATGGCCGTTCGCGCATGGATGCCGGTGCGAACTGGAGTGATCAACGCGGTCGGAACCGCGTCGCAGCCTTGAAGATCGTGGCTGCCTGGGCATGTCGCTGACAGACGTCAGCGGAACATGGCCGGAAGCGTGGCGCCAGGACGGCGCGCATGCGAGCGGCAATCGGCACTCGCGGCTGTCCGCATTGCCGGGAAGAAAGAGGCCCCCGGAGCGGGGGCCAGGGATGGGCGGTCAGTTACCGCTGGGCGTGGAAGGAACCGCTTGCAGCGACAGGTGTGTCGCGGTGGCGGACACGTCGAGGTCGTCCTCGCTGTGCAGGATGCGCGCAAACACGCCCTCCTGCGGATCGAAGAACTCGCCGAAGTCGTCGCCACCGAACTCGGCGCGCGCCAGCTCCCACCAGCCATCGAACGCATCGACATCCGGGTTGCAGCCGGCGGCATAGGCGATGGTCTTCTGGCGACCATCGGGTCGGCGCTCGCCGCGCTCGGCCAGGAAGTACACGCCGTGATCCTTGACCAGGATGACGCGGCACTGATTCGCCACCGCTTCGGCGAGCACGGGCCGCAGCTCCGTGCCTTTGAATCGAACAGTCATGGGTGTGATCTCCAGGGAGGCAGGAAGAGAGGCTTCCCGCCGCGAAGGCGGGAAGCTGCTGGGAGGTCAGTGCCGGACAGCCTTGCGACCCGACAGGCACTGCACGCGGATGCGTCTCCAGCTCCCGTCGTCGATCAGCCGTTCCAGCGTCTCGCCGAGGGTGTCGAAGAACACCTCATCGACCCGTTCGACCAGCTCGCCGGCGCGGTGCAGCTCCACCGCGTAGAGGTCGAGGCCACGCTCATACAGCACGGTGACGCGACCCTGGAACTTCATCGTGGCGACGGTGAAGCCGATGGCCGGTGGCGTGCGGATGATGTCGGCGGGCAGCGGATCGACCCAGGTGATGTCCCGCGCACCGGCATCCACCAGCATGTGGGTGACGCGCCGGAAACCGTCGGGAGCGGGCAACTGCTCCAGTTGGACGATCAGTTCCTGGAGCTCGGGGCAGCGCGGCTCGGGGATCGGCAGCTTCGCCGGTGCGGACCCGAGCACGAACCGCTTCACCGTGTAGGGCTGGCCGTCGGCGGTGAACTCGGTTTGCTCCTCGGGCGTGTCCGCCCGCTGACCGTCGAAGCGGCGTCTGACATAGGGTTCGACCTGCACCTTGGCGCCCTCGTCGGGCACTTCGGTCACGAGGGTGCGATCGAGCACCGCGAACTCGGCCCGTCCCGTCTTGACGACGATAGCCTCGTCGGTGGTGGCGATGACCTTGCCCTCGAAAGGCTTCGGGTCGATGTGAAAGCCCAGCGTCGAAACCTTGGGCTGGCCGTCGAAGATGTTGAACTTGAACGAACGGACGTTGGAAGGCACATGACCGACAACGAGCGTCGGCATCTGTGCGCGGATGGTTTGGGTATCCATGGGGAGACTCCTTGTGGCAACCAAGGGACTCCCGCCCGCAAGGGAGGTCGGTCCCTTGAGGGTGAGGTGGATGGACGCGGGTGCGCCCGGAGAACGAAGCAACCAGCACGGCGAACCGCGCCGCAGTCTCGAAGGTCTCGACTGCCTGGGCATGCTGCCGGCAACGCCAGCGAACATGCGGCCAGCGTGCGGCACATGGCGGCGGCCGTCCGCCTGGAATCGGCAATGCGCCGGCACCGCGTTCCGCGAAAAAGAAGAGCCCCGACGTGGGGGCTCGAATGGGTTGCGGGTTACTCGTCGTCGTAGAGCGTCAGCCCGTCCAGCACTGGCGCGTCGGCATCGAACACCAACATGCGAACGTCGGCGAGCGCAGCCAGGTGCAACACTTCCACGAGGGACTCCGGCACGCCCTTGGCCCGGTGCTCCTGCCGCAGCTCTTCGGCGGTGATGCCCTCGACATGCTGCAGGTTCGCATCCGTCCAGGGCGTGGCGATCAGCTTCACGCCGACCGCCGGGCTGTAGGGAATGCGGAAGGCCACGAACAGAAAACCGCTCGGCGTGGCGATGTCCGCCAGTTCGGCGAGGAAGCGACCGGCCTCCTCGGTGATGTGCGCCGAACTGATTTCCCAGGCACGGCTGTAGAACCCGGTCTCGAAGCGCAGGCGGCGTACCACCTCGCGCGCGGCTTCCTCGGAGTAGGTATCGCCGACGTGCAGCGGCTGGCCGGCTTCTTCGGCCATGACGGCGTAGACGAGGTTTCGGGCGATGCCGTGGCTGGGGCACTGCGCGTCCAGCTCGGGCGGCACGTTCTGGCCTTCCGTGATCAGCGCGAAGTCGTCGCAGAAGACGCAGGCATGGAGCTCGACCTGGCTGTCCGGCAGGTGCGACTGCGAGACGTGCAGCGGGAGGTAGCTCAGCGGGCAGTCGTCGTCGTAGGCAATCGCCAGCAGCCGTTGCACGGACAGGCTATCGTAGCCGCGGACGAAGGGATTGTTGGAATGGGACATGGGATTCCTCCAGCAGAGGATGGCCGAGGCAATCCCCTGCCGGGGATTGAACCCCAGCGAGTGGATGAAGTGGCAGCCGGTCAGCCGGCCGCGGCGTCGGGCCGCCCTGGTGGCGGGCGGTGCAGTTCAGTGGAAGATGCTGATTCGGGACATGGCCGCTCCTGCGAAAGGAAGGAGGGACATGGCCCCGAACGGGGACGCATGTCCCTCGTGGGGTGGGATGAAAGGACGGTGGGTTGCCAGGCGCGGCTCACCAGCCGTTGTAGTGCAGCGTGAGGTCAGCGATGACCTGGCGCCGTTCCAGATCGAGGCCGCCGAAGTCGGACAGCCCCTCGAAGCCGCAACGCTTGAGCATCGCGCCGCCCTCGCGGGAGTTGTAGAAGCTCACCATCGCGGACAGGAACATGCGTTGACCGCTGCTCAGCACACCCAGGGCGTCGTTGAGCATCAGCATGTTGGGCCGCAGGTCCCACTTGGTGGTGGCACGCTGCAGACCTTCGCGTGTGCCGTCGCCGAACCACTCGTGGCCGGCGATCTGCGCGCCGCGCTTCCAGGCCTCGAAGAAGGCCTGCGGTGCAGCGTCGAAGTGCGCCTGTTCCAGCGCCATCTGATCGAGCACGTCTTCGGGTAAAGACAGATTCATGAGAGAACTCCTTGAAGGGTGGGAATCAGGGGTGAGCGCGCTGTGTCCAGGCATGGGTATCCAGGGCGCGCTGTGCTGCGAGGTGGTTCGGGAAATACTCGACGGACTCCCGCGATACCGGGCCTTCGTCGTCTTGTGTGCCGATGTAGTGGCCGGCCGCGCTGCGCAGCACCTGTAGCGGCAAACGCTTGCCGGTCCAGACCAGCGCCAGCGCACCACTGCGCACTGCGGTCGCAGAGGAAGATGCGGAAGGTTCAGACATGCCGTGCTCCTTGGTGGGTCGGGGAGCACGCATCCCGCGGGGGATGGGGTTCCCCTCGGGTGGTTGAGAAAAGGGCATCGTCGCCAGGCCGGCGAGCGTCCGCGGTGGGCGATGCGAAGCGGACTGGATCGGTCAACGCGGCGAACCGCGTTGCAGTCTTGAAGACCGGGACTGCCAGGGCATGCCGCTGACGACTGTCAGCAACGCATGGCGTGAGGATGGGCGCGAAGCATGGCTGTCGTCGCAGGGAAAACCGAATCGCGGACGGCCCGCTTTAGGGCAGGCCCGCGTCACGGGACAAGGCACAGACCAGGGCGCCGAAGGCCACGCGGGCCTTCGGCTGGAGAGGAAGGAAAACCACCTGTGGGCTGCGTCAGCGCGGGCCGTCGTCAAAGCCGTTCGCTGCGTCTGCAATCGCACCCGGCCCGTTTCGTGGCTGGGGCCGGAAACCTCTGGCGTGCATCCACACACAAAGGGAGCCCGTTGTTCCGCCGGCGGGCACCGGCACGGAATACCCTCGGCCCAAGGGGCCTCCTCACGGCTCGCGCGGCGGCAAGGCGTCAGGAAGCCCCTCATGACCGAGGCAAAGCACACCGATCAAGGGAATGGCGGCGGGCGCGATTCGTGGAGCAATGACCTTCTCGCCCCGTCGCCCGACGGCGGGCAGACGGGGCGCGCACACCGTTGCAGAAGGAGACGCGCGCTTTGGAGTCCCGCGCGGTGCGGGACGTTTGCCTCGCCGCCAGTGAAGTGGCCGGCGCGGCAGGGGGAAGCGAGGATCAGGACGCCTTGGAGGCAGCGCGCCGCTTGCGCGGTGCGCTGCGCCGGCCCGTCGGGGACTCGATCGGCAACGTGCCCTTGCAGTCCGGGTAGCGCGAGCAGGACCAGAACGCGCCGCTCTTGCCCGTGCGCTGCTGCATCGGTGCGCCGCACTGCGGGCAGGCCGGCGCCGGCGGCAGCTTGAGCGAGAGCGTTGCGCCGCGATACTGCTGCACGAGCTGGCCGAGCCACACGGACTGCTTCTCGATGAAGGTGTCCAGCGCCATCTGGCCGGCCTCGATCATGTCGAGCGCCTGCTCCCACACCGCCGTGGTGCCGGGGTCGGCGATGGCCGAGGGCACCGCGTCGATAAGCGTGAATGCCGCGTCGGAAGCGCGGACGGCACGGCCTTTCTTGACCAGGTAGCCGCGGCCGATCAGACCGTTGATGATGTTGGCGCGTGTCGCCTCGGTGCCGATGCCTGTGGTATCTCGCAGCTTCTGTTTCAGCCGCGGGTCGGTCACGAACTTGGCGACAGTCTTCATGGCCTTGATCAGCTCGCCCTGCGTGTAGGGCTTGGGCGGCAGCGTCTTCAGCGCCTTGAGATCCACCTTGCCGACCGGGCAGGACAGGCCCGCATGCAGCGCCGGCAGCACCTGGCTGCGCTGCGCATCCTCGCCGTCGGCATCGTCCGGCCCCGGCGTCGCCAGCACCTCGCGCCAGCCGGTGACGGCGATCTGCTTGCCCACGGCCGCCAGCGACTGACTGCCGCACGAGAACTGCGCTACCGTCCGGTCGAACTCATGGTGCGGGAGGAACTGCGCGAGGTAATGAGCGCGGATCAGCCGGTAGACGGCCAGCTCCTTCTCGTTCATGGCCGACAGGTTGGCGGGCTCCAGCGTCGGGATGATGCCGTGGTGAGCCGACACCTTGCCGTCGTTCCAGGCGCGCGAACGCTGGTTGCGGTCGAGCTGGCCGATCAAGGGCCGCAGGCTGGGATCGGTGGCGAGCAGTGCATCGAGCACCGCCGGCACTTCCGCGAGCATGCTTTCGGGCAGATATCCCGAGTCGCTGCGCGGATAGGTCGTCGCCTTGTGCGTCTCGTACAGCGCCTGCGCGATGTCCAGCGTCTCCTGCACATCGAGGCCGAGCTGACGCGAACACACTTCCTGCAAGGTGCCCAGATCGAAAGGCAGCGGCGGTGCCTCGCGCACGCGCTCGGTGTCCACCGACACGACCTGCGCATCGCGTGCCGCGCGAATGCGATCCGCAGCCTGCTGCGCCACCGGCTGCTGAAGGCAGCGACCCGCTGCATCCGTGCTGCCTTCGGGCGGTATCCAGCTCGCGGTGAAGGACCGGCCGGCATGGGATAGCAGCACATCCACGGCCCAATACGGCATGGAGACGAATCGCGCGATCTCGCGATCACGATCCACGACCAACTTCAGCGTCGGCGTCTGCACGCGCCCCACCGACAGCACGCCGGTGTAGCCGGCCTGCCGACCTAGAAGCGTAAACAGCCGGCTCAGGTTCATGCCGATCAGCCAGTCGGCGCGCGATCGGGCGAGTGCGGAGAAATACAGCGGCAGCGTCTCGGCGGACGGCTTGAGCGCACCCAGCGCTTTGCGGATCGACGCATCGTTGAGCGCCGACAGCCACAGGCGCTGAATCGGCCCGCGGTAGCCGCACAGGTCGATGATCTCGCGGGCGATCATCTCGCCCTCGCGGTCGGCGTCGGTCGCTATCACCAGCTCGCCCGCCTTGGCGACGAGCTGCTGCACGACCTTGAATTGCGCTGCGGTCGCCGCCTTGGGCTCGACACGCCAACGCTCAGGAAGAATGGGCAGTTGCTCGATGGCCCAGCGCTTGTATTGCTCGCCGTAGCCTTCGGGCGGAACCGCCTCTACCAGATGACCGATGCACCAGGTCACGACGACACCCGCGCCGCTGTAGCAGCCGTTGCCGCGTTGACCGGCACCCAGCACACGGGCGATGTCCTTGCCCTGGGACGGCTTCTCGCACAGGAAAAGGCGCATGAAGCCTCCTTGGAAATGTGCGGTTCATCGGATGGGCGTCAGCTTGGCGGGGCCAGGAGATGCCGGCAGCAAGGAAGTCGATTGATGCAGACACCGCTTTGTGATCGGCAGGCGGTTCGTTGCCGCAGCGGTGTGCATAGATCGGAGCTGGCACAGCAAGAGCGTCGTTTCGGGAGGGCGGCTGGAACTCCGTGGACGACCTTGGAGCTATCCCCTGGGGATAGCTCGCTGGTGCATCGCGGGCGTATGACGGTTGCTACAGTCGCCCTCGGGGGAACGGCGATGGGCGAATTACTGTCCGCCGGCCGGCTTGGTGCTGAGCGCCACCGACTCGATGCGGTACGGCAGGATGCCCACGCGCCGCGCCTCGACCTTGAACGTCACGCGCTCGTTCTCGTCGGCGTCCTCCCATTCGTCGCGCACGGTGCGGCCCTCGACCAGCACCCGCATGCCTTTCTGGTATAGCGTCTTCCAGTGCTCGGCGTCGCGGTGCCACAGCTCCACGGGCGCCCAGAAGCCGCCGCGATCTTCGTACTCGCCGTCCTTCTTCGGGATCGGGTTGTCGAAATAGACGTTCAGGCGAAGCAGCCGGCGCGGCTCGTCGTTGCCGTTCGGGAATTCGCGGTAGTCCGGCGCAGAACCGATGTTGCCCTCGCCGACGAAGTGCGTGCTCATGGTGACTCCTTGGTGGTGGGTGGAACGGCCGCGGTATGCCCGTGGACACGCCGCAGGTAAGCCGCTTCGGCCTGGGCGGCCTTGCTGGCGCATTCCAGGGCTTGGCGAGCGATGCTGTGGGTCAGGCTGATCTGCATGTTCAGCACGATGCGCTGCAGTTCCATCGCGTACAGCTCGTCGATCAGCGAGGCCGGCGTCGCGGGGTTGGCCAGCAGGGCCTCCCACAACGCCACGCCCATGGAGGAACGGTCGAGGTTGCGCCAGCGCAGGAAGGTCGTCCCTGCGCCAGTGGCCTGCTGGGCCAGTTGCACGTGGAGCAGGCTGAAGGGGTAGGCGCGCGCCTGGGGCAGCACGCGCCGCTGCGCCAGGCCAATCACGTCGTCGCGCAGCGCCGCGCACTGGCTGGCCCAGGTCTCCAGACTCCCCTTACCCTTAAAAGGCTGTAAAAGGCCTTTTAGGTAGCCTGCGTGTTCCAGCCGCTGGAAGTCCGCCTGTTCCAGCGCCACGAAGCGCGTGGAGTGGCTGATGGGGGGCGATGCCGTCATGCGTCAGTACCCTCATCGCCCGCCGCACCATCGGCTGCGCCATCCGTGTGAGCCGGCGCATCGGGCTTGATGGCGGGCGCAGCAGGCGGCGTGCCGGGCTTGGTCGTCCGCCGCGCGATCGGTGGCGCGAAGCGCGAGCGGCGCGTGCCTTCCAGCACGTCCTGCGGCAGTTCGCCGAACTTCTCCAGCGCCGCTCGTGCCGCCGCGTTCTTCGCCGCGAAGTCGTCGCGCGTCGTGCCCGAGTAGCGGTACTGCTGGGCGAGCGAGAACAGGCTGCGCAGCGCGTGCGCGCCATCATTGAGCCAGCGCTCCAAGGTGCTGCGGTCGATCAGCGCCGTGTGGTGCGCCAGGATGAGTTTGCGCGCCAGGTCGTCGTAGTCAGCCAGCAGGTACACCGCCATGAAGCCGAGCTGTGCATTCACGAACAGCGGCAGCTTCACCGGCTGCACATTCATGTTCTCGCCCAGCGACAACGCCGCTGGCACGTCGGCCAAGGCCTGATCCACCTGTTCGCGCAGGGTCTGCAGGCGGGTCTTGGTGTCGGCGAGCTTGTCCTCGATCCGCAGCATCCACCAGTCCGAGTACGGGTCGTCCTGCTCGGCGCCGCGCTTCATCTTGTTCATGGCGCCGATGAAGCCGTTGAGACCGATGATGCCTGGGCGCCCCTCGGTCGGCGCGCGGCCGTGCCAGATGCGCGAAGCGTGGTGCGTGTGCAGCGTCAGCGACATCGCGCTGCGCAGCGATCCGAGATTCAGTTGCAGGGGTTCTGTGCGTTCGTTGGCCATTGGAGCGACTCGCGGTGAAGGGGCGAGTCGCCAGCATCGGCATCGGCCGGAAGGCTGTCAGTCAACAAACCGCAGCCCATGCGCGCCCGGTTTGTTCTGCGCGGAAGGCTGTGTGTGCCGGCTATCCCCTGGGGATAGCTCGGCGGATGTGTTCGCGGCTCGCGCGGAGGTGAGACCGCGTTGCGGGGCTATGCCTCGCGAGGTCTGTACCAGGCGGCCCGTTGCCCCTCCACCTCACGGTAGCGAAGCTCGAACAGGCGGCACTCGTGCACCACCTGCCGCCAACTGCTGCAGCCGTAATTGGCTGGAAGCTGCTCGGGATGCCGGTCCGCGATCCAGCGGCCAGCGGCGGCGATCGGTGTCCAGCCCTCGACGGCCAACTGCGCGGCGGCCTCGCGTAGCGCACGAACGATGCCGGCGGCCGGCCAGTCCACCGTGCCGTCCGGCGCGATGCCATTGACCACCAGGTCGTGGAACACATCCGAGTGGACGAATTCCGCTGCCAGGCGCCGCGCCTGATCCATGTGCTCGGCCCAGCCGCGCAACTGCTCGAAGTGCTGATCGATGCGCGTGTAGGCGGAACCGAGTTCGTCCTGTGCAGCGCGGCACCCGTCCACGGTCCATAGATCGTGCTGGTCGATGAAGTGGTGCACCAGTGTGTTGCGCAGCGATACCAGGTCTTTGAGGTCGGCCTGGGTCTTGGCGTAGTCCTGCGCAGACAGGCTCAATTGCACGCGCGTGCGAAAGGAGATCACGTCGCCGGGAAGATCGTCGTCGCGTTCCTCGCCGCCATTTCCATCGGTGACGACATACGAACCAAACAGTTGTCCGATCAACGTGCCCAGGGTCTTGGTCGCGGCATCTTCAATCCGCGCTGCGCGAATGGCCTCCAGCGAATGCGCCGGGCCTGAAATCTCGTGGTGGGCCACGATGGCTTTCATGAGGCGCTCGTATTGTTGAAGGCGCAACAGGCATCTGCCCAGCAAGCGCTGAACGTCTGGCTGTAGTGGTTGCAGTGCGTTTGTGACGGGGAAAGTCGTCATATCCATCGTTGGCCGGGCTCGTGCGTGGCTGTCCTCGTTTGATTCACAGGCGACAGTTTCGCCTGTCGTTCGGCGGGCAGCAATCGAGCACGGCGGAAGGGTGTTTGTTCCAGCTATCCCCTGGGGATAGTCAACATCAGCGATCACGCAAGGCTTCTCGGAGCTGAGCCAGGTAGGCACGTGCCACCTCGGGATCAGCCGCACGGGATGCTGGCGGTGACGAGGGCGCAGGTGACGGGGGCGCTGGCGGCGTCGATGCACTTTCTCCGGCCCAGGCCTTGAACTCCCCGCGGATCGCCTTCTGGATGATGCCAAACAGGTAGCCGGCCGGGTTGCGTACCGCGCTGTTGTGGCAGCGTGCCGCCCACTCGTCGAGAACGGCCTGCCTCTGCGCCTCGTCCACCTGCTGCAGCGCCACCAGCGCGCCGGCCTGCTGCTCGTCCTTCAAGCGCAGGAAACGCTCGGGCAGCCGCAGGTTCTGCAAGGCCCTCGCGCGCGGTACTGTACGTACTTCATTTATACGATCATTACGTACTGTACGGTCCTCCTTCGGAATCCAAAGAGAGCCGTCCGGCGCGGGTTTCGGTCCTGCTTCGGATTCCGAAGACGGGCGCGCAGCATTCCGAAGAAGGGCTTCCTGGCCTTCTTCGGATTCGTGGTCCGCACCCTCCTGTGGATAACCTGGCGTCGTCCAGCCATGCCGCGCCATGCGCTGCGCCAGCACTTGCAGACGGGTCGGCAGCGTGCGCCCGCTGAGCAGCGGGTCTTCGGCGATCTCCCGCAGCGTGTTCATGCCCACGACCTGCACCGCCTTCGCCGCGTGCGTGAGCGCCTGGCTCACCAGGCCCAGGTAGTCCGGGTCGAGCTGCATCGCCTCGAAGGGTGACAGCGGTTCGTCGTGCAGCACGTAGAGGTTGCCTTGGATACGGCCGGTCTTGGGATCGCGCCGCCGCCGCACCAGGCTGAGCCAGCGCGTCAGCCGCAGCAGCGTCAAGGCGCGCGCCACGGTCTCGTGCGAGGCTTGCGCCGCACAGGGCATGGACGCCAGATATGGGCGGAGCTGGTCGTAGGTGGGAAAGGCGGTCACGCCGTCGTCGTTGAGCTGCAGGCGGAACACCTGCCAGGCATTGCGCTCCAGCGGCGTCAGGCGCCGGTCGAAGAACAACGCGCGCGGCACGCTCTCGTGCCGGTTGCCGCTGTAGAGAAAGCCGTCCTGGCTCGGCGCCGTGCCCTGCGCCGGTTCCTTCGGCTCAAGGTGCCGCAGCGCCTCGTCGAACAACGCCGACAGCGCAACCGGGCCATCACGCCGTGGAGCGTCGCCCGTCGTCATGACCTACACCAGCCCCTGGTCGACCCAGTTCCGTATCGCCGACCAGATCACCGACATGGGCAGGGTCATGGCCTCGGCCAGGTCCATGGTCAGCGCCAGCATCGCCATGTCGTCGTTCAGTGCGATGTGCCGCTCCGTGATGCCGGCCTTCCAGCGTTCCCACAGGGCCACGTCCTGCGCCTCGTCGAGCACCGGATGCCGACCCTTGCGCTTGGGCAGCCCGAGGATGTCGCGGCGCAGCGCCACTTCCTGATGCGTGAGGCCGTAGAACTTGCTGACCATCTCCGTGCTCGCCCCCAGGCGCAGCATGCGGTCCACCGTGGCGATCTCCCGCTCCACGTCGTGCACCTGGCTCAGCAGCCGCTTCAACACTTCCCGGTTCACCGACACCGAACACCACGACACCGTGGCATTCACCAGCATGCTCACGAGTTCTGGGTGCTTCAGCGCATCCAGCTCCTCCTCACCGAAGCCCATGGCCTTGCAGCGGCGCAACTGGCCGTTGCGCAGGTCATGCAGGGCCTGGGCGATCACGGCCTGGTTGAGCGGGTGCGGTGCCGACATACGGGAGCCTCCTGCGCTCAGGAATCCTGGCTCGCTACGCCGGCTTCCAGATCCAGCAGCCGACGCGCCAGGCGCAGCAGACGGAACAGCTTTACCAGCCCGGCATCGCTCAGGCGCGTGACCAAGCCGCCGTGACCATGCAGCAGCGGCCCAAGGTCATCGGCCAGCCGCGCGCTGTCCAGCCCGGTCGCGGGTGCCGGCGCGGTGCTCAGCGCGTGCAGCAGGGTCAGCATCGCACGCGCGAACGCCGGGAGCGCCTTCGCCTGGCCCACGGCCGGCGTCACGCAGACGAAGCCGATGCCGCCATCGCTGGCTTCGATGTGGTCGCCCACCGCCGCTTCCCCCGCGATCTCGCGAGCGAACTGCGAGATATGCACGCGCAGGCGATCCGGCACGTCCAGGCCCGGCTCGATGTACCAGACATCCGAGATGGGAAAGAGCCCGCCAACCTGCACCGGGATCGCACGCAGCGCATCTGCCTCGAAGTCGGGTAGCTTGTCGCCGAGCTGATCCGCGACCATCCGCTGGATGGACTGCAGGCGCTCGGTGGTTGGGGCCGGCGTCACGATGTGCCCCTGCAGGCGCTCGTCGCGCTGCCCGTCCCGGGCGTTTGGTGCAGCGGCAGGTGGTGCCGAGGGTGTCTCTGCCGGTGGCGCGACGGGCGAGGTGTCCCGTGGCGTTGGCGCCGCGGGCGACAGTTGCGGCGTGATGGCTGGCGCCGCAGGTGCGACAGGCGTTGCCGGGTTCGGCGCGGCCGGCTCGCTGGTCAATACTCGCTGACGGCTTTCGCTGTCATCGACCTCCAATGCCAGCGTGTCGTAGTCCGCTTCCAGCAGCTCGGCCATCTGACCCACCAGTTCGTCCTGCACGCGCTGGGGCGAGAAGCCCTCCGGCTGCGTGTCGAACTGCGACAGCACATCCTGAAACAGCGAAGCGAAGTCCACGGTCAGCGGCCGGCCCAGCGCACGCCGCTCCCAGGTGCGCTCGCACGCCTTGCGCAGCACTGCGAGCCGGTCCACCTGATGCCGGCCCAATCCGCCGTACAACAGCGTCGGGATCGCCGGCAGCAGATAGCGCACCGCATCGTTCATGCGGCTGATGTGTGACTGCGGCACCGGATAGCCGTCGGCCGTCAGTCGCCGCGCGAGTTCGCTTTGCGACAGCGCCTGGCCGCTTTCCTGCTCGTAGAACTCGCGCGCCTTCTCGATGCCCAAGGCCCGCTCGATGAAGGTCAGGCCGCCGCGCAGCTCGTTCTCGGCCAGATGCCCGGTCAGCGCCACGATTTCGCCGCGCGCCGGCCACGGGCGGAACAGGCACGCAATGCGGAAGAAGCGTTCCTCCTTGGTCTCGCTCCACAACTCGCGCAGGATCGCCAGCCGCGTGTTGCCGCCGTTGCGAATAATGTAGTGCGCCTCGCCCGGCCTGCGCGTGATCGCGGGGGGCGCGTCCAGCCCACGTTCGCGGATGGACGCCTTGATCTCCGCATAGGCCGGGTTGCGCGTCACGCGTGGGTCGTGGTCGTAGGGCCGCAACTGGTCCAGCGTCACCACCATCGGCGTGTCGGCGATGGGGTCGCTCAAGGTCGCGGCCGAAGGGCCGCTGCGCTCGAAGCCGGTGGCCAGCAGCTTGGCAGCCATGTCCTGCGGCGTCAGCTCAGCCACGGCCATTCTCCTGCGCCTGTCGGTCGGCGCGGCGAAGCTGCGCACGGGCGTTGCGCTCGGCGCGGTGGTCGCTCGCCGTCGAGCTGGTGTAGATCGGCGCGCAGCCTTGCTTCGTGAACAGCAGGTGCCCGCCGCGGGTGCGCACCACCTTCCAACCTTCTCCCAGGGCGAACTCGATCAGCCCTCGCAGCCGCTTGTGGCCGCGGGCCAGGTCATGTGCGCTGGCCATGGCCGGCCCCTCCCGCGTCGCCTCGGCCGGTGACGAGCGCAAAGCGCTCCTGCCACGCCGGGAACAGCTCGCCGGCCAGCGCGCGCATGGTCTCCAATGCGGCAGGTGCCGTGCGGCCCGCCGGCTGGCGGTATTCCACCCGATGCACCGGCAGTCCGCGCGTCGCGGCGCGCGGATAGGCTTCAATCGCCGGCACGTCGGTGTCCAGCACGCGCACGCCAGGCTGCTCCTGGAATACCTGACGCAGCGCCTGCTGGATCAGCCGCGCATTCGACGACACCGGATGCACGCGGTTGATGAGCAGGTGCAGCGGCGGCGGCTCGATGCCGAGGTGGCGGTACGGCGCGATGTCCTCGATGAGTTGCAGCGTGCCGCGCCGCAGCTCGCGCGCCGCGAGGATTTCCGGCGTCACCGGCGAAAGCGCCAAGTTCGAGGCCAGCACCGCCATCTCCAGCAGCACGCTGCGCGCGCCCTGGGTGTCGATCAGCAGCAGGTCGTAGTGCGGCGCCAGCGTGGGCAGCAGGTGGCGCAGCCGCAATCTGCCATCGGGCGCGTGCAGCAGCAGCGTGTTCAGCTCGCCGCGGTCGTCGTTCGAGAGCACCAGGTCAAGCCGCTCGATCGCGGTGCGCGACACCAGTTGCTCGGCGCGCTGCTCGTTGTAGGCCAGCATCTCGTAGATGCCGGCCGGCGCGCGCTCGGCCAGCGTGAAGTAGCTCGACAGCGTGGGCTGCACGTCCAGGTCCAGCAGCAGCACGCGCAGCCCGGTGTCGGCTGCGAAGCCGCCCAGGTTGGCCGCCGTCGTGGTCTTGCCGACGCCGCCCTTGGTCGAAATGATGGACACCACCTGCATGGGCCTCTCCCGGTTGAATGGCATGTACCGAGGAAAAGCGTCAGGCGCGCTCATCGAGGCGATCGGCGATCCATTGCTCGACCTCCGCCGAGTCCCAGCCCACGGCGCGCACGCCCAAGCGCAGCGCCTTGGGGAACTTGCCTTCTTTCATCAGGCTGTAGATGTGCGCGCGCTTGAAGCCGGTTTTGGCCTCGACTTCGGCGCGACGCAGGATGCGGTGCTCGGCCGGCACTGCCGGCGCGGTGGTCTGCGAAGACATGAGAGACACTCCTTGACGCTCACTGGCGCTGTTCGGAAAGTGCCTCGTATTCAATACACCGCGGTCGCCGAAATCACTGCAATTGCAGAAGCAGCGACTGCAATTGCAGTGCGCCGCATCGGCATCATGCTGGCCGCGTCGTCAGCGCGACGCCTCCAGGTGGCGCCGCGCCTGCGCGAGCTTGCTCCACAGCGTCCGCTCGCTGAGACCCGGCCGCCCCTCATGGTGTGCGATCAGCGCGCTGACCACGGCATC